>NZ_CAKKLX010000058.1 GCF_918698155.1 Roseomonas sp. CECT 9278
GGTCGAGGCGCAGGCCGCCGCCGCCGAAGCCCGCGCGGCCGCGGCCGAGGCGCGCGCGGCGCAGGCGGCGCTGGCCGCCGCGCCATCGCCCTTCGCGCCCGATGTCGCCGGGCTTCACCCGCCTGGCGCGCAGGGCGACCAGTCGGCCTCGGGCGATGCGCTGCGCTCGGATCTTCCCGGCATCGCCTTCCGGGTGCCGGGCACGGATACGCAGGTGCGGCTCTATGGCTTCGCCAAGCTGACCGGGTACTACGATCTCGGGCCGCGCAACCAGACCGATGCGCCGCCGCCGCAGGGCATTCCGCTCACCGGCAGCCTGGCCGACCAGCAGGGCGGCGATTTCGGCATGACGGCGCGCTTCAGCCGCTTCGGCCTGGACACACGCACGCTGACCCGCTGGGGCACGCTGGAGACGCGGCTGGAGGGCGATTTCGGCGGCGGGGCGGCCACCTCGACCAATGCGGTGTTCCGGCTGCGCCAGGCCTGGGCGGAACTGGGCGACGAACGCCTGCGCGTGCTGATCGGCCAGGCCAACAGCCTGTGGAACGAAGGCGTGTTCGAAACGCTGATCGACGCCACCAACCTGAACCAGTCCTTCATCCGCCAGGCGCAGCTGCGCGTGACGGGGCGGCTGGCCGAAGGCGTCACGGGCATGATCTCGGTCGAGGCGCCCGAGACCTCCTATACCTCGGCCGCCGGCGCCTTCACGCCGGGCAGCAGCCTGGATGGCGGCGCCAGCCCGGCCTTCAACTCGGTGCCCGACCTGCTGGCGCGCGTGTCCTGGCGGCACGACGGCGCCGAGGTGATGGGCCGCGCGCTGCTGCGCCAGCTGGAACTGCGCACCGACGGCACGGCGGCGGCGGGTATCGCGCCGGTGTCCGACACCGCGCTGGCCTGGGGTGTCTCGGGCATGGTGCGGCTGCCGATGCGCTGGCTGTCGGAGAGCTTCGGGCCGGACGAGATCGTCGGCATGGCCTTCTATGGCGAAGGCATCGGGCGGTATTTCGCCGGGCAGAATTCCGGGCAGGACGCGCTGACCGACCTCGGCCTGCCGGGCGTGTTGCAGGCGGGGCTCGATCCGGTGCCGACCTATGGCGCGACCATCGCCTACCGCCGCTTCTGGACCGACCAGCTGCGCAGCAACGTCACCTATGCCTATGCGCGCAGCGACTTCCCCGGCTATGCGATGGGCTTCGCGCCGGGGTCGGCGGCGGCGACCTCGCTCAACCGCGAATACCAGCAGGTCTTCGCCAACCTGATCTGGAGCCCCTTCGGGGTGGTGCGGAACGGCGTGTTCAGCAGCGGCTGGCTCGATATCGGCGTGGAGTACCTGTTCACGCGGCGCGACCTGTTCGGCGGCGCCCAGGCCGGCGGCCCGGCGGGGTTCGGGCATGGCATCGCGAACCGCGTGCTGTTCGCGGCGATCGCGCGGTTCTGATCGGCCGCCGGGCGTATCGCGGGCCGGGCTGGCGGCCGGCGTGTGACAGCTTCGGGTCGGTGCGTGCGCCGGTTTCGCCCGGCGGGGCGCTGCCCTACACTTCGCGCGCATCGCCGGCATCGCCGCAGCCGGGTGCGCGAACCCCGGCCGGAGTGCCACGCCCAATGAGCCTGGATGCAATGAGGCGCCTGTGGCTGCTGCCCTTCGTCCTGCTGGCGATGGCCGCCTGCGGCAACATCGCGCGGCTCGACCCGCCGCCGCTGCGCGTCACGGAATCCCTGCCGATCCTGGGGCTGTCCAATGCGCGCTTCTGGCTGGATGGCGACCCCGCGCCGCTGCTGCGCGAATGGACGCTCATGCAGGACCGGCAGGTGGCGGCGCTGCCGGCCGGGCGCCGCGGCGTGCTGCCGCCGGCGAACCTGCTGGCACTGTCGGGCGGCGGCGACAACGGTGCCTTCGGCGCCGGGCTGATGGTGGGCTGGACCGCATCGGGCCAGCGGCCATCCTTCGACCTGGTGACGGGCATCTCGGCGGGCGCGCTGATTGCGCCCTTCGCCTTCCTGGGGCCCGACTACGACCCGGTCCTGCGCGAGGTCTTCACCGAGGTCGCGCCATCGGACCTGCTGGTGATCGGCAACCGCCTGCGCGCCGTGCTGTTCGGCGAGGCGCTGGCCGACACCTCGCCGCTGTACAACCTGATCGAGCGCCATGTGAACGACGCGCTGATGGCGGCGGTGGCGCGCGAATACGGGCGCGGCAGGCTGCTGCTGATCGGCACCACCAACCTCGATCTCGGCCGGCCGGTGTTCTGGAACATCGGCGCCATCGCCGCGAGCGGCCGGCCCGGCGCGCCGGAACTGGTGCGGCGCATCCTGCTGGCCTCCGCCTCCATCCCCGGCGCCTTCCCGCCGGCGCTGATCGATGTGGAGAACGACGGCGGTCGCTACCAGGAGATGCATGTGGACGGTGGCGCATCGCTGCAGATGTTCCTCTATCCGCCGCAGATCGAACCCGACCGCGCGGCGCGCGCCGCCGTGCGCGATCGGCAGCGCACGGCATGGGTGGTGCGCAACGGGCGGCTCGACACCGAATGGTCGAGCACGAATCGCTCGATCCTGTCGATCGCGGGGCGCGCCGCGACCACGCTGCTGCACTACAGCGCGGTGAACGACATCGTGCGCATCTACCTGACCTCGTTGCGCGACGGCGTGCGCTTCCGCCTGGCCTATATCGGCGCCGATTTCACCGCCACGCGCGACCAGCCCTTCGAGACCGCCTTCATGCGGGCATTGTTCGCCTACGGGGAGGCCCAGGGCCGCCAGGGCGGGCGCTGGATCTCGGCGTTGCGGCCGATCGGGTCGATCGACCTCGCGCCCTGAAGGACGGACGCAGGGCCAAAGGATGGAACGACGGGACTAACCCGCGCGCGGCGAATCCGGATATCGTGGTCGCTTGCGTGCGGGAACGCCGAGGGGATGTCCATGGATCAGCTCGACGCCGTGCTCGCCCGGATCGATGCCGATTCGGACGCGGCGCTGGAGCGGCTCTTTGCGGTGCTCCGCATCCGGTCGATCTCGACCGACCCCGCCTATGCCGAGGAATGCCGCCGCAACGCCGAATGGCATGCCGAGGACCTGCGCAGCATCGGCTTCGACGCCAGCGCGCATGCCACCCCGGGCCACCCCATCGTGGTCGCGCATGACCGCAGCGCGCCCGGGCGGTCGGCCCTGTTCTACGGCCATTACGACGTGCAGCCGGTCGATCCGCTGGAATTGTGGGACCGCGATCCCTTCGAACCCACCATCCAGACGCTGCCGGACGGGACCAGGATCATCACCGGCCGCGGGTCGGCCGACGACAAGGGCCAGCTCATGGCCTTCGTCGAGGCCTGCCGCGCCTGGAAGGCGGTGACCGGGCGGCTGCCGATCCCGGTGACCATCCTGCTGGAGGGCGAGGAGGAATCCGGCGGCGCCAGCCTGCCCGGCTTCCTGGCCGAGCATGCGCAGGCGCTGCGCGCCGATATCGGCCTGATCTGCGACACCAGCATGTGGGATGCGCGCACGCCCGCCATCGTCACGATGCTGCGCGGATTGTGCGGGGAGGAAGTGACCATCCACGCCGCCGACCGCGACCTGCATTCGGGCTTCTACGGATCGGCCGCCGCCAACCCCAACCGCGTGCTGGCCCGCATCCTGGCCGACCTGCACGACGATGCCGGCCGGGTGACGCTGCCGCGCTTCTACGACGGCGTGCCGGAACCGCCGGCGGAGCTGGTCGCGCAATGGGCCACGCTGGGCTTCGACGAGGCAGCGTTCCTGGGCGCCATCGGCCTGTCGGTGCCGGCGGGCGAGCGCGGGCGGTCGGTGCTGGAGCAGACCTGGTCGCGCCCGACCTGCGAGATCAACGGCATGGGCGGCGGCTACCAGGGCGAGGGGTTCAAGACCGTGATACCCGCGGTGGCCTCCGCCAAGGTCAGCTTCCGCCTGGTCTTCGACCAGGACCCGCAGCAGGTGCGCGAGGCCTTCCGCGCCCATGTGCGCGCCCGCCTGCCGGCCGATTGCCGCGCCGAGTTCAGGGAACACGGCGCCGGCCGCGCCATCGCCTTCCCGGTGGACAACCCCGCCTTCGGGCGGGCGCGCGATGCGCTGACCGCCGAATGGGGCAGGCCGGCGGTGTTCATCGGCGGCGGTGGGTCGATCCCGGTGACGACGCTGCTCAAGACCTCGCTCGGCATGGATGTGGTGCTGGCGGGGTTCGGGCTGGATGACGACCGCATCCACAGCCCGAACGAGAAGTACAACCTCACCAGCTTCCAGAAGGGCATCCGCTCCTGGGCGCGCATCCTTCACGCATTGGCGGACTGACATGAGCACGACGACGGACGCGCCGAAGACGGCGATGCAGAAGATGCTGGATGCGGTGGAGCGCGTGGGCAACCGCGTGCCGCATCCGGTGATGATCTTCGTCTACCTGATCGGCCTGGTGATCGTGCTGTCGGCCCTGCTGGGGCTGCTGGGCGCGCATGTGACCTACCAGGCCTATAACCCCGCGACCGGGGCGATCGAGCAGGCGCGCACCGATGCGCGCAGCCTGCTCACGGTGGACGGCATCCGCTTCATGTTCACCGGGGTCGTGCAGAACCTGATGAACTTCAACGCCGTCGGCGTGATCATCGTGGCGATGGTGGGTGTCGGCGTCGCCGAGGAATCGGGGCTGGTCAAGGCGCTGATCCGCAAGCTGGTGATCGTGGCACCCGGCTGGGCGCTGACCTACATCCTCACCTTCGTGGGCATCGTGTCGTCCATCGCGGCCGATGCCGGATACCTGGTGCTGATCCCGCTGGCGGCGGCGGCGTTCATCAGCGTGGGGCGGCATCCATTGGCGGGGCTCGCGGTAGGCTTCGCGTCCGTAGCCTCGGCCTTCCTGGTGAATGTGCTGATCGTGCCGACCGACGGCATCCTGACCGAGATCACCAACGATGCCATCCGCCTGGTCGACCCGAACAAGTCGATCGACCTGGCGGCGAATCTCTGGTTCTCGATCGGGTCGGTGGTGCTGCTGACCGTGCTGATCGCGGTCATCACCGAACGCGTCATCGAACCGCGGCTGGGCGCCTATGCCGGGGACTACCAGGTGCCGGGCGAGACCGGGCTGTCCGCGGATGAATACCGCGGCCTGAAATACGCGCTGCGCGGGATGCTGGCGGTGTTCGCCTTCCTGGCCATCCTGACGCTGCCGCCCGGCGCGCCGCTGCGCCACCCCGAGACAGCGGCGATCATCGGCAATTCGCCCTTCATGGCCAGCCTGATCGTGTCGATCGCGCTGCTGTTCCTGGTCTGCGGCGCGGCCTATGGCATCGGTGCCAAGACCATGAAGGGCACCAACGACGTCATCAACGCCATGCAGAAGGCGATCGGGTCGCTGGCCGGGCTGATCCTGCTGCTGCTGGTCATCAGCCAGTTCATCGCCTTCTTCAACTATTCCAACATGGCCACGCTGGCGGCGGTGTCGCTGGCCGACATCCTGCAGCGCGCCAACCTTGATGCGCTGTGGCTGCTGGTCGGCTTCGTGGTGGTGACCTTCATCCTGGACCTGGTCATCACCGGGGCGGTGGCGAAATGGGCGATCTTCGCGCCCATCTTCGTGCCGTTGCTGATGCGCCTGGGGGTCGAGCCGGAGGCGGTGTTGGCGGCCTATCGCGTGGGTGATTCGCCGGTCAACTCCATCACGCCGCTGAACGCATACTTCGCGATGATCGTGACCTTCGCCATCAAGTACCAGAAGGATGCCGGCATCGGCACCGTGATCGCGCTGATGCTGCCCTATGTGCTGTTCATGTGCGTGATCTGGACGGTGTTCATGGCGGGCTGGCACCTGCTTGGCCTGCCCTGGGGCCTGTGATGGCGTGCCGTGGCGCGATGGGCCATAAGGGCGGGCCGATCACGGTTGGGGAACCTGTCCTTGCCCGCCACGCGCCGCCTTGTCCTGCTGTCGCTGCTCGCGGTGCCGCCGGCGCGCGCGCAGCAGCGCGGCCGGGCGGACCCCAACCCGGACGGGTCCATCGAGATCGAGCAGGTGCGCGTCGGCGTGCTCGCGGTCGGTACCTCGATCGGCGGCGGACGGCTGCACTTCCGGGGCGAGGAGCACCGCTTCTCGGTGCGCGGAATCGAATTCGGCAGCGTGGGTGTCTCCACGCTGTCGGCGCGCGGGGAGGTGTTCAACCTGCGCCGGCTGGAGGATTTCACCGGCCGCTACACCGAACGCGTGGTGCCGCGCAGCCAGGGCGCGCCTGCCGGGCCGCAGACGCGCTTCCTGCGCAACGCCGCGGGCGTGGAACTGCGGCTGCGGACCGAACGCACCGGCGGGCAGTGGCGCTTCAACGAGGCAGGCGTGACCATCGAACTGCGCTGAGCGGTGTCTCTCGCTGCCCTCAGGCGCCGTGCGGAACCCCCCGGTTTCCCTGGCTCCGGGCGGCGTGCCGGCGCCGCACGCCCGGGGTTGCGCGATGATCGACGGCTTCCTGGTCGCCAAGGCGCTGTCCTTCTGGCTGTTCGGCTTCTCGACGCTGCTCAGCATCATCAACCCGCTCGGCGTGGCGTTCATCTTCCACGACATGACGCGCTGGCTGACGCCGCGCGAACGGTCCCGCCTGGCGCGGCAGATCGCGATCAATTCGTTCATCGTGCTGGTGGTGGCGCTGTTCCTGGGCTCGCGCGTGCTGTCCTTCTTCGGCATCTCGCTGGAGGCGTTGCGGATCGGCGGCGGGCTGGCGGTGGCGGCCTCCGGCTGGGTGATGCTGCGTGCGCCGCCTGAGGAGACGAAGGCGCCAGCGGCGATGGACACCGCGCCGATCGAACGCATGGCCTTCTTCCCGCTGACCCTGCCGTTGACCACCGGGCCGGGGTCGATCGCGGCGTCCATCGCGCTGGGCGCTGAACGCGGCACGGAATCGCAGGGCGTGCTGATGGTCAGCGCGCTGTCCTCGCTGTTCGTCGCGGCCTCGGTCGCGGTCTGCATCTGGCTGGCCTATGCCTATTCCGAGGCGATCGCCCGGCGGATCGGCCCGCAGGGCACGTTGGTGGCCACCAAGCTGACCGCCTTCCTGCTGCTGTGCATCGGCTGCCAGATCATCCTGACCGGCGTGACCGACGCGCTGCGGCCGCTGATCGCGGCAGGCGCGAGGTAGACCCATGACCACCGAGCTTCTCATCGTCCTTGCATTGCTGGCCGCGGCCATCGCGATGTTCATCGTGAACAGGCCGCGCATGGATGCGGTCGGGCTGCTGATGATCGTGCTGCTGCCGCTGACCGGCGTGCTCACCATCAACGAGGCGCTGGCCGGCTTCGCGGATTCCTCCATCGTGCTGATCGCCGCGCTGTTCGTGATCGGCGAGGCGCTGGTGCGCACCGGCACCGCCCAGCAGATCGGCGACTGGCTGAACGCCAAGGCCGGCGACAGCGAATCGCGCCTGCTCGTGCTGTTGATGCTGGCCGGCGCCGGGCTTGGCGCGGTGATGTCGTCGACCGCCGTGGTCGCCATCTTCATCCCGATCGTGCTGCGCATCTGCGCCAATACCGGCGCGGCGCCCAGCCGGCTGATGATGCCGCTGTCGATCGCGGCGCTGATCAGCGGCATGCTGACGCTGGTCGCCACCGCGCCGAACCTGGTGGTCAGCGCCGAGCTGGTGCGCCAGGGCCACCAGGGCTTCTCGTTCTTCTCGGTCACGCCCTTCGGCGTGCCGGTGCTGGTGGTGGGCATCCTTTACATGCTGGTGGCGCGCCGCCTGCTGCCCGATGCGCGCCCGCAGGGGTCGGCGGCGCGCCGCGCGCCCAGCCTGCGCGACTGGGTGGCGCAGTACGGGCTCGCGGGCCGTGCCTTCCGCGTGCGCGTCACGCCGGGGTCGCCGGCGATCGGCAAGCGGCTCGGCGACCTGGCCCTGCGCGAGGCGGGCGTGAACCTGTTGGCGATCGAACGCGCCAAGCGCTTCACCACCGACGTGCTGCGCCCCGACGCCAACACCGCCATCGAAGCGGGCGACATCCTGCTGCTGGATGTGCGGCTGGATGGTGCGCAGGCCGATGAGCTGCGCGCGCATTACGGGGTCGAGATCCTGCCGCTCGAAGCCGGCGCCTATTTCCTCGTGCACTCGCAGGATATCGGCATGGTCGAGGCGCTCATCCCGCCGGACTCCGACCTGGTGGGCAGCACCGTGCTGCAGGCGCGCGTGCGGGCGGTCTCAGGCCTCACGGTCATCGGCCTGCGCCGTGGCCGCAAGGTGGTCGGCGCCGAGCTGCTGGAGACCTCGCTGCGCGCCGGCGACACCCTTCTGCTGACCGGCTTCTGGTCCGACATCAGGCGGCTGCAGACCGATGGGCACGAGCTCGTGGTGCTGGACCTGCCGGCCGAGCATGCCGAGATCCTGCCCGCGGCCGGGCGCGCGCCGCAGGCGGTGGCGGTGCTGGTGCTGACGGTGGGCCTGATGGTCAGCGGCATCATCCCCAACGTGCATGCGGCGCTGATCGGCTGCCTGCTGATGGGGCTGCTGGGCTGCATCGACCTCAACAGCGCCTATCGGTCGATCTCGTGGAAGTCCCTGGTGCTGATCGTCGGCATGCTGCCCTTCTCGATCGCGCTGCAGCGGACGGGGGGCGTGGATCTCGCCGCCGATGCGGTGGTGGAACTGGCCGGCGCGGCCGCGCCGCGGGTGCTGCTGGCGGTGATCTTCGGCATCACCGCGGTGCTCGGCCTGTTCATCTCGAACACCGCGACGGCGGTGCTGATGGCGCCGGTGGCGCTGGCCATCGCGAAGGAGATCGGCGCCTCGCCCTACCCCTTCGCGATGACGGTGGCGCTGGCGGCCTCGACCGCCTTCATGACGCCGGTGTCGTCGCCGGTGAACACGCTGGTGGTGGGGCCGGGCAACTACGGCTTCGCGGATTTTCTCAAGGTCGGCGTGCCGCTGTCGCTGGCGGTGATGGCGATCAGCGTGCTGCTGGTGCCGATCATCCTGCCGCTGTAGTCATTCCAGCCGCAACGCCGCGCGCAGTTCCGCCGCGCCGGCCGGGTCCGACAGCATCGCCAGGCGTCCCGAGGCCAGCAGCGCGATTCGCTGCAGCAGCGCGCGGCGGCGTGCCGGCGCCAGGCGGTGCTCCGGCGCATCGCGCAGCAGCGCGGCCTCGCGGTCCTCGGTGACCAGCAGGCCGACCCCGTCGGGCAGCAGCGCCTGCGGGAAATCGAGGTCCACCGCGAAGAACAGGCGGTCGCACCAGGCGCGGTATTCCGACCACTTCGCGTCGCACAGGTAGTCCCGCGCGCAGGACTTCACCTCCAGGATCGCGACATCACCGTTCGGCAGCAGCGCGACGATATCGGCGCGCCGGCCGTCCGGCAGGGGCACCTGTTCGACCGGCGCCCAGCCGCGCAGCATGCAGAAGCGCATGGCGGCGCGGGTGACGGCGAGGGTTCGGGCGGGCGCGTCCATCCCGCCATGTTCGTGCTTCGTTCGCGGCGCGGTCAAGCGGGCAGGGATCGTTTCGCAATGCCGGCGCTGGCGCGCTCCTGCGCCCGTCTATCGTCGTGCGGGAGGCGCACGCCTCGCGCGATGCCAGTGGCCTGGAACGGGTCGCCGGACAGCGCAGCGGGCTGCTGCCGCGCCCCAGAATGCGCCGAGCAGCGCAGTCTGGAGCGGCTTCTCAGCGCACGAGCCCGCTCGGCTTCGGGGTGGCGCCCACATTGCCGGCGGATCGTCCGGCATCCACCGGCAGCGTCACGCCAGTGATCCAGCGCGCCGCCGGGGACGCCAGGAAGCACGCCGCCTCCGCGACATCCCACGCGCTGCCCTCGATCTTCAGCAGGCCGGCATTCGCGCGCTGCTGGCGCAGTTCGTCCGACATGCCGCGCGACGCCACCATCGGCGTGTAGACATACCCCGGCGCCACCGCATTCACGCGCACCAGGTCGCCGCCGTGATGCGCCGCCATGGCGCGCGTCATCTGCACGATCGCCCCCTTCGTGGTGGCATAGAGCAGGCCCGGATGCCCGCCCTGCAGCCCGGCGATCGACGCCAGGTTCACGATCGCGCCAGCGCCCTGCCGGCGCATCTCGGGCACCGCGTACTTCGCCATCAGCATCACCGACTTCACATTCACCTGCATGGCGAAGTCCCAGGCGGCCTCGTCCACCGCGGTGGCGTCGCCGGGCGGGCCGGAGATGCCGACATTGTTCACCAGGATGTCGACCCGGCCCCACTGCCGCACCGCCTCGGCCACCGCGGCGGCGCAGTCGGTGGACTTCGACACATCGCAGACCGCGCTGGCGCAGGTCCCGCCTTCGGCGCGGATCATCTCCTCGGTGCCCTTCAGCCAGCCGAGCTCGACATCCAGCAGCAGCACGCGCGCGCCGCGGCGCGCCAGCAGCGCGGCAATCGCGCGGCCATTGCCGACGGTGGTGGTGTTGGTGCCCGAATCGCGCGAGCCAGCGCCGGTCACGATGGCGACGCGGCCGTCGAAGCGCGTGTTGTCCTGCATGTGGCGTTCCCTCCGATATGACGCCAGCCTGCACCGGGATGCGCGGCGGCGAAAGGTTGCGCCGCGCGCGGTGCGGGACCACCTGGGCGGCATGATCCGCCGCACGCTGCTCACCCTGATGGTCCTCGCCGCGCCGGCCGTGGCGCAGGACGCGCCCGTGGTCTCCGAACGCGCGACCTTCCGCGTCGTGAAGTTCGCCCAGGGGCTCGAAACCCCTTGGGGCGGGGCCTTCCTGCCGGATGGGTCGCTGCTGGTGACGGAACGCCCCGGGCGGCTGCGCCGCATCGGCACGGATGGGCGCGTCTCGGCGCCGCTGGCCGGCGTGCCGCAGGTCGAGGCCGGCGGCCAGGGCGGGCTGCTCGACATCGCGCTCGCGCCGGACTTCGCCCGCACGCGGGAGGTCTTCCTGTGCCAGGCGGCGGCGGTGGAGGGCGGCGCGCTGACGCGCCTGGTGACCGCGCGCCTCTCGCCCGGCAATGATGCGCTGACCGGCCTGCGCCGCGTGCTGGATGCCACGCCGGCCCAGTCCAGCGGCCGCAACCACTACGGCTGCCGGATCGCCTTCGGCCGCGACGGGCACCTGTATTTGTCCACCGGCGAGCGCAACGAGCGCGCCCGCGCACAGCGCCTCGATGACCTGGCGGGCAAGGTGATCCGCCTGACGCGCGACGGGCGCGTGCCGGCCGACAATCCCTTCGTGGGCCAGCAGGGCGTGCGGCCGGAGATCTGGTCGTTCGGGCATCGCCATCCGCAGGGCCTGGCGGTGAACCCCTGGACCGGCAGCCTGTGGGAGGCCGAGTTCGGCCCGCGCGGCGGGGACGAGATCAACATCGTCCGCCGCGGCGCGAATTTCGGCTGGCCGGTGGTGAGCCACGGGCGCGAATACTGGGGGCCGCGGATTTCGCGCGAGGTCAGCGCGCCGAACATTGTCGACCCGATCCATGTGTTCGCGCCGCCGGTCAGCCCCTCGGGCATCACTTTTTACGACGGGGCGGCGTTCCCGGGCTGGCAGCGCAGCCTGTTCGTCGCCGCGCTGAACACGCCGGGGCTGGTGCGCCTGACGACCGATGGCGACCGCGTGGTGGGCGAGGAACGGCTGCTGACGGGCCTCGCGCGGATGCGCAGCGTGCTGGTGGGACCGGACGGGCGCGTGTACCTGCTCGTTGATGCGCCGCAGGGGTCGGTGCTGCGGCTGGACCCGGCGTGACCCGGCCGCCCACGCCATGAAGCGCTTCATATCCTGTGACCAAAGGCGCTGACGGCTTCGTGACATTCCGGTAGATGTTTCGCTTCCGCATGGGAGCGCGACGATGGCCCTGTATACCGGCACCAACACGGTCGACGTCCTCAACAACCCGCCGACCGCGACCAACGACACGGTGAACGGGCTGGGCGGTGACGACCTGCTGTACGGCGGGGGCGGGAACGACACACTGAATGGCGGCACCAACAACGACATCCTGCTGGGCGGGATCGGGTTCAATCACCTGAACGGCGATTCCGGCGTGGACGAGGCGTCCTACCTGGTGGTGCAGGGCGTGACGGTCGACCTGGCGGCGGGCGTCGCCTTCGGCGACTGGGGCAGCGATGTCCTGCGCGACATCGAGAACATCACCGGGACCGCCAGTCGCGACCAGATCGAGGGCGACAACCTGGCGAACCGCCTGCGCGGGTCGGGTGGCGACGACGCGCTGGTCGGCGCCGGCGGGAACGACACGCTGGAAGGCAGCAGCGGCGACGATGTGCTGGAGGGCGGGCTCGGCAATGACCGGATCGATGGCGGTGCCGACATCGATCGCGTGAACTTCTTCGAGGCTCCGGTGCTGGGCGGGCAGGGTGTCACGGTCGACCTCACCACCGGGCGGTCGACCGGCCTGCTGATCGGCACGGATACGCTGATCGGCATCGAGAATGTCATCGGCACCGCCGGGGCGGACATCCTGACCGGCGACGGCGCGGCGAATGTGCTGAACGGCCTCAGTGGCGCGGATGTGCTGGATGGCCGCGACGGCAATGACACGCTGAGCGCCGGCGGCGGTGCGCAGCTGTCCGGCGGCGACGGCAATGATTCGCTGTACGCCTCCGGCAGCGGAGACCATCTGCTCAACGGCGGGGTCGGGAACGATACCATCACGGGCGGCACCGGTGCCGACACGGTGGATTACGGCGATGCGCAGGGCGCGGTGCGGGTCAACCTCGCCGTGCCGGTACTGCAATCGGCGACCGGCGCCGCGGGTACCGATACCCTGATGGACATCGAACATGTCGTGGGTGGGGTGGGGGGCGACACGCTCATCGGCAGCTTCTTCGCGAACCACCTGTTCGGCGGGCAGGGCAACGACACCATCGAAGGCAGCGGCGGCAATGACAGCCTGGTCGGCGGTGACGGCAACGACACGCTGAACGGTGGCGCCGACAACGACACGCTGCTGGGCGGGCAGGGCAACGACATCTTCAAGGCTGACATCGGCAACGACCTTGTGGAGGGCGGCGACGGCAACGACCGCTTCGAGGCCGCGGCGGGCAGCGACACCTTCCTCGGTGGAGACGGCGACGACACCGCCGTGCTCACGGTGTTCCAGTCGGGGCTGATCTTCGATGGCGGCGATGGCATCGACTACCTGGACTGGGCGAATGGCGGGCTGCTCGGCGTCACCATCGACTTCGCCGCCGGCACCATCCTGGTCCCTGGATTCACCGGCACGGTGCGGCTCGAGAATGTGGAGGGCATGCGCGGCACCGCGGCGGCGGATGTGTTGCTCGGCAGCGATACGACGAACCTGCTGTTCGGCGGGTCGGGCACGGACCGCGTCTCGGGCCTGGACGGCAACGACACGCTGGGCGGCGATGCCGGGTCCGACACGCTGCTGGGTGGCGCGGGCGCGGACAGCATGCTGGGCGGCACCGAGAACGACACACTGTCCGGCGGCACCGGGAACGACACGCTCGATGGCGGCACCGGCGACGATACGCTGGCACCGGGCGGTGGCGTGGATTGGGTAGCGGGCGGCAGCGGGACCGATTCGCTCGACCTGTCCGGCTATGGCGAATTCCTGCTCGACCTTGGACGTACATTGCTGACGGCGGGGGTCGACGCGGCCGTGGTGACCGGCATCGAGCGCGTCGCGGGTGGCACCGGCGACGACACCATCCGTGGCATCGCCTTCGCTGAGACCCTGGCCGGCGGTGCCGGCGCGGACGACCTTGCGGGGCGTGGCGGCGACGACAGCATCAGCGGCGGGAACGACAGCGACAGGCTGCGCGGCGGCCTGGGCAACGACACGCTGGATGGCGGCGATGGCATCGACATGGTGATGGCCAGCGCATCCCCGGCGGCGGTCTCGATACGTCTCGACCTCGGCAGCATGACCGGGGAGGGCACGGACCGGCTGGTCGGGATCGAGAACGCCTTCGGCAGCCGATACGGCGATGTCATCACCGGCAGCGGCGGGGCGAATGGCCTCCTTGGGTCGGGCGGCAACGACACGATCAATGGTGGCAACGGCAACGACGCCCTGCAGGGCAATGACGGCGCTGACCGGCTGACCGGCGGAATTGGTGCCGACACCTTCTCCTATAGCCAGGCCGATGAGAGTCCCGGCGGCGTAGGGAACCGCGACATCGTCACCGATTTCGCGGCCGGGACCGATCGGATCAACCTCTCGATCGTCGATGCGCAGGCCAGCGCCTCGGGCAACCAGGCCTTCACCTTCGCCGCCACGCGAACGGCCGGCGTGGAGGGGCAGGTGGTGGTGACGCAGTCGCCCTCCTACGTGATGGTCAACATCTACATCAACGGCGACAACGTGGCGGACATGCAGATCCAGCTGAACGGGACGCTCACGCTCACCGCGAACGACTTCGTGCTTTAGGTGCGCGCGCGGCGGCGGTTCGACCTTGGCGTTCAGCGCCCCTCGAACGATGGCACGCGTTTCTCCAGCATGGAATCCACCGCCTCGCGGTGGTCGCGCGTGCCGTGGGCCAGCGCCTGGTAGGCTGCGGAGATTTCCAGCAGCGTGGACAGGCGCATGTGCTGGCCTTCGCGCAGCAGGCGCTTGGTCAGGCGCACCGCCTGGGGTGGGTTGACGGCGATGCGCGCGGCCATGTCGCGTGCGGCGGCCATCAGGTCGGCGGGTGCGACGACCTTTGAGACCAGGCCGCAGGCCAGTGCCTCGGCGGGGTTGATGGCATCGCCCGTGAGCGACATTTCCAACGCCTTCGACATGCCGACCACGCGCGGCAGCAGGTAGGCGCCACCATCGCCGGGAACGATGCCGACCTTGACGAAGGATTCCGCGAAGCGCGCGGATTCGCTTGCGATGCGGATGTCGCACATGCACGCCAGGTCGAGCCCCGCGCCGATCGCCGGGCCGTTGATGGCGGCGATGGTGGGGATGTCCATCTCGTACAGCGCCAACGGGATCATCTGGATGCCGAAGCGGTAGGATTCGCGGATCTCGGCACCGGTCTCGCCCTTGGTGATGCCGGTCTTGTCGCGCATGCCCTTGAGGTCGCCGCCGGCGCAGAAGGAGGAACCGGCGCCGGTGACGATCACCACCCGCACATCCGGGTCGCGGTTCAGCGCGCGGCAGGCATCCGCGACCTCGGCGCATTCCTGCGCGTTGGAGATCGCGTTGCGCTTCTCCGGCCGGTTCAGCGTGAGGGTCACGACGTGGCCGTCGCGTTCGGTCTTGAGGAAGTCGGTCATGCGGAAATGTCCTGGTCGCGGGAGGTGAGGAAGGTCCAGAGCGGTCCGCGATCGCCCTGGATCAGCGTGCCGATGCGGGCGGACCAGAAGCGTTCGGAGCCGCCTTCGTCGCGCCAGGACCACAGCCGGCGCGTGAGGTGATGCAGCGCGTGTTCCTCGGTGATGCCCATGGCGGCCAGCACCTGGTGCGCGATGGCGGCCCCCTTCGCCGCGGCCTCGCCCGCCGTGACCTTGGCGCAGCCGATCTCAAAGGCGGCCTCGGCCAGGCCGCGCCGGTCCACCGCGCGCGCGGCGGCGGCGGCGGCGACCGAGGCGGCGGAGGCCTCCGCCGCAAACACCGCGAGCTGCTGCTGCACCGCCTGGAAGCGGCCGATCGGGCGGCCGAACTGCTTGCGCGTATTGGCGTGGTCGACCGCCAGCGCCAGCGCGGCCTGCAGCGCGCCGGCGATCTGCGCCGCGCGCAGCAGCGCGGTCACGCCGCGCGCGGCGTCGGCGCCCCAGGCATTGGGCAGCGTGCCTTCGGCGATCGGCGCGGACGTGGCCGGCATGTCGCGCGGTTCGCGCGCGATATTGGTTCCCTCGGTCCAGGTCAGCGAGGCGGCATCGTGCAACGACACGTGCGCGCCATCCAGCAGCACGACATGCGCGGCGTGGCGGCCCCACGGCACCGGCGCACGGGCGGCGGCGAAGGTCAGCACGCCCGGCGGCGGGTCGATGCCGGCGGCGGCCAGCAGCGCGGCGGCGCCGATCGTCTCGGCCAGCGGCACCGGCGCCGCGGCACGGCCGGTCGCCTCCAGCAGCGGCACGACATCCGCGAATCCAAGTCCCGCGCCGCCGCGCGCTTCCGGCACCAGCGCGGCACCGAGGCCGAGCGCATCCAGCGCATCCCAGGCCGCCTGCGGGAAGGCGCCGGATTCCAGCGCGCGCAAGGTGGACACATCGGCCGCATCGGCCAGCGCGCGCGCGACCTGGTCGGCGAGCTCGGTGCCGATCATCAGCGCAGCCCCAGTTCGCGGGCGATGATGCCGCGCATGATCTCACGCGTGCCGCCGCGCAGCGAGAAGGTGGGCGTGATCTGCGTCAGGTAGTCGTGCATCCGTCGCATCGTCTCCGGCATCTCGTCCACCTCGCGCAATGCGCGCATCGCGCCCGGCAGCGCCTGTTCGAAGTCATTGCCGAGGTCCTTGACCAGCGCCGCCTGGCGCACCGGATCGGCGCCGTCCTGCAACATGCCGGCGATGGCGGTGGACATCGCGCGCAGCGTCCAGAGCCGCGCCACTTCGCGCCCCAGCGCCGGCATCGCGGCCGCGTCGTCGCGCAGCGCATCGCGCGATGCCTCCAGCAACGGGTGGGCGGACATGTAGCGGTCGGGGCCGCTGCGCTCGAAGGCAAGCTCCGACGTCGCCTGGGCCCAGCCGGCACCCTCGGCGCCGACCAGCGCGTCCTCGGGCAGGCGCACATCGTCGAAGGTGATTTCGTTGAATCCCTGTTCGCCGACCAGGTCGCGGATCGGGCGAATGGACACACCCGGCGCGCGCAGGTCCACCAGCACCTGCGACAGGCCGACATGCTTCGACGCGCCCTCGGGTGCGGGGGAGGTCCGCACCAGCGCGATCATCCAGTCGCAGAGATGGCCGAAGGTGGTCCAGATCTTGCGGCCGTTGAGCAGCCAGCCGGTGTCGGTGCGGTCGGCGCGGGTGCGCAAGCTCGCGAGGTCGGAGCCGGAGTCCGGTTCGGACAGGCCGATGCAGAAGGCGAGGTCGCCGCGCGCGATGCCGGGCAGGAATCGTTCACGCTGCGCTGGCGTGCCCAGGCGCAGGATCAGCGGGCCGGACTGGCGGTCGCCGATCCAATGCGCGCCGACCGGCGCGCCGGCGGCGAGCATCTCCTCCAGCACGATGTTGCGGTCGAGGAAGCTGCGTTCCGCGCCGCCATACTGCTTCGGCCAGCACATGCCGATCCAGCCGCGGGCGCCGACCGCGCGGGAGAAGTCGCGGTCGAAGCCCATCCAGGAACGGGCACGGATCTCGGGCGTCCAGCGGTGTTCGTGCGATGCGATGAAGGCGCGCACCTCGGCGCGCAGCGCGGCGGCGCCGGGCGGCGGGTCGCGCAGGTCGAAGCGCAGTCCGGTCATGCGATGGTCCCTCCCATGGCGCGCATCATACGATGCCGGCGGCGCGCGCCGCCGCGATCTCGTTCGCATCCATGCCGGCGAAGTCGGCCAGCACCGCATCGGTGTCGCCGCCCGGCGCGGGAATGCCGTGGCGGTAGGTCACGGGCGTGGCATCGAGGCGCAGCGGCGACCCCGGCACGCGGACCGTGCCGCCCGCGTGGTGCGGCAGCTCGACGATCATGCCGCGCGCCTGGATATGCGGGTCGGCCTCGACATCGCGCGCGGTGTTGATCGGGCCGGAGGTGATCTTCGCCTCCTCCAGCCGCTCGAGCCATTCGGCGCGCGGGCGCGTGCGCAGCAGCGTGCGCATGCGGTCGAGCAGCGCCGCGCGATGTTCCGACCGGTCCCGCGCGCGCCGGAAGCGCGGGTCCTCCGCCCATTCCGGATGGCCGAGCGCCGCCGCCAGCCGCACGAATTCGCGGTCGTTCAGCACGCCGATGACGAACTTCGCATCCGATCCGTCGAACACGCCATAGGGCACCGCGACCGGGCTGTCATTGCCGCTGCGCGGGAAGATGCGCGCGGCATTCAGCCAGGAGGACATCGGCGCCTGCATCAGGGATGTCATGGTCTCGAACAGGTTCACGTCGATGAACTGGCCCTGCCCGGTCGCGTCGCGGTGGCGCAGCGCGGCCAGGATGGCGACGGTGGCGGCGAAGCCGGTGAACATGTCGGCGACCGGCACGCCCACGCGCTGCGGCCCGCCGCCGGGCATGCCGTCGGCCTCGCCGGTCACCTCCATCAGCCCGGCCATGGCCTGCGCCACGAAATCGTAGCCCGACCGCCCGGCATAGGGGCCGTCCTGGCCGAAGCCGGTGATCGAACAATAGACCAGGCGCGGGTTCACCGCGCGCAGCTCGTCGCTCGACAGGCCGTAGCGCGCCAGCGTGCCGGTGCGGAAATTCTCGATCAGCACGTCCGCGCGCGCCGCCATGCGCCGCAGGATCGCGGCCCCCGCCGGCTGCGCGAAGTCGACCGAGACGGATCGCTTGTTGCGGTTGAGCGAGACGAAATAGGTGCTGTCGTCGCTGCCCTCCACGAAGGGCGGGCCGAGCGCGCGCAGGTCGTCGCCGTCGCCGCGGCGTTCGACCTTCGCGACCTCGGCGCCAAGGTCGCCCAGCATCTGCGCGCAGAGCGGCCCGGCCACCACGCGGGTCAGGTCCAGCACGCGCAGGCCATCCAACGCCCCGGCCATGCATCCTCCGTTTCCTCGATGGCGCGCAGGGTGGCGCAGGATACGCGGCGCGCAAAGCCCGCCCGGCGATGGTGGACGCGGTGCCCCCATCCGTGCTGGCGTTGCCGCCATGAAACGCATCCTGGTCGCCCCCCTGGTCCTGCTGCCGCTGCCCGTGCTGGCGCAGCCGTCCTTCGACTGCCGCCAGGCCCGCGCCTGGGACGAACGGCAGATCTGCGCCCAGGCCGACCTGGCCGAGCTCGACCGCCGCATCGCCGCCGCCTGGCGCGCGATCATCGACCGCGCGACGCCCGAACAACGCGCCCGGCTGCAAGCCGAACAGCGCGCCTGGCTGGCTGAGCGCCGCGCCTGCGAATCGCCGGTGGTGCGGGACGCGCAGTCCTGCGTCCGCCGCGCCATGCGGGCCCGTGCGCGCGACCTGGAGGCGGCAGTGACCGGAGGCGGCGCGGGCACGGGCAGTTCCGGGGCGGTGGCCGAACCCGCCAAGCCGCCGCCCGCCGCGGTGCCGGCGCCGACCGGCCTGGTCGCGGTGACCTGCCCGTCCAGCAGCGGCTGGGCTGCGCCGCGCATCTGCGCCACGCCGGGCATGCGGGAGCTCGACGCCGCGGTGGTACGCGACGCGGTCGCGGCGCGTGCCCGCCTCGCGAGCCAGCCGGCCGCCCTGACCGATCTGGAGGCGGTGCTGGCGCGCTACGTCGCGGAACGCGAGGCCTGCGGGCGCACGCCGGGCCGCGTGCCGATCGACTGCCTGCAGGAAACCATGGAGGAGGCGCGCGCCGAGCTCCGCCGCCGCATAACCCCCGCCGCGCCGGCCGCGCGCGGCGGCTGACCTGCGCGCTTCCATGGCGCACGGCGCATGGCTGTCCACGGGTCAGCGCCGATCGTGACCGCGCCAGGCGGCGACAGCGCGGCCGGGATCCCCCGGCTGCGCGGCGGTCCGCAGGTCATCGT
Source organism: Roseomonas sp. CECT 9278 (assembly GCF_918698155.1). Lineage (GTDB taxonomy): Bacteria > Pseudomonadota > Alphaproteobacteria > Acetobacterales > Acetobacteraceae > Neoroseomonas. Next base: position 19,493 of record NZ_CAKKLX010000058.1, read on the forward strand.
CGCGCGATCGCCCTCGGCGTGCTGACCGCGCAGCGCGCGCGCGTGATGTCATCGAGCAGCGTGGCGGCGGCGGCATGGCCAGGCGTGCCGGGGTCGTGCGCGCCGGCGCGGATGGCGGCGGCGAAGGCGCGCGGATCGCCACCCATGCGCGCCAGCGCCGCGGCATCCCGGGCGGTGTCCTGCGCCGCTTCGCGCGCCGCGATCGCCATGGCATTCGCCACCATGCGCGCGGCGAAGGCCTTCTCCGCCGGCAGTGCCGGCAGCAGGTCGTTCAGCAGGACGTCGCGCGCGGTGGCCAGCAGGTCGGCCGCGCCGGGTTCTTCACGCAGCATCGCGCGCCTCCACCATCCGCAGGATCTCCCATTCCAGGCCGGGCACCATGTGGCCGGTCAGGGCGAGTTCGAGGTTGCGCTCGACGCCCGAGACGTGGCGTTCCGCCTGGTCCACCGCGATCGAGGCCCAGCGGATATGCGCGGCCAGTTCCCACCAGCGCACGCGGGCATCGTCGACCGCGCCGTAGCCGTCGTACAGCGCGGCGCGCGGGCCGATGCCGCCGGCCTCCTGCGCGTCATTGCCGAAGCGCCAGCACTTCGCGCAGAGCCAACCGAGGTCCGCATGCGGGTCCGACCACAGCGCGAATTCCCAGTCGAGCACGGCGGTGACGCCGGCCTCGTCCAGCATGATGTTGCCGGTGCGGAAGTCGTTGTGGACCAGAACGGGCGGAACGGGCGGCGGCACGGTGCGCTCCAGGTGCCGCAGGCCCCATTCCAGCACGGGGCGTGGATGGCGCTGGCGGTCGAGCGCCGCGCGCTGGTCGGCGATGAAGGCGCGGCAGGGGTCGGCGGGCGGCGAGCCGAGGAAGGCGAGGTCCGCGCGCGGCGGCGTGATGGCATGGATGCGCGCCAACTCGTGCCCCAGCGCGCGCACGCAGGCGTCGCGCCCACCGGCCAGCGTGTCGCTGCGCACCACGCGATGGCCGGCCGCGGTGCCGGCGACACGCCGCATGACGAAGAACGGCGCGCCGAGCACGCTGGCGTCCTCGCACAGGTAGAGCGGCTCGGGCACCGTCACGCCGGCGGCGAAGGCCGCGCGCAACAGCGCGTATTCCTGCGCGCGCCCATGGCTGACGGCGAGCGTCGCGGCATTGTCCGTGCGCAGCACCCAGGCGCGGCCGCCGCTGACATCCAGCGCCCAGTTCTGCTGGATGGCGCCACCCGACAGCAGCGCCGCGCCTTCGATGACCAGCGCCGCATCGCCGGTCGCATCGCGCAGCCAGGCTGTCAGCCGCGCCTCATCCATGCCCGGCCTGGCCCCAGCGGAAGAAGCCGTCGCCTTCGCTGCGCAGGATGTTCGCCAGCACCATGCGATGCACCTCGGACGCGCCATCCACCAGCCGCGCCTGGCGCGCGTAGCGGTAGATCCATTCGATGACGGTGTCCTTGGAATAGCCGCGCGCACCCAGCAGCTGCAGCGCGGTGTCCACCGACTTGTGCAGCGCGTCGGCGACCACGATCTTCGCCATCGAGACCTCCTTGCGCGCAAAGGATCCCTGGTCGAGCGCCCAGGCGGCGCGCATGGTCAGCAGGCGGCCGATCTCGATCTCCATTGCCGCCTGGCCGACCAGGCCCTGCACGCTTTCGCGGTCGATCAGCTTCATGCCGAAGCTGTCGCGGTTCTTGATGCGCTCCATGGCGATCTCGAGCGACCGCCGCGCCAGGCCGGTCCAGCGCATGCAATGCGTCAGCCGCGCCACGCCAAGCCGCCACTGCGTCAGCTTCAGCCCGTCGCCGACATTCAGCAGGCGCTGGTCGTCCGGGATCTCCAGCCCGTCGAAGGCGAGTTCGCAATGCCCGCCATGTTCTTCCGGCCCCATGATCGGGATGCGGCGGACGATGCTCCAGCCCGGCGTGTCGGCATCGAACAGGAAGGCGGTCAGGCCCTTGCGCTCGTCGTCGGATGTGCGCGCGATGATGATGAAGATCTTCGCGTTGCCGGCGCCGGTGATGTAGTGCTTGCGCCCGGTGATGCGCCAGCGGTCGTTGCCGACGCGCTCGGCCTTCGTATAGGTCAGGCCGGGGTCGGAGCCGCAGCCATCCGGTTCGGTCATGGCGAAGGCGGACTGCACCGCGCCGTCGACGATGGGCTGCAGCCAGCGTTCCTTCATCGCCTCCGGCAGCACCTGGTCGAGGATCATCATGTTGCCGTCATCGGGTGCGGCGGAATTGAACACCACGGGGCCGAAGATGGAGCGGTTCATTTCCTCGTAGCAGGCGGCCATGCCGATGCGCGGCAATTCCATGCCGCCCAGGCGGCGCGGCATCTGCAAGGCCCAGAGCCCTTCCGCCTTCGCCGCGCGGCGCATGTCGGCCAGCACATGCGGGGCGATGTTGTCGTGCTCGTCGTAGTTCGCGCGGTCGGCTTCCAGCGGGATCAGCCGGTCATCGACGAAGCGGCGGATGCGGAGGCGGACCTCCTCGATCTCGGGCGGCAGCACGAAGTCCATGGGGTTCGTTCCTACAGGGCGTTGACCGAATGCCCGCCATCCACCGTGACCGTCGCACCCGTCATGTGCGCGCCGGCGGCGGAAGCGAGCAGCAGCAGCGGCCCGGTCAGGTCCTCGGGCGACCCCAGGCGACGCTGCGGAATGCGCTTGACCATCGCCTGGCCGGGTTCCGAGGCGAAGTAGTCGCGGTTGATGTCCGTGGCGACGTATCCGGGCGCGATCGCATTCACGCGGATGCCGAAGCGCGCCAGTTCCACCGCCATCTGGCGCGTCAGGTGCAGCAGCCCGGCCTTGGCGGCGGTATAGCCCGCCACGCCCGGGATGATCCGTTCGCCCAGCACGGATGCGATGTTGATGATCGACCCCGGCTGCTTCGCCGCGGCCAGGCGCCTTGCGGCCTCCTGCCCGACCAGGAAGCAGCCGCGCAGGTTCACCGCCATCACGCCGTCCCAGTCCTCCGCGCCCTGCTGCAGCAGCGGCTTCGTCACCGCGATGCCGGCATTGTTCACCAGGATGTCGCAGGGGCCGCCGAGCGCGGCCTCGGCCACGTCGAAGGCGGCGCGGATGCTGGCCGGGTCGGTCACATCCAGCGGCACGGCGGCGGCCCGCGCGCCGAGTTCCGCCGCCAGCGCGGCGGTCGCATCGACGCGTCGCGCCGCCAGCGCCACCTGCGCCCCCGCGCCATGCAGCACGCGCGCGAAATGCGCGCCCAGCACGCCCGAGGCGCCCGTCACGACGGCGCGTCGCCCTTCCAGCGAGAACAGCCCGGCCAGATCCATGCGTCCCTCTCCCGAACCCAGGCGTGCCACCCGTTGCGCCACCCCGCAAGCCCCGCGATGCTGCGGCGCGACACAGGAGCAAGACCGCATGACCGTCAGGACCGCGCTGGTGACCGGCGCGCAGCAGGGAATCGGCGCGGCAGCGGCGCGCGCGCTGGCGATGGCCGGGCATGACGTGGCGATCAACTGGCTGGACGACCAGGCCGCCGCGGAGGCCGTCGCCGCCGATGTGCGCGCCGCCGGGCGCCGCGCCGTGCTGCTGCAGGGCAGCGTCGGCACCGCGACCGAATGCGCCGCGCTGGTGCAGGGCGCGATCGACGCGCTCGGCCGGATCGACGTGCTGGTGAACAATGCGGGCATCTTCCCGCGCGTCGAATTCCTCGACATGACGGAAGCCGAATGGGACCGAGTGCTCGACGTCAACCTGAAGGGCAGCGCCTTCTGCGCGCAGGCGGCGGCGCGGCACATGGTGGCCGCCGGCATCCAGGGCGTGATCCTGAACCTGTCCTCCTCCTCGGTGCGTGGGGCGGTGCTGGGGGTGCATTATTCGGCGACCAAGACCGGGATCATCGGCATCACGCGGTCGATGGCGCTGGCCCTCGCGCCGCACGGCATCCGGGTGAACGCCATCGCCCCTGGCCTGACCGACACGGCGCAGCCGCGCCATGGCAATACCGATGCGGAGCTGGCGGAGATGGCGAAGGCGCTGCCTCTCGGCCGCATGGGCCGGCCGGAGGAGATCGCGGGGCTGATGACCTACCTGGCTTCCGACGCGGCGGCGTGGATCACCGGCCAAGTCTATCACATCAATGGCGGCGTCTATTTGGCCTGACGCAAGGCGCCGGTCGGATCGGCGCGGCACGCTGGCGCCGCAACCCCGGAGGCGGCGATGCGATACCTGGTGCTGTTCTGCATGTTGGCCGCGCCGGCGCTGGCCCAGCCGGAGCCCGGCGATGCCCAGGCCGGCCGCGGGCTGGCGGCGAACTGGTGCGCCCATTGCCACCGCATCGCGCCCGGCGGGCCGGGGCCGGCGACCGACGCGGCCGCCGCCTTCACGGCCATCGCCGCGATGCCGTCCACCACATCGATGTCGCTGCGCGTTTTCCTGCAGACCCCGCACGCCGGCATGCCGAACTACCACCTGACGCGAGAGCAGCGCGACGACCTGGTCGCATACCTGCTGTCGCTGCGGCGCTGAGCGGGCGGTCTGGCGCACCCTGGCATCCCGCGCTACGCAACGCGGAGCATCCTTGGGGGGAAATGCGCGTGTCCAATGATCGCTTCCGCATCGGCTACCTGATCAAGGTGCCGCACCAGTCCTTCCTGGACACCGCGGCGAAGGACCCGGCGCTGGAGCTGGTCCGCCTGACCCTTGACGATGGCGAGGACGCCGCGCTGAAGATCCTGGAGACCTGCCAGGGCTACTACGTGCGCGCCTCGCGCGATGAATTGCCCAAGCCGTTCCATGTGAACGACACGCTGCTGGGCCGCCTGCCGAACCTGCTGATGGCGGGCTCCCAGGGGGCGGGCTACGACACCATCGAACCGGCCGCCTGCACGCGCGCCGGCGTGCTGCTGGTCAACCAGGCGGGCGGCAATGCCGAGGCGGTTGCCGAACACGCGGTGGGCATGATGCTGGCGCTGCTGAAGCGCTTCCCCGAATGCCACGCCGCGATGCGCGAGGGCCGTGCCCAGCGGCGCGAGGAATTCATGGGCCGCAACCTGCTCGGCAAGACCGTGGGGCTGATCGGCATCGGCAATGTCGGCACGCGCACCGCGGCCATCCTGCATGCCGCCTTCCAGTGCCGCGTGCTGGCCTATGACCCGTATGTCGATGCCGCGACCGTGGCCGACCGCGGCGCGGAGAAGTTCGATGACCTCAAGGCGATGCTGGCGGCATGCGACATCGTCTCGATCCATTGCCCGCTGACGTCGGAAAGCCGCGCCATGATGGCGGCCGACGGCTTCGCCGCGATGAAGCCGGGCGCGGTCCTGGTCACCACCGCGCGCGGGTCGATCCATGACGAAGGCGCGCTGCTGGCGGCGCTGAACAGCGGGCACATCGCCGCCGCCGGCCTCGATGTGTGGCAACAGGAGCCGCCGCCGGCCGACCACCCGCTGCTGTCGCACCCCGCCGTCATCTGCACCCAGCACACCGCGGGCGTGACGCATGAAAGCCGCGCGATGATCACGCGCATCGCGGCCGAGGCCTTCTCCGCCTTCGCCGCCGGGCGCTTCCCGCCGCGCATCATCAACCCGGAGGTCAAGGCGCGCGTCGCGGAACGCTACCGCGCGGCGCTCGGGCGCGACATCACGGACCACGCGTGACCTGATCCGGCTTCACGCGGCGCGGCAGGCGCGGGAGGATGGCCGCCATGGCCGCTTCCCGCCCACTGACCGTCGCCGTGCTGGGCACGACGCAGACCCTGTCCTGGGCCTCGTCCTACTACATCCCCGCCATCCTGGCGGCGCCGATCGCGGCGGAGTTCGGCGTCTCCCGCGCCACCATCTTCGGCGTGTTCTCCGGCGCGCTGCTGCTGACCGCCTTCCTGGGGCCGATGGCGGGCCGCGCGATCGACACGCGCGGCGGGCGCGATGTGCTGGCGGTGTCGAACATCGTCTTCGCGCTGGGGCTGCTGCTGATGGGGCTGTCGCCCGGGCCGCTGGTGTTCGCCCTGGCCTGGGCGCTGATGGGCGTGGCCATGGCGATGGGCCTGTATGACGCCGCCTTCGCCACGCTGGCCGGGCTGTATGGCAAGGACGCACGCAGCAGCATCACCGGCATCACGCTGATCGCCGGCTTCGCCAGCACGGTGGGCTGGCCGACCACGGCGCTGATGGAGGCCGAATGGGGCTGGCGCGGGGCCTGCCTGGGCTGGGCGGCGCTGCACATCGTGGTCGGCCTGCCGCTGAACCGCCTGCTGGTGCCGCGCACGCCGCCGCCCGAGAAAGCCGCCGCCGCGCAGGGCGAAGCCGGGCCGCCGCCGCGCGGGCGCGACATGGCGCTGATCGCCTTCGTGCTGGCCACGGCGGGGTTCAGCGCGGCGGCGCTGGGGGCGCATCTGCCGGGGCTGTTGCAGGCGGCCGGCGCCACCGTGGTGGCGGCGGTCGCGGCGGGTGCGCTGCTCGGCCCGGCGCAGGTGGCGGCGCGCATCCTGGAATTCACCTTCCTGCGGAAGATCTCGCCGCTGGTCTCGGCGCGCATCGCGGCATCGCTGCATCCCATCGCGGTGGTGGTGCTGCTGGCAGGTGGCGCGCCGATGGCGGCGGTCTTCGTGCTGATCCATGGCGCCGGGAACGGCATGCTGACCATCACGCGCGGCACGCTGCCGCTCGCGCTGTTCGGCGCCGCGGGCTACGGGCAACGGCAGGGGCTGATCACCGCCCCGGCACGCGCGGCGCAGGCGCTGGCGCCCTTCGGCTTCGGGCTGCTGGTGGATGCGGTGGGGGCGCAGGCGCTGTGGCTGACCGCGGGGCTCGGCGCGGTGGCGGTGGCGGCGCTGTTCGCGTTGCGCATGCCGGCGCGCTGAGCCATCGGTGCGCCGCTGGGAACGGCTCCCGCGCGGATCGGGCGCGCGGGGTCGCGGCGCCCGAGGCGCCGCCGCGTTGTGCGGCTTTCGTGCCTGGGTGACCGGTTTTCGCTGCGGCGGCACGGCGTGGTGGCGAATGGGGCGCGCGGCCCGGTGCAGCCAATGTCCTGCCGCGGCCTGCCTTCCCTGGGCGCCGAGGCTATTGCGGCAGCGTCTCGACGAAATACTCGTAGTTGTCGGCGTTCTCCGCGGCGCGTGCGGCATTGTCCTTGGCCAGGGCCAGCGCCCCGGTCGGGCGGTAGGCGTGGTCGCGCGTATTCGCCGCCAGGTGGGAGGCCTCGTGGATCAGGATGCCCCAGCGGCTGTCGGTGCCCTCCATGCGGGCGCGGAAGAAGGGCGGGCAGAGGCCCAGCACCAGGTCGCGTTCCCGCGCATAGGCGAAGCGCCCGCCCGGGCAGCCCGGCGGGTCGTTGCAGCGGATCTCCACGCCCGTCATGTCGTCCAGCCGCGCCGCGGTGGCTTCGAGCGTGATGCGGATGGTCTTGCGCGGCGCGGTGCCGAACCAGCGGCGGATATGCGGGTGGTCGGGTTCGTCGCGCACCAGGCGGATGGCGTCGCGGATGCGGCTGCGCGCCATGGCCAGCGCGTCGTCGATCATCGGCTGGTGGTGCTCGGCGGAACAGGCGGGGCCGGGGATGTCGGCGGGGCCCAGTTCCAAGGGCGGCGGCTTGGTGGTCGGCGCCTCGACCACCAGCACCTGGCGGTTGGGCTCCAGGGGCGGGGGCTTGGCGGTCGGCAGGTCCGTCGCGATGCGGTCGAGCGGCGGCGGCTTGCCGGTGGGCGCCTCCACCGGGGCCGCGACCGGGGGCGGCGGCGCATCCGGCCCCTGCGCGGGCGCCGGCACGGCGAGCAGCCAGAACGCCGCCGCGAGCAGCCACAGGCGGCGGTGGGGACGGATCGGCAAGGCGCTGGGTATCACTGGCGGACCCAAGCACGCCGCCCGGCATGGCGCCAGACGCAACGGCGCGTCCCGACCGCCCTGCGCCCTGCCCGCCGACTGCCGCGCGCCCGCGCCCGGGCCGGGCCGGTCAGCGCCCGGGCAGGGTCTCGACAAACAGCATGAAGTTGTCTGCATTCTCCGCCGCCCGCGCGCCGTTCTCGCGCGCCAGGGCCAGGCTGGCGGCGCGGCCATAGACATGGTCCCGGGTCTCGGCGGCGAAATGCGTCGCCTCATGCACCAGGATGCCCCAGCGCGTGCCGGTGCCGGTCATGCCGGCGCGGAAGAAGGGCGGGCAGACGCCCAGGACCTGCCCTTCATCGACCCGGTAGCTGACGGCGGGCCGGCCCTGCGCGTCGAGCAGCGTGCGCGACATGGTGCGCGCATAGGCCGCCACCTGGCCCGTGCACCGTGCCGGGTCGTTGCACTGGAATTCCACGCCGGCCGTGCTGGCCAGCCGCGTGGCGGTGCGCTGCAGCACCAGCTGCACCAGCCCGGGCGGCGCGGTGCCGAACCACAGCCGGACATGCGGATGGTCGGGCCGTTCCTGCAGCAGGCGGATGGCGACGGCGATGCGGGCGCGCGCCTCGACCAGCGCGGCATTCACGATCGTGACCTGCTGCGTGGTGCAGGGGGCGGCGGCCGCGTTCGGCAGCGCCCCGGCGGGCGGCGCGCCGGGCTGCACCGGCGACAGGATCCGCGGCAGCGCCGCCGCCGCCGGGGCGGGTTCGTCGGTGGGCGAGATCACCCGCGGCAGCCCCCGCCCCTGCGCCGGCGGATCGAGCGGCGAGATCACCTGCGGCAGGCGGCGGGGCGCGGGCTCGGGCGGCGGCTTGGCGGATGGCGCCTGCGCCAGCGCCGGCCCGGCCGCCAGCAGCATCGCCGCGACCAGCGCCCGGCGC
>NZ_CAKKLX010000059.1 GCF_918698155.1 Roseomonas sp. CECT 9278
GCGTTGACGTCGTCCAGCATCACCGGCGCCACGCCGCGCGCGCGCCGCCGCCGCCAGCGGGCCGCGCGGGCGCGCCCGCAGCAGCCGCGGCGCGGCGAATTCCACGAACAGCCACGGCAGGATGCGCGGCCCGCTGCGCGCCAGCAGCCCGCGCGTGCGCGCCACGCCGCCGCGGAACGGGTCCGACAGACCCAGGAAGACGACATCCTGCCGCGTCTCGCGCAGCAGCTGCGCGGCGGCCTCGGCGCTGGCGGTGCTCTCGAGCGTCAGGACCGCGATGCGCAAGGCGCTACCGCGCGAGCTCCGCCGGCTGCGCGCCCGACATCGCCGCGCGCACCGCCGTGATCGTCTCGCGGATCTGCGCCTCGGTATGGTCCGCCGACAGGAAGAAGCGCAGCCGCGCCGAGCTGTCCGGCACGGCCGGGTACAGGATGGGCTGCACATTGATGCCGCGGTCGAACAGCGCCTGCGACAGCCGCGCCGCGCCCACCGACGACCCCACGATGACCGGCACGATGGCGAAGCCGGCGGAGGTGCCGGTGTCCAGCCCGGCCTCCTTCGCCAGGCGCAGGAACAGCGCGCCATTGGCCTGCAGCCGCGCGACGCGCTCGGGCTCGGCCGCCAGGATGCGCAGCGATTCCAGCGCGGCGGCGGCGAGCGCGGGCGCCATGCCCACCGAATAGACGAAGCCCGGCGCGGAATGCTTCAGCCAGGCGACCAGGTCGGCATTGCCGGCGATGTAGCCGCCGCAGCCCGACAGGGTCTTCGAGAAGGTGCCCATCCAGATGTCGACGTCGCGCGCATCCACGCCCGCATGTTCGTGGATGCCGTGGCCGGTCGCGCCCACCACGCCCATGCCATGCGCCTCATCGACCATCAGCCAGGCATCGTGGCGGCGCGCCAGCTCGATGAAGCGGGGCAGGTCGGGGATGTCGCCATCCATCGAATAATGGCCTTCGATGACGACCAGCGCGCGCCGCGCGCCGCGCCGGGCGGCGGAGAGTTCCTTCTCCGCGGCGCGCCAATCATTGTGCGCGAAGGCAATGCGCCGCGCGCCCGACAGCCGCGCGCCCTCGGCGCAGGAATTGTGGATGGCGGCATCGTGCAGGATCAGGTCGCGCGGCCCCATCAGGTGGCCCAGCACCGTCACGTTGGTGGCATGGCCCGACACGAAGGCGAGCGCCGCATCGACGCCGTAATGCGCGGCGATGGCGGATTCCAGCGCCCCATGCACCGGCCGTTCGCCCGACACCATGCGCGACGCCGAGGCCGAGACGCCATAGCGCGCGATCGCCGCCTGCGCCGCCGCCTGCACGCGATGATCCCCATTCAGCCCGAGGTAGTTGTACGAGCCGTAGTTGATGACCTCGCGGTTGCCGACCAGGCTGGTGGCGCCGGCCACGCCCTCATGCGGGCGGAAGAACGGGTTCTCCAGGCCGAGCGCGCCGGCCGCCTCGCGGATCAGCTCCATGTCGCGCTGGCCGGGCAATTCGCGGAAGGCGCGCGCGGCCCCCGGGGCCGGCCCCTTCTCCTCGCGGCGCTTCGACAGCCGCTGCAGCAGTGCAAGCCGCGCGGTGGCGGACAGCCCGAAGCCCTGGGTCATGCGCGCGCCCGGCCATCGGGAATGACGCGATCGGCGGCCGCCATCGCCGGCCGAGCGGACGAATGGCCGCCGCCGACAGTCCGGCGATCGAGGGCAAACGAAACGACGTTCACTTCACGGTCTCGGCGGTGGCCGGCGCGGGTTCATAGGCATCCATCAGCGACTGCACCGCCTGCTCCGTCCGATCTTCAAGCACCACGCCGGCAATCCGCCCGGCGAGCACGGCGATGGTGAGATCCTCGGTCACCGCCGCCAGCGGCACCTGTACCCCCAGGCGCCGTTCCAGCGCCATCCGCAGTTCGAGCCCACCCAGGCTGTCGAGGCCAAGGCCCGCCACCGGCGCATCGGCGCCCACCGCCTCGACCGGCAGGCGCAGGATGCGCCCGATCTCCTCCTGCGCCAGGCGCACCAGGCGCGCGCGGGCATCCTCGGCCGGCAGGGCGCGCAGTTCGGCGCGCAGGTCGGCCCCCTCGCTGCCATCCTGCCGCGCGGTGCGGATGGCGGCATAGGCGGGCTCCGCCAGGATCGGCAAGGCCGCGGACAGGCTGGACCAGGTGACGCGCGCCAGGTGCACCACCGCCGCCCCGCTGCCGATCAGCGCCGGCAGCGCGCCGAGCGCGTCCTGCGCCGGCATCGGCGCCACCCCGGTGCGTCGTTCCAGCGTCTCGGCGGTGGCGGCGTCGCGCGCCAGCACGCCGGCATCGGCGATCGGCCCCCAACCCACCGCCAGCGCCGGCCGCCCGGCGGCGCGGCGCCGCCGCGCGATCGCTTCCAGCGCGGCATTGGCGGCCACGTAGTTCGCCTGGCCCGGATTGCCGAAGGCCGTGGTGGCCGACGAGAACAGCAGGAACAGATGCAGCGGGTCGCCGGCGGTCAGCCGGTCCAGCTGCTCCGCCGCGGTGACCTTGGGCGCCAGCACGGCGTCGAAGCGCGCGGCATCCATCGTGGCGGCGGCACCGTCGGCGAAGGCCGCCGCGGCATGGACCACGCCGCGGATCGGCGGGCCTTCCCGGCGCAGCCGGCCCAGCAGCGCGCCAAGCGCCTTCCCGTCCGTCGCGTCGCAGGCGTCGATCCTGGCCCGCGCGCCGAGCGCCGCGAGCGTCCGCAGCGCGGCCTCGGCCCCCGGCGTCTGGCCGCCGCGGCGCGACACCAGCGCGATATGCGCCGCGCCATTCGCCGCCAGCCACTTCGCGCATTCCAAGCCGAAGCCCTGCACCCCGCCGACCACGACATAGGCGCCGTCGGGGTCGGGGCGCCACGGCTCGGCCGCCGCGGCGCCGGTGGCGGCGGGCGGGCGCACCACCAGCTTGCCGATATGGGTCGAGGCCTGCAGCGTGCGGAAGGCGGTCTCGACCTCCTCCGGTGCGAAGACCGCGTGGGGCAGCGGCAGCAGGGCGCCTTCCGCCAGCCGCGCCGCGATGTCGGCCAGCAGCGCCTGCGCAAGGTCAGGCCGCGCGCGCGGCAGCGCATCGGCATCCACCGCGAAATACGACACGTTGCGGCGCAACGGGCGCAGCGGCGCGCGGCGGTTCTCCACGAAATCGCGCTTGCCCAGTTCGATGAAGCGGCCGAAGGGCGCCATCAGGCCCAGCGTGCGCTCCATGGCCTCGCCCGCCAGCGAATTCAGCGCGACATCCACGCCCTCGGGCCAGGCAGCGCGTAGGGCATCGGCGAAGCCGGCATCGCGGCTGTCGAGCACCAGGTCGGCACCGGCCAGGCGCAGGAAGGCGCGTTTCTCGGCGCTGCCGGCGGTGGCCGCGACCAGCGCCCCGGCGGCGCGCGCGATCTGCAGCGCGGCCAGGCCGACCCCGCCCGCCCCGCCATGGATCAGCACGCGCTCGCCCGGCCGGATGCGCGCCAGGGTCTCCAGCGCATAGGCCGCGGTGATGAAGGCGACCGGCACGGTGGCGGCGGCCTCCGGCGCCAGCCCCGCAGGCAGTGGCGCCAACGCCTCGGCGCGGGTCAGCGCATGGCTGGCGAAGGCCGCCGGCGCGAAGCCGAACACCGCCTGCCCCGGCTTCAGCGCGACGCCCGGCCCGGCGGCCTGGACCACGCCGGCGCATTCCATGCCCAGCGTCGGGCCGGCGAAGCCGTCCATCAGCGCGTCCTCGGGCAGCAGGCCCTGCGCCCACATCAGGTCGCGGAAGTTCAGCCCGGCGGCGGCGACGGCGATGCGGACCTCGCCGGCGCCGGGGGCGGGCAGGGTGGGCTCGGCCTCCCAGCCCAGGGTGCCGATCTGGCCGGGCTGGCCGACCCCGAGGCGCCGCGCCCCGGACGCCGCGGGCACCGGCAGCCCGGCGGCGAGAACGGGCGTCAGGCGGCCGGCCCCGGTGATGGTGACCTCGGGCGCGTCGTGCGGCGCCGGCGCGTCGCGCAGCAGTTCCGCCACCAGCCGGCGCGCCGCGTGCTCGGGCGCGAGGGCGGCGTCGATGGTGATGCGGCGCGGCCGCAGGTCGGGCAATTCGTTCGCCAGCACACGGCCGAGGCCCGCCAGCGCCGCCGCGTGCGCGGCCGGCCCGGCGCCCACCAGCGCGAAGCCGGCGGCGCGCCCCTGCGCGGCACCGGCCAGCCGCGTCGCGGCCGCGAGCAGCGGCGGCAGGTCGTCATCCCCGGCCAGCACCACCACCAGCCGGCCCTCCAGCTCGCCGGGCGCGGGGCTGTCGTCCAGCGCCAGGACTTCCCCGCCATGGCCTTCCGCCTGCAGGGCGGCGGCGAAGGCGGCGGCGAGGCGCGCCGCGCCGGGCGCCGCCAGGGCCAGCACGCGGCGGGGCGACACCTTCGCCGGCAGGATCACCGAGGGCATCCGCGCCACCACCAGCAGCGCCGGCCAGGGCGCGGCGGACAGCGGCAGGGCCTCGGGCATCTCGAAGCCGGCCTCGGCCAGGGCGTGGGTCCAGGCGCGGGCATCGGGCAGCGCGCCCTCGCCGCCGGCCCACCAGGCCGGGTCCTGGCCGCAGGCGAAGTCCCACAGCCGGCCGGGGGCGGGTTCGGCCAGCAGCACCAGCGCACCGGGGGCGGCGGCGCCGCGCAGCGCCGCGGCCAGCGCCGTGCCGGACCGGCCGCGCGCGGCGGGGGCCAGGCCGATCACCAGGTCCGCGGTCACCGGGCTGCCGGTCCCGGCCAGCGGGTCCCAACTGGTCCAGGTGAAATCGATGCCCTCGGCCGATGGCGGGGCGGCGCCGGCGCGGGCTTCCCCGGCGGCGCGGTAGTCGACACGGCGGCCGCTGGCGGCCAGCGCCGCGACGGCCCGGCGGGTCAGCGGCCCGCCGGCATTGAGGTCGAGCACCCGCAGCGGCCGGCCCTGCGGCCAGGCCGCCGCGATGGCGCCGATCGCGGCCTCGATCACGCCCGCCAGCCGGGCGAGGGCGCCGGAATCCGCTGGCGGCGGCGGCGCGATGCGGGCGTCGCCGGCCAGCGCGGCGGGCAGCGCCTCGGCGGCGCGGGCGAGCCACGCCATGTCGAGCGCGAGGCGCGGCTGCTCGGCCAGCACGGCGCGCCAGATCTCCTCGGGCGGCGGCAGCGGCTGGTCCTCCGCCAGGCGCCAGCCGGCGGGGGTTTCCTCGGCCAACCCGCTCTCGGCCAGCCCGCGCCACAGCGCGCGGCGATAGGCGGTGGCAAGCGGCGGCGCGGCCGGCAGCGCGGCGGAGGCGGCGGCGGCGACGAAGCCTTCCAGCAGCAGCGCGGCCTCGGTCATGTCGGCGGCGGCATCGGCGGCGCGCGCGGCTTCCAGCGCGGCCTCGGCGGCGATCGGCGCGGGCGCGGCGGGCAGCGGCGCCGCCGGCACGGGGTCGAGCCGGAAGGCGTGGTCGGCCGCGGCGAGGCGGCCCGGCAGGCGCACCCGCTGCAGCCACACATCCTGGCAGGTCGCGACCACGCCGCCCTCGGCATCGCGCAGCAGCAGGTCGGCGGCGAGGAAGCGTTCGCCGCGCCGTGTCACGGCGATCGCCGCACTGGCCGGCACCGCCGCCCCGCGCAGCACCGCCAGGCGGCCGATCCGCACCGGCACCAGCGCCTGGCCTTCCGGCCGCACCACCCCCGCGAGCAGCGCGACCAGCCCCTGCAGCGCGCCATCGAGCAGCACCGGATGCAGCAGGAAGCCTTCGGTGGGCGGGGCGGCCGCCGGCAGGCGCAGCGTGACCACGCCGCTGGCGGTGGCGTCATCGACCAGCACGCGATCGACCGGCTGGAAGGCCGGCCCATAGTCCAGGCCGCAACGGGCGGCGAGCGCCACCACCTCGGCGCCCGTGACGGCGCGGCCGCCGGTGGGTGGCGCTGCGGGAAGGGTGGGCAGGCGCGGCAGCGCGGCGATTCGCGCGCGCGCCGACAGGCTCCAGGGTTCCTCCGCCAGGCGGCGGCGGCTTTCGAGGGTGAAGCCGCCCTCGGCATCGGCACTGCAGCGCAGTTCCCGCGTGCGGTCGGGGTCGAGCGCCACGGGCCGCAGGATGGCGAGGTCGGTGACCTCCAGCGCCGCGGCCTCGGGGTGCAGGACGGCGGCGGCGGCGAGCGCCATCTCCGCCATGCCGGCCGCCGGCAGCACCGCCTCGCCGAGCAGCCGGTGGTCGGCCAGCCAGGGCGACAGCTCGGTATCCAGGAAGGCGGTCCAGAGCCCCGGCTCGGCGCCCTGGCGCAGGCCGAGCAACGGGTGGTCGCGCTGCGGGTCGGTCAGTCGCGCGCTCTCGACCGTGCGGGGGAACCAGGTGGCGCTGCGCGCGAAGGGCGTGAGCGGCAGCGCGCGATCCGCCGGCCCGGCGAAGGCGGCGCCCGCGCGCGGGTCGGCACCGCGCGCGATGGCGCGGTCGGCGATGGCGGGGAAGGGGTCGCCCGCCGGATCGCGCCGCGTCAGCGAGGCGAGCACGGCGGCTTCGCCGGTGTCCTCGCGCAGGCTTTCGCGCAGGTAGGATTGCAGGACCGGGGTGGGGCCGATCTCGAGGAACAGCCGCGCGCCGGCGGCGGCGGCGGCGCGGGTCGCGTCGCGGAAGCGCACCGGCTCGCGCAGGTTGCGCCACCAATACGCCGCGCCGGTCGCTTCGCCGGGCAGCAGCGCGCCGGTGACGGTGGAGACCATCTCCGCCATGCCCGCCCGTGGCGCCAGCGTCGCGAGGTCGGCCAGCAGCCCGGCGCGCACCGGGTCCATCGCCGCGGCATGGAAGGCGTAGTCGAGGTCGAGCGGCACGGCGGTGATGCGCTGCCGTTCGGCGGCGGCGCAGAGCCGCGCGATGGCCTCGGCCGGGCCGGCCACGGTGATGGCGGCGGGGCCGTTCACCGCCGCGATCTCGAGCCCCGGGCCGCAGGCATCGAGCAGCGCCGCCGCGGCGTCCGGCGCGCAGCCGATGGCGGCCATGCGCCCGGCGCCGCGCGTCGCGTGCTGGTGGCGCGATCGCGCCACGATCAGCCGCGCCGCCTGGTCGAGCGGCAGGATCCCGGCGCACCAGGCGGCCGCCACCTCGCCGACCGAATGGCCGAGCACCACCGCCGGGCGCAGCCCCTGTTCGGCCAGCGCGCCGACCACGCCGACCTGGATGGCGAACAGCAGCGGCTGCGCGATGTCGGTGCCGGCCAGCGCCTGCGCGCCGACGCCGCGCTTGAGCAGTACCAGCGGCGACCAGCCGAGCAGCGGCGCCAGCGCCGCATCGGCCTGCTTCAGCGCGGCGCGGAAGGCGGGCGAGGCCGCCAGCGCCTGCTTCGCCATGCCGGCATGCTGCGCGCCATTGCCGGAGAAGACGAAGGCGAGGCTGCCGCGCACCGCCTCGTTCTGCTCGGCGCCGGGGGGCTTCTCGCCGGCCGCCCAGGCATCGATCGCGCCGGCGATGTCCGGCCCACGCAGCACCAGGCGATGCGGCGCCAGGTCGCGGTGGCGCGCCACGCCGCGCGCGGCGCGCGATATCGCCGGCGCATCGGCGCCGTCCAGCCGGTCGCGCCAGCGTTGCGCGAGCAGCCCGAGCGCCGCGGCCGAGCGTGCCGAGAGCACCAGCGGCGGGCTGCCGCGCCCGCGTTCGGCCCGCGCCGGCGCCGCCACCGGCGCGCGGCCGACCAGCACGGTCGCGTTGGTGCCGCCGAAGCCGAAGGAATTGATGCCGACCACGGCATCGGCGCGCGGCGGCAATGGCGCGTGGCGCGTCTGCACCGCGATGTTCAGCGCGGCGAAGTCGATCTCGGGGTTGGGGTCGTGGAAATGCAGGGAGGGCGGGATGGCGCCGTGCTGGAGCATCAGCACGGCCTTCAGCAGCCCCGCCATGCCCGACGCGGCCTCGAGGTGGCCGATATTCGTCTTGACCGACCCGATCGGCAGCGGCGCGGCGCGGCGCTGCGCGATGGTGGTGCCGATCGCCCAGGTCTCCGCCGGGTCGCCCACGCGGGTGCCGGTGCCATGCGCCTCGAAGGCCAGGAAGCGTTCGGGGGCGATGTCGGCGCGGGCGATCACGCGTTCCATCAGCGCCGCCTGAGCGGCGCGGTTCGGCAGCGACAAGCCGATGGTGCGCCCGGCGGCATTCGCCCCGCTGCCCAGCAGCACGGCGCGGATCGGGTCGCCGGCGGCCATGGCATCGGGCAGGCGCTTGAGGATGACCGCACCCGCCCCCTCGGCGCGCACATAGCCGTCCGCCGCGGCGTCGAAGGCGCGGCAGCGCCCGGTCGGCGAGAGCATCCTGGCGCGCGAGAAGCCGATGAAGGAATAGGGCGAGAGCAGCATGGACACGCCGCCCACCACCGCCGCTTCCAGGCCCGGGTCGTCGGCCAGCGCGCGCAGCGCGAGGTGCAGCGCGACCAGGGATGACGAACACGCGGTGTCGATGGTCTGCGCCGGGCCGCGCAGGTCGAAGACGTTGCCGATCCTGTTCGACAGGATCGACAGCGCATTGCCGGTCATGAAGAAGCGGTCGGCCGCCGAGGGGTCAGCGAGGCGGAGCTCGGCGTAGTCGGTGGAGGACCCGCCGATAAACACCGCGACATTGCGCCCGGAAAGGCGCTCGGCGGGCCAGCCGGCATCCTCGAAGGCGCCGGCGGCGACTTCCAGCAGCACGCGCTGCTGCGGGTCCATCTCGGCGGCCTCGCGCGGGGACAGGCCGAAGGCCTGGGCGTCGAAGCCCGCCGCATCGCCGATCGTGCCGGCGGCGAAGGTATAGGTCCGCCCGGCCTCGGACTTGCGCGGATGCAGCCAGCGCGCCTGGTCGAAGCGGTCGGGCGGGATGGCGGTGACCGCGTCGCCCCCATGTTCCAGCAGCGACCAGAAGGCATCGAGGTCCGGCGCGCCCGGCAGCCGGCACGCCGCGCCCACGATGGCGACGGCATCCTGCGCGGCCTTGCCTGGTCCTGTGGTGCGCCGCCGGCGTCCAGCACTCATGCCGGCAGTCTGCCCGGTCCGGGGCTGCGCGTCATCGCAGACCGAGCGGCCGCGGCGCGAAGGCATCCGGGGCAAGGGCCGATGGCGTCGCCGCCCGCTGCGGCGCGGCGACGGACGCCGCGCCGCGCGCGGCCACCTGCGCCAGCAGGCCATCGACGGCGGCGAAATGATCCGACCATGCGGGCGGCGACCAGTGGCGCAGCCGCGCGAGCTGCGCGGCGCGCGCACGGCTGTCCGGCGCGGCATAGTCCAGCACCAGGCGCCGCCACGCGGCCCCGTCCAGCGGGTCTAGGTATTCCGGCACGTCGCCGCCGACCTCCCGCAGCGCCGCGAGGTCCGAGCAGATCGCCGGCGCGCCGGCGGCGAGCGCCTCGGCCAGCGGCAGGCCGTAGCCCTCGGCGAAGGAGGGGAACAGCAGGGCGCGGCTGCCGGCGAGCAGGCTCGCGACCTCGGGGTCCGGCAGGGAGCCCGCTTCCTGGACCAGGCCGCGCAGCAGGGTGCAGCGTTCCAGCAGGTCGAGGACGTTCTCGTTCTCCCAGCCGCGGCGCCCGACCAGCACCAGGCGCGGCGCGGCGGAGCCCCATTTGGCGGCGAATTCGCGCCACAGGTGCAGCAGCAGCAGGTGGTTCTTGCGCGGTTCGATGGTGCCGATCACCACGAAATAGGGCGTGCCGGGCGGGGCGGGCGGCGCCGGCGCGGGCCGGCCGATCCCCAGCGGCGCGACCAGCAGCGGCGGCGGCGCGGCCTGGCGGACCAGGTGCGGCCGCAGCACGGCGGCGGTGGCGGCGGAATTGACGATGATGCCATCGGCCAGCGCGGCCACTGTCTCGAGCCGCTGGAGATGCTGCATCGCCACGCCGGGCCGGGCGTATTCGGGATGCGTCGCCGGGATCAGGTCGTGCACCAGCGGGATGAAGGCGGCGCCGGCGCGGCGCAGCTCGGCGATCGGTTCGGGCTGTTCCATCAGGCGGTGGGAGACCAGCAGGAACAGCGTGCGGCGCTCGCGCCCCAGCACTTCGGCCACGCGGGCGCGGCCCCGCCCGACCATCATGCGCGCCAGCGCCAGCATCCCGATCCGCCGGGCGCCGCGCAGCGCGGTCGCGGCATCCGGCCCGCCGCCCCACGCGACATCAAGCCGGTCCGCGAGGTCGGCGACCATGCCGCGGGGCACCGCCGCATAGCCATTGCGCGGCCCGCGGGCGACGAAGGTCACGCTGCTGGGGGGCGCATCGAGCCAACGCCGCGCATAGGCCGCCTCGACACGGTCGATGCCCGAGGGTGCCTGGCGGCGTCCACACGCGAGGAACCTCGAGACATCCAGCACTACCTGCACAGCATCACCATCCGTTTGCCGACCCTAGGGTCCGGTATGCTGTTTCGCCCCATGACCGCTCCGACCCTGCCGCCGAACGCGCGATGTCCGGCGATTCGTCCCGGCGCGGTCCTTCGGTCGGATGTTCTTCTTCTGTCATAATTATTCCCGTCATGCCCGCCAGCGTCAACCTTACCCGGCCGCCCAGCCGCCCGAGGGGCAGGCGGCGCCGGCCTCGACCGCGCCCCTCGCCCTGGCCGCGGCGGCCCGGCAGACTGCCCAGCTGTCATGGAGGAAGGGGCCTGGTGATGGCAATCTGGCAACGCGCGGCGACGCCCGCGCAGATGGAGGCGCGCTTCGCCGGCAGCCTGCCCGGGCATTTCGGCATCCGCATCCTGGAAGTGGGCGAGGACTTCCTGAAGGCCGAGATGCCGGTCGACGACCGCCATGTGCAACCCTTCGGCATCCTGCATGGCGGGGCGTCGGTCGTGCTGGCGGAGACGCTCGGCAGCATCGCCAGCACGCTCACGCTGCCCGAGGGGCGCCGCGCCGTGGGGCTGGAGGTCAATGCCAACCATGTCGCGGCCGTGCCGAAGGGGGAGGTGGTGACGGCGGTGTGCCGCCCGCTGCATGTCGGCCGCACCACGCAGGTCTGGCAGACCGAGATCCGCCGCGCGGATGGCCGGCTGGCCTGCGTGTCGCGCCTGACGACGGCGGTGGTGGAGGCGCGCGGCTGACCGGCGGCCGGGTTGCCGACCGGCGGGGGCGCCGATAGCCTGCCGGGCTGGAAACGCGCAACGTCGCCGGCGCCACGCCCGCCCACGGGAGACCGCCCGCATGCACCCGCTTGCCATCCCGCCCGAGATCATCGCCCGCGTCGAAGCGCGCTGCGGGCGCGCGCACCCGTTCGAGGAGCTGGTGCCCGCCCGCACCGCCTTCGTGGTGATCGACCTGCAGGTGGGCTTCATGGACGCGGCGATCAGCCACGCCTTCTGCCCCATGGCCGAGCGCATCGTGCCGGCGGTGAACCGCCTGGCCGACGCCGTGCGCGCGACCGGCGGCGGCGTGTTCTGGGTGCAGAACACCCATGATCCGCGCTGCGACGAGGAATGGTCCGTGATGCAGCGCATGGCGACGCCGGCCGCCCGCGCGCGGCGCGTCGCCGCCATGACCGAGGGCACGCCCGGCCATGCGCTGTGGCCGGCGCTCGATGTCCGGCCCGGGGATGAGCGGGTGAAGAAACACCGCTTCAGCGCCTTCATCCAGGGCTCCTCCGACCTTCCCGAACGCCTGCGCGCGCGCGGCTTCGACACCGTGCTGATCGGCGGCACCGTGACCAACGTGTGCTGCGAGAGCAGCGCGCGCGACGCGATGATGACCAATTTCCGCACCATCATGGTCGCGGACTGCAACGCGGCGAACAGTGACGCCGAGCACAACGCGTCGCTCGCGAGCTTCTGGAACATCTTCGGCGACGTGATGACCACCGACCACGTGATCGACAGGCTGCGCATCGGCGCGGCGGGAAAGG
Organism: Roseomonas sp. CECT 9278; assembly: GCF_918698155.1. Taxonomy (GTDB): domain Bacteria; phylum Pseudomonadota; class Alphaproteobacteria; order Acetobacterales; family Acetobacteraceae; genus Neoroseomonas. Next base: position 11,786 of record NZ_CAKKLX010000059.1, read on the forward strand.
CAGCAGCGTGAGCACGAAACCGAAGGTCGCCATCATCGGCACGGGCGGCACCATTTCCTCGATGGGGCAGGGGCCGCTGGAGCTGATCGACTATGCCTCGCGCGGGAAGGTGCTGGACGTCGACGCGGTGATCGCGCGCGTGCCGGAACTGGCGCTGGTGGCCGATGTGCTGCCGGTGCCCTTCAAGGCGATCCCGTCCACCGCGCTGGCCTGGCCGGAATGGAAGGAGCTGGTGCTGATCTGCGACCGGCTGTCGGCCGAGCATCCCGACCTGGCCGGCATCGTGGTCACGCATGGCACGGCCTCGCTCGAGGAGACGGCGTATTTTCTCTCCCTCACCCTGAAGATTCCGCAACCGGTGGTGGTGGTGGGCGCGCAGCGCCCGGCCTCGGCGCTGGCCGGCGACGGGCCGATGAACCTGCTGAATGGCTGCCGCGTGGCGGCCGACCCGGGCGCGCGGGGCCTGGGCGCGCTGGTGCTGCTGAACGACGAGATCCAGGCGGCGCGCGAGGTCACCAAGACCTCGACCCTGCGGATGCAGACCTTCCGCACGGCGGATTTCGGCGCGCTGGGCCATGCCGATGCCGACATGATCGCGTGGTATCGCCGGCCGCTGCGGCGCCTGGCACCCGACACCGAATTCGACATCCGCGGCTTGGCCGCGCTGCCGCGCGTGGATATCGCCTATACCTATGCCGGCGCCGACGGCACGGCGATCGAGGCCTTCGTCGCCGCCGGTGCGAAGGGCATCGTCGCCGCCGGCTTCGCGCCTGGCTACGTGACGCCGGCCATGTCGGACGCCATGGCGGCGGCGGTGAAGCAGGGGGTCGCGGTGGTGACGTCGTCGCGCGCCATGTCGGGACGCGCGGCGCGCACCACCAAGAACAGCGCGCTGGGGTTCATCACGGCGGACAACCTGACGCCGCAGAAGGCGCGGGTGCTGCTGGCGCTGGCCCTGGCGCATGGCGTCACCGACCTGGAGCGGGTGTTTGCCACCTACTGACGGCGCGAATCGTGGCTGATCGCGCCTGGGTGCGGCTGCCCTCGGGCCGGCGGCTCGACCTGCTGGCGCCCACGCCGCTCGACTGGACGGATGCGGACCTGGCCACCGGCCTGGCCCGCACCTTCCGCTGGGGCGGGCATTCGGCCTGGCCGGAGCCGCTGTCGGTCGCGCAGCATTCGCTGACGGTGCTGGCGCTGCGGCGCACCCGCACGCGCCATCGCCTGACGCCGGCGCAGGAATTGCGCGAATTGCTGCACGATGCCGACGAAGGACTGATCAACTTCGACTGCATCTCGCCGCTGAAGCCCTTCCTGGGGCCGGCCTTCGCCGAGTTGCAGGCGCGCCTGTCCGGGGTGGTCGCGACGCGCTACCGCCTGCCGCCCTGGAGCGCGGAGGACAAGCGCGCGCACAAGGCGGTCGACATCGCGGTCGCGGCGGCGGAGGCCGTGCACGTGGTCGGCTGGACCGCCACCGAGGTGCGCGAGACGCTGGGCATCCGCGCCGCCGTCATGGCGGCCGACCCGCTGGCCGTGCGCTACGGCGACCCGCCCTGGCGCCCCTGGACACCCGACGTGGCGGCGGCGCGATTCGTCGAGGAACTGGGGGCGCTGGGCGCGCGGGCCGGGCTGTAGCAGCGCCGCCGGCGTCCTTGCCGCTGTGTTGCGCCGTGGCTACATGCGATGGCGTCACGGTGCTGGCCGGCGGTCCATGCCGGCCCGGTCCCTTGACCGGTGTCGCCATGAGCGCCTAGGCCCCGCGTCGCTTCCATGTTAAGCGCCGGACTCCGCGGGGGCCCGGGGCGCGAGTCCGGCCGGCACCGGGCGGAACGCAGTCGGCATTTTCGCACGGGCGCGGCCCGGCAGAACGGAGAGAGTAACGCGATGAGCGACACCGCCGAGAAGGTGAAGAAGATCGTCGTCGAGCACCTCGGCGTCGAGGAGGCGAAGGTGACCCCGGAAGCCTCGTTCATCGACGACCTGGGTGCGGACAGCCTCGACACGGTCGAGCTGGTCATGGCCTTCGAGGAGGCCTTCGGCGTCGAGATCCCGGACGACGCGGCGGAGAAGATCACCACCGTGAAGGACGCGATCGACTACATCGAGAAGCAGAAGGGCGAGTAACGCCCGGACTTGGTTGGGGGGTAGCGCGCGTGTTCCAGAACGGTTTCCAGCCGCGACGCGTGGTCGTGACCGGCATGGGCATCGCCTGCCCGCTCGGCCTTGGGGTCGAGCATGTGTGGAAGCGGATGCTGGCCGGCGAATCCGGCATCGGCAGCATCCAGTCCTTCGACGTGGCGTCGCTGCCGGCCAAGATCGCCGGGCAGATTCCGACCGGCGTGCGGGCGGATGGCGGTCTCGACATCAACGAATGGATCCCGATCAAGGACCAGAAGAAGATGGACCGCTTCATCCAGTTCGCACTGGTTGCGGCGGGCGAGGCGGTCGAGGATTCCGGCTGGGCGCCGACCGACGAGGAAAGCCGCTGCCGCACCGGCGTGATGATCGGCTCGGGCATCGGCGGTCTCGAGACGATCCACGAGGCGGCGATGCTGGCGGTGACCGGCAAGGCGCGGCGCATCTCGCCCTTCTTCATTCCGTCCGCGCTGATCAACCTGGCCTCGGGCCAGGTGTCGATCCGCTACGGCTTCAAGGGGCCGAACCATTCCGTGGTGACGGCCTGCGCCACCGGCGTGCATGCGCTGGGCGACGCGGCGCGGCTGATCGCGCTGGGCGATGCCGACGTGATGGTGGCCGGCGGCGCCGAGGCGGCCGTCTGCGAACTGGGCGTTGCCGGCTTCTGCGCGGCGCGCGCGCTGTCCACCGGCTTCAACGACACGCCGGCCGCGGCCTCGCGCCCCTGGGACGAGGGCCGCGACGGCTTCGTGATGGGCGAGGGCGCGGGCGTGCTGGTGCTCGAGGAATTCGAACACGCCAAGGCGCGCGGTGCGAAGATCTACGCCGAGGTGATCGGCTACGGCATGTCGGGCGATGCCTATCACATCACCGCCCCGGCCGATGGCCATGAAGGTGCCTTCCGCGCCATGAAGGCCGCGCTGGCCTCCGCCAAGGTCACGCCGGCGCAGGTGCAGTACGTGAATGCGCATGGCACCTCGACCCCGCTCGGCGACGACCTGGAACTGGAAGCGGTCGAGCGGCTGTGGGGCGGTGACGCCAAGGGCCTGGCGATGTCGTCGACCAAATCGGCGGTCGGGCATCTGCTGGGCGCCGCGGGGGCGGTGGAGGGGATCTTCTCGATCCTGGCGATCCGCGACAACGTGGCGCCGCCGACGCTGAATCTGGAGAAGCCGTCGCGCGAAAGCGTGATCGACCGCGTGGCGCTGGCTGCGCAGCCGCGCAAGATCGAGGTGGCGCTGTCGAATTCCTTCGGCTTCGGCGGCACCAATGCGTCGATCGTGTTCAGGGCTGCGCCCTGAGTCTTTTTCGCGCCCGCGGACGGCGGGCACCGGCCATCCGGCCGGCTTGCCTTCGCGCCCTGCGCTGGTGCGCCGGGCACGGCTGATGGGTTGGGCGCAGTCGCGCTTCGCGCTCGCGGCCCGATGCGGGGCATCGATCCGGGAATCCCCGCCGCGCGTCCCCACGCAGCGTCCATATCCCGCGGTCCAGGGGGCCGTCGCCCCCTGGCGGGGTGGTTGGGAGGGGCGGCGCCCCTCCGGCGCGGGCCCCTAGCCATGCGTCTCCGCCTGACGTTCCTCGCGCTGGCCCTGGTCGTCCTGCTCGCCGGCGGCCTTGCCGCGTCCTTCGCATGGCGCGCCTATACCTCTCCCGGTCCGCTGCCCGCGCCGACGCAGGTGGTCATCCCGCGCGGCGGCACCGAGCGCATCGCCGCCGCGCTGGCCGAAGCGCGGGTGATTGCCGACCCGCGCGCCTTCGCCCTGGCCGCCTGGCTCACGCGCGGCGAGGGCCCGCTGCGCGCCGCGGAATTCGCCTTCCCTGCCGGCGCGCCGCTGGCCGAGGTGCTGCGCATCCTGCGCGATGCCCGCCCGGTGCAGCGCCGCCTGACCATCCCCGAGGGCCTCACTGCCCATCAACTCCGCGCCCTGCTGGAGCGCACCGAAGGCCTGACCGGCGATATCCCTGCGATCGCCGAGGGCGATTTCCTGCCCGAGACCTATGCTTTCGAATGGGGCGAGACGCGCGCCGCCCTGCTGCGCCGCGCCGATGCCGCGATGGACCGCGCGCTCGCCGAGGCCTGGGCGGCGCGCGCGCCCGACCTGCCGCTGACCTCGGCGCGCGAGGCGCTGGTGCTGGCCTCGATCGTCGAGCGCGAGACCGGCAGGCCCGAGGAACGTGGCCAGGTCGCCGGCGTGTTCGTGAACCGCCTGCGACGCGGGATGCCGCTGCAGTCGGACCCGACGGTCGCCTATGCGGCGACCGCCGGCGCGCCGATGGACCGCCCGATCAGCCGGGCCGACCTGGATCGCGAGCACCCCTTCAACACCTATCGCATCCGCGGCCTGCCGCCGGGGCCGATCGCGAGCCCGGGGCGGGCCGCGCTGGCTGCTGCGACTCGGCCCGAGGCGACGGAGCACCTGTTCTTCGTGGCCGACGGCACTGGCGGGCATGCCTTCGCCCGCACGCTGGAGGAGCACAACCGCAACGTGGCGCGCTGGCGCGAAGTGGAACGGCAGCGCGGCGCGCGGTGAGGGGCGGGTGCGGGGCGTCGCGCGGCGGTGCGCGGACGTTGGGCGCGGCGGTGCGCGGACGTTGGGCGCGGCGGTGCGCGGGCGTTGGGTGCGGCGGTGCGCGGGCGTTGGGTGCGGCGGTGCGCGGACGTTGGGTGCGGCGGTGCGCGGACGTTGGGTGCGGCGGTGCGCGGACGTTGGGTGCGGCGGTGCGCGGGCGTTGGGTGCGGCGGTGCGCGGGCGTTGGGTGCGGCGGTGCGCGGGCGTTGGGTGCGTCAGCGCGTGGGCGTGGTGCGCGTCGGCGCGCCGGCAAAGCCTGCGCCCTCTCGCGGGCAGGGTGCCTGCCGGCGCGCGGGCCGTTCCCGCCTCAGCGGCCCGGCGCCTCGCGCGATGGCAGCAGGCTGTCGGTGCGCCCCATCAGCCGGTACGCCACCAGCCCGATCCATTCGCGGAACGCCCATTCGAACTGGCCGAGCCGCTCGGGGAAGGGCGCGTCGTACCAGGACGCCCAGCTGTGCCCGGTGCGGAAATTCACCGGCCAGGGGATGATGTCGCGGAAGCCCGCGGCGCGGAACACCGCCACCGACCGCGGCATGTGCGATGCCGAGGTCACCAGCAGGAAGACCTGGCCGGGGCGCGGGGCCAGCAGCCGCGCGGTCAGCACCGCGTTCTCATGCGTGTTGCGCGCCTGGTCCTCGTAGATCACGCGCTCGGGCGGCAGGCCCATGGCGGTCCAGAGCTGGCGAGCGACATCGGCCTCGGTCACGCCACCATGCACGAAGGACCCCTGGCCGCCGGTGAAGACCACCCGCGCCTCCGGGTAGCGGCGCGCCAGGATCACGCCCTCGGTCATGCGTTCCGCCGCGCCGTTGAGCGAGGGGATGCCGCGCGCCTCGGTGATGTTCTGCTCGACGGCGCCGCCCAGCACGATGATCGCGTCCACGCGCGGCGGGGCCTCGGCGGGGCGGGCGAAGCGGTCCTCAAGCGGCAGCAGCAGCCACTGGTTCACCGGCGTCACCACCAGCATCAGGAAGAAGCCGAGGCAGGCGAGGATCAGCCAGCGCCCGAAGCGCCGCCCGCGCCAGACCATGAACAACCCGACGAAGCCCACGATCAGCGCGAAATGCCCGGGCCGGGCCGGGAACCACAGGATCTTGGACAGCAGGAAGGCGAAGTCGGTCACGTCGCCGCCCGCCCGGCGATCTGCGCCTCCATCAGCCGCCGCCCATGCGCCAGCAATTCGTAGTCCGGCGCCAGGATCTCGAGCAGCGCCGCGCGCCGCACGGGCGACAGGCCCAGCGCCTCGTCGGGCACCGCCTCGGTGGTGTTGAGTCGCGGCATCGGCGGCGGATCGCCGCGATCGAAGCGATGGAACAGCGCGTGGGCGAAGTCATCCAGCCGGTCCGCCGTGCCGACCAGCATGCCATCCAGCCGCCGCTTGGCACGCCGCAGCATGCGCGCCATGGGCTGCTGCTGCGGCTGCATCCCCTGTTCGCGGGCCAGGTTGTAGATCTGCGAATGGCGTTCGTAGGCGCCGTAGGAGGAGAAGGCGAATTCCGAGAAGCTGACGGCCGAGGCGAAGGCCATGGCCGGCCCGACCTTGTCGCCCTCCGCCACGCGCTCATGCGCGAAGCGCCAGGCGCTGACCAGCCGGTCGAAGGGGTCGCGCAGCACGGTCACCGCCGCATAGTCGCGAAAGCACGGGCGGCGCAGCTGGTAGGGGAAGAAATGCCCGGCGACCAACGTCAGGTCTTCGACCTCCTCGGCGGGCATCGCATCGACTTCCCTGGCCTGGCCGACGATCTTCACGCGGCCCCAGCCCTTCGCCAGCACGGTCGTGAGCGAGGTCCCCGCGGTCTTGGGGACGTGGACGAAGGCGATCTTGGTGCCGGCGCCGGCGGGCAGGTCCATGGGGATCCTCGGTAAGCGGTGCGGCGCGGGCGTGGCCGAGCCGCTGTCGGTCAGAAGGGCGCGTGCCGCGCGGCCAGGATGTTCTGCAGCCCGCTGGTCTGGGACGCGAGGTCGGCCCAGGCCGCCGGCGCGATGCCGCCCTCGTGGTCGATCGTCCAGGCGGACAGCCCCAGCCCTTCGAGCAGCGCGACCACTTCCGGCGCGGCCATGCCCGACGCGTGCATCATCTGCGGGCCGTACTCCATCATGATCCGCACGTCGGGCGACCGCGCCAGCAGCTCGCGCATGCCGCGCAGCGCCGGTCCCTCATGCCCCTCGACGTCCATCTTGATGACATCGAGGCGCATCGCCGGGTCGGGGAACAGGGTATCGAGCGGCACCAGGCGGCAATCCACCGCATGCTTCGACGCGCCGGTGGCGTCGCTCTGCTCCGCCGTGCCCGACAGCGACCCGCCGCCCGAATAGGAATCGGTGAAGAACAGCCGCGCGATGCCGGTCCGGTCGGAGGCCGCGATCCGGTGCACCTGCGCCCAGCCGGCGAAGCCGTTGATGCGCAGCGACATGTCGACCAGCTGCGCCAGCCGCGGATTGGGCTCGAAGGCATGGACCCGGCCGGTCGCGCCGACCAGCCGCGCGGCCATCAGCGCATAGACGCCATGGTTGGCGCCGAGGTCGAACACCGTGTCGCCCGGCCGCACCAGCCTGGCGAACAGCGCGGTGTATTGCGGTTCCCAGCGGCCGAGCGTCAGCAGGTGGACACCGATGTCGAGGCTTTTCGTGTCCACCATGATGCGCGTGCCGTCCTCGAGGAAGGTCACCGCGGTATTGTCGCCCAGGTAGATCGACTGGCTGTCCGTCACGCGGTTCGACCGCACGGCGAAGTAGCCGATCGCTTCCTCCAGTCGATGCGCCAAGCGCTCTATCCGCTCCTCGATCGCCGAGAGCCGCTGTCCGATGCTCGGCGGGGTATTCGGGTCCACATCCATGTCCGGCGAGGCTCTCCAGCGGCGGCGGGAGCATTTTCGAGCCGGGCGCCTTCGCGACTCGGAAAATGCGATCGAACAACGGGCCGCGCCGGGATCGCCGCGCCTGCTGGCGGCACAACCGGTCCGGGGACGGCGTGAGTGGTGGTATAGATCACCCAGGGCACGCGGCAAGCGGCAGGGATCACACGCCGGCGCCGCCGCGGCCTTGACCGCTGTGCGCTCACTCCTCGGCGTAGGGGTTCTTGGTGCCGCGCAGCTGCAGGCGGATCGGCATGCCGGGCATGTCGAAGGTCTCGCGGAAGGAATTCACCAGATAGCGGCGGTAGTCCTCGGGCAGGTCCTCGGCCCGCGTGCCGAAGATCGCGATGGTCGGCGGGCGCGCCTTGGGCATGGTGGCGTAGCGCAGCTTCACCCGGCGCCCATCCACCGCCGGCGGCGGGTGGCGCGACAAGGCGCCTTCCAGCCAGCGGTTCAGCTCGCCGGTGCCGACCCGGCGGTTCCACAGCGCATAGGCCGCGCGCACCGCCGGCATCAGCTTGTCGACACCGCGCCCGGTCTGCGCCGAGAGCGGCACCACCGCGATGCCGCGCAACTGCGCGAGCGAGGCCATCAGCGTGTCGTCCAGCACGCGCCGCGCCGCCGCGCGATCCTCCACCGCATCCCACTTGTTGAAGGCGATCACGATGCCGCGGCCCTCGCGTTCCGCCAGGCGGGCAATGCGCAGGTCCTGCTCGTCCATGCCCAGCAGCGCGTCCACCACCAGGATCACGATCTCGGCTTCCTTCAGCGCGCCGAGCGTGGCGGCCACCGACATCTGCTCCAGCCGTTCCTGGATGCGCGCCTTCTTGCGCATGCCCGCGGTGTCCACCAGGCGCACGCGCCCGCCGGTGTGGTCGCGCCATTCATGCGCGACGGAATCGCGCGTCAGGCCCGGCTCGGGGCCGGTGATCATGCGTTCCTCGCCCATCAGGGCGTTCAGCAGCGTGGACTTGCCGGCATTGGGGCGGCCGACGATGGCGATGCGCAGCGGGCGGTCGGGGTCGGGCTCGGCGCCGTCCTCGGGCTCGGGTTCCTCCTCGGGTTCGGCGCCGAGCGCCTCGGCCACCGCCTCGTGCAGCGCGCCGAGGCCCTCATTGTGCTCGGCGCTGACCGCGACGGGGTCGCCCAGGCCCAGTTCGAAGGCCTCCATCGCGGCCGCGATGCCGCCGCGGCCCTCGGCCTTGTTCGACACCACCAGCACGGGCAGCGCGGCCTTCCGCAGCCAGGTGGCGAAGGCACGGTCGGCCGGCGTCAGGCCCGCGCGCGCATCGACCACGAACAGCACCAGGTCGGCGGCGCGCAGCGCGGCTTCCGAGCTCTGGCGCATGCGCCCGGCGACGGTATCGGGCGGCGCTTCCTCCAGCCCCGCGGTATCGACCAGCGTGACGTCCCGCCCGCCGATCCGCGCTTCCGCCTGCTTGCGGTCGCGCGTGACGCCGGGCGTATCGTCCACGATGGCGATGCGCCGCTGCGCCAGGCGGTTGAACAGCGTCGACTTGCCGACATTCGGCCGGCCGAGGATGACGATGGTGGGCGTCATGGCGCCCGGCTCAGCCCGCGCCGGCGAAGGCGACCAGCGTGGCGTCGTCGGTCGCCGCCACCAGCAGGTTGCCCGCCACGATCGGCTGCAGCGTCAGCGCGCCGGGCAGGGAGATGCGCCCGGCCACCGCGCCCGTCGCGGGGTCGATCGCCACCAGTTCGTCGCCGGTGGTGCCCACCAGCAGCCGCCCGCCCGCCAGCACGGGGGCTGACAGGCCGATGCGTTCCTGCGGCCGGCTGCCGCGCGCGGGCGGGCGCAGCGAGGTCGCCCAGCGCACCTGGCCGCTGTCGCGCCCGATCGCCGCCACCTGGCCGACATCGTTGGTCAGGAACACCCATTCGCCGGCGATCCAGGCGGCCTCGGTGCCGCCGGTCTCCTGTTCCCACAGCCGCCGGCCGGATCGCATGTCCACGCAGATGGTCAGCCCGCCGACGCCGACCGCGATGACCCGCCCGCCCGAGATGGCGGGGCTGGCGCGCACGCCCGCGATGTCCGACAGCACCAGGCCGCCGGTCGCCGCCAGGCTTTCGCTCCAGAGCACGCGGCCGTCGGTCGCGCGCAGCGCGAACAATTCGCCGGAGGGGAAGCCGCAGACCACCACCTCGCCCTCGACCGCCGGGGCGGGCAGGCCGAAGGGGATGGTCACGGTGGCGGTGGCGCGGTGCGTCCAGACGCGCCGCCCGTCCTCGGCCGACAGGCAGACCAGGTGGCTCGCGACGGTGGGCACGAAGACACGGCCCTCCGCGATGGTGGGCGCGCCGCGGGCGGGGGCCGGCAGGTCCACGCGCCAGCGGATGGTGCCGTCGGCGGCGTTCAGCGCCAGCAGCTCCGACAGGCCGGTGGCGACGAACAGCGTGTCGCCGGCGAGCCCCAGGCCCGGGCCGATCGACCCGGCGCTCTCGTTCTCGCGGCTGACGTCGCGGCGCCAGCGGCGGCTGCCGGAAGCGAGGTCGAAGGCCGAGACGTCGGAGGAGGCATCGGCCGCGAAGACCAGCCCGCCGCCGGCCACCGGCCCGGCCGCGAGGCGGCGGCGATAGGCGGTGCCGCTGCCGAAGCCGCTGCTCCAGGACCGGGCCAGCGTGCCGCCCAGCGCCGGGTGCCCGCCGCCATGCGCGGCATCGCCGCCCTGCTGCGGCCAGTCGGCGCGCGGGGCCGGCGGGGGCAGCGCGATGCCGCCCGCCGGCGCGGCCGAATCGGCGGCCAGCGTGCGTTCCGGCACCGACATCACTGGCTGGCGATTGCCTTCGAAGCGTTCGCGCCGCTCGCCGAAGATGCTGTCGAAGGTCTCGCAGCCGCCGAGCAGGCCGGCGGTGCCGAGCAGCGCCGCACGGCGCGTCAGGGGGGCGCGCATCAGCCGGCGATCCCGGCGGCGATGCGCTGGGCGCGGTCGCGGATGGCGCGTGGCGCGGTGACGTCGGCGGCCAGGGCTTCCAGCGTGCGCCGCGCCTCGGCCGGCTGGCCGGCGCGCAGCGCGACCAGGCCGGCGAGTTCGCGCGCCGAGGCGCTCCAGGGCTGCCCCGCGCGGGCGAGCGGCGCGACGCGCGCCGCGAGCACGGCCGGATCGCCGCTGTCGATCGACCGCAGGACCCACATCAGCGAGGCAAGGTCGCGATAGAGCGGGTCGACCGACGTGTCGGCGGCGACGCGGTCGTACAGCGCCAGCGCGCCGTCGCGGTCGCCGGTCTCGGCCTTGAGCGCCGCGGCGCGCAGCAGCGCGATGGTGCGGTAGCCGGCCGGGGCCTCGGGCGCCATCGCCTCGAAGCGGGCGGTCATGGCGGGCAGGTCGGCGCCCTCGGCCTCGGCGGCGCGGTGGGTGGCGAGGAAGCTGGCGGCGGCGGCGTCGCGCTGGCGCGCCTGGTGCCATTGCCAGCCCTGCCAGCCGGCCACGCCGCCGATCACCAGCACGAGCACGCCGATCAGCGGCGTGGCGAAGCGCTTCCACATCCGGGCGGCGCGTTCGGCGCGGAGATCCTCCTCCACCTCGTCGAAGATATCGGGCAAGTGCGGCACCTCTGGCTGCGGCGGGCGGGCGCGGCCCGACCCCGGAAAGGGGCCGGACCATACAGGCCCGTTGGCGGGGCGTTAAGCCCGGGCGGGGTCCTATGCGCCATGCGACCTGCCGCGACCTTGTTCCTGCTGGCCCTGGCGCCCGGCTGCGCCGCGGTCGGCGCCCCCGGGGCGCCCCTGCTGGCCATCCCCGCGGCGGTCGAGGCCGTGTCGCTGCGCGCCTTCGGGCGGACCGTGGGGGATGGCTTGGTCTCCCTGGTGACCGGGGAGGATTGCTCGATCGCCCGGATCGGCCGCGGCGATGCCTATTGCGGGCAGGACAATGCGCCGGCGCCGCCGCCGATGTGCACCCGGTCGCTCGGCGCGGTGGATTGCTGGACGGTGCCGCCGGCGGCCTATCCGGCCTATCGCGGCGTGGCGGACGGCCCGGCGACACTGACGCCGGCGCAGGAAAACAACCGGATCGGCTGGGTCGGCCGGGTGGGGCGGGCCGTCACGGCCGCCGCCACGCCGCCGGAACCGCCGCCGCCACCGCCGGTGCCGGTGGTGGTGCCGGCCCCCACGGTGGTCTTTGCCCCGGCACCCTCGCCGGCGATCGAGGCGGTGGCGGCCGAGGCCGCGGCCCGCGTCGCGCCGGTGGCACCGGTGCCACCGGGCGTCGCGGCGGGGGCGGCGGTGCGGGCGCTGGGCGCACCCGCGCCGTAGCCCCGCAGCGGTGCGCGGCCGCCGGCGGGTTCGTCCGGCGCGGCGCGCAGCCCTGCCGGGTCGGATCGCGCGCCCAGGCCGGGCGCCGCTGCGCTACCGGCCCAGGCGGATCGTCTCGCCATGGCGCTGTTCCGCCGCCTCGCACAGGTCCGCGAGTGCTGGCGCGACATCCTGCGGGCCGGCCATCGCCGCCGGGTCCTGGCCCGGGAAGGCATTGGCGCGCAGCCCGGTGGCGACCGCGCCGGGATCGGCCAGCATGACGCGCAGCGGGGTGGTCGCGACCTCGGCGGCCCAGCAGCGCACCAGGTGCTCCATGCCGGCCTTGGCCGCGCCATACATGCCCCAATAGGGCGCCGGCGCGGCCGCCACGGCATCCGTCAGCACCACGGCGCGGCCGGCCGGCGCGGCGCGCAGCGGCGGGTCGCAGGTGCGGATCAGCCGCCAGGCGGCCGTCAGGTTCACGGCGAGGGATTCCTCGATGTCGCGCGGCTGGATATGCGCGACCGGGGTCAGCTTCGGCAGCACGCCGGCGGCATGGGCCAGGATGTCGAGCCGCCCGAAGCGCGCCACGACCGACGGCCCCAGCATGTCGATGTCCTGCGCGCGGCGCTGCAGGTCGAGCGGCAGCAGCGCGGCCGGCAGCCCCCCGGCGGCGCGGATGGCGTCGTCGGTCTCCTCCAGCCCGCCCTGGGTGCGCGCCACCAGCACGCATTGGGCGCCGCGGCGGGCGAGTTCGACGGCAAGCGCGGCGCCGATCCCGCGGGAGGCGCCGGTGACCAGGGCGACCTGGCCGGTCAGTGATGGCATGGGGGTCCGTCTGTTCTGGCTGCGATGTTGCGGCGCAGTCCTTCACCGAACGGCCCTGCAAGTCAAAGGCGGGTCGTTCAGCCGGCCGGGCCGCCGCGCCGCGCCATTTGCCGGTTGCCCGGCCTTTCGCTGGCGTAGGGGACGGCCGCGAAGCCGCGCAGCCGGTGCTCGACGCTCTCGAAGGCGGTGCGCTGGGCGGGGGAGAGCGGCGCGTCCGGTGTCTCGGTGCGGTGGGTCAGGTAGCGCGCCAGGGTGCCGGCGCCGCGCCGGTGGGCCGCGGCGACCAGGGCGCCCTCGGTCAACGCGATCTCCTGCCCGTCCAGGCCGCGGATGGTGGCGCCGACCGCACCGAGCGTGCCGCCGCGGTCGAGGATCGCCTCCTGCCGCGCCAGGTAGGCCGACATCGCGGCCTCCTGCGCCGGCGGGCTGTCGAGGAAGCTGGCCTCGTCCGTCGCGCCGTGGCGGGCGGCGGTGTCGGTCCAGGCGCCGGCGGCATCCATCCAGCCGATGTCGCGCAGCGCGATGGGCAGGAACTGGTAGCGGCCGAGCGCGCCGGAATTCGCATTGCGCAGCGCATAGCCGTCGCGCGGGTGCTCGGCGCTGCGCTCGGCCTCGGCGATGCGCTGGCGGAAGGTGGCGTTGGACAGGCCCTCCCACGGGCGCAGGTTGGGGGATTGCAGGGCGCCGGGGGCGGTGGGGCGTGCGATCGCGGGGGTGGGCGCCGGGGCGGGGCCGCGGGCGATGGCGGGCTGGGCGGCGGGCCGGGGCGTGGCCGCGGGCCCCGGGCGGGCGGGTGGCGTGG
>NZ_CAKKLX010000060.1 GCF_918698155.1 Roseomonas sp. CECT 9278
GGCATCGGCGTGGGCGGCAGGGCGCGCGCGGCGGCGCGGCTGGCCAGCAGCAGGGCCTGGGCGGGCGGCAGCGTCGCGGGTGGGCATTCGCGCAGCACCAGCGCGGGGGCCAAGACCGGCTGCCAGCCGAGCGCGGCAAGCGCCGCCGCGGTTTCCGCATCGCCCGGCGCGGGGCGCGTCACAAGGACGGCGCGTACGGGCATCAGGCGCGGCGCGGCACGGTCGCGCGCCACGGCGACGCGCGGGGCGCCGCCGGCGTGGCGGGCGGGCTACGCAAACAGGTCGGCCGGGCTGTCGCGCCGCAGCGCCTGGCCCAGCGCATCACCCAGGCGGATCGCGTCGGCCGCGTCGCCTTCCTCGGTCCGGCGCAGCAGGAAGGAGCCGTCGGCGCGCGCGACCAGGCCGGTCAGGCGCAGGCGGCCATTGTCCATCAGCCGCGCATGGCCGCCGATCGGGGTGCGGCAGGACCCGTCGAGCGCCGCCAGCAGCGCGCGTTCGGCGGAGGAGACGGCGCGCGCCTCGGGGTCCTCGATGGCGGCCAGCAATTCGTGCAGTTCGGTGTCGTCGGCGCGCACGGTCACCCCGACGATGCCTTGGCCAGCGGCGGGGACCATGATCTCGGCGTCGATCGCGACGGAACCCGGCGGGTCGAGTTCCATGCGGCGCAGGCCGGCGAGTGCGAGCAGCGTCGCGGCGGCCTCGCCTTCCGCCAGCTTGCGCAGGCGCGTCTGCACATTGCCGCGGAACATGACCACGTTCAGGTCGGGCCGGCGATGCAGCAGCTGGGACTGGCGCCGCACCGACGACGTGCCGATCACCGCGCCCTGCGGCAGCGCGGCGAAGGGGTCCGCCGGGTCGGCGGCGGGCAGCGCGGGGCCGGGCAGCAGGCAGTCGCGCGCATCCTCGCGCTTCAGGGTGCAGGCCAGCACGATGCCCGGCGGCATCTCGGTCTCGAGGTCCTTGAGCGAATGCACCGCGAAATCGACGCGGCGATCGAGCAGCGCCTCGTGGATTTCCTTGGCGAAGAGGCCCTTGCCGCCGATCTCGGCCAGCAGGCGGTCCTGGATCTTGTCGCCGGAGGTCTCGATCCGCTGTTCCTCGAAGGCATTGGCATCGCGCAGCACGGGGCAGAAGCGGGTGATGCGGGCCAGGAAATCCCGCGTCTGCCACAGCGCGAGCGGCGAGGCGCGCGTGCCCACGCGGAGCGGAAGGGCACGACGCGCTGCGGCGGGATGGGCAAGGGACATGCCTGTGTCATAGAACCCTGCCCATGGGCGTGGAAGGTGGGATCAAGCTGCCGGGGCCGGTGCTGGGCCTTGAGAGCAGCTGCGACGAGACGGCGGCGGCCGTGCTGGCGCCGGACGGCACCATCCTGGCCGAGGGCGTGCTGTCGCAGGAGGCCGAGCACGCCCGCTTCGGCGGCGTGGTGCCCGAGATCGCGGCGCGCGCCCACCTGGCCGCGCTGCCGGGGCTGGCGGAGCGGGTGATGGCGCGCGCGGGCGTTGCCTTCGCGGAGCTGGGCGCGGTGGCGGCGACCGCCGGGCCGGGCCTCATTGGCGGGCTGATCGTGGGCAGCGGATTCGGCAAGGGGGTGGCGATCGCGCGCGGGCTGCCCTTCGTGGCGGTGAACCACCTGGAGGCGCATGCGCTGACGGCGCGGCTGCCGGGGCTGCTGCCGGAGGGCGCGCCGGAATTCCCGTATCTGCTGCTGCTGGTCTCCGGCGGGCATTGCCAATGCGTCGCGGTGGAGGGGCTGGGGCGGTATCGCCGACTTGGCACCACGCTGGACGATGCGGTGGGCGAGGCCTTCGACAAGGCCGCCAAGCTGATGGGCCTGCCCTGGCCGGGCGGGCCGCATCTGGAACGGCTGGCGGCGACCGGCGATGCGCGCGCGGTGGCGCTGCCGCGGCCGCTGTATGGGCGTCCGGGCTGCGATTTCTCCTTCAGCGGGTTGAAGACCGCGGTGGCGCGGGCGGTGGCGCAGGGGGCGCGGCACGCCGATGTGGCGGCGGCGTTCCAGGGCTCGGTCGCGGCGGTGCTGGCCGACCGGGCGCGAAACGCGCTGGCGATGATGCCGGGCACGACCGCCGTGGTGGTGGCCGGCGGCGTGGCGGCGAACCAGGCGGTGCGCGGGGCGCTGGCGGGCGCGGCGGCGCGGGCGGGCGTGCCGATGCTCGCCCCGCCGCTGCGGCTGTGCACGGACAATGCGGTGATGGTGGCCTGGGCGGGGATCGAGCGGTTGCGCGCGGGGCTGACCGACGGGCTGGATCATGCGCCGCGGCCGCGCTGGCCGTTGGCCGAGTTGGCCGGGGCCTGACGCAAGGCCGGGCGGGCAGCCCGGCGCGCGCCGCAGGGACCGTTCAAGCGCGCCGAAACCGGGACCGCGCCAGGATGGTGAAGCGGGGGGGGCGGCGATGGGCGGCCCCGACGCGCTTCGGAATGTACCGAAGGCCGCGGTCTCGAACCGTCGATCAGATCACCCGGTCGAAGGCGACCAGCGCGCGGCGCGACAGGCGATAGAGCTGCGCCGGGCGGCGGCGTTCGGCGGTGGCCGGGCTGCGGGCGTCGGGCACTTCCTCGATGATGCGGAGCTCGTTGATCTTCCTGCGGAAGGCGCTGTCGTTGAGGCGTTCGCCCATCACCGTCTCGTATACCGCCTTCAGCATGGGCAGGGTGAAGGACTCCGGCAGCAGGAAGGCCGGCAGGGTGGACCAGGCCGATTTGCCGCGCAGGCGCTCCAGCGCGGCGGCCAGGATGGCATCGTGGTCGAAGGGCAGCGGCGGGACGTCCCCGATCGGGAGCACCGCGATGTCGGGCACGGCGCGCGCCAGCGCGGCTTCCGGCACCAGGGCGTAATGCGCGACCGAGAGCGACCAGCCGCGCGGGTCGCGATCCGGCCCGGCGAAGGTCATCAGCTGTTCCAGGAACAGGCCCGCCAGGCCGGTCTTCTCGGCCAGGATGCGCGCGGCCGCGGCCAGGGTGCCGCTGTCCTGGTCGGGCCGCACATAGCCGCCTACCAGGGCCAGCCGCCCGGCATGGGGCGGCTTGGCGCGGGGTTGCAGCAGCGTCGCCAGCGCGCCGTCGCGCAGCGTGAACAGCACGGTGTCGACGGTAACGATGGGGCGCTTCTCGGGGCCGGACATGGCGGCGGGAGGATGGCGGCGCGCGGCCCGCCATGCAATTCGCATTTTTCAATTTGCATTTTGTGAATTGCAATCCCATGATCCTGCGATCGGCACCGGCAGACCCGCCGGGCCACAGACCGCAGGAGGCCCCCATGGCCACCATCCGCCGCTTTGGTCCCTATGCCTTGGTTCGCGCCGAGGCCTCCGCCTTCCTCGCCGTGCATCGCGGCGGGGCGCTGGTGCAATCCGGCCGCGGCATCGCCGCCTGGTACGCGACCCGCGGCGCCACCTCGCTGGTCGAGGTGCCGGCCGATGACCGCGACCACGTCATCGCGCTGTCCGCGGCCACGCGGGACTTCCAGCAGGTCAGCGTGCAGGGCATCGCCACCTGGCGCGCCGCCGAGCCGCTGCTGCTGGCCGACCGCATCGACTTCTCGATCGACCCCCTGACCGGCCTGCACAACGCCGAGCCCATCGCGCAGGTGGAATCGCTGATCGACGGCTTGCTGCGCGTGGCGGTGGAACGCTTCGTCGCCGCCCGCGACATCGCCACCGTGCTGGCCGAGGGCGTGGGCGCCCTACACGACGCGGTGGCGCAAGATTTGGCGCAGACCACACGGCTCGCCGCGATCGGCGTCGAGCTGGCGGGGGTGCGGCTCGCCAACCTCACCCCCTCCCCCGAGCTGGTGCGCGCGCTGCGCCAGCCGACCATCGAGCGCCTCCAGCAGGGTGCCGACGAGGCCACCTTCGCGCGGCGCGCCGCCGCGGTGGAGAAGGAGGCCGCGATCGCCCAGAACGAGACCCGCGCGCGCATCCGGCTCGAGGAGGAACGCGCCGCGCTGATCGCCCGCGAACGCGACAACGAACGCGCCCGCGCCGAGGCCGCCGCAGAAGGCAGTCGCATCGCCGCGACCTCGGCGGCCGCCACGCAGGAGATCGCCGCCGAGGCCGCCGCCCGCGCCCGCGCCATCGAGTCCGCCGCCGAGGCCGACGCCACCCGCGCGCTGGACGAGGCCCGCCTGGTCGGCGAACGCGCCCGCGCCGAGATCGCGGCAACCATGCCGGATGTGGTGGTGATCGCGGAGGCGCTCCGGCACGGCCTGGGGGCGGCGCGCATCGGCACGCTGAACCTCGGCCCCGACCTGGTGGCGCAGCTGGGCGGCGCGCTGGCCGGCGCGATGGCCGCGCCGCGCGGCTCGTGAGCAGGAGGCGGCGATGGCCCTGCTCAGCCCCCGCGCGGTGCTGGTGCGGCGCGAGACCGAGCTCGACCGCGTCCGCGCCAGCCATGCGAGCCTCGCTTCCGCGCGCTTCGTGCTGGAGCGGCGAGGCATCTCGCTGGAGGACGTCGAGGCCGCGCATCGGGACGTCGCCGAGGTGGTGCGCCAGGTCCGCGCCGCCATCCCGCCCGACTGGCGCCAGGCCGGCATCAGCCGGGCGGAGGTGGAACGCTTCGTCTTCGGGCCAGAGGACATCGTGCTGGCCGTCGGCCCGGATGGGCTGGTGGCGAACGTCGCGAAGTACCTCGATGGCCAGGTGGTGATCGGGGTGGACCCGCAGCCCGGCCGCAATGCCGGGGTGCTGGTGCGCTTCACCGCGCGCGACGCCGGCGAAGCGCTGCGCGCGGCCGCGGCCGGCGCCATCCCGCTGGAACAGCGTGTCATGGCCGAGGCACGGATGGATGATGGCGAGAGCCTGCTGGCGCTGAACGAGATCTTCGTCGGCCATCGCAGCCATCAGTCGGCGCGCTACACCATCGCGGCGCATGGCATGCGGGAGCGGCAATCCTCCTCCGGCCTGATCGTCGCGACGGGCACCGGGGCGACGGGCTGGGCGGCGTCCATCCTGCGGGCCAGCGGGCGGCGGATGGACCTGCCGCCGACGCTGCCGCGGCTCGGCTTCCTGGTGCGGGAAGCCTGGCCGGGGCCGGCCACGGGCGCCGAGCTGGTGGCCGGGCTGGTGGAGGACGACCCGCTGCTGGTGACGTCGGAGATGGATGAGGGCGGCACGATCTTCGCGGATGGCATCGAGTCGGACCGGCTCGGCTTCGGCTGGGGGCGCCAGGTACGGATCGCGCCGGCCGCGCGGCGGCTGAGGTTGGCGGTGCCGGGCTGATCGCGACGGCGGCGCGGGCGTTCCGCATCGCGCGGCCCGCGCGGGCTTCGTGACCCGACAGCCGCGCGGGCGGGCGGGTGAAAGTTGCGCGGCATCGAAGGTCGCGCCATGACCGCCCCCGCATGAACTACCGCCACGCCTTTCACGCCGGCAACCACGCCGACTGCCTGAAGCACGCGCTGCTGCTGCTGCTGGTCAGTGCGCTGCGGCGCAAGCCTGCGCCCTTCGCCGTGCTGGATACCCACGCCGGGCGCGGGATCTACGACCTCTCGGCGGATGAGGCGGCCCGCACCGGGGAGGCCGCGCGCGGGGCATTGCGGTTGGCGGATGTGGTCGACGGGCCGCTGGCGCCTTTCGTCGCGGCGCTGCGCGCGCAGGGGTTTCCGGCGCGCTACCCGGGGTCGCCGGCGCTGATCCGCGCCGCGCTGCGCCCAGGCGACCGGCTGGCCTGTTGCGAATTGCACCCCGAGGACCACGCCGCGCTGCGCGGCCTGTTCGCGCGGGAGGCGGAGGTGGCCGTGCATCGGCGCGATGCCTGGGAGGCGATCCGCGCGCTCACCCCGTTTCCGGAGAAGCGCGGCCTGGTGCTGATCGACCCGCCCTTCGAGCAGGAGGAGGAATTCGCGCGGCTCGTCGCGGCCATCGCGGAGGTGAACCGCCGCTTCCGCGCCGGCATCGTGGCGGCCTGGTACCCGGTCAAGCATCGCGCGCCGGTGCGCGATTTCCATGATGCGCTGCGCGCGACCGGCGTGCGGGATATCGTGGCGGCCGAACTGTGGCTGCGCGAACCCACCGACCCGCGCCGCCTGAACGGGAGTGGCCTTCTGGTGGTGAACCCCCCCTTCGGCTTCGTGCCGGCCGCCGAAGCCTTGCTGTCGGCCTTGCTGCCCCTGCTGGGCACCGAGCCTGGCGCCGGCCTCTCCCTGACCCAGGTCACCCCCGAATGACGCCGCCCATGTGCATGGGCGGCGTCCCAAGGAAGGGAGGGGGATCGGGGGAGGTTCCCCTCCCCCGACCTTCCGCATGAAGATCGCGATCCTCGGCGCCGGCGCCTGGGGCACCGCGCTCGCCATCCAGGCCGCCCGCGCCGGCAGCGAGGTGGTGCTGTGGGCGCGCGACCCGTCGCGTGCCGCCGCGATCGCCGCCGCGCGCGAGAATGCGCGCTACCTGCCCGGCGCGGCCTTGCCCGATGGCATTGCCGTCAGCGCCGATGCCGCGGAGGCGCTGCGCGGAGCGTCGCTGGCGCTGCTGGTCGTGCCGGTGCAGGCGCTGCGGAGCGTGGTGGCTGACCTGCCTGCGAGCGGCGTGCCGATGCTGCTGTGCTGCAAGGGGGTCGAGGCCGGCAGCCTGGCGCTGCCACTCGAAGTGCTGGCGGCGCTGCGCCCCAGGCAGGTCGCCGGCGTGCTGTCCGGGCCGAACTTCGCGCATGAGGTCGCCTGGGGCCTGCCGGCGGCCGCGGTGGTGGCCGCCACGGATGCGGCGCTGCGCGAGGGGGCCGTGGCGCTGCTGGGGTCGCCCGGCTTCCGGCTCTATGCCGGCGAGGATCCCGTCGGCGCCGAGGTCGGGGGCGCCGCGAAGAATGTCATCGCGATCGCCGCGGGCGCCGTGATCGGTGCGGGGCTCGGGGAGAATGCGCGGGCGGCGCTGGTGACACGGGGCCTGGCGGAATTGTCGCGCCTGGCGGTGGCGCTGGGCGGGCGGGCGGAGACGGCGGCCGGCCTGACCGGGCTGGGCGACCTGGTGCTGACCTGCGCGGGGCCGGGCAGCCGGAACATGTCGCTGGGGCTGGCGCTGGGGCGCGGCGAACGGCTCGCGGATGTGCTGGCCGCGCGGGCCGGCGTGACCGAGGGCGTGGCGACGGCGCCCGCGCTGGTCGCGCGGGCGGCGTCGGTCGGCGTGGAACTGCCGGTTTGCGCCGCGGTGGCGGACCTGGTCGCGGAGAGGATCACCGTGCGGGAGGCGATGGCGCGGCTCCTGGCGCGCCCCCTGCGCGCGGAGTAGCGCCGCGTCGCCTCAGCCGGCGCGGGAGAGCTCGGTCTCGTGCAGGTTGCGCACCGCGGCCACGTAGCCGGACTGGGTGCCGGTGATCAGCGCCTCGTTCAGTTGGCGCAGCAGGCGCTCCAGGTCGTCGGTGCGGCAGAGCTCCAGCGTGCCCATGCCGGCGCGATGGGTGGCGCGGTAGGAGCCGTCGCGCAGGCGATCGATCTCGATGGTGCTGGACCCGCCGGCGACGGGGCGCAGGGTGATGATGACGTCGTCCGGGGACGGTGTGGTCTCGGCCATGGGCGTCGTGTCCTTCAGGGGGTGGACACGGCGCCGCCTTTTGGCGGCGTCCGTACCGGCATTGCGCGCATGTTCCGCGCCGCGAAGCCGTGAGGTGCATCATAATCGGATCGCCATGTCGCGACAGCGACCAATGGTAGAGCTGCGTAACGGCGGCGCGCGGACCGCGCTTTCTGCGGGCGAACCGGCGATGTCGTCGCGATCACGAAAAGCGGCGAAAAAGAACGTCTTTTGAACATCTTGTCACGGAGGCGACGCGGCGTGGGGACGCGCTGCCCCGGCTCGCGCGCAGTGACATTGCCGAGAATTTAGACAAATCACGCGATCGTGATGGAAGAGATCCGCGATCCGCTCGCGGAAGGCGGGCCGAGCGGCGCCGATTCGCGCCCCCGCCCGATCACCCGGCGCCGACTTCGGCGGCGCCCGGTGTCACACCCCGCGCGAAGGCCGCGCGTGGCCTGCGTGCCCCTTCCGTCCGCCAGCCAGGCCGGCGGACGGAAGGGGCAGGACGCTTGCCGGCGTCAGGCGCGCCGCGCCGTCGCCGCGCCCGCGGCGCGCGCCGCGATGCGCGCCCGGATCGTCACCAGCGCCGCGTCGTCCTCGGCGGCCAGCGGGGCGCAGGCCGCTTCGGCATAGCGGCCGTTGGCGCGCATCGCCTCGAAGTCCACCACCAGTGCCGCGACCTTGGCGTTGTCGAACAGGTGGCGGTTGCCGTCGTCGAAGTAGGTCTCGGTCACCGCGCCCTCGCTGACCACCAGGCCATGGGCCTGGAGTTCGACGTGGTAGTAGGTGACCGCGCGGACCCACAGTTCCTGCACGATCGAGGTGCCGTTCACCAGCAGGCGTGCCGGCACCAGGCGGCCATCGAGGAAGATGGCGTGCTCGGGGCTGACGCGCAGGTCGCGGAAGGGCACGCCCTCGGCCAGGGCACCCGCCTTGATCAGGATCGGCGCGGCCTTGGCCTTGTTGCGCTGGCGCGCGACATCGATCCGCGTCGACCCGACCCAGACCAGCGGCTGGAGCGGCGCCCCACCATGGGCCGCCACCACCAGGTCGCCGGCGCGCAGCTGCTCGACCGGCACTTCCCCGCGGGCGGTCGCGATGCGCGTGCCCTCGGCGAAGCAGGTGATGACGTCGTTGGTGCCGTCGTAGCCGAAGACGGTGAGCGTATCGGGCCCATCGCCGCCGGTGAGCGTGTTGAAGAACAGGGTCGAACCGCCGGGGCCCGAGATCGTCTCCCAGGGGTCGTCATTGCCGCCGGTCCAGCCCTCGAGGTCGAGGGTGTCGTTGCCGTCGCCCAGGTTGATGGTGTCGTCGCCATCGCCCTGGTTCCAGACCAGGCTGTCATTGCCGCCGCCCAGGTCGATGCTGTCGTCGCCACCGCCGGAGACGACGGTGTCGGCACCGTCGGTCAGCGTGATGCCCTCGAAGCCATCGATCGTGTCGGTGCCGCCGAAGCCGTCCTGCACGGTGTCGTCGTCGAGGTTGACGAAGACCGGGCCTGGCGCGTCGCTGTAGTCGAGCGTGTCGTTGCCCGGGCCACCGACGATGCTGTCGTTGCCGGCCGAGCCTTCGACGATGTCGTTGCCACCGCCGGCATTGACCGTCTCGGCACCCGAGCCGCCGACCACGCTGTCATTGCCGCCGCCGGTATTGACGACGTTGAAGCCCGAGATGGTGTCGATATCGCCGTAGCCGTCGGCGACCGTGTCGTCGGCCAGGTTCACCGTGACCGGGCCGGGCGAGCCGCTGTAGTCGAGGGTGTTGGTGCCGCCGCCGCCGACCAGGCTGTCGGCGCCGTCCGACCCCACCACGGTGTCGTTGCCACCGCCGGCATTGACCGTCTCGGCACCCGAACCGCCGACCACGCTGTCATTGCCGCCGCCGGTGTTCACCACGCCGAAGCCGGTGATGGTGTCACTGCCGATGTCGCCGCCATTGGCGCGTTCACCCGCCAGGTCGACCGTCACCGCCGCCGTCGAACCGCTGTAGTCCAGCGTGTTCGTGCCGCCGCCGCCGGCCAGGCTGTCATTGCCCAGCGAGCCCACGACCGTGTCGTTGCCGCCACCGGCATTGACCGTCTCGGCGCCCGAGCCGCCGACCACGCTGTCGGCGCCATTGCCGGTATTGACCACGCCGAAGCCGGTGATGGTGTCGCTGCCGATGTCGCCGCCATTGGCGCGTTCACCCGCCAGGTCGACCGTCACCGCCGCCGTCGAACCGCTGTAGTCCAGCGTGTTCGTGCCGCCGCCGCCGGCCAGGCTGTCATTGCCCAGCGAACCCACCACCGTGTCGTTGCCGCCGCCGGCATTGACCGTCTCGGCACCCGAGCCGCCGACCACGCTGTCGGCGCCATTGCCGGTGTTGACCACGCCGAAGCCGGTGATGGTGTCGTTGCCGATGCCATCGCCATTGGCGCGCTCGGTCGCCAGGTTGACGGTCACCGGCTGGGTCGAACCGCTGTAGTCCAGCGTGTTCGTGCCGCCGCCGCCGGCCAGGCTGTCATTGCCCAGCGAACCCACGACCGTGTCGTTGCCACCGCCGGCATTGACCGTCTCGGCGCCCGAACCGCCGACCACGCTGTCGTCGCTCGTGCTGGCGTTGACCACGCCGAAGCCGGTGATGGTGTCGCTGCCGATGCCGGTGCCGCTGGCGCGCTCGGTGGCGAGATTCACGGTCACCGCCGAGGTCGAACCGCTGTAGTCCAGCGTGTTCGTGCCGCCGCCGCCGGCCAGGCTGTCATTGCCCAGCGAGCCGATCACGCTGTCATTGTCGTTGCCGCCATCGATCGTCTCGTTGCCGACGCCGCCGGCCAGCGTGTCGTTGCCCGCGCCGCCGCCGATGACATCGGAGCCGCCGCCGCCGGAGACGCTGTCATTGCCGTCGCCGCCGAGCAGACTGTTGGCGCCCGAGCCGCCGACGATGACGTCGGCGTTGCTGCTGCCGAGGATGTTCTCGACCCCGGCCAGCGAATCCGCGCCCGCCGCCCCGGTCGACCCGCCATTCCCGGCGCCGTCGATGGTCACGGCCACGGGGCCGGTGGCGCCGGCGTAGGACGCCCAGTCGCTGCCCGTCCCGCCGACCAGCGTGTCGTTGCCGCCGCCGCCCGTCAGCGTGTCGTTGCCGCCCGCGCCGTCGAACAGGTTGGCGGTGGTGCCGCCGGTGCTGGTGATGCTGTCCGCGCCGCCGCCGCCCAGCACGTTCTCGATGCTGGTCAGGCTGTCGGCGCCCACATCGGCGCCGGTGCCGGTGCCGTTGTTGTTGGTGTCCAGCGTGACCGTCACGCCGGCGGTCGCGCCGGTGTAGTCCGCCGTGTCGGTATCGGCACCGCCGAGCAGGCTGTCATTGCCGCCGCCGCCGTTCAGCGTGTCGTTGCCGGTACCGCCGCTCAGCGTGTCGTTGGCCGCGCCCGCGCCGCCCTGCAGGTTGTTGGCGCCCGTGGTGCCCAGAATGGAGTCGGCGCCCGAGCCGCCGATCGCGTTCTCGAAGCCCACCACGGAGTCGGACCCGGCGCCGCCGGTGGCCGCACCGGTCGCCATGTTCAGCGTCACCGCGCCGGTGATGCCGGTGTAGTCCACGAGGTCGGTGTCGGCGCCGCCCTGCAGCGTGTCGTTGTCCGCCGAGGCCCGCACGGTGTCGTTGCCGCTGCCGGCGTCGATCGTCTCGCTGCCCGCACCCGCGGTGATGCTGTCGTTGCCCGCGCCGCCCACCAGCGAGTCGACGCCGCCGCCACCCACGATGACGTCGTCGTCGGCGCCGCCGTCGAGCGTGTCGGCATCGCCGCCGCCGAGGCCCGTGGAGCCGAGCAGCGTGTCGTTGCCGCCGTCGCCCTGCGCGACGTCGCCCAGGATGGTCTGGATGCTGTCGTTGCCCGCGCCGCCGACCAGCACGTTGTCGGCGTTGTCGAAGCCGACCAGCGTGTCGTTGAAGCCGGAGCCGATCACGCCCTCGAAGCCGGAGAGCACGTCACCCTGCGCCTCGCCGCCGAGACCGCCCGGGGAACCGAGGTTGATCGCGACCGCGGCCGTCGACCCGGCATAGGAGACGGTGTCGAAGCCGGCGCCGCCGACCATGCTGTCGGAGCCGAGGCCGCCATTGATGAAGTCGTTGCCGTCATTGCCGACGATGGTGTCGTTGTTGTCGCCGCCGACCAGCACGTCACCGCCGCCGCCGCCGACCAGAAGGTCGTTGCCGGCGCCGCCCGACAGGGTGTCGGGGTCGCTGCTGTTGTCGCCCGCGATGTTCGCGCCGTACAGCGAGTCGTCGCCCGCATCGCCCGAGATCACGTCGCTGCCGGCATCGCCGCGGAGCTGGTCGTTGCCGTCGCCGCCGATGATCGAGTCGTTGCCGGCGTCGCCGCGAATGATGTCGTTGCCCACGCCGCCGAAGGCCGTGTCGTTGCCGTCGCCGCCGCGGATGCTGTCGTTGCCGCCCTGGCCGTAGATCAGGTCGTCGCCGCCCTGCGCTTCGATGGTGTCGTTGGCGCCGCCCACGAAGTCGGCAGCCAGCGCCGCCGAGAGCAGGCTGTCGCCGAAGATCGTATCGGCGCCGGTGGTCGTGTTCGGGAGGCTGCCGGTGCTGTTGCTCGACAGGTTGTCTGCGCCGGTGGAGCCGGTGACGGTGGCCATGGACTATGTCTCCTCAGGAAGCTTTGGCGCCGGGCAGGGCCGCGGGCGGAATGGCGTGGAACTGGCGGAAATGCGAAAGGGCCCGGGCGCGCAGCGGCGACGGGGTGGAACGTTCCGGGCGCGCCAGGACCGGCGCGACAGATACGGCTGGGTGGCCTGGTCGGCCCGGCGCGCCGGACGCGGCGCGGCCGGCTGGGCGCCGGACCTGGCGGCGTGGCGCCCGCGACGTGGCGCGCGCTGCACGCGCGCCGAGGGGCGGCATTGACGTGCCCGCCACGGGCGTCTCGGAGGAAGGTTGGGCCGCCGGCACGACGGCCGCCGCATCGCGAAGATCGATCGAGCGCCCCAGGCGCAGCAGCGCCGCCAGACGACGACCCAGCCGAGCCGCCGACCCACGCGATTCCGCGCGCACGGCAGCGCCGTGCGGGGGCGGAACGAGGGTCAGGCGGAACATCATTTTTTAGGTGTCTATCCTCAGAATTGAGACAGTCGGGCTTATAGCGCAGTGCGCCCCCGGCACAAATGACGAAATTCTTCACATCTGCGTTTGCTTTTTTCGGGAACTGTTGCGCGCACCCCAAGAAATACTCGCGTGGGTTGCATTTCATGAAGGGATCAAGGTCGCGACGCGACCATGGTCCTGGCTGGGGGGCATCCCGTCTGATCGGGCCTGCGCGCCCATGTCACGATTTACGCCGTTTCATGGGCAGCCAACCCTGGTGCCCGCGCGGCCGCCACTCGCGCTTCGCGTGCACCGACGCTCCGCTGGACATGCGCGCCAGCCGCGAACCGGGCCGGACCGGCAGATATTCACTTTCGCGTGAAGATGCCGAGCCGAGGCGCCCTCGACGCCCCACGCGCCCAGTGTCCCACATCAGAAGTCCTGCGGGCTTCGTCTTCGGGCCACCAGAGACGTTGTCGTGAGCCAGAGCGACCCCAAACGTCGCTAGTCGGCCGCCAGCGCCGCACCCGCCGCGATCGGCGCCAGCGGCGCGGCCAGCGACACCCCCGCGCCGAGCAGCAACAGGAAGGGCGCCGGCGACAGGCCCGAGGCCGCCGCCTCGATCGCCGCGGCGCCGAAAATCACCGCGGGGATCGCCAAGGGCAGCACCAGCAAGGGCAGCAGGACCGACCCGCGCCGCGCGCCCAGCGTCAGCGCAGCCCCCACCGTGCCGAGCAGCGACAGCAGGGCGGTGGCCAGGCCCAGCGCCGCGATCGCCGTTCCCCAGGCCTCGACCGGCAGGTTCAGCAGTGCCGCGGCCACCGGCGTGGCGGCCAGCAGCGGCAGCCCGGTGGTGATCCAGTGGCCAAGCGCCTTGGCCGCCGCGATGCCACCGCGCGGCAGGCCCGACAGCAGCAGCTGGTCGAGCGTGCCGTCCTCGGCATCCGCGCCGAACAGGCGGTCGAGCGGCAGCAGCGCCGCCAGCATGGCGGCGGCGAACAGCGCGCCCGGCGCAAGCCGCGCCAGCAATTCCGGCGCCGGGCCGACGCCGAAGGGAAACAGCGCGGCGACCAGCACGAAGAACAGCACCGCCGCCAGCGTATCGGCCGGGTGGCGCAGCGCCAGGCGGATCTCGCGGCCCAGCAGGGCGGCGAAGGCGCTCACAGCCGCAACTCCCGCGCGCCGTCCAGCGGCAGCGGGATATGCGTGGCCGCCACCACCATGCCGCCGGCCGCGCGATGCGCCGCCAGCAGCGGCCGCAGGCGTTCGACCGAGGCGGCATCCACCCCCGTGGTCGGTTCGTCCAGCAGCCACAGCGGCACGGGCGCGAGCGCCAGGCGCGCCAGCGCGAGGCGACGCTTCTGCCCCGACGACA
This sequence comes from Roseomonas sp. CECT 9278, assembly GCF_918698155.1. GTDB lineage: Bacteria > Pseudomonadota > Alphaproteobacteria > Acetobacterales > Acetobacteraceae > Neoroseomonas. The sequence goes on from NZ_CAKKLX010000060.1 coordinate 13,966, forward strand.
AGACCCGCGCCGGCAGGTCGGCCAGCGGCGCCAGCGCCAGCGCGTCGAGCGCCGCCGCGACATCCCCGCCCCCCAGCCGCGCGAAGAAGGCCAGGTTCTCGGCAACGCTGAGCGCCGGCTTCAGCGCGTCCTGGTGCGACAGGTAGCGCAGGCGCATCGCATGGGCGGGCGGGTCGGCGGCGATGTCCTCGCCGCGCCATGACACGACGCCATCGGCCGGTCGAAGAAGCGAACTGAGAATGCGAAGCAATGTCGACTTGCCCGCGCCATTCGCGCCGGTCAGCAACAATGCCTCGCCGGCATTCAACGTGAAGGACAGGCCGGCGAAGACCGCGCGGTCGCCGCGCAGGCAGGCCAGGTCGCGCGCTTCCAGGACCGCCCCGCCACGCTCAGTCAAAACCGCCCCCAATCCATGGACCGTCAACGGCCGCCATGCTTTAAACCGCCCGGATTGTGCGGCCGCGAGAGGCCGCCTCGCAGCTGAGGAAGGGCATCGCGACCATGCGGATGATCGGGCAGGACAGCCTGAAGACCCGCCGTACCCTCGATGTGGACGGCAAGACCTATCACTACTTCAGCCTGCCCGAGGCGGCCAAGAGCATCGGCGACATCTCGCGCCTGCCCTACAGCCTCAAGGTGCTGCTCGAGAACGTGCTGCGCTTCGAGGACGGGCGCTCCTACACCGTCGACGACGCGAAGAAGATCGCGGAGTGGCTGGTGGCCGGCCGTTCCACCAAGGAAGTGCCGTTCCGCCCCGCCCGCATCCTGCTGCAGGATTTTACTGGTGTGCCGGCCGTCGTTGACCTCGCCGCCATGCGCGACGCGCTGCTCAGCCTGAACGGCGATCCGCGCAAGGTGAACCCGCTGGTGCCGGTGGACCTGGTCATCGACCACTCGGTGATGGTGGATTACTCCGGTTCCGCCGCCGCGCTTCAGAAGAACGTCGATGTCGAGTTCGAGCGCAATGGCGAGCGTTACGAATTCCTCCGCTGGGGCCAGGAAGCCTTCAACAATTTCCGCGTCGTGCCGCCGGGCACCGGCATCTGCCACCAGGTGAACCTGGAATACCTGGCGCAGGTGGTCTGGACCGCGACCGATATCGGCGAGACCTACGCCTTCCCCGACAGCTGCTACGGAACCGACAGCCACACCACCATGGTGAACGGCCTGGGCGTGCTCGGCTGGGGCGTGGGCGGGATCGAGGCCGAGGCGGCGATGCTCGGCCAGCCGATCGCCATGCTCATCCCCGACGTGATCGGCTTCAAGCTGGTGGGCTCGGTGCGCGAGGGCGTCACCGCCACCGACCTGGTGCTGACGGTCACGCAGATGCTCCGCAAGAAGGGCGTGGTCGGCAAGTTCGTCGAATTCTACGGCCCGGGCCTGGCGCACCTGCCGCTGGCCGACCGTGCGACCATCGGCAACATGGCCCCCGAATATGGCGCCACCTGCGGCTTCTTCCCGGTGGACGAGACCACGCTGAACTACCTGCGCCTGTCCGGCCGCGACGAGCACCGCATCAACCTGGTGCGCGACTACGCCAAGGCCCAGGACATGTTCCGCGAGGCGGACAGCCCCGACCCGGTCTTCACCGACACGCTGGAACTCGACCTGTCCACCGTCGAACCGTCGATGGCCGGGCCGAAGCGCCCGCAGGACCGCGTGGCGCTGTCCAATGCCGGGGCGTCCTTCCTGAAGGACCTGGCGGCCGGGACCATGGGCGTGCCGGGCGACAAGGCCGATCTGCGCGTGCCGGTGGCGGGTGCGAATTACGACCTCGGCCATGGCGACGTGGTGATCGCGGCGATCACGTCCTGCACCAATACGTCGAACCCCTATGTGCTGGTCGCCGCCGGGCTGGTGGCCAAGAAGGCGCATGAGAAGGGGCTGACCGCGAAGCCCTGGGTCAAGACCTCGCTCGCACCGGGTTCGCAGGTGGTGACCGACTACCTGGACAAGGCGGGGCTGTCGCCGCATCTGGATGCGCTGGGCTTCCAGACCGTCGGCTATGGCTGCACCACCTGCATCGGCAATTCCGGCCCGCTGGCGGAGCCGATCGTGGACGCCATCGAGACCAACAAGCTGGTCGGCGTGTCCGTGCTCTCGGGCAACCGCAACTTCGAAGGCCGCGTGCATGCCAATGTGCGCGCGAACTACCTCGCCTCCCCGCCGCTGGTGGTGGCCTATGCGCTGGCCGGCACCATCCGCCTGGACATGTCGAAGGACCCGATCGGCACCGGCCGCGACGGCCAGCCCGTCTACCTGAAGGACATCTGGCCGACGCAGAAGGAGGTGACCGACACCGTCCATTCCGTCGTGACGCGCGAGATGTTCCAGGAACGCTACGGCGACGTCTTCAAGGGTCCGGCGCAGTGGCAGGCGATCCGCGTCGATGCGGACAGCGACACCTATCGCTGGAATTCCGGCAGCACCTACGTCCAGAACCCGCCTTATTTCGAGGGCATGACCATGGACCCGAAGCCGACCGGCGATGTGCGCGGCGCGCGGCTGCTGGCCCTGCTGGCGGACAGCATCACGACCGACCACATCTCCCCGGCCGGCAATATCCGCAAGGCGTCGCCGGCGGGCGAATACCTGGTGGAACACCAGGTGCGGCAGGACGACTTCAACTCCTACGGCGCGCGCCGCGGCAACCATGAAGTGATGATGCGCGGCACCTTCGCCAATATCCGCATCAAGAACGAGATGGTGCCGGGTGTCGAAGGCGGCGTGTCCAAGCACTACCCGTCGGGCGACGTGGCGCCGATCTACACGACCGCGATGCGCTACAAGCGCGAAGGCGTGCCGCTGGTGGTGATCGGCGGCAAGGAATACGGCACCGGGTCGTCGCGCGACTGGGCGGCGAAGGGGACGTTCCTGCTGGGCGTGAAGGCCGTGATCGCGGAAAGCTTCGAGCGCATCCACCGGTCGAACCTGGTGGGGATGGGCGTGCTGCCGCTGGTCTTCAAGGACGGCGAGAGCCGCACCACGCTGGGGCTGACGGGCGAGGAGACGATCGACATCCTGGGCGTGGAGCAACTCTCCCCGCGCATGATGATGGATGTGGTGATCACCCGCGCCGATGGGTCGCAGGTGAAGACGCAGGTGATGTGCCGCGTCGATACGGCCGATGAGGTCGAGTACTACCGCAACGGCGGCATCCTGCACTACGTGCTGCGCGGGATGGCGAAGGCGGCGTAAGGCCGCCGCGCGAACGGCGATTCGGCGAGGGGCGCGGTCCGCGGGGGCCGCGCCCTTTTGCGTTTCAGATGGCCGAACCGAAGAATGCGCGGATTGCGGCTGCGTGCGCACGCAGCTGCGGGACTTCGCTGCGCTGCCACACTGATAGGAGTTCAGCGTAGGTCACGCCGACGAACCGGACGCGATCGCCAGCGACAGCCGCACCATAACGGGCGACCTCGGCGCCATGGCGAGCATGCTTATCGGTATCCAAAGGGCGACCCCGCCGATCCACCTCGGGTTCCGCGCGCAGATGCACGAGCCAGGGCGTCTTGCCGCCCGCGGCTTGGCCGGGCGCGGTGGCGGTTGCAAGGCCGAGCGCATGCTTGACGAGCTGTGCTTCCTCGATGTGCACGAACCCGGCTTCGCCAGCCCGCGACGCATCGCGCATGAGAGCGTGCCGCGCCAGGTCCGGCGTCCAGTCGACCGACCAATAGGTGTCGCTCCAGGACGGGGCGCCATGGGTGTCGAATGGTTCGAAGCGCTTGCTTTCCACGCCGATGAGGCCAGTCGCCGTTTCGATGAGGATATCGAGATTCGGCTTCCGGCCACGATGCCAGGGAAACGGCAGGGGCGCCTCGATCCGCACCGACGTCGCGGGCCAGCCGAGGTCCTCCGTCCCGGGGAGCGACGGCAAGGCTCCCGGGCGGTCGATAAACACACCGAATGCGTTGATCGCCAGTGCCGCCGAAGATTGCGGGCTGAACAGCTTGCCGCTGCCGATCTCATTGCCATCGGCCGAACCAAGTGCCGCTTCTATGGCATGCACTGGCAAGCCCCAGAGCAACGCGTCGCCGATGTCGCGCGGTGGTGTGGATGAAGAGCTCATGCTTCCTCCTGACAACTCAGCACCGCGGATCGTTCCGCTTCGATGACGCCGAGGATGTCACGATCCATTGTCTCGCGCCAAGCAAGGTCCCCGAGCAGGTTCGATCACACTGAACGTGTGGCGGCATCAGCGCCGCCGAGGCGGCCTAGGCCGGATCCTTGTTGTCCGTGGCGCCCCAGATCCGGGAGGGCTCTGCTTGTAGTGCCTGGTCCCGCGCCGCCTCCAGCAGCGTGATGTGCTCGCGCAGATTCCCCACCACCTGGCGCACATAGTAGAAGCCGAAGCGCGGGTTCTGCAGGTACAGCTGCGTGAGTTCGTCGTAGCTCAGTTCCAGCGCCTCGACCTCGCTCTCGCAGATGCCGGTATTGGTGCGTCGCCGGTCATCGGCGAAGATCGCGATGTCGCCGAAGAACCCGCCCGGCGCCACCACGCGGCCGGTCTCGGCGTAGCGGAAGGCCCCGCGCAGCAGGTAGTACGCTGCCTCCGCCGCATCCCCGCGGCGGAACAGCACCGTGCCCGCCGGCAGCACAACGCGCCGCGTGAAGGGGCGCAGCCAGTCGGCCACGAAATCGCCCGCCGCGGCATCGCGCACGCGCGCCACCAGCCGGCGCATCTCGACCAGCCGCCGCAGGTTCAGCGGCAACAGCACCAGGTGCAGGAACAGCACGTTCCACAGCAGCGCCAGCGCGCCGAAGGCGATGAACAGCAGGTTCGCCACGATCGCCGCGACGCGCAGCGGGATCATGGTACGCATCCGCTGCGCCATGATGGTCGCGATGGCCGCCGCATAGCCGATGGCGGTCACCGCGATCTCGCCGGCGGTCACTCGCGCCGCCGCCGCGCCTCAATCCACCCTGATACCTGCGGCGCGGATCACCGCGCCCCAGCGGGCGCGCTCGGCCACCACCACCGCGTCCATCTCGGCCGGGGTCGAAGTCCACACGTCGATGCCCAGCCGTGCCAGTACCGCCTGCGTCTCCGGCTCCGCCAGCACGCCGCGCAGCGCCTCCGACAGCCGCGCGACCCGCTCGGGCGGCGTGCGCGCGGGCACCTGCAGCCCCTGCCAGTTCTCCACCACGAAATCCGGCACGCCGGCTTCCGCCGCGCTCGGCACGCCCGGCGCGCCGGACCACCGCGCGGCGGAGGTCACGAGCAGCATCCGCACCCGCCCATCGCGCACCTGGCCGAGCCAGGCCGGCGGGCTGTCCAGCGCCATGTCCACCCGCCCCGCCAGCAGGTCGGTCACCACCGGCGGCGTGCCGCGATAGGGCACATGGGTGATGTCGAGCCCCGCCTGGCGGCGCAGCAACTCCATGCCCACATGGCTCGGAAGTCCGTTGCCCGCGCTGCCATAGGTCATGACCCCCGGACGCGCCCGCGCCGCGGCGGCCAGGGCGGCGAAATCCGCCGGCCCGTCCGCGCGCACGAACAGCCCGAGCGGCGCGCGCCCGATCAGCCCGACCGAGGCGAAATCCTCCGGCTTCCAGGCCAGCCGCGGATAGAGGTTCGGGCTGAACGCCGCGAGCCCGGTCGACACCAGGATCAGCGTCAGCCCGTCCGGTTCGGCGCGCGCCACCGCCTCGGCGGCGATGTTGCCGCCGGCGCCGGCGCGGTTCTCGACCACCATGGGCTGGCCGAGCGCCTCGCCCAGCGCGGGGGCCAGGGCGCGCGCCAGCGCATCCAGCGTCCCGCCACCCGGCGGGAAGGGCACCACGGCGCGCAGCGGGCGCGTGGGCCAGGGCGCCTGGCCGCGCGCCGCACCCGGCACGGCGGCGGCAAGCAGCCCCGCGGCGACCATGCGGCGGCGGCGCAGGTAGTGGATGGCGGCACGAACGCGGCGCGGCGCGGGGAACACAGGGCGCGGAAAGGGCACAACCATGGCGGCTTTCTCCTGACATCAGGGGATGCGGGGCTGTGCTTCGCGCAATTTGGTTCGTTGGGCTTACGAAGCGACCGCATGATGCCCGGTGCGGTGCCGTCCTGTCCATCGCCACGCGCGGGCCGTCAGCGCGCCTCGGCCAGCCAGCCGCGCAGCAGCAGCGCGCCGCCCGCCCCGCACATTCCCGCCATCCCCCAGAACACCCCCCCACCCACCGCCGCATACCCCCACCCGGCCGCCAGCGTCGCCACCATCATCACCGCCCCGATCCCGGCCGCGAGCAACGTCTGCGCCGTGCCCGCCACCGCCGCCGGGACACGCGCCTGCATCACCCGCATCGTCGCCAGGTGCATCGCGCCGAAGGTGAGCGCATGCAGCGCCTGCGCCGCCACCAGCGCCGGCAGCGCCGCGGTCTGCGCGGTCACCGCCCAGCGCAGCACCCCCGCTCCTGCCGCCACCAGCGCCAACCCGCGCGCACCCAGCCGGTCAGCGACGGGCCGCCCCCACGCGAACAGCGCCACCTCCGCCACCACCGACCAGGCCCAGAGCAGGCCGATCACGCTCGGCGCCACGCCCGACTGCGCCCAATGGATCGACCCGAAGGCGTAATACGCCGCGTGGCTGCCCTGGATCAGCGCCGAGACCACCAGCACGCGGCGGAACGCCGGCAGCGCCAGCACGGCGCGGAAGGCGCCGCCGCCGCGCCGCGGATGCGCCTCGCCTGGCGGCAGCAGCAGCGCCGCGACCGCCGCCGCCGCCAGCGCGCCGGCCAGCAGCCAGGCCACGCTGCCCGCCCCGGCGCGTTCGGCGACCCAGCCGGCGGCCCCCGCCGCGACGATGAAGGCCGCCGACCCCACCGCGCGCACGCGGCCGTAGTCCCACCCATCCGCGCGTGCCGCGCGCAGCGCCATGGAATCGCCAAGCGGCACGACGCAGGCGATCGCCACCGCGAAGACCAGGTTCGCCGCCAGCAATCCGCTGAAGCCGGCGGCCAGGCCGTACAGCACCGCCGCACCTGCCGCGATCGCCGCGCCCGCCGCCATCACCGCGCGCGGCTGCCCCAGCGCATCCGCGATGCGCCCGCCGAGCGGCCCCGTGGCCAGCCGCACCGCGCCGCCGATCGCGAGGATGGTGGCGACCTCGGCCGCGCCGAGCCCGGCGGCGGCCATCAGCGGCGGAATGAAGGGCAGCATCACGCCCACCGCGGCGAATTGCGCGGCGAACAGGATGGCGAAGCGGGGGGCGCTGGACGTCACGTTCCACCCTCGCGCGCGGGCCTGCCATGGACAAGTGGCGCGCCCCATGCGACGGAAGCCCGCCCCCCATTGCGGAACGTCTGCGCGCCATGTTCGAACCTCGGGTCCGCGCCGTCCTCGGCCCCACCAATACCGGCAAGACGCATCTCGCGATCGAGCGATTGCTCGCGCATGCCTCCGGCATCATCGGCTTCCCGCTGCGCCTGCTGGCGCGCGAGAACTACGACCGCATGGTGGCGCAGAAGGGCGAGCGCCACGTCGCGCTGATCACCGGCGAGGAGAAGATCGTCCCGCCCGAGGCGAAGTGGTTCGCCTGCACGGTGGAGGCCATGCCGCTCGACCGCCCGGTCGAATTCCTCGCGGTCGATGAAATCCAGCTCTGTGCCGATCCCGATCGCGGGCATGTCTTCACCGACCGGCTGCTGCATGCGCGCGGCATGGTCGAGACCATGTTCCTCGGCGCCGAGACCATCGCGCCGCTGCTGCGCCGCCTGGTGCCGCGCGCCGAGATCGAGACGCGCCCGCGCCTGTCCCAGCTCACCTACGCAGGGCCGGCCAAGCTGACCCGCCTGCCCGCGCGGTCCGCCATCGTCGCCTTCAGCGCGAACGAGGTCTACGCCATCGCCGAGGCCGTTCGCCGCCGCCGCGGCGGCTGCGCGGTGGTGATGGGCCGGCTGTCGCCGCGCACGCGCAACGCGCAGGTCGCGCTGTACCAGAACCGCGAGGTCGATTTCCTGGTCGCGACCGACGCGATCGGCATGGGCCTGAACATGGATGTCGACCATGTCGCCTTCGCCGCGCTGCAGAAGTTCGACGGCCAGCAGCCCCGCCCGCTGACCGCGCAGGAAGTCGCGCAGATCGCCGGGCGTGCCGGGCGCGGCATGAAGGACGGGTCCTTCGGCACGACGGCCGAATGCGCCGCCATGCCCGATGAGATCGTCGCCGCCGTCGAGACCCACGCCTTCGAGCCGATCGCGCAGATCGCCTGGCGGAATTCGGACCTGGATTTCACCAGCATCGACGCGCTGCTGGGCAGCCTGGCGGCAAGCCCGCCGCAGGCCGGGCTGGCGAAAGGCCACGACGCGGTCGACCACATCACGCTCGAGGCACTGTCGCGCGACGCCGATGTGCGCAACCTGGCCGACACGATGTCGCGCGTGCGGCTGCTGTGGGAAGCCTGCCAGGTGCCGGATTTCCGCAAGCTGGCCGATGACAGCCACACCGCGCTGTGCGGCAAGCTGTTCACCCACCTGGCGCGCGACGGCAAGCTGCCGCGCGACTGGCTGGTGGGATCGCTGGCGGTGCTGGAACGCACCGATGGCGACCTCGATACCCTGATGGCGCGCATCAGCGCCATCCGCATCTGGGCCTATATCGCCGCGCGCAACGACTGGATCGACGACGCGCCGGGGCTGCAGGCCGATGCGCGGCGCGCCGAGGACATGGTGAGCGACGCGCTGCACGAAACCCTGACCGCGCGCTTCGTCGACCGCCGCGCCGCCCACCTGATCCGCAAGATGGACGATACCGAGGAGGAACTGCTCTCCGCCGTCACCCGCCGCGGCGAGGTGGTGGTCGAGGGCCATCCGGTCGGCACCGTGAAGGGCTTCGCCTTCGAACCCGATTCCGCGACGGTCGAGGAAGAAGAACGCCGCGTCGTGCTGCGCGCCGCCCGCCGCGCGCTGGCCGCCGAGATCCCGCGCCGCGTCGCGATGCTGGAAGCCGCCAAGGACGACGCCTTCGCGCTGACGCCCGCGCACAAGGTGACCTGGGCCTATTCGCATGCGCCGAACATGCCCGCGGGCCTCGGCGACATCGCCGAGGTCGCGAAGCTCAAGCCCGGCCCGGAACCCTCCAAGCCGCAGGTCGAGGTGCTGGCCTCCGAATTCCTCGATGGCGCGCAGCGCGAACGCATCCGCGAACGCCTGGCCACCTGGCTGGAGAACCTCATCAAGCGCGAGCTCGGCGCGGTCTTCACCGCCGAGGGCAAGGCCGCCGAGGACAACACCCTGCGCGGCCCGGCCTTCCGGCTGCGCGAGGAACTGGGCCTGGCGATGGGCCGCACCGACCCCGACATCCGCCCCGACCTGCGCCAGAAGCTGAAGGGCATCGGCATCCGTGCGGGCCGCTACGCGCTGTTCGTGCCGGAAGCCATGAAGCCGAAGGCGATGGCGCTGCGCGCGCAGCTGTGGTCGCTGCTGCGCGGCATCGAGACGCCGAAGCTGCCCGGCGGCGGCCTCATCGCCGTGCCGGCGCGCGAGGACTGGCCGCGCGGCTTCGCCGAGACCATGGGCTGGCTGCCCGCCGGCCCGGTGCTGCTCCGCCTGGACGTCGCGGAACGCATCGCCGGGGAGATCGGGCACCTGACGCGGCGCGCGCCCGCCATGCTGCCCGGCGACCTCGCGAGCCGGCTCGGCGTGAAGGGCGATGCGCTCGCGCCGGTGCTCGACGCCATGGGCTTCCGCCTGATCCCGGCCGAGGTGCTGGAGGAGAAGGCGTTCGGGCCGCCGGCGCCGGCGCGGATCGCCCATGCGCGCCCGCCGCGGCAGGAGCATCATCGCGGCCCGCGCCGCGAGGGCCAGGGGCGCGGCGACGGCGAGCGGCGCGAGGGCGAGAACCGTGGTCCGCGCCGCGATGGCCAGACTCGTGGTCCTCGCCGCGAGGATCGCCGCGCGCCGCGGCCCGACCAGCCGCCGGCCGATGCGCCCGCGGCCGAGGGCGCCGCGCCGGCCGAAGGTGCCGAGGCCC
>NZ_CAKKLX010000061.1 GCF_918698155.1 Roseomonas sp. CECT 9278
GACCAGCGCCCGGCGCCGCGCTGCGCCGGCCGGTCCCCGCGGCGCCGCGCGGCGCGTCACGCGCCGTCCCGCGGCCCCGCCGCCACCGCCGCCAGCCCGGCCTCGTCCAGCACGAACAGGAAGGCCTTCTCGGTGTCGTAGGACACCAGGTTCGAGGCGCGCCAGGCGTTCAGGATGGAGATGATGCTGCGCGTGGTCGCCCCCAGCAGGTCGGCCAGGTCGCCCTGCCGGAACCGCGCCGCCAGCCGCGTGCCCTTGTCGGTCTTCACGCTGTCGGCCTTCAGCAGGTACATCACCTGCCGCGCGAGCCGCACTTCCAGCGGCGCGAAGGTGGCGTCCTGCAACAGCCCGAAGGTGCGCCGCAGCCGCATCGACAGCAGCCGCGCCAGCGCCAGGCCCAGCGCCGGTTCGCTCTGCGCGGCCTCGAGGAAGGCGGTGGCCGGGATGCGCGCCAGCTTTACCTCGCCGATCACCACCGCATCGGCGCTGCGCGTGGCGCCGTCCAGCACGCCGATCTCGCCGAACACGTCGCCGGCGCGGAACACCTCGACCATCAGACGCTTGGCGGCGTTGTCGGGCGCCCCCACGCGCACCCGGCCGCGCCCTTCCAGCACCGCATAGACGGCGTCCGGCGCGTCGCCCTGCGAGAACAGCGGCGCGCCATCGGCGGGGGCGACGCGGCGCGCGCCCTCGGCCAGCCGGGCCAGGGCGGGCGGCGGCAGGTCGCGGAACAGCGCGATGTGGCCGAGCTCCTCGGCGAGACGCGGATCGCTCATTCCATCTCCTCCTCGGCGCCCGACCGGCGCAACGCGTACAGGGGCAGGTACCCGAAGCCCTTCGCCGTGGGGATGCGCCCGGCATAGTCGCAGGCCAGCCCCGATCCGCGCGGCAGCAGCGCGACCTCGCAGGCGAAGGCCTCGGTCGCGAAGATGCGCCCGGGCGGGGTCACGGGCTCGATCCGCGCCGCGCGCGTCATGGCGCGGCCGGAGAACTTGTCGACATTCTGCACGGCGTCGTGCACCGGCAGCAGCGGCCCGAAGTCGATCGCGAAGCGCGGGTGGATCGGCGGGTCCTGCGCGGCCAGGGCGGCGCGCATGTCGAAGGCGCAGGCGGCGGCATCGACGACCTCGTCGAAGGTGACCTGCACCGCGTCGCCCCAGGCATTGCGATAGGTCGCCGGGTAGCGGTCCAGCGCCGCGCCCATCGCCGCCAGCGGGCCGTCGTAGAAGGTCGCGAGACCGGCATCGTCCAGCGCGCTGAAGCGCGGCAGGTCGCCGAACAGCACCGCCATGGGCCGGCGCCGCACCGCTGGCGCGCCGTTGCCGCTGCCCTCGCGCGGCCAGGGCCAGGGGATCTGCATGGAACGTCCGCCGGCGCCCGTCCAGGATGCCACATCGGCGCCGGTGCCCGCCGCCCCGCGCGCCGGCTGGCCGTCCCAGGACGCCACCTGCACCGAAGGCCCGTCGCGGTGGCGCGCGTGCAGCCGCGCCAGGCCCATGGCGCGGCGGCCCGCCAGCGCCAGGTGCAGGTCGTCGTCCGGGAAGGGGCGTTCGTCCAGCTGGATGACGCGCAGCCTGGGCAGCAGGGCGCGGAAGCGCGCCACCCAGCGTTCGCCGGCCGGGGCCACCGAGTCGGCCTCATACGTGTCGGGGTCGCAGGGCAGCACGGCGGTGGGGGCGATGCCGGCGCGCAGCAGCGCCTCGACCGCCAGGATGTCGAAGCCGGCGGCCAGGCCGCCGAAGGCGGCGCCGACATGCTCGGCGGCGATGCGGGCATCGAGCGCCGCGGCGATCCCGGCCTCCAGCGCCGGGTCGTCCTGGCCGGGCTTGGGCATGTGGCCGGTATAGTGCAGCACCGCCGGCACGCGCAGCACATCGACGAATTCGGGCGGCAGGCCGAGCGCGCGGGCCTCGCGGCGCATCTGCCGGCGCGTGGTGGCGCGCGCCGAGATGTCGGCGCCGGCACGCGATTCGGCTTCCTCCAGCGCGCGGCGGCATTCCTCCAGCCGGCCGGCCAGCAGCAGGGCCTCGGCCTCGGTCGCCGCCGACCAGTAGTTGCCGGTATCCGTGTGGTTCGCCAGCACCTGGCGGGCGATCATCGCGGCGCTGTGCGGGTCGCCGCTGAGCAGCCGCAGCGCCGCCGCGTTCACGCCGTGCCAGCCGGTGTCATGGATGCGCCACAGCGCGGCATAGCGCTGCGTCGCCTCGGCCAGCAGCGGGGCACGCACGGCGGGCGGCTGCTCGAAGGCGCGATCCTTGATGAGGCGCGCGCCGAGCATGCCGATCTCGGGATCCGCCTCGGCGTCCAGCCGCAGCCGGTGGAACAGGTCGAGCGCCATGGCGGTGGCGCCGGCGCGCGCGATGGTCAGCGTGGCGCGATAGCGCAGCGCGACATCCTCGGGATGCTCCGCCAGCGCGGACATGGCCCTGTCATGGGCGGAGAACAGGAGGCCCTCGGCCTCGAGCGCCAGGACCTCCGCAAGCGGGTCGGACATCGGGCCTCGGCCGCGGGGTGGACGCCGATCCTACGGGGGACGTGCCGGGCCGGCAACGTGCGGCGGCATGGCCGGCCTGCCGGGAGGCCCCGCGCAAGGCCGGCATCCGGCGCGAAGCCGGGGCGGGAGGCTGTGCGCTGCAACACAGCGCGGACCCCGCGCGCACGATCCCTTCGTGGCGCATGGCGCCGCCGCGCAGCCTGTGCGAGAACGCAACCGTCCCGGAAGACGCCATGCCGCACGACGTATTCCTCAGCTACGCGTCCGCCGATCGCGCCGCCGCGGATGCGGTCTGCGCGGCGCTGGAGACGCGCGGCATCCGCTGCTGGATCGCCCCGCGCGACGTGCCGGCCGGTGCCGATTGGGGCGAGGCGATCCTGACCGCGATCGGGCGCGCCCACGCGATGGTGCTGGTGCTGTCGCGCCACACCGCGGCGTCCGTGCATGTCAGGAACGAGGTCGTGACCGCGGTGTCGCAGTCCCTGGCGCTGGTGCCGGTCCGCATCGAGGACTGCCAGCCGGGCGGCGCGCTGCGGTTGCACCTGGCGGGATCGCATTGGCTGAACGTCTATCCGGCGCCGATCGACCAGCATGCCGATGCGCTGGCAGGCGGGGTGCGCCTGGCGCTGGCGGCCGACGCCACCATCGAGATCCCGCGCGCCCAGGCCGCGGCGATGGTCGCCGCCGCCCGCGCCAGCGCCGGCACCGACCGGCCGCCGCCGCCACCGCGGCAGGCCCACCCCCCCGAGACCCGTGCCGACCCACCCACGCCGCGAACCGCCCAGCCGGCGCAGCCCCCCAAGGCGGGCGCCACCCGAGCGCCGCACCTTCCCACGCCGCGGCGCGGGCTTGGTGTCGCGCTGGCGATCGGCGGGCTGGTCGTGCTGTGCGCCGCCGTCGCCGCGGCCTGGTACTACGAGCCCCGGCTGAAGGCGCTGTTCGGCGCCACGGTGGCAGCGGAAGCGGACACCGCGTCGATGCCGGCCCCGGCGCCGGGCATGCTGGCCGCGGCGGACCCGCCCGCCGCAGCCGTGCCGCCGGTCGCGGCGGGCGAACCGCCGCGCGGACTGACGGGCGCGCCCGGGCCGCTGGCCGGGCTTGGCGCCGTGACGCCCCCCATGGGGCTCGGCGCTGTACCGCCGCCCGCCGCAGGTTTTCCCGCGCCCGAGCCGGCATCGGCGCCGCGCAGCATGACCCAGGCGCCGCCGCCGCGCCCGCTGCCGCCGCCCCGCCCGGCCGCGCGGGTGACGAACGGGGCGACCACCGCCATCACCCAGCTGTTCGTCGCGCGGGTCGAGGACGGGCTGGGGCGTGAGGACTGGCTCGGCCACGCGCAGATCCTGCCCGGCAACGCCGTGCAGTTGCGCGCACCGGCCGGGCAGGGTTGCCTGTTCAACATCCGCGTCGTCTATGTTGGCGGCCTCACCGAGGACCGCCCGGGAGTCGATCTTTGCACCGCACCCGATCTGCGTTTCGAAGGCAGCAAGGGCGCGGGGGGATTCTCGTTGCGCTGACCCTGCTGGCAGGGCCCGCCGCGGCGCAGGACCAGCGGCCGCGCACCTTCACCCTGGCGAATGCCGGCACCGCCGCGGTGGTGGCGGTGGAATTGTCGGCGGCCGGCCAGGCCCGCTATGGCCTGTCGGTGATCGGCCGGGTCGAGCTGCCGCCGGGCAATGCGCTGTTCCTGACGCTGCCTGCCACCACGCCATGCCTCAACGACCTGCGCATCCGCTGGGCCGATGGCCGGGTCGAGGACCTCGCGCGGGAGGACCTGTGCCAGCCCCGGCGCACCATCCGCCTCGCGCCGGCCGCCAATTGAAGGGACCGCCATGACCAGCGACTGGACCACCCGCGCGGGCACGCGCTTCACGACGCGCAAGCGCCCCGCCATGGGCACGCGCGGCATGGTGGTGACCAATCATCCGCTGGCCTCGGCCGCGGGGGCCGAGATGCTGGCGGAGGGCGGCAATGCCTTCGACGGCGCGATCGCCGCGCTGTTCACGCTGACGGTGGTCGAACCGATGATGGTCGGCCTGCTGGGCGGCGGCACCGCGCATCTGCGCCTGGCGGACGGCACCCATACCGTCATCGACGGCATGGCGCGCTGCGCCGCCGCGGCGACGCCCGACATGTTCACCCCCGCGCAGCCGGACAACCCGCGCAACCTGGAAGCCGTGGGCCGTGCGAATGCGGTGGGCGGGCTGGCGGTGGCGACGCCCGGCAACCTCAAGGCCTGGTGCGAGATCCTGGAACGCTTCGGCAGCCTGCCGCTGGCCGATGTGATGGCGCCGGCGATCCGCCATGCCGAACGCGGCTTCCGCGCCACGCCCTACCTCGCGGAATGCGCGGCGGAGGCCGCGCCGGACATGATGCAGGACCCTGAGATCGCGGCGCTCTATGTGCCGGACGGGTCGCCGCTGAAGCCCGGGCATCGCGTGGTGCAGGCGCATTACGCGCATACGCTGCAGGTCATCGCGCAGCAGGGCGCGGCGGCGATCGACGGCGTGCTGGGCGCGGCGGTGGCGGCCGGCATCGCGCGGGCGGGCGGCATCGTCACCGCGCAGGACATGCGCGACTACCGCACCATCGAACGTGTGCCGCTGCGCGGGCCGTATCGCGACGTGGAAGTGGTGTTGCCGCCGCCGCCGGCGTCGTCCGGCGTGCATGTGCACCAGATGCTGAACATCCTGTCGGGCTGGGACCTGCGGGCGATGGGGTTCGGGTCCGCCGATACGCTGCATGTGCTGGCGGAGGCGCTGAAGATCGCCTTCGCCGACCGTGCGGCGGCGTCGGGCGATCCGGATTTCGTGGACGTGCCGGTCGATCGGCTGGTCTCGGCGGCGTATGGCGCTGAGCGGCGGGCGCAAATCGACATGGCGCGGGCGCAGGACTGGTCGGCGGGGATCGTGTCGGCCGAGAGCCCGCACACCACGCATGTCACCGTCGCGGATGGCGAGGGCGGGATCGCCTGCATGACGCAGACGATCAATTCGACCTTCGGTGCGCGCTTCATCGTGCGCGGCACGGGGATGATCCCGAACAACTACCTGGCGACCTTCGATCCGCGCCCCGGGCGGGCCTTGTCGATCGCGCCGGGCAAGCGGGTCACCACGTCGATGGCGCCGATGATCGTGCTGCGCGGCGGCAAGCCGGCCTATGCGCTGGGCATGCCGGGGGGCTTGCGGATCTTCGGCTGTGTCATGCAGGGGATGCTGAACCTGGTGGACCACGGCATGAGCCTGCAGGAGGCCGTGGAAGCGCCGCGCCTGTGGACGCAGGGCGATGCCGTGGAGATCGAGCCCGCCTTTGGCGACGACGTGCGTTCGGCGCTGGCCGCGCGGGGCCATGTGCTGGCGCGGATGCCGCATGTCGGCGGCGGGATGTGCGCGATCGGGTTTGGTGACGACGGCGCGATGGAGGGTGCCGCCTGCTGGCGTGCCGACGGCACCGCGGTCGGCGTCGGCGGCGGCCTGGCCGCGCCCGGTGTCCGCTTCTGGCCCGACGCTGCCGGCGCACGCTGACGTCCCGGCGGTCCGGGTGGCACTGCCACCTGGCGGGGGTGTCCGGGAGGGCGGCGCCCTCCCGCCTGTTCAGAAGGTCAGCACCGCGCGCAGCCCGACGAGTGCCGCATTCGGCAGTGGCGCCGTCGCGCTGCGCCGTTCATCCGGCTGCCGTGCCGCCGGGTTTACCAGGACCTGCACCAAGGGCCTGAGCGCGAGCCGATCCGGGATGACGGCCGCGTCGTAGTTGAGCTCGATCATCGTCTCGTAGCGGCGGGTTGGCGTGGGGTTGCCGAAGGCGCCGCTGTCGCGGTCGTAGCCCCGCGCGGCGCTACCGGCCTGGGCGCGGGAGACGCCGAGCACGGCGGTGTCGTCCTGGCGCCCGAGCGGCCCGCGCCAGACCACGCCGCCATCGGCCTGCCAGGCGATCACGTTGCGGTCCTGCGGCTGGGCGAAGCCGCGGGCGAAGATCGCGAGACTTTGGGATTCGGCGCGCCAGAGCACCGCCTCGGCCACCGCATAGGCGCCGTGGTTGTTGCCGTAGCGGCGCGGCGCGCCGGAGGAAGCTGGGTCGGCGAGCGGCAGGCCGGTGGTGTCATGGCGCGGCGAATCGACGCTGGCGTTGTGGTACCAGGCGCCGAGCTTCGCCACCCAGGGGCGTGGTGCGTCGGCCTCGGGCGGGGCGGCGCCGATCACGCCCTCGGCGATCATGAAGGCGCCGCCGCTGAGGCTGAAGGTGGTGCCGTATCGGTTGTGGCGCTGCGGGTCGGTGTCGATGCCGTAGCGCCCGCCGGGATTGCCGGCATAGAGGCCGAGGCGCAGCCCATGGCCGGTGTCGGGCGTGCCGAGGGCGAGGCGCAGGCCCGGCGTGGCCAGCGGATAGGCCGGCCCGCCAGCGGGCAACGTGGTGGCGAGGGCGACCGGCCAGCCGAAGGTGCCGCTGACCAGCGTGCGCGCGCCATCGAGGATGGCGAATTCCGTGTCGGCGGCGAGCTGGCCGAAGCGCAGCGACCCCCAGTCGCCGAGCCCGCGTTCGAGCCAGGCTTCGAACAGGCGGAGGGTGGGGAGCGCCTCGATGTTGCTGGCGGGTGCCAGGCCGCCGGTCAGCGTCGAGGTGGGCTGGCGGCCGTAGATGCCGATCAGCGACAGGCGGCCGCGCCAGCCATCGAGCCCCGCCAGGCGTTCGAGATCGGCGTCGAGGTCGGACCAGACCTGGCCGATGGCGGCGGCGCCGCTGCGCAGGCCGCCGCGCAGGGTGGCGACGGTATCGAGCGTGGTCTCGGTGGAGACGCACAGGCCGGGGGCAAGGGCGATGCCGGCGGGGCAGGGGGGCGGGTCCTCGGCGGCGGCGGGGTGCGCGGCGAGGGCGAGCAGGAGGGTGAGGGCCGCTCCGGGCGGGCTGGGGCGCATGGCAGGTTGTGTCCCGGGCGGGTTTAAGGGGTTGCGAGTGGGCGCAGCGTCTGCTTCATGTGAAAGAATGTACAGTAAAATGTAGCCAATGCTACGTCACGTTCGAAGGAGAGGCGCCGCGGTGATCCCGGCGATGCGGACCCGCCGATAGAGCATGCTGCGTTCGCCCGCGCTCACGTCGCAGGCTCTAGCCTGTTGTTCTCAGAGCATCTTCACGCGTTCGGATGATTCCATCCGAACGCGATCCGCTCTCGCCCGGCCCCGGCAGCGCGACCCGAACGCGCAGCCCCGGCGCCGCATCCTCCAGCGTGACCACCATGCCGTGCAGGGTCGCCACCGCGCGCACCAGCGCCAGGCCCAGGCCGCTCCCGGGCGTCGAGCGTGCCGCGTCCAGCCGGCCGAAGCGGCGGAAGGCGCGTTCGTGATCGGCGGCGGGGATGCCCGGCCCGTCATCGGTGACGGTGACCCCCTCCGCGCCAACCGCAAGCAGGATGCGTCCGCCCGCCCGGCCGTGGCGCACCGCGTTCTCCACCAGGTTCGCGAGCATCTGCGTCAGCAGCGCGGGGTCGCCGGTCAGGGTCACGTCCGGGGCGATGGCGGTGGCGAGCACCTGGCCGCGTTCCTCGGCCGCGGGGGTGAAGACCTCGGCGACCGATTGCGCGATCGCGGACAGGTCGACCTGCGTGAAGCCGGCGCGCTGCGTGCCGGATTCGACCTGCGCGATGCGCAGCAGGGCGGCAAAGATGTCGAGCAGCGCATCGGCTTCCTGCTGCGCGGCGGCGATCGCCTCGGCGGTCGGCGCGACGGCGGCGGCATCGAGGCGCGTGCGCAACCGCGTCAGGGGCGTGCGCAGGTCGTGGGCGATGTCGTCGGTCACGCCGCGCAGCGCGACCATCAGCGATTGCAGCCGATCCAGCGTGGCATTGATGCGGGCCGCCAGCCGGTCGAATTCATCGCCGCCACGGCCGACGGCCAGGCGCCGGTCGAGGTCACCGCCCTGCACCGCGGCCAGCGCCGCGTCCATGGCCGCGGCGCGGCGCGCGACGGACCGCCCGATCAACAAGCCGCCGCCCAGCCCGAGCAGCAGCATCGCCGCGCCGACCCAGCCGGCGACCGAGAGCAGCCGCGCCTCCAGCTCCCGAACCGCCGAGAGGTCGCGCCCCACCACCAGCGCGCCGCCGCCGGGCAGCGGGGCGGCCAGCATCAGCACCGGCGCCTCGCCGCCCTGGGGCAAGCGGATGGTGCCCTCGCGCCAGCCCGGTTCGCGCGGCACGCCGGAAAGGTTGCCGGCAATGCGGTGCCCGTCCGGGCCAGCCAGCAGGTAGAATTCCGTCCCGGCGCGGTCGGCGGCAATGCGCGCGTCGATGGACAGCGCGATGCCGCGGGGGCCGGAGAGCGCGCCGGATTGCAGCAGCACGCCCATCCCGCGTTCGACCTCCTGCGCGGCCTGGCGGGCACCGAAGCCGACCGTGGCCCACCAGGCGCCGCCGCCGACCAGGATGGTGCCGGCGATGGTCAGCAGCAGGTGCAGCAGCGTGACGCGGAAGGCCGTGGTGCGGGCGAAGGCCCAGCGGGAGTCTTTCTGTGTGCATGAAGGTTTCACCTTCATGCCCCTCGAACGGCGGGCGCCGCGCATCCGCGCGGCTTGTCGTCGTGCGGAACGCACGCCTTCGGCACGACGCGCCACGCGGCGCGGCACCCATTCGGGCGCTCGGCCCTGCGGGCCGCCTGTCTCGCCTTTTCCTCAGCCATCGGCGCGGATGACGTAGCCGGCGCCGCGGATGGTGTGGATCAGCTCGCGGTCGAAGCCGCGGTCCACCTTGGCGCGCAGGCGGCTGATATGGGTCTCGACCACGCTGGTCTTGGGGTCGAAGTGGAAATCCCACACGCCCTCCAGCAGCATGGTCCGCGTCACCACCTGGCCCTCGCGGCGCATCAGGTATTCCAGCAGGCGGAATTCGCGCGGCTGGAGGTCGATGCGCCGGCCGGCGCGGGTGACGGTGCGGCGGATCAGGTCCAGCTCCAGCGCGCCGACGCGCAGCAGCGTGACCTCCTGCTGCAGCGGCGGACGGCGTGCCAGGGCGTTGATGCGCGCGAGCAATTCGGCGAAGGCGAAGGGCTTGGCCAGGTAGTCGTCGCCGCCGGCTTCCAGGCCCTCGACGCGGTCGCCGACGCCGGCGCGGGCAGTCAGGAAGATCGCCGGCGTGGCGATGCCCGCGGCGCGCACCGCACGCACCATGGACAGGCCATCGAGCTTGGGCAGCATGCGGTCCACCACCATCACGTCATGGCCGCCGCCGGTGGCGTGGAACAGGCCGTCCTGGCCATCCGCCGCGCGGTCGACGACATGGCCGGCTTCCTCCAGCCCGCGCGCGATGTAGGCGGCGGTCTCGGCATCATCCTCGACGACCAGGATACGCAAGCGGGCCTCCGGTGCTTCGTGCCGCCAGTGTGTCGGATGGCGGGCCCCGCACCAGCATACGGATCGGTAAGCCAGGCGACAGGGGGCGTGCAGCGGCGGTGGTGCCTTCTGCATCCCACGCCCTGCCATTGCGGCGGGGTCCCGAGATCCGACTGGGAGACACCTGACATGCCGTCCTTCTTCAACCGTCGCCGCCCCGCGATCATGGCCGGCGTGCTGGCCCTCGCACTCGGCACCACCGCGCTGACCGCGCTGCCGGGCACCGCGCAGCAGGCGCCCGCCGTGGCCGGCCTGGCGCTGGCGCGCGCCGCCGGGCCGGACTTCGCCGACATGGCCGCGCGCGTCGGCCCCTCCGTGGTGCGCGTGATGACGACCGAGCGCGCGACCCCGGCGCGCGAGCGCGCCGCCCCGCAGGAGGAGATGATGCGCCGCTTCGGCCGCCCCGCGCCGCAGCCCGAGCAGGGCCAGCGCCGCGCCGGCCAGGGTTCCGGCTTCGTCATCCATGCCGACGGCTTCATCGTGACCAACGCGCATGTGGTCGGTGACAACACCGAGGTGAAGGTCGAACTCGCCGATGGCCGCGAGCTGCCCGCCCGCGTGGTCGGCCGCGACACCGCCACCGATATCGCGCTGCTCAAGGTCGAGGCCGGCGCGCCGCTGGCCGCGCTGGCCTTCGGCGACAGCGACCGCACCCGCGTGGGTGAATGGGTGATGGCCATGGGCAACCCCTTCGGCCTGGGCGGCACCGTGACCGCGGGCATCGTCTCCGCCCGCGGGCGGCAGATCGGCGCGGGGCCCTATGACGACTTCATCCAGACGGATGCGTCGATCAACCCGGGCAATTCCGGCGGCCCGCTGTTCAACGCCGCCGGCGAGGTGGTGGGCGTGAACACCGCGATCTTCTCGCCCTCGGGCGGGAACATCGGCATCGGCTTCGCGGTGCCGTCGAAGATGGTGCAGTCGGTGGTGGCGCAGCTGCGCGACCATGGCGCGGTGAGCCGCGGCTGGCTGGGTGTCAGCATGCAGCCGCTCGATCGCGACCTGGCGGCGGCGCTGCGCGTGGGCGATGCCAAGGGCGTGGTGGTGAACAGCGTCGAGCCGAACAGCCCGGCCGCGACGGCGGGTCTGCGCGCCGGCGACGTGATCACCGGCATCGACGGCCGCCGCGTGGAGAGCCCGCGCGACCTGGCCACCGGCGTGGCGGATGTGGCCCCCGGCCGCACGGCGACGCTGGCGGTGCTGCGCGATGGCGCGGCGATCGAGCAGCGCGTCGAGATCGGCGCCAACCCGGCCAATGCTGCCGCGGGCAAGCCGGGCCAGCCGGCGCAGCCCTCGCTGGGCCTGGGCCTGGCGCCGCGGCCGCAGGGCGGTGTCGCGATCACGCGCGTCGAGCCCGGCAGCGTGGCGGCCGAGCGCGGGTTGCGCGAGGGCGACGTGGTGCTGCGCGCCGATGGCCGCGACGCCGCCCAGCCGCGCGACGTGACCGAGGCGGTGAGCGCGGCGCGCAGCGCCGGCCGCCCGTCGATCGCGTTGCAGGTCGAGCGAGACGGCGCGCGCCGCTTCGTGGCGATCCCGCTGCGCGCGGCCTGACGAACGGCACCCGGACGCCGACGATCCCCCTGGCGTCCGGGCGACCCTGAAGGGCGGAACTTCGCCGCCCGTGCCCTCTGGCGGCGCGCCCTTCAACCTGGCGCAGGTCGGCACCCCCTGCCGGCCTGCGCCGATTTTTTTGTGCCCTCAGGCGCCGGGCGCCGCCTTCGGCGGCTTGGCTTGCGCGCCGTGCACTGGTGCGCTGGCGGCGGCTGACGGTCTGGGCGCGGTCGCGCTGTGCGCTCCCGGATCGCGGCAGGGCCGCGATCCGAGGTTTCGTTCGCCCTCAGGCGCCGGGCGCCGCCTTCGGCGGCTTGGCTTGCGCGCCGTGCACTGGTGCGCTGGCGGCGGCTGACGGTCTGGGCGCGGTCGCGCTGTGCGCTCCCGGATCGCGGCAGGGCCGCGATCCGAGGTTTCGTTCGCCCTCAGGCGCCGGGCGCCGCCTTCGGCGGCTTGGCTTGCGCGCCGTGCACTGGTGCGCTGGCGGCGGCTGACGGTCTGGGCGCGGTCGCGCTGTGCGCTCCCGGGTCGCGGCAGGGCCGCGGTCCGAGGTTTCGTTCGCCCGCAGGCGCCGGGCGCCGCCTTCGGCGGCCTGGCTTGCGCGCCGTGCACGGGTGCGCTGGCGGCGGCTGACGGTCTGGGCGCGGTCGCGCTGTGCGCTCCCGGATCGCGGGAAGGCCGCGGTCCGATGGTTGGTTCGGCCTGAGGCGCCAGGCCGCCTTCCTGTCAGACGACCGGCGTGCGCCATTCGGCGTGGGCGTCGGTCGTGCCGCGCACCACGGATTCATAGGCGGCCTGCAGGCGCAGCGTGATCGCGCCGGGCTTGCCGTCGCCGACCGCCAGGCGATCCACGCTGGTCACCGGCAGCAATTCCTGGCCGGTGCCGCAGACGAAGACCTCGTCCGCCACATACAGCTCGGTGCGGTCGGCGCGGCGTTCCTGTGTCGTGAAGCCGTTCTCGCGCGCCAGCTCCAGCACCGTGTCGCGTGTCACGCTCTCCAGGATGTCGCTGTCGCGCGCGGGCGTGATCACCACGCCATCGCGCACCATGAACAGGCAGGCGCCGGCGGTCTCGCTGACCTTGCCCTCGCGCGTCAGCAGGATCGGCGTGTCGTAGCCATCGGCCTTGGCCTGCTGGGTGGCGATGCGCCCGGCATGGTAGTTCGCCGTCGCCTTGATGCGCGCCGGCATGGTGTTGTCGGCAATCCGCACCCAGGAGGAAACGCCGGCGGCCAGGCCGGTCTCGCGCTTGGTGGAACGCTCGCGCGGGATGGCGGCGCAGACCCAGCCGACCGTGCCGGTGGTCGCCATGGTCCCGCGGCTTTCGATGTGCACCTGCAGGCGGATGTAGCAGTCGTCATCCGGTTGGTTGGCCTTGATCGCATCCATCACGCCCTGGCGCAGCACATCGCGCGAGGGCGCGTCGTCGAAGCGCATGAACTTGATGCCCTGGTCGAGGCGTACCAGGTGTTCCTCCAGCCGGAACACCGACAACCGGCCGGTGGCGGGATTCATGTAGGCGCGGATGCCCTCGAACACCGCGGCGCCATAGGCCAGGCCGACGGCGAGCGGATGGATGCTCGCCTCCTCGAACGGGATGGCGCGACCGTTCTGGATGATGGTGCGGGCGGTCCAGGCCATGGGCGACGTTTCCTTCAGCAGCGGCGGGTGCAGGCGATGCGGGCGGGTGCTGGGCAGGATGCGGCGGCGTGTTCGATCATCGCGCCGCGCATGGTGGTTCCTGGTGGCGTTCCCGATGTGCAGGCTAGCGACGCGTGGCGATGCCGCAAGGGGGCGCGCCGCCTTTGGCGTGGCCGCGCCGGCGCGCTATGGTCGGTGCCCGGCGCAGGAGGAACGTGACATGAGCGCAGCGAAGGATACGGCGGAGGGCGCGCCGATGCTGCTGCGGGACGACACCGCCGAGGGCATCGCGGTGCTCACGCTGAACCGCCCCGCGGCGCGCAACAGCCTGTCGTTGCAGATGCTCGAGACGATGGAAACGGCGCTCGCGCGGATCGGCGGGGACCGGGGCGTGCGCTGCGTCGTTCTGGCCGCCAACGGGCCGGTGTTCAGCGCCGGGCACGACCTCAAGGAGATCACCGCGCATCGCGCCGATGCCGATGGCGGACGCGGCTTCTACGACCGCGCCATGGAGACCTGCGCGCGCGTGATGCAGGCGATCGCCGCGCTGCCGCAGCCGGTGGTGGCGGCGGTGCAGGGCGTGGCGACGGCGGCGGGCTGCCAGCTGGTCGCGACCTGCGACCTGGCGGTGGCATCGGACCATGCGCGCTTCGCCACGCCGGGGGTCGATATCGGACTGTTCTGCTCGACGCCGGCGGTGGCGCTGGCGCGCGCGGTGCCGCGCAAGGCGGCGATGGAAATGCTCCTGCTGGGCGAGATGGTGACCGCTGCCGAAGCCTTGCGGATCGGGCTGGTGAACCGCGTGGTGCCGGCCGACCAGGTGATGGAGACCGCGATGGGCCTCGCGCGCTCGATCGCGGCGCGGTCCGCGCTGACCGTGCGCGTCGGCAAGCGCGCCTTCTATCGCCAGGTGGATCTGCCCTTGGCGGAGGCCTATCGCGAGGCTGCCTGCGTGATGGCCGACAACCTGATGGCGCACGACGCGGCCGAGGGCATCGGGGCCTTCGTGGGCAAGCGCAAGCCGGTATGGGAAGACCGCTGAGATGACCGACTACGACACCGGCCTGGCGCGCGGCCCCGCCAACCACCAGCCGCTGACGCCGCTGCTGTTCCTGGAGCGCGCGGCGCAGGTCTACCCCGACACCCTGGCAGTGGTGCATGGCGCGACGCGGCGCGGATATCGCGACCTGCGCGACCGCTGCGTGCGATTGGCGCATGCGCTGGCGCAGCGCGGCATCGGCCGTGGCGACACGGTGGCGGCGCTGCTGCCGAACATCCCGGAAATGCTGGAATGCCACTACGGCGTGCCGATGGCGGGCGCGGTGCTGAACACCATCAACACGCGGCTCGATGCGGCGACCATCGCGTACATCCTCGACCACGGGGAGGCGAAGGTCGTGGTGGTGGACCGCGAGTTCATGCCGGTGCTGCGTGTCGCGCTGACGCAGTGCGAGGCGGCGCCGCTGGTGGTGGAAGTGGCCGACCCGCTGGCGCCGGCATCCGTGCACGGCGAAACGCTCGGCGGCATCGGGTACGAGGCCTTGCTGGCCGAGGGCGATGCATCCTTCGCCTGGCCGATGCCGCGCGACGAGTGGGACGCCATCACGCTGAACTATACCTCGGGCACCACGGGCCGGCCGAAGGGCGTGGTGTACCACCATCGCGGCGCGCAGTTGCTGGCGGTGGGCAACGTGCTGAGCGCGGGGATGGGCAAGCATCCGGTCTATCTCTGGACGCTGCCGATGTTCCACTGCAACGGCTGGTGCTTCCCCTGGACCGTCACGGCGCAGGCCGGCGTGCATGTCTGCCTGCGCGCGGTGCGCGGGCCCGATATGTGGCGGCTGATGGCGGATCACGGCGTGACTCACATGTGCGGCGCGCCGATCGTGATGGCGACCCTGCTGGCAACGCCCGCGGCGGAGAAGCGCGCGCTGCCCACCCAGGTGCAGTTCGTGGTCGCCGGCGCGCCGCCGCCCGAGGCCGTGCTGGCGGCGATGACCGACGCCGGCTTCGCGGTCTGCCATGTCTATGGCCTGACGGAAGTCTATGGCCCGGCCGTGGTGAACGAGTGGCACGCCGACTGGAGCGCCAGGCCCGCACCCGACCAGGCCGCGCTGATGGCACGCCAGGGCGTGCGATACCTGGCGCTGGAGGGGCTGGAGGTGATGGACCCCGCGAGGATGACACCGGTGCCCGCCGATGGCGCCACGCTGGGCGAGGTGATGATGCAGGGCAATGTCGTGATGAAGGGCTACCTGAAGGACGCGAAGGCGACCGAGGCAGCCTTCGCCGGTGGGTGGTTCCACACCGGCGACCTCGCGGTGAAGCACCCCGACGGCTACATCCAGCTGAAGGACCGGTCGAAGGACATCATCATCTCGGGCGGCGAGAACATCTCGTCGATCGAGGTCGAGGACGCGCTGTACAAGCATCCCGCCGTCGCGGTGGTGGCGGTGGTGGCGCGGCCGGACGAGAAATGGGGCGAGACACCCTGCGCCTTCGTCGAGCTGAAGCCCGGCGCGGCCGCCACCGCCGAGGAGCTGATCGCCTTCGCGAAGCAGCGCCTGGCCGGCTTCAAGGTGCCGCGGCACGTGGTCTTCGCCGAGCTTCCCAAGACCTCGACCGGCAAGATCCAGAAGCACGTGCTGCGCAGCCAGGCGAGGGACGCATGAGCGATGTAGATGCCATCCTGGCCCATGCCGCGGCGCGGCGCGCGGACAGCCGCGCGCGGTGGTTCGACCTGCTGCGCATCCCCTCGGTCTCGGCGCAGCCGCCCCATGCGGCGGATTGCCGGCGTGCAGCGGAATGGGTGCGCGCGGAGCTCGCCGGCATGGGCTTCACGGCCGCCGTGCGGGAGACCGCCGGCCACCCCGTGGTGGTCGCGCATCATCCCGGGCCGACCGGCAGCGGGCCGCACCTGCTCTACTACGGGCATTACGACGTGCAGCCGCCGGAACCGCTGGACCTCTGGACCAGCCCGCCCTTCGAACCCGCGCTGACCGAGGGCCCGAACGGTCCGCGCGTGGTCGCGCGCGGCGCGGTGGACGACAAGGGCCAGACCATGACCTGGCTCGAGGCGCTGCGATTCTGGCACGAGGCCGCCGGCGGCCCGCCCTGCCGCGTTTCCGTCCTGGTCGAGGGCGAGGAGGAGATCGGGTCGCGCAACCTGCCCGATTTCCTGGAAGCGAATGCCGAGGAACTGCGCGCCGACATCGCCGTGGTCAGCGACACCAACATGTGGGACGTCGCCACGCCCGCCATCAGCACCCGGCTGCGCGGGATGCTCTACACCCAGCTCGACATCACCGCGGCGAACCGGGACCTGCATTCGGGCCTGTTCGGCGGATCGGCGCTGAACCCGATCAACCTGCTCACGCGCATCCTGGGCGACCTGAAGGACGAGGGCGGCGAGATCCTGATCCCCGGCTTCTACGACGAGGTGCCGGACCTGCCCGATGCGCTGCGCCGGCAATGGGATGCGCTGGGCTTCGACGAGGCGGCCTTCCTTGGCGGCATCGGCTTGTCGGTGCCGGCGGGCGAGGTCGGCCGGTCTGCGCTCGAACGCCTTTGGGCGCGCCCGACCGCCGATGTGAACGGCATCTGGGGCGGCTATACCGGCGAGGGATCGAAGACCGTCATCCCGTCGCAGGCGCATGCGAAGGTCAGCTTCCGCCTGGTCCCCGGCCAGACACCGGCGAAGGTGCTGGCCGGCTTCCGCGACTTCATCGTGGCCCGCCTGCCCGAGGACGCGCAGGTGAAGATCCAGGTCTTCAGCATGAGCGAAGGGATCGAGGTGCCGCCCGACAGCGCCTGGGTCGTCGCCGCCGCGCCCGCGCTGGAAGCGGTGTTCGGGAAGGCGCCGGTGCTGATGGGCTGCGGCGGGTCGATCCCGGTGGTCTCCAGCATGAAGACGATCCTGGGCATGGACAGCCTGCTGGTCGGCTTCGGGCTGGAGGACGACCAGGTGCACGGCCCGAACGAGAAATTCGACGTGTCGTGCTTCGAACGCGGCATCGACAGCCATATCCGCATGCTGGATGCGCTGTCGAAAGTGCGCCCGGCATAGCGCATCATCCGTTCAACCCGAATCGGTCGGACGGATAGGGATGCTCGCAACATCAACAGGCTGGAGCGTGTGCAGTTTGCCGTTGCGAACGGAACACGCTCTGGCGCGCCGCGCCGCCATCGCCGGCATGCGGCAGCCGGCCGATGGCGGCATGGCCGGTGGTCGCGCTACAAGCGCGCCATGACATGCTTGCATCCCGGCAGACCGACCTGCGCCGCCCTTGGGCGTGGCTGCGCGTGAGCGCGCCGAGCCACCGCACCCTTGCGCTCATTCTCGGTGCGCTGGCGGGGATGGGGCCGTTCTCGGTCGACATGTACCTGCCGGCCTTCCCGGCGCTGGGCGCGTCGCTCGGCGCGACGCCGGGCGCGGTGCAGGCGACGCTGGCGGTATATTTCCTCGGCATGGCGGTGGGCCAGGTCTTCTACGGGCCGCTTGCGGACCGCTACGGGCGGCGCGGGCCGTTGTTCGTCGGGCTCGGGCTGTTCACCGCGGCATCGCTGCTGTGTGCGGTGGCGCCGGATATCGGCTGGCTGACCGGCGCGCGGCTGCTGCAGGCGCTGGGCGGCTGCGCAGGCATGGTGGTCGCGCGCGCGGTGGTGCGCGACGTGACCGACGAACGCGGCGCGGTGCGGCTGATGGCGTCGCTGATGCTGGTGATGGGCGTGGCGCCGATCATCGCGCCGCTGGTGGGCGGGGCGCTGCTGCCGGTCTTCGGCTGGCGCGGCATCTTCGTGATCCTGGCGTCCTATGGCGCGGCGATGGTTGCGTTGATCCTGCTGTTCCTGCCCGAGACCCTGCCGATGGACCGCCGCCGCCGCGACGGCGTGCTGGCGACGCTGCGGATCTGGGGCGGGCTGCTGCGCGATGCGCGCTTCATGGGCTTCGCGCTGGCGGGCGGCTTCATCATCGGCGGGATGTTCGCCTACATCATGGGATCGCCCTTCGTGCTGATGGAACTGCACGGCGTGCCGCCGGGGCAATACGGCTTCTACTTCGGCGCGAACGCCATCGGCATCATGGTGGTGGGGCAGGTCATGTCGCGCCTCGCGCAGAAGCTGGAACCGGCGCGGCTGCTGCCGGTGGTGCTGACCGTCTCGGCCGTGTCGGGGCTGGCGCTGCTGGGGGTGACCGCCACCGGGCTGTTCGGCTTCTGGGGCATCGTGGCCACGCTGTTCTGCTACGTGGCGATGATCGGCGCGGTGATGCCGCTGACGGTCGCGCTCGGCATGGGGCCGCATGGGAAGATGGCGGGCAATGCCTCGGCACTGATGGGCACGCTGCAATTCGGGATTGGTGCGATGGTGGGCGTCGTGCTGGGCGCGCTGCAGGACGGCACCGCGCTGCCGATGGCGGGGGTGATCGCCGCCTGCGGCGTGGCGGGCTGGACGGTGCGGCGGGTGCTGGTGCGGTGACCGACACCGCGCTGCGGCGCCCGGCGCGGGAGATGCTCGACGCCTATCGCGATGCGCTGGCCGCCGGCTGGGCGCCGTTCAATGTCGGCGGCGATGCCGCGATCCGCGCGCACCTGGCCGCCATCGCGGGTGATCCGGACGCGTTCCTCGACAGCCTGCATGACCCGCAGGCGCGCGGCGCGCCGGTCACGCTGCCCGACGGTTCGACCGTGCCGCGCCTGCCCGGCTTCACCTGCTGGATCTGGGATGGGTCGTTCTGCGGCGCCATCCATCTGCGCTGGCAGGCCGGGACCGAGGCGCTGCTGACGCATGTCCTCGGTCATGTCGGCTACACCGTGGTGCCCTGGAAACGCGGGCAGGGGCATGGCACGCGCGCACTCGGGCTGCTGCTGCCCAAGGCGCGCGCGGTCGGGTTGCGGCATGTCGACCTGACGACGGATGCCGGCAACCTGGCGTCCCACCGCGTGATCGCCGCGAATGGTGGCGTGGCGATCGGGCGGTTCAGGAAGGATGCGGCCTTCGGTGGCGAGGAAGGGCTGCTGTTCCGAATCGCCCTGTAGCGCGCCGCGCGGCTATTGCCGCGCGCGCTCCGCATGCTTGCCCATGGTGGCATAGGGCGCATAGGGCGGCACCGCGCCGATCGCGCGCATGTCCACCTCGACCAGCGCCGGCCCCTTCAGGGCCAGCGCCTGCGCCACGACCGCGCCGATGCTCTCGGCCGTGCTCGCCTTGAAGAAGGGCAGCCCGGCCAGCGCGGCCAGCTGCGCGAAATCCGGTGTCAGCAGGTCGTGGCCGAATTGGCGCCCATCCGCCACCGCATCCTGGATGTGGCGGATCACGCCATAGCCGCCATCATTCATCACCATGGTCACCAGGTCGGGCTTTTCCTGTGCCACCGTCCACAGCTCGCACAGGCCGAGCGAGAAGCCGCCATCGCCGCACATGGCGATGGTCTTGCGGCCCTCCGCCGCGATCGATGCGCCGATGCCCAGCGCCAGGCCCGGCCCGATCGCCGCGCCCACCGGATGCACCGCGGTCAGCGGGTCCAGCACCGGAAACACGCGATTGCCCCAGGTGGAATTGGCGATGGTGATGTCGCGCACCCACACGCCATCGCGCGGCAGCGCCGCGCGGATCGCATCGGGGAAGCCGGCATAGGAGCCGAGCGTGGCCAGGTATTCCTCACGCGCGCGCGCCTTCATCGCGGCGAAGTCGGCGGCAAAGCCCGCATCGACCGAAGCGCGCCCGGACAGGCGGTCGGCGATGCCCGCCATCACGAGCGCCGCATCGCCGTGGACGAACAGGCTGTTG
Organism: Roseomonas sp. CECT 9278; assembly: GCF_918698155.1. Classification (GTDB taxonomy): domain Bacteria; phylum Pseudomonadota; class Alphaproteobacteria; order Acetobacterales; family Acetobacteraceae; genus Neoroseomonas. The sequence goes on from NZ_CAKKLX010000061.1 coordinate 19,847, forward strand.
GCATAAGTGCGGCCATTCGCCGTCGCGTCGCAATCCGCGTGGATCAGCATGCGCGGCAGCTTCAGCGAGAAATCACCCGTCTCGTGCCCGCGCAGGCGCGATCCCACCACCAGCATCGCATCCACGCCGGCGTAGAAATCCTGCACGCGCGGCGAACCGTTCCCGTGCATCCCGCCTAGCGTCATGGGGTGGTCTTCGGGAATGATGCCCCGCCCGTTCCACGACGACACCGCGCCGAAGCCCAGGTCCATCAGTCGCAGCGCCTCGGCCCCCGCCTGCTTCGCGCCATTGCCGAGCCACAGCATCGGCCGCTTCGCCCCGGCCAGGATGTCGGCCGCCGCGTCGAGTTCGGCCGCGGATGGCGGCAGCGGCGCGGCGATCGGCAGTTCCAGCGCATCGAGCCCCGCCGGTCGCGCGATCGGCGCGCGCTGAACATCGATCGGGATTTCCACGGACACCGGCCCGCGCGGCGCGGACAGCGCCTCGGCCGCCGCGCGCACCAGCACGCCGAAGGCCTCGTTCGCCGTCCGCACGCGATACGCGGCCTTGCAGGCGGCGGCCAGCATCGCCGTCTGGCCCGGCACGTCGTGCACCGTGCCGGCGTCGCGGTCGATGTGCTTCGTCGCGGTCTGGCCGGTGATGTGCAGCACCGGTGATCCGGCGAAGCGCGCCTCGACCAGGCCGGGGATCGCATTCGCCATGCCCGGGCCGGTGGAGGTGAACACCACGCCCAGGTGGCCGGTCACGCGCGCATAGGCATCGGCCATGTGCGCGCCGCCCATCTCGCCACGCGCCATCACGTAGCGCAGCGCATTGCGCTGGCCGATCGCATCCAGCATCGGGATGTTGTGGACCGACACGATGCCGAACACCGTGCGCACGCCGACCTGCGGCAGGAAATCGGCGACCAGGTCGGCGACGGTGTAGGGGCTGGTCATGTCGGGGCGTTCCTCGGGTGCTTGCCGCCAGTGTGGCACGCCTGTGGCGGCTGCAAACCCCATCGCCGACGGGCATCGCGGCAGGCACGCGCATCGCCCGATGCCCGCGCTGCGCGGCGGCCCGCCTTGCCCTACCGCGCGCGCGCCTCCGCCAGGTGGTCGAAGCGCCGCGTGTAGGTGCCCAGCCCCATGGTCAGCGATCGCAGCTCGATGATCAGGTCGTGCAACTCGGCCTCGGGCACCAGCGCCTGCACCTCGTCCCAGCCGGGCCAATCCTCCTTCTCGGCATAACCCAGGATCTGGCCGCGCCGCCCCGACAGCAGCCGCTGCGCCGCCGCGGTGCCGTCCTGCGGCACCAGGATGGTGACGTGGTCGACCGGTTCCAGCATGACCGGCTCGGCCCTCGACAGCGCCTCCTGCATGGCCATGCGCGTTGCCGTCGCGAACGCCATGTCGGAGGAATCGACCGAGTGGAAGGCGCCGTCGTGCAGCGTGACGGTGATGTCCACCACCGGGTTGCCGAGCGGACCCTTGCGCGTCGCGTCCTGCGCCGCCTCGCCGACGGCGGGGATGAACTTGCGCGGCACCGCGCCGCCGACGATGCGGTCCTCGAAGGCGAAGCCTTCGCCGCGGCCGCGCGGCGCCACTTCCAGCGTGACGTCGGCGAATTGCCCGTGGCCGCCGGTCTGGCGACGGTGGCGCGCATGGTGGCGTGCGGCGGCGCGGATGGTTTCCTTGCAGGCGATGCGCGGCCGCGCCGTGCTCACGCGCAGGCCATGCGCCTCCGCCAGGCGCGCGACGGCATGGCCCAGGTGGATGTCGCCCTGCCCCGCCAGCAGGATCTGCGCCGACTCCGCATCGTGGATGATCGACAGCGACGGGTCTTCCTCCGCCAGGCGCGCCAGCGCGGCGGTCAGGCGCACATCGTCCTTGCGGTCCTCGGTCGCGATGGCAAGCGCATAGACCGGCGCCGGCGCGACGGGGAAGGGCAGCGCCGCGACGCCGCCGGAGGGCGACAAGGTGTCCCCCGTGGCGGTGCCGTCGAGCCGCCCCAGCGCCACCACCTCGCCCGTCGAGGCCTCGGCCGCCTTGGCCGGTTCGCCGCCCGGGTATCGCGTGATGCCGCCGATCCGCTGGCCGTTCAGGGTGGTGCCGTCCTTCACCGTGCCGCGCCAGATCCGCGCGCAGGACAACTTGCCGCCATGCCCGGCATGGATGGTGCGGAAGACCTGCGCGATGCCCTCGCCGTCCGGTGCGATTCCGCGCCGCGTGGCGGTCGCCTGCGGCCCCGGCACGTCGTGGCGCAGCGCCTTCCACAGCCGCATCACGCCGTGCTGCTTCTCGGCCGCGCCGAGCAGCACGGCATCGAGCGCCCCGGCGGCGATGTCGGCATGCAGCGGCCGATACAGGTCGTCGGGGGTGGGGACGGCGTCCTCCACGACCTTCTCGAGCAAGGCGTCGTCGTGGTCGGCCAGCGCCTCGGCCAGGGCGGCGCGGGCCTCGGCCTCGCGTGCCGCGACATCGCCGGGCATGCGGATGATCTCGGAGGGCTCGCCGCGGCGCCAGCGATAGGCGCGCTCGCTGACCAGGTCGACATAGCCGGTGACAACGCCGTTGCTGCGGATGGGCACCTGGCGCAGCACCAGGGGGCGGCGCGAATGGGCCTGCAAGGCGGCCAGGGTGTCGCGCAGCGGCTGGTCGCCCAGGGTGTCGGCCTTGTTGACGAAGACCATGGCGGGCAGGCCGGCGTGCTCGATGGCGCGGAACACGGGCGCCAGGGCCGCGGCGCGGGCCGGGTTGGGCTCGCAGACCACCAGCGCCAGGTCGGCCACCGCCAGCGCGGCGGTCGCCTCGGCGGCGAATTCCACCGAGCCCGGGCAGTCGAGCAGCGCCCAGGGATCGCCCATGAAGCTGCCATGGCCGATGCGCAGGGCGCTGCCCATGGCGCGGCCGCGGGCATCGCCGGGGCGGCGTTGGGGCGGGCTGCCGGCGGCGGTCAGCAGGGCATCGAACAGGGCGGATTTGCCGCTGCCCTGGGGGCCGACCAGGGCGATGGCGCGGGGCAGCGCCCCGCCGGCGTGTCTTGACGCGGAATCGGTCATGGCGGTGGACCTCCCTCGGGTCTCCCGGCCGTGGGCCGGCCGTGGTGGACGGCGGCCCCGGCGGGGGGCCGCCAGGGGGGAGACTAGCGCCGCGGCGCCGGCATGGTGCAAGAAAGCGCGGCGAAGCCACGGTTTCCGGACCCTCGTGGCACGGCCACAGAGGGTGTGGCCCGATCGCCACAGTGGTCCGCCTATGTTGAATCCCGGCCACCGGAGGCTGGGTCAGGCGCGCAGGAATGTGGTTATCTGTGTGTCGAGCCCCTCTCGGGGGGAGCCATCTGCACCGGCGCGGTCGGTGCGTCAGTTGGACGCGAGGAATGACGATGAACTTCAAGAAGACGCTTCTTGCCGCGACGCTGCTGTCGCTGCCGATGGCCGCGACCGCGCAGGCGCAGAGCTGGGATCCGCGGGTGCAGGGCATCTACGTGGGTGCCGGCGCCGGCTTCAACTACCTGATGGGCAGCTCGGACACGATCG
>NZ_CAKKLX010000062.1 GCF_918698155.1 Roseomonas sp. CECT 9278
GCGCCAGGCCGGCGCGGGTCGCCGCCAGGGTGATCTCGACCGGCCCGCCCGGCGCCGGCGCGCGCGCCGCGAGGCGCGTCACCACCAGCCCCGGCATGGCCGCGCCCAGGTCGAGCGGGCCGACGGTCACCGCCAGGTCGGACAGCGCCATGTCCGGCGCGAGGCGCGCGGCGGCTTCGAGCGGCGGCAAGGCGCCGGGCAGCGTGGCGCCGCGGGCCAGCGCCTCGGCCAGCGGGCGCAGCGCGGCGGGTTCCGGCACGATCGCGGCCAGCGCGACGGGTTCGCCCAGCCGCCCCTCGGCGGTGATGCGGTTGGCGCCCACCGCCAGCGCGGCGCGGAACGGCCAGGGCGTGTCGCCCGCGATCGGCAGCGCGCCGGTCTCGGCGGAAAGCCGCCCGGCCACGCCGTGCAGCGCGACGTCACCCGCGAAGGCGACCGGGCCGCCGCCGCCGAAGCCGGTCAGCCGCGCCTGCGTCACCGTGAGCGTGCCCAGGCGCGGGTCGGGCAGGGTGATGCGGCTGTCGGCCAGGGTGATCGCGGCGATCGCGACCGCGCGGCGTGGGGACGGCGCGCGGGCGGTGCCGGGCTCCGGCGCTGGCCCGTCCGGGCGCGGCGCGGCGCGGAAGACCCAGTTTGGTGCGCCATCCGCCGTGCGTTCCAGCAGGATGTCGGCGCCCTCGATGGCGATGGCGCGGATATCGACCGCGCCGCGCAGCAGCGGCAGCAGCGCGACCTGCACGTCCAGCCGGCGGATCGTCGCCATCTCGGGCCGGCTGCCGCCCGGCAGGTTCGCGAGCGTCGCGCCATCCACCGTGACCGCGGGCACCAGCCCCGGCCGCAGCGAGACCGCGCCGAGCGTCGCCATGCGCCCGGTGGCACCTTCGATCGCGGCGGCGATGCGCGGCGTCAGGCTGCCCGACCCGATCGCCGCGACCAGCGCATAGACGCCCCCGCCGGCCAGCAGCACCAGCACCGCCAGCGCCCCGCCTGCCCATTTCAGCCAGCGCATCGCCCGGCCCTCAGGCGCGCCGCCGGCAGGGTGGCGTGCGCGGCTTGTCGAAGCCCAGGAAGGTGAAGGTCTCCTTCATGTGCGGCGGCAGGGGGGCGGCCAGCTCCAGCGTGCCGCCATCGGGGTGCGGCAGGTGCAGCGCGCGGGCATGCAGGTGCAGCGTGCGGTCGCCGAAGCCATCGGGATGCGCGGCGGCGCCGCCATACTTGCCATCGCCCAGGATCGGGCAGTTCAACGCCGCGGCGCAGTGCACGCGCAACTGGTGGGTGCGGCCGGTCAGCGGCGTCAGTTCCAGCAGCGCGGCACGCTTCTGCGCGGAATCGACGGTGCGATACAGCGTGACGGCGCGCGTCGCTTCCCGCGCATCGGAGGGCACGGTGCGTTCGCCCTGGGCGCCGCCCTGCTTGATCAGCGCCATGTCGATCCGCCCTTCCAGCGGATGCGGGCGGCCGACCACGATGGCCCAGTAGGTCTTCTGCACGTCGCGCCCGCGGAAGGCGCGCGCCAGGGCGGCGGCGGCGGCCGGGGTGCGCGCCAGCAGCAGCACGCCGGTGGTGTCGCGGTCCAGCCGATGCACCAGGCGCGGGCGTTCGTCGCTGCCGAAGCGCAGCGCGTCGAGCAGGCCATCGACATGCTTGGCGATGCCCGGGCCGCCCTGCACCGGCAGGCCCTGCGGCTTGTCGATGGCGATCACGCTGTCGTCGCGGTAGATCACCAGGCGCTGCAGCGCGACCGCGTCATGCGGGTCGACCGGCTTGGGCTCGGCCTTGGGCGCCTGGCCCTCGGGCATCGGCGGGATGCGGACCTGCTGGCCGCCCAGCAGGCGGGTGTTCGATTCGACCCGCTTGCCATCGACGCGGATCTGCCCGGTGCGCAGCATTTTCTGCAGCGCGCCCTGCGTGAGCTGCGGGAAGTGGCGATGGAACCAGCGGTCGAGGCGGGTGTCGCGCTCGGATGCCCAGACGGTGCGTGTGGTGACGGCCATGGCCGCAGTCTAGCGCCGCGCGTCGCGCAGTGCCACGCGCGGCGACGTCAGGGGCCGTCCTCCGCCCGCCCTCAGTACCCTGGGCCGAAAAACAGGGTGCGCGCCCGTGCCATGTCCTCCTGCGCGCCGGGCAGCCCGGCCATGGCGCGGCGCGCGCCGCGCAGCAGCACGGCCTCCCAGCTGCGCGGATCGGCGGCGATCGCGGCACTGAGCGCGGCCAGCAACCCAGCCTCATCGCGACGCAGCGCGGCGGCGCGCGCGGCGCGCGAGATCTCGCCGCGCCACAGCCCGATCATGGCGCGCGTCATCAGCGCGTCGGGATGTGGCGTGAGGTCGAGCGATGCCTCGATGTCCTCCAGCGCCGAGTCCAGCACCGCGGGTGGCAGGCTTGCCTCGATGTCGCCCCGCGGCGACGCCGCGCTGCGCGCCAGCGCAACGTCCAGGCGCGCCGCAGCCCGGCGGCGCAGCGCCTCGGCGCGGGCGGTATCCGGCAGGGCCAGGCGCAGCGCCTCCGTGCAGGACCCGATGCGAGCCTCGGCGGTGCGGCGCTCGTCGGCGCAGGCGGCGAGCGCGGCCTGTGCGCGCGCCGGCAGCGCGGCGGTGGCGAGCAGCAGGGCAAGGATCACGACGGGCTTCATGGCGGCACCTCCGTGGCCGGCAGCATGGCCAGCGCGCGCGGCAGCGCTGTGCCGCGGGTCACGCCTTGCGGCGGGGCGCGCGGGTCGTATCCTACCGCCATGACCCGACAGACCGCCATCCCCTGCACCTTCATGCGCGGCGGCACCAGCCGCGGCCCGTACTTCCTGGCCGCCGACCTGCCGCCAACGCGCGAGGGCATCGCGCAGGTGCTGCTCGCCGCCATGGGATCGCCGGATGCGCGGCAGATCGACGGGCTGGGCGGGTCCACCACGCTGACCAGCAAGGTCTGCATCGTCTCCCCGGCCGCTCCGGGGGAGAAGCAGCAGGTCGACTACCTGTTCGCGCAGGTGTCGGTGGACAAGGCCTTCGTCGATTTCGGGCCGACCTGCGGGAACATGCTGTCGGGCATCGGTCCTTTCGCCATCGAGCGCGGCCTCGTGCCGGTGGAACACGGCGAGACCCGCGTGCGCATCCGCGCCGTCAACACCGGGGCATTGATCGAGGCGGTGGTGCAGACCCCGGGCGGTGAGGTGACCTATGACGGCGACACCGCCATCGCCGGCGTGCCCGGCACCGCCGCCCCGGTGGTGCTGAACTTCGCCGATGCGGTGGGCGGCGCCACGGGCCGGCTGATGCCGACCGGCAATGCGCAGGACGTGATCGAGGGCGTGGCCGTCACCTGCCTCGATGTCGCGATGCCGGTGGTGATCGCGCGTGCGGCGGACCTCGGCAAGACCGCGCGGGAATCCGCGAAGGAGCTCGACGCCGACCGCGACTTCATGGCGCGGATCGAGGCCATCCGCCGCGCCGCGGGGGCGGCCATGGGCATGGGCGACGTGGCGGGCAAGGTGATGCCGAAATTCGCCATGGTGGCGGAACCCGCGGGCGGGACGGGGATCGCCGCGCGCTACTTCACGCCGCTGGCCTGCCACGAGGCGATGGCGGTGACGGGTGGCATCTGCATCGCCACCGCCGCCATGCTGCCGGGCACGGTGGCGCATCCCCTCGCGCGCATCGGCCCGAACGAGCGCGAGACGGTGGTGCTGGAACACCCCACCGGGCAGATGGAGGCGGTGATCACGACGCGCCGCGCCGGCAACGATGCCGTCGAAGTTCTGGGCGGCGGCACGCTGCGCACCGCGCGCAAGATCATGGCCGGCGAGGTGTTCATCCCCGCCCGAATCTGGGACGGGCGCGCTACCGCCTGAACAGCCAGAACCCGACCAGGCAGGCCGCGAGCCCGAGCCCGACGCTGAGCGCGACATACAGCGCCGCCAGCGCGGGCGATCGGTCCCACAGGAAGGTCGCCTCCAGCGAAAAGGCCGAGAAGGTGGTGAAGCCGCCGAGGAAGCCGGGAATGAGCAGCGCGCGCGCGTGGCCGTCGATCCCGATCGCCGCCAGCGCGCCGATCGCCGCGCTGCCGATGATGTTCACCGCCAGCGTGCCCCAGGGAAAACCGGCACCGAACAGCGCCAAGCCGGCCAGCGACACGCCATAGCGCAGCACCGACCCCAGCGCGCCGCCGAGTGCGACCAGCAGCACGCCCTGCAGGCTCACCGCCGGCATCAGCCGCGCTTGCGCTGGCGGCGCAGCTGGTCCCAGCGCGCCATGCGTTCGCCGATGGCGGCTTCCGCGCCGCGGTCGGTCGGGCGGTAGAAGGCCTGGCGCTTCATGCCGTCCGGGAAGTAGTCCTGGCCGGAGAAGGCGTCCTCGGCGTCGTGGTCGTAGGCATAGCCGGCGCCGTAGCCGATCTCCTTCATCAGCTTCGTCGGCGCGTTCAGGATATGGGCGGGCGGCATCAGCGACCCCGTCTCGCGCGCCGCGGCCATCGCGGCCTTGAAGGCGGCATAGACGGCGTTGGATTTCGGCGCGGTGGCGAGGTGGACGACCAGTTGCGCCAAGGCCAGCTCGCCCTCGGGCGACCCCAGGTGTTCGTAGGTTTCCCACGCCGCGATCGCCAGCGGCAGGGCGCGCGGGTCGGCCATGCCGACATCCTCGGCGGCGAAGCGCGTCAGGCGGCGCGCGATGAAGCGTGGGTCCTCGCCGCCCGTGAGCATGCGCGCGAACCAGTACAGCGCGGCGTCCGGGTCGCTGCCGCGCATGGATTTGTGCAGCGCGGAGATGAGGTTGTAGTGCTCCTCCCGGTCCTTGTCGTAGAGCGCGGCGCGCTTGGCCAGCAGCGTGGACAGCGCGGCGATGTCGAGCGGCGTCGTGCGTTCCGGCAGCGCGAACAATTGCTCCGCCATGTTCAGCAGGTAGCGCCCGTCGCCATCGGCCATGGCGCGCAGCGTGCCGCGCGCCTCGGGCTGCAGCGGCAGGGGGCGCGCGGTCTCGGCCTCGGCGCGGTCCAGCAGCAGGTCCAGCGCGGCATCGTCCAGGCGCTTGAGCACCATCACCTGGCAGCGCGACAGCAGCGCGCCGTTCAGCGCGAAGGACGGGTTCTCGGTGGTGGCGCCGATCAGCGTCACGGTGCCGTCCTCGACCACCGGCAGGAAGCCGTCCTGCTGGGCGCGGTTGAAGCGGTGGATCTCGTCCACGAACAGCAGCGTGCCACCCTGCTTCCCGCGCGCCTGAGGCGCGACGCCGTTCGACTTGCGCGCGCGCGCCTCGTCGAAGGCGCGCTTGAGGTCCGCCACGCCCGAGAACACCGCTGACAGCGCCGTGAAGCGCAGCCCGGCGGCCTCGGCCAGCAGCCGCGCGATGGTGGTCTTGCCCACCCCGGGCGGGCCCCACAGGATCAACGAGGCGAGCGACCCGCGCGCGAGCATCCGCGCGATGGCGCCTTCGCCGCCGAGCAGGTGGTCCTGGCCGACCACCTCGGCCAGCACGCGCGGGCGCAGCCGGTCCGCCAGGGGGCGGGCGGCCTCGGCGGCCGGGGGCGCGGGGGCGTCGCCGAACAGGTCCGGTGCGGGGGCGGGATCTTGTGCCATGGCCCGATCTTGCGCCGCATCGGCGCGCCGATCCATCGCCGGCCGCGCGGGCGCCTTGTGCGCGGCGCGGCCGCAGGGCATCGATGGTGCCGATGGATGCCCCCCCGCCCGAGAGCGTGGTCCTCGACGTCGACGTGACCCTGCCCGACATCGAGGCCTTCAACCTGCATCTCGCCTTCAGCCCGCGGCTGCGCGCGCGCTGGCGGCGGCAGCTGGTCGCCATCTACGGGCTGCTGCTGGCGCTGTGCGTGGTGCTGAACCTGCTGAGCTTCGGCTGGGGCGCGTTCGACTGGACGGTGCATCTGCTGGTGCCGGTCGCCTCGGTTGCCGTGGTGGCGCTGCTGCTGACGCCGGCCGCCTATGCACTGCACCGCTGGAATGTCCGGCGCGTGGTGCGCGCCATGGTCGGGCAGCCGGCACGCGAGGCGGCGCTCGGGCGCAAGCGCATCGAGGCGACCGCGCGGGGCATCGCGCTGGGCGGAGCCCATAGCCAGAGCTTCTATGGCTGGGCGGCCGTCACGGGGCTGCAGGAGACGCCGGATCTCCTGCTGGTGATGCTGGGCGAGACGCTCGCCATCGTCATCCCGCGCCGCGGCATCGCGGCCGCCCAGGTCGACGCGCTGCGCGCGATGGTGCGCGCTCACATGCCCGCACCCGCGGCGTGACACGCGACGGTCACTTGACGCGCGGGCGCGCCGGCGTCACGCCGCGGGGCATGTTCCGCCGCACCCTCCTCGCCCTGCCGCTCGCCACCCCCGCGCTCGCGCAGGACCGCCCGACCCGCCTGGTCATCGCCTTCCCGCCCGGCGGGTCCACCGACATCCTCGGCCGCCTCATCGCCCCGCGCATGACCGAGCTGCTCGGCGCCACCGTCACGCCGGAGAACCGCTCCGGCGCCTCGGGCGCGGTCGGCGCGGGCCATGTCGCGCAATCCGCGCCGGACGGCACCACGCTGCTGCTCGATTCCGGCGGGCAGTCGGTGAACCCCTTCCTGCTGCGCGGCCTGTCCTTCGACTATGTGCGGGACCTCGCACCGGTGACGCTGCTGGCCACGCTGCCGCTGGTGCTGGTGGTGCGCGCCGAATTCCCCGCCACCACGCTGCCCGAACTGCTCGCGGCGCTGCGCGCCGACCCCGCGCAGGCGCGCTACGGGTCGGTCGGCATCGGCGCGCGCGTCCACCTGGCCATGGCGCAACTGCTGAAGCGCGCCGGCCTGCGCGGCGAGCACATTCCCTATCGCGGCGGCGCCGACCAGATCGCCGGGCTGCTGCGCGGGGATACGCCGATGGGCTTCACCTCCCCCGCGCTCGCCACGCCGCTGGTGCGCGACGGGCGGCTGCGCGCCGTCGCGGTGTCTTCCGCCGCGCGCTTCCCGGCGCTGCCGGAGGTGCCGACGGTGGCCGAACAGGGCTTCGATGGCTTCGCGATCGGCGATTGGCTCGGGATGCTGGCGCCGGCCGCCACACCGGCGCCGACCATCGCGCGCATCGCCGCCGCCGCGGCGGATGCGGTGAACCAGCCGGCGCTGCGCCCGCGCCTCGATGCGCTGGGCCTGCAGCCGGCGGCCGAGGGCCCCGCCGCCTTCGCCCGCTTCCTGGCGGCCGAGCGCGCCCAGTTCGAAGCCCTGATCCGCGAGGAAGGCATCCGGCTGGAATCTTGAGGCGCGTCAAGGCGCCGCCACCCCGCCGCGCACATCCTGCCCCGGTCGCACCAAGGAGGAACTCCATGCGCGCCCGGGACATCATGACCACCGAGCTCGTCACCGTACCGCCCGACATGCCGACCGACGCGCTCGCCACGCTGATGGCCGACCGCCACGTCTCCGGCGCGCCCGTGGTGGATGCCGATGGCCGCCTGGTCGGCCTGGTCACCGATGGCGACCTGATGCGCCGCCTGTCTGCACGCGAGGACAAGCCGGCCTCGTTCCTCGCGGCGCTGCTGGGGGCCAATGCCGCGCAGGCCACCAGCTACGCGCGCGCCCATGGCCGGCGCGTGCGCGACCTCATGAGCACCGACCTCGCGACCGTGACCGAGGAGGCGACGGTCGAGGAAGTGGCCCATATCCTGGAGACGCGCCGCATCCGCCGCGTGCCGGTGGTGCGCGACGGCGTGCTGGTCGGCGTGGTCTCGCGCGCCGACCTGCTGCGCGCGGTGATGGCGCCGGTGGGCTGCGGCGCCGAGGCCGAGGCATCGGACCCGCGCATCCGCCGCGCCATCTACGCCGCCATGGCCGAGCAGCCCTGGATCAGCACGCGCTTCGTGTTTCCGATGGTGCAGGACGGCGTGGTGAGCTTCCACGGCTTCCTGGGGTCGCAGGAGGCGTTGCGCGCCCTGCGCGTGTTGGCCGAGGGCGTGGTCGGGGTGCGCGAGGTCCGCTTCGAGACCACCCCGCCGCCGCGGATGATGCTGGGCGTGCCGTAGGACGGGTGCCGATCGGGCCGGGATGCGCGCGGATGCCAGGAGGTGTGGCGAGCCAAGGCGCTCGTGTCCTGAACCCGACGTCCTTCGGCCTTCGTCATCAGGCTGCTCGGCCTGGGTTTCAGGGTTCCGCTGTTCGCTTCCGGTCGTCGGCAGAACCGACGGTCTTCGGGGCACGACGCTCGGGACCCTTCGGGCCTGCCGGGACCGGCCCGCCCGCGCCCAGGATACACCAGCTCTGCTGGCCGGCCGGTGTCCATGCCGGCGGGTGCCACGGCGCGCCAGCACGACATGCCGGCCCGCGGCCGCCGCTCGCTGCCCGCGATTCCGCTTGCTTTTCGCACCTGCGAAGGGGCATAAGGTCGCCCATCGCGCGGAGACCTCCGCGCGCCACGCGCCGCCCGGCCGCGTGATCGGTCCCCGCCGCTTCCCTTCGCAGAAGGCGTGAAGCGCGGTGCGGGCCCGGGCCGGGGATGGCGCGCCACCCATCGGACCACCCCAATCCCGCGGGGTTTTCTGACTGCAGCGACGTGCACCGCACGCGCCTGACAGGGATTGAATCGTGACCACGACGTTCGAGGCGCTGAGCCTCGACCCCCGCATCCTCCAGGCCCTGGCCGAGGAAGGCTACACCAACCCCACCCCCATCCAGGCCCAGGCCATCCCGTCGGTGCTGGCGGGGCGCGACCTGCTCGGCATCGCACAGACCGGCACCGGCAAGACCGCGGCCTTCGGCCTGCCGATCCTGCACCGCCTGGCTGCCACCCCGGGCCGCCCGCCGCGCGGCGGCTGCCGCGTGCTGATCCTGTCGCCGACGCGCGAATTGGCCTCGCAGATCGCCGACAGCATCCGCACCTATGGCCGCCACCTTGGCCTGACCGTCGCGGTCATCTTCGGCGGCGTGGGCTTCGGCCCGCAGCGCACCGCGCTGGCGCGCGGCGTCGATATCCTGGTGGCGACGCCCGGCCGCCTGCAGGACCTGCTCGACCAGAACGCCGGCCGCCTGGACCACGTGAACACGCTGGTGCTGGATGAAGCCGACCAGATGCTCGACAAGGGCTTCCTGCCGGCCATCCGCCGCCTGGTGAAGGCCATCCCGGCCGAGCGCCAGACGCTGTTCTTCAGCGCCACCATGCCCACCGAGATCAACCGCCTGGCCGCCGAGATGCTGCGCAACCCCGAGCGCGTGTCGGTCGCCCCCGTGGCCACCACCGCCGAGAAGGTGGCCCAGCGCGTCATCCACGTCCCGGCCTCGGGCAAGCGGCGCGTGCTGGCCGAGATCATCCGCGGCGAGGGTGTCGGCCGCACGCTGGTGTTCAGCCGCACCAAGCACGGTGCCGACCGCATCGTGAAGCACCTGGACATGGACGGCATCGCCGCCAGCGCCATCCATGGCAATAAGGCGCAGAACGCGCGCGAGCGTGCGCTGGCCGCCTTCCGCGACGGCTCCGCCCCGGTGCTGGTCGCGACCGACATCGCGGCCCGCGGCATCGACGTGGATGGCGTGACGCACGTCATCCAGTTCGACCTGCCGGAAGTGCCCGAGACCTACGTGCACCGCATCGGCCGCACCGCCCGCGCGGGGGCTTCGGGCGAAGCGGTCGCGCTGTGCAGCCACGAGGACCGCGACAAGCTGCGCGCGATCGAGAAGCTGATCCGCCAGACCATCCCGGCCGAAACCCGCCCGGGTGCGACGGCCGAGGAGATCGCCGCCCAGCCGAAGGAAGCCCCGCGCCCGCCGCGCCAGCAGCAGCACCGCAAGCCGCAGCGCCAGGCGCAGCAGCCGCGCCAGCCGCAGCACCGCCCGGCCGGGCATGGAGTGGCGGCGGAACCCAAGCGCGACGCGCAACCCGCCCGCCCGCATGCGGGCGAGGCCGCGCGCCGCCGCCCGTCCAGCACCGGCAGCCAGGCGGAAGCGCCGCGGCGGGATAGGTCGTGGCGGGAAGGGGATTTTCGCGATGGGTCGTCGGCGCCGGCGTTTTTGAAGCGCGGGCGGTAGGGCAGACCCCGACCAGATGGAATCACCTGGTCCGGTATGGATGCTCGCAAGAACAATGGTCTAGAGCCGTTGTCCTGAGCCAAGGCGAACGGAAGCGGCTCTGGAGCCATTGCAGCGAGCCAGAGCGCGCGGAAATGGCGCCAGGGTCGTTTGCCCGACCAGGTGAACCGACCTGGCCGGGGGTCGGACCGGGGACAGCCCCCGTCCACTGCCCGTTGTCCGGCTGGGCTCCCAGTCCACTTGACGAACTTGACGAAATGCCCTGCCGGGACGATAGTCCCGGCATGACCACCGCCACGCTTCCCACCGCCGCATCGCGCCGCCCGCAGCGCCGGGCGCCGCAGGTCTCCGTGCCGCGCGGCCTGTCGCCCGACGAAGCCGAGCGCGCCCTGTCCGCCATCGCGCGCGGCGCCGACGCCATGCTGCGCAGCGGCCAGGCGGTGACGCTCGCCCTCAGGCCCGCCGGGGCCGGCAGCACCGCCCGCTTCGTCATTGTCCCGCAGCGGGACACGGCGGAGCGTGAAACGCCCGCCCGCGCGGGGCGCGCATCGCCCACCCCCGGCACCGACCTCGCCCGCGCCTATGCCCGCGGCGCCGCCGCGGCGGCCGGGATCCTCGCCGCACCCGACATGCTCTCCTCCGACGCGATGGCGGAACGCCTCGGCATGACGCGCGAGGCCGTGCATCAGAAGCGCCGCCGCGGCGAGCTCCTTGGCCTCGAAGGGGCGAAGCGCGGCGTGCGCTTCCCGGCCTGGCAGATCGGCCCCGACGGCCGCCCGCCCGCGGCCCTGCCGGCGCTGCTGGCGGCGCTCGGCGAACCCTGGGCCGCCTTCCGCTTCCTGCGCGCCACGCACCCCGAACTGGGCAGCCACAGCGGCATCGCCGCGCTGCACGACCCGCGCCTGGCCGACCAGGCCCTGGCCCTCGCGCGGCGTGGCGCCACCTTCGGCCCCGCCGGCGCGTGACCGACCGGCGGGCGCGCGCCCGTCCGCCCCGCGCCGCCGCCACGCTGCGCCTGGCCACCACCACCCTGCCGGCCGGCACGCGGCGCTTCCGCTTCGTCCGCCGCGCCCACCCCGATGCGCTCGGCACCGGCCCCGGACCGTCCCGCTTTTCCGACCCCGCGGCCGATCGCGGCAGGGCGGCGCGCTGGCGGCCGATCTACCTCGGCGCGACCTTCAGCCTGTGCCTGCAGGAAACCCTGCTGCGCGACCGCGCCAACGCCGCGCCCGGCCCCTTCCTGGTCGCGCAGGCCGAACTGGCCCTGTGGGACTGCGCCGAGATCGAAGTGACCCGCCCGCTGCGCCTGGTGGATCTGCGCGGCGCCGCCCTGGCGCGGTCCCGCGTGCCGACCGACGTGGTCGGTGCGGCAAGCCACGCGCTGTCGCGCGCCTGGGCGACGGCCTTCTGGCGGCATCCGGCGCGGCATGCGGGGGTGGCGTTTCCGTCGCGGTTCGGGACCGGGGAGAATCTGGCGCTGTTCGAGGCGCGGGTGGCGGGCGCGCTGCGGGTGGTGCAGCGGCGCGGGGTGCTGGCGTGCGAGGCGGAGCTGGGGGCGGCGTGCGAGGCGTTGGACCTCGGGATCATCGGGGCGGCGCGCTAGGAGAAGGCCGGGGGAAGGGAACTTCCCCCGGACCCCCATCCCTTTTTTGGTTGATTGTGCTGGTCCCCCGGGCGCCTGCACCAACGGCCAAAAAAAGGAAGGGGTTTCAGGGGGAGTCGGCTCCCCCTGACCTTCTTCACCCGCCCCCGAACACCTCTCCCCAAGCCCCCCGCAGCGCCGCGTCCGCTTCCGCCATCGTCGCCACCACCCCCTGCGCCGCGATGCTCGTCACCCCGTGCTCCGCGACCCCGCACGGCACGATCCCGCCGAAGTGGGACAGTTCCGGCTCCACGTTCAGCGCCACCCCGTGCCAGGTCACCCAGCGTGTCACCCGCACGCCGATCGCCGCGATCTTGTCCTCGCCCCCGCTGCGGTTGGGCACCCACAGCCCCACGCGCCCCGCCCGCCGTTCCGCCCGGATGTTGAAGCGATCCAGCGCGCGGATCAGCCATTCCTCGAGGCCATGCACATACGCCCGCACATCCCGCGCCGGCACCGACCCGTGCCGCTGCTGCAGGTCCAGCATCACGTATCCCGTGCGCTGCCCCGGCCCGTGATAGGTCCACTGCCCGCCGCGCCCCGCGTTGAACACCGGGAAGCGGGCATCGTGCAGGTCCTCGGGCCGGGCCGAGGTGCCGGCCGTGTAGGTGGGGTCGTGTTCGACCAGCCAGACCCGTTCACGCCCGGTGCCCGCGCGGATGGCGCCGACATGCGCCTCCATCGCCGCCAGCGCGGCCTGGTAAGGGATGCGGCCCTCGGAGATGATCCACTCCGGGTCCTCGGTTGATGCCAGCGCGTCCATGGGTTATACGCCGCGCCCTCTACCCGGTTTGCGGTCGTGGCGGAATGGTAGACGCGCCAGCTTGAGGTGCTGGTAGGGGAAACCCTGTGGAAGTTCGAATCTTCTCGACCGCACCAGTCTCCTGATCCCCCGGCGTATTCTGGCGGCGGCGTCGCCGGCTGCCGGCCTCAGCCGGCGGGCGCGTCCTTGATCCGCCGCACCGCCCGCTCGGTCAGGATCGGGCCCAGCACCGATGTCGCCACCACCAGCACCAGCACCGTGTTCAGCATCGCCTGGTCCAGCAGGCGTTCGCCCGCGGCATTGACCGCATCGTAGCCGACCAGCGCGGCGGCCAGGGTGGCAGCCACCTGCGGCATGGTCAGCGAGGCCATCAGCAGTCGGTCGTCCCCGCCCATGCGCCAGGCGCGCCCGGCGATCTCGGCCGCCGCCCATTTGGACGCGACCAACCCGCCCACCACCGCGACCACCATCGGCAGCCCCTGCACCAGCGTGCGGCCCAGCACCACCAGGTCGACCAGGTAGCCGGTCACCACGAAGAAGGCCGGGATGAACAGCGCGCGGCCGACGAATTCCAGGCGGTGGCGCGCCTCGGTGCCGACCGTCGCTCGGTTCACCGCAAGGCCCGCAAGGAAGGCGCCGATGATGCCTTCCAGGTCGATCGCCTCGGCCAGCGTCGCGGCGATGCACACGACCATCAGCAGCACGATGAAGCGTGCTTCCTCGTTGCTGCCCAGGCGCCGTTCGATCGCCCGCGCGGGGATCGGCAGCACGAACACCATCAGCGCCGCGAAGGCCACCAGCTCCGCCACCTGGCGCGCGAGCGCCGCCGGGTCGAAGCCGCTGCGATGCGCCGACAGGCACGCCGCCAGCACCAGCAGGGAGAGCATGTCGGTCAGCACCGTCGCCCCCGCCGTGACCGTGACGGACGGCCGGTTGGTCAGCCCTGCCGCGCTCACGATCGGGAAGGCGATCAGCGTGTGGGAGGCGAGCAGCGAGCCGATCAGCAGCGCCGAGACCATCGAATAGCCGAACACGATGCCGACCGCGGTGCCGGCCGCCATGGGCAGCGCGAAGGTCAGCAGCCCGAAGCCTGCGGCGCGGTTGCGGTGCTGGTTGAACTGCCGCATGTCGATTTCGAGCCCGACGAAGAACATCAGCAGCAGCTTGCCGAGGTTGGCGAAGAAGTCCGCCACCTGCGCATGGTGCGGCGCGATGCCGAGCAGATGCGGCCCGGCGATCACGCCCACCATGATGTAGCCGACGCAGTCCGGCACCCGCGCGCGCCGCGCCAGGAAGGGCGCGATCGCCACCATCATCAGCAGCAGCGCGAAGCGCCCCAGCGACGGGATCGATTCCGCGAGTTCAGGAATGCCGAGCATGCGCGCTGCCGGGGCTGGCGTCGCCGCGCCAAGGGCGGGCAGGGGCGGTGTGCTGCCTCGCGGGCATTGCGGCGACCTGTGCGGTGCGTTCGGGTCCGATCGGACCGGTCTAGCGTCGGGGCCCGCCGCCAGCAAGCTGCGGTGCGGCCTGACGCGGCGCGCCGCAACGGCTATCGTGCCCGCGGAGGTGACCGACATGGACGAGGACTTCAGGCGCGCGGCGCTCGACTACCACCGGCTCCCGCGCCCCGGGAAGCTGGCGATCGAACCCACCAAGCGCATGGCGACGCAGCGCGACCTCGGCCTTGCCTATTCGCCCGGCGTCGCCGCCGCCTGCGAGGCGATCGCCGCCGACCCGGCCACCGCCTATGACTATACCGCGCGCGGCAACATGGTGGCGGTCATCACCAACGGCACGGCGGTGCTGGGCTTGGGCGCGATCGGCGCGCTGGCCTCCAAGCCCGTGATGGAGGGCAAGGCCGTCCTGTTCAAGAAGTTCGCCGGCATCGATTCCATCGACATCGAGGTCGAGGAACGCGACCCGGCGAAGTTCATCGAGGTTGTCGCCGCCCTCGAACCCTCCTTCGGCGCCATCAACCTCGAGGATATCAAGGCGCCCGAATGCTTCGTGATCGAGGCCGCGCTGCGCGCGCGCATGAAGATCCCGGTCTTCCACGACGACCAGCACGGCACCGCCATCATCGTCGCCGCCGCCGTGCGCAACGGGCTGCTGCTGCAGGGCAAGCGGCTGGAGGATGTGAAGCTGGTGAACACCGGCGGCGGCGCGGCGGCGCTGGCGTGTCTCGACCTGCTGGTGTCGATGGGGCTGAAGCGCGAGAACGTCACGATCTGCGACATCGGCGGCGTGATCCATACGGGGCGCAACGACCTCGACCCCTATCGCGCCCGCTACGCGCAAGCCACCGCGGCGCGCACGCTGGAAGACGTGCTGCCGGGCGCGGACATCTTCCTCGGCCTGTCGGCGCCGCGGGTGCTGCGGCCCGAATGGCTGAAGCTGCTGGCGCCGAAGCCGCTGGTGCTGGCGCTGGCCAACCCCGAGCCCGAGATCCTGCCTGAGGCGGTGCGCGCCGCGCGGCCGGACGCCATCGTCGCGACCGGCCGCACGGACTATCCCAACCAGGTCAACAACGTCCTGTGCTTCCCCTTCATCTTCCGCGGCGCGCTCGACTGCGGCGCCACCACCATCAACGAGGAGATGAAGATCGCCGCCGCCGATGCCATCGCGGCGTTGGCGCGCGTGGAGGCCAGCGAGGTGGTCGCGGCGGCCTATGGCGGCATCGCCCCGGTGTTCGGGCCGGACTACATCATCCCCAAGCCCTTCGACCCGCGGCTGATCCTGGAGATCGCGCCGGCGGTCGCCAGGGCGGCGATGGACAGCGGCGTGGCGGCGCGCCCGATCGCCGATTTCGCAGCCTATCGCCGCGACCTCGAACGCAACGTCTTCCGCTCGGGCAACCTGATGCGCCCGGTCTTCGAAGCGGCGCGCAAGAACCCCCGGCGCGTGGTCTACGCGGAAGGCGAGGACGAGCGCACGCTGCGCGCCGTGCAGTCCGTGGTGGATGAAGGCATCGCCGAGCCCATCCTGGTCGGCCGCCGCGCGGTGATCGAGGCGAAGGTCGCGGCGCTCGGCCTGCGCATGCACCTGGGCGACAGCGTCCGCGTGGTGGACCCCGCGGCCGAGGATGCCCTGTTCGCGCCGCTGACCGAATTGTATCGCCGCAAGGTCGGCCGTCGCGGCACGCCGCCCGAAGCCGCCGAGCGCCGCGTCGCCACCGACCCCGCCGTCGCCGCGTCCCTGCTGCTGGAGGCCGGGCACGCGGATGCGGCGATCTGCGGCGGCACCGGGGACTGGATGGGCCAATGGGCGCATGTGCTCGACATCATCGGCAAGCGCGACGATGTGGGGCGGGTCTATGCGCTGTCGGGCGTGGTGACGCGGGCGGGCGAACACCTGTTCGTGGTGGACACCCACCTGTGCGTCGAACCCTCGGCCGACCAGATCGCCGAGATGACGCTGCTGGCGGCCGAGCAGGTGCGCGCCTTCGGCCTCACGCCCAAGGTGGCGTTGCTGTCGCATTCGTCCTTCGGGGCGTCGCATGCGCCATCGGCGCGCCGGATGCGCGAGGCGCTGGCGCTGATCCGCATGCATGGCGGCACGCTGGAGGTGGATGGCGAGATGCACGCCGACGCCGCGCTGATCCCCGCGATCCGTGCGCGGTCGGTGCCCGACAGCACGCTGGAGGGCGCGGCGAACCTGCTGGTGATGCCGGGTATCGACGCCGCCAACATCGCCTTCAACCTGGTCAAGGCGGCGACCGACGGGTTGCAGCTGGGGCCGCTGCTGCTCGGGATGAACAAGCCGATCCACGTGCTGGTGCCGTCGGTGACGGCGCGCGGCATCCTCAACGTAACGGCGCTGGCGGTGGCGCAGGCGAACGCGCAGGCCTGATCAGCCGCGCGCCAGCAGCCCGGCGAGGTCCTGCGCGCCGGCCTTCTGTTCCTCGCGCAGGATGACATAGACGGCGGCGGCCTCGATCGCCTGGCCGCCGGCGGGGTTCAGCACCACCTCGCCGCCCGGCGGGCGATAGGCGATGGCGGTGCCGAGCCCCTTCTCCAGCAGCAGCCCCGCCACGCCAGCCCAGGGTCCGCGATAGGGTGCGGGCAGGTCGAGGCGGAACAGCTCGTTGCCCTCGGAGGAGAACAGGTCCTCCAGCAGGCGTTCGGCGCCGGGCGCGACCAGCGCGCGGGCCAGCATCTCGGGATAGCTGCGCAGCGGGCGCACCGCGGCGGCCGCGCCGGCGGCGATCAGCCGCGCCCGGTTGCGGTCGTCCACGCATTCCGTGACGACCACCGGCGCCGCACCCGCCGCCATGGCGCGCACCCGCGCGACCACGTCGGCCGAGATCGCATCGCTCACCGCGTCGTCCTCGCGTTCGGCCAGCACGATCACCGCGGCGGCGGCCTGCGCATCGGCCATGCCGAGCGCGTCGTGGTCGGTCGGCGCGCCGTTCACATGCACCAGGTCGTCGTCGCAGAGCACCTGCGGCAGGCCCCCGGCATTGGCCGCGAAGGCGCGCGTCAGCAGCAGCACCGGCGCGTCGCGATAGCCCGGCGACCCGCGCAGCTGGCGCACCAGGGCGTGGAAGAAGCGCGCCGCGTCGCCGCCCGGCGTGCCGATCACCAGCACATGCCCTTCCATGTTCCACCTCCAGGCTCCGGCGCGCCTGCGCGCGCGTACCTCCTCGCGCCAGTCGAACCAGTCGGACGCGACCTTCGCCACGACGAACACGCCGCCCAGCAGCAGCAGCAGGACGGTGGCGAAGCGCCCTGCCCCGGTCTTCGGCGTGATGTCGCCGTAGCCGACGGTGGTCAGCGTGACGACCGCCAGCCACAGGCTGTCCTGTGGCGGCATGTCCTCGAAGGCGGCCATGGCGACGGCGAAGATCGCCACCATCGCCGCCAGCCACAGCACCGGCCGGCGCAGCCGCGGCCGGCCGTGCCGCCAGCGTCGCCGGCGCCAGACCAGCCGGAAGGCGGTCAGCACGGCGCGGCCCGCCCGTGCATCACGCCGGCGGCCGCGCGGCCACCGGCAGGGCCCCGGTGTCGCACGCGGCCGCCGCAGCGGGACTGCGCGCGGTTGCGTCCGGCGCCGCGGCCTGGCGCATCACTGCGCCGTGGCGGTGATCCCGAACAGGCGCTGCGCGTCGGCCGGGCTCGGCGGGGCACCCTGCATGTCGGCCATGCCGAGCGGCCGCGGGGGATTCGCGCGGATCTCGATGGTGCGCGCCTGGCCGCGGATGAAGCGCTGCACCGCGTCGCGGATCGGGTCGAGCGCGGCCGCGCCCGGCTGCGACATCGCGCCGCCCGCCAAGGCGGCGAACTGTTCGCGCAGCTGCGGCTCCGGCGTGCGGGATTCGCGCGCCTGGGCCGCGATGAAGCGCTGGAACAGCGACGCATCGGCATAGCGCAGGCCCATCGAGATCAGCCGCGTGGCCGCGAAGTCGGCGGCCTGCATCCTCTCCTGCGTGAGGCCGTCGAGCGCGAAGGCGATCGACAGCGTGCCGGCCTCGCGCACCGCGAGCGACAGGTCGGTCACCTCGACCCGTCCGGAGCCGCCCTCATAGGTGGTGGCGGAGGTGATGTCGGCGTCGATCGCCTGGTAGCCGAAGCGCGTCAGCCAGGCGGCGATCATCGGCGTCGTCTCCACGCGGATGCCGCGGAAGGCGAGGGTGCCGGTGCCGGACCCGTCGGGCTTGGTGACGTCGGCGGCGATCCGCATCTCGGTCATCCGCCCGACCGGGCGGCCGCCACCGGCCAGTTCCAGCCCGTCGAGCTCGAGCGCCGAGCGCCCCACCAGCGTGCTCGGGCGTTCCTGGCGGATCACCGCGCCGAGCAGCGAGGCGATGTCCACGCCGTTGAACGCGACGCGCGCCACGCGCACCGCATCGACCATCCCGCCACCCTCGATGCGCGAGATGTCGAGGCCCTGCAGCGCAAAGCGCGAGGGCTGGCCGGCCACCCAGTTCTCGAACGACGCCATCGCGAGGCGCACGGTCGCCTGGCCGCTGCTCTCGACCCCTTCGAGGCGCAGCGATTCGAGCCGCACCTGCTCGGGCCGCGGCGGCGCGCCGGACCCGTCGCGCGGCACGGTCAGGCCGGCCACGCGCACCATGGCGACGCGCATCTGGTTGCCGTCCTCGGTGGTGGCAAAGCCGCGGATCACCGCCTCGGCGACACCATCGGCGCGCAGGCCGTTGAGCGTGACCTCCTCGGCCGTGGCGCGCTTGTTGCGCTGTTCCAGCACCACGCCGGTCAGGCGCACCTGCTCGCCGGAGGCGTCCAGCGCCTGGGCATTGGCATAGGACAGCCGCACATCGGCGCCGAGCAGGCTGCGCAGGCGCGTCACGGCCGCGGGTTCGTTGGGCGGGATGACCTGCGGCGCCGCCTGGGCACGGGCGGGCGGCGGCGCCTGCGCCGCGGGCGGCGGGGCGAAGAAGGGCGGATGCAGCGGCGCCGGCTGGCCCTGCGGCGGCGTGGCGCGGGGCGCCGGCTGGACCTGCTGCGGCGCGCCGAGCGGCGCCGGCTTGGCGGTCGGCAGCGCCTGCTGGGGCGCCCCCTGCGGTCCGGGCTTGGGCTGCGCCAGCGCGACGCCGGAGACGCCAAGCGCCGCCACGGTCGCGAGCATCACCGCGCGCATCGTGCCCGTGGCGCCCATCCTGCCTGCTGCGTGCATCCGGCGTGTCCTCCTGTTGCGGCGACGCAGTAAAGCCTGCGCGGCGGTTCCGCACCAGCGTTCGCGCGGCGGGCCTTGGCGCGGCGTGTGAGCGGTTTCACATGACAGGACGAATGCGCGACGATCGGACCCCATGACCCGCCCGCCCACCCGCCCCGGACCGACGCCCGAGGTCGCAGCCTTCCTCGACCGGGTGGCGCGGCTGCCGGCCGCGCGCCCGGCCAGCGGCCGGCCCGGGCGGCTGATCTTCACGGTGGACGCCACGGCATCGCGCCAGCCGGCCTGGGACCGCGCCTGCGCGCTGACCGGGGAGATGTTCCTGGCCACCCGCGACCTGGGCGGGCTGGCGGTGTCGCTGGCCTATTGGCGCGGCTTCATGGAATTCGCCGCGACCCCCTTCCTGACCGATGGCGCCGAGCTGGCGCGGCGGATGTCCACCGTGACGTGCCTCGGTGGGCAGACGCAGATCCTGCGCGCGCTGCGGCACGCCCTGGCGGAATCGCGCCAGGAGAAGGTCGGCGCGCTGGTGCTGGTGGGCGACGCGGTCGAGGAGGATGTCGACGCGATCTGCCATGCGGCCGGCGAGCTCGGCCTGTTCGGCACGCCGGTCTTCTGCTTCCACGAGGGCGCCGACCCGGTCGCGGCGAACGCCTTCCGCCAGGTGGCGAAGGTCTCGGGCGGCGCCTATGCGCCCTTCGATTCGGCCGCGGCGGGCGCGCTGCGGGACCTGCTGCGGGCGGTCGCGGTGTTTGCCGCCGGCGGGCGGGCGGCGCTGGCCGCCTTGCCGGGCGCGACGGCGGCGCGCATCGCGGGGCAATTGCCCGCGCCGGGGGGGCGGCGATGAGCACGTTCGCGCTCGGCGCGCTGGCGCTGCTGCTGCTGATCGTGGCGCTGCGCGGCTTCGCCACGGCGTCGGTCGCGACGGTCAAGACGACGGTGGCCTGGATCGCCGGCGGGCTCGGCCTGGTGCTGGTGGCGGCGCTGGTGGTCAGCGGGCGCGCCTTCCAGGCGATCTGGTCGCTGCTGTTCTTCGCGCCGCTGCTGGTGCAGGCGTTGCGGTCCTGGCGCTCGGCGCGGACCTTCTCGCGCGGCGGGCAGGCCAGCCCGGGCCAGGAGAGCCGGGTCGAGACCGCGACGCTGGCGATGGTGCTGCACCACGACAGCGGGCGCATGACGGGCACGGTGAAGCGCGGGCGGTTTGCCGGTTCGGACCTCGCGGCGCTGGACCTGCCGATGCTGCGCGCGCTGCTGGCCGATTGCGCCGCCGAGGACCCCGAGAGCGTGCCGCTGCTGGAAGCCTGGCTGGACCGCGCGCAGCCCGATTGGCGCGACGGCGCGCCGCCGGTCCAGGACGGCCCGCTGACCCGGGCCGAGGCGCTGGCCGTGCTGGGCCTGGCGGAGGGCGCCACCGAGGCCGAGATCCGCGCCGCGCATCGCCGGCTGATGCGGACCGCGCATCCGGATCACGGCGGCAGCGCGTGGCTGGCGGCACGGCTGAATGCGGCGCGGGACCTGCTGGTCGGGGCCTGAGCGCACCGCGCCTCCCGTCGCATGGCCGCGGGTGGCGCCACGCCACCATGGCCCAGGCGACGCGCATCGGCTGCGGACCGGCGCGATGCGCAGCATGCATGAGCGGACGGTCGCGGCTGCATCGGCGGCCGGTGCCGCGTGCCGCAATCGCGCCGCGGCGCGCTGGCAGCCTGGCGCGATGAACACCACCCGCCGCGCGACGCTCGCGCTCGCCCTCATGGCCCCGCAGGCCGCCCGCGCGCAGGACGGCACCATCACCGGCACCGCCACCTATCGCGAACGCATCGCGCTGCCGCCCGGCGCGGTGCTCGAGGTCGAATTGCGCGACACCTCCCGCGCCGACGCGCCGGCACCGCGGCTCGCCGGCACGCGGGTCGAGGCGACCGGCCAGGTGCCGATCCGCTTCACGCTGCGCTTCGACCCCGCGCGCATCGACCCGCGCGGGAGCTACACCCTCGTTGCGCGTTTGTCGGTGGACGGACAGCTGCGCTTCCGCGGCGACACCGCGCATCCGGTGCTGACGCACGGCGCCGGGACCACGGCGGAGATCCTGCTGGTCGGCGCCGCGCCATCGAGCCTGGCCGGCGCGCCCTGGGTGGTGCGCGAGATCGGCGGGTGGCGGGCGCCCGCCGCGCCGCGTGCCGACATCACCTTCGATGGCCAGGGCCGCGCCCATGGCAGCGGCGGCTGCAACCGATTCAACGCGGGCTATGTGCTGGACGGCGCGGCGCTGCGCTTCGGCCCGGCGGCACAGACCAACATGGCCTGCGAGCCGCCGGCGATGGCGCTGGAAGCACGCTTCCACGCCGCGCTGGCGACGGTGCGCGCCTGGCGGATCGAGGGCGCCGAGCTGCTGCTGCTGGATGGTGCCGGCGCCGCGGCGATCCGCCTCGCGCGCCACGGCTGACGGCGCGGCGCGGCGCACCCGGCTGGCGGCGGGCCGCATCGCGCGGTGGCCGCGGGCAATTGCCGGCAGCACGGCGCGGCCACCACGAAAGCCGCGCGCATGCCCGGCGCCGCCGCGCGCCGCATCACGCCGCGAAGCGCGCGAATTCCACCGCCAGGTCCTGGTAGATCGCGCGCTTGAAGGCCACCGCCATCGACGGCAGCTCCGCCAGCCGCGCCCAGCGCCAGGCATCGAATTCCGGATGCGGGTCGAGGTCGAGCCGGATCTCCGCATCCACGCCGGTGAAGCGCAGCGCGAACCATTTCTGGCGCTGCCCGCGATACCTCCCGCCAAGCGCGCGGCCGAGCAGTTCCGGCGGCAGGTCATAGGTCAGCCAGCGCGGGTGTTCGGCCAGCAGGGTCGCCTTGGCGGTGCCGACCTCCTCCTCCAGCTCGCGGAACACCGCCACGGCGGGGTCCTCGTTCTCATCGATGCCGCCCTGGGGCAATTGCCAGCCGCCGGGCGCGCCCTCGGCATTCGGCAGGTCGGCGCGGCGCGCCACCAGCACCAGGCCGGCGGCGTTGAACAGCACGGCGCCGACATTGGCGCGATAGGGCAGGGCGGTCATTGGGGGCTCGCGGGACGCGCGGCGGTGGTGTCGCCGGGGGGTGATTCCGGCCGGCGGATCAGCGCCGAGACGGGGGCCAGGACGAAGCCGCGCTGGTCCAGCCCCACTGCCCAGGCGGCGATGCCCTCGACCAGCACGGGCGTGGGTGCGCCGGCGAGGCCGAGCGCGGTGCCGCGGTCGCGCGCGACCTGTTCGAGCTCCGCCAGCCGGCGATCGATCTCGTGGCGCGTGCGCGCCGGTTCGTCGAGCACGACATCGACGCCGCGGCCCCAGGCGCGCGCCGGCGCGGGCGCGCCCGGACGTGGGTCGACATACAGCAGGCCGCGGCGGAACAGCGCCTCCTGCACGGCGCCGATCGCCTCGGGCAGGGCGGCGAAGCGTTCGCCGCGCATCCCCGCCACCACGCCGATGGCGCCGACATAGCCCTGGAAGCGCGCCAGCGACCAGTCGAGCTGGTCGAGGTTCTCGGCGATCGGCCGGCCGGTCAGCAGGGCACGCTCACCGGGGTCGTTGAGCGGATAGCCGGTGGGTTCGAGGGGCAGCGAGACCAGCGTCTCCATGCCGCGTTCGCGCGCGCGCTCCGCCGCCTGGCCCGGCCGCAGGGCATAGGGCGAGACGGCCAGCGCGACGCCGGGCGGCAGGCGGCGGATGGCATCGTCGGTGGCGCTGGCGGACAGGCCGATATCGGCGACCACGATGGCGATGCGCGGGCGGGTGTCGCTGCGGTCGAAGGCGCGGCCATAGGCGCGGATGGGCGTGCGCCCGTCGGCGCCGATGCGCGGCAGCATGCCGTGGCGGCCGGCTTCCTGCAGCGCCGGGTCGGGCGGCGCGATGGGCCGCGGCGCGGCGCGCGGGGCGGCGGCGGGGGCGAGCGGCGGCGCCGTCTCTTATACCCACCTGACGCGG
>NZ_CAKKLX010000063.1 GCF_918698155.1 Roseomonas sp. CECT 9278
AGGCGTGCCCCATCCAAGGCAGCGGTGGATGCGAAGGGCGCTTCAGCCCTGCACATCCGTCACGCCGCAAGGCGTGCCCCATCCAAGGCAGCGGTGGATGCGAAGGGCGCTTCAGCCCTTCACATCCATCGCCTGGCGCAGCCCGTCGCTCAGCAGGTTGAAGCAGATGCTGGTCACGAAGATGCACGCCCCCGGCAGCACCGCCACCCAGGGCTGCACATAGATCGCGGTGCGCAGCGTATTCAGCATCAGACCCCATTCGGGTTCCGGCGGCCGCGTGCCCAGGCCCAGGAAGGACAGGCCCGATGCCAGGATCATGCAGACGCTGATCAACGACGTGGCATAGACGAAGATCGGCCCCAGCACATTGCCCAGCACGTGCACGCGCACGATGGTGAAGGCCGAAGCCCCCGACGCCCGCGCCGCATCCACGAAATCAAGGTTCCGCACGCCGGTCGTGACGCTCTCCGCGACGCGAATGATCGGCGGGATGAACACCAGCGTCAGCGCCAGGATCGCGTTCACGATGCCCGCACCCAGCGCGCCCGAGATCGCCACCGCCAGCAGCACCGACGGAAAGGCGTAGAACACGTCGGTCGTGCGCATGATGGCCATGTTCACGCGCCCGCCGGCGAAGCCCGCCAGCACGCCCAGGAAGGTGCCGATCACGAAGGCCAGCGCCACCGGCGTGATGCCCATGAACCACGACAGCCGCCCGCCATGCAGCAGCCGCGTCAGCATGTCGCGCCCCAGCTCGT
The DNA here is from genome assembly GCF_918698155.1 of Roseomonas sp. CECT 9278. Lineage (GTDB taxonomy): Bacteria > Pseudomonadota > Alphaproteobacteria > Acetobacterales > Acetobacteraceae > Neoroseomonas. The sequence continues at coordinate 759 of NZ_CAKKLX010000063.1, forward strand.
CCGTGCCCAGGATGTAGTTGGGCGTGCCGATCGGCCGCAGGCGGCGGATCATCGACCCCTGGTAGGGATCGTGCGGCGCGATCACGCCGGCGAAGACGATGGCCAGCAGCATCGCCAGCAGCACGCAGGCGCAGGCGATGGTCAGCGGGTCGCGGCGCAGCCGCTTCCACACGCCGGCCCAGTAGCCCTGGCCCTTTGCCACGGCCTGCCTGGCCTGGATCGCGAGTTCGGCCTCGGCGGCCGTGGGCGTCGTCGCGCTGTTCATCGCCCTGTCCCCTTCATGCCCGCCTGGTCGGTCCGGCGCGCGCGCGCGCCAGTCCGGCCGATCCTGGCTGCTTGATCCGTCACGCGCCCGCGCGTGCCCGGAAAGGCTCCGCGCATCATGCTCGCTTGATCCGTCACGCGCCTGCGCGTGCCCGGAAGGGCTCCGCGCATCATGCTCGCTTGATCCGTCACGCGCCTGCGCGTGCCAGCAAACGGACCGCGGATCATGCGCGCTTGATCCGCGGATCGAGCGCCGTCTGCACCAGGTCCACCATCAGGTTCAGCGCCACGAAGAACATCGCCAGCACCAGGATGGTCCCCTGCAGCACCGGCAGGTCGCGCTGGAAGATCGCGTTGTTCAGCAGCAGCCCGGTGCCCGGCCAGGAAAATACCGTCTCCACCAGGATCGACCCGCCCATCAGGTAGCCCAGCTGCAGCCCGATCACCGCCAGCGCGTTCGGCGCGGCGTTCTTCACCACATGGATGAAGATGCCCATGCGCGTGAGGCCCTTGCCGCGCAGCGCGGTGACGAATTCCTGGTTCATGATCTCCGCGATGATGCCGCGCACGGTGCGCGTGACGATGCCCATCGGGATCACCGCCAGTGTCACGGCGGGCAGCACCAGGTGCTGCATGTGTTCCCAGTTCCACACCCAGTCGGACGACCCGCCAGGCCCCGCGCCCATCGCCGGCAGCCAGTTCAGCTGCACCGAGAAGACCACCACCAGCACCATGCCCAGCCAGTAGTGCGGCACCGACACGCCGGCCACCGCGATGCCCACCGCCGCGCGGTCCAGCAGCGACCCGCGGAAGGTGCCCGCCAGCCCGCCCAGCGTGCAGCCGAGCACGAAGCCGATGGCGGAGGCGACCAGCGCCAGCATCAGCGTGTTGGAAATCGCGGAGGACAGGTCGGACCAAACGGAACGCCCGGTCGCCAGCGACCGCCCCAGATCCCCCTGCACCACCTTCAGCAGCCAGATGCCGAACTGCACCGGCAATGGCTTGTCGAGCCCGTAGTCCCGCCGGACCTGTTCCACCACGTCGCCCGGTGCATCGGCCGGCACGATGGCGTTGATCGGATCACCGGGCGCGATCTGCACCAGCATGAAGCACACGAACCCGACCGCGAGCGCGATCGGGATGGCGTAGAGGATGCGTCGGATCAGGTAGAAGAACATGCCGTCATCCTCTGAAGCCTTTGGACGCCCCGCCGTGGCTTTGCCGCGGCGGGAGGAGCGATGCCCCCAGGATCAGTACCACCCGGGGCCCCCGCGACGGTTTCGCACAGCGCAGCGAAGCGGAGCGGCGCGAAACCGTCGTGGGGAGTTACTGGATATACGGCAGCCGCAGGTCGACGAACCACGACTGCGGCTGCACATACCCGCGCACCCGCGGCGACATCGCCCGCGGCGCCACGTCATGCGCGATCCAGATGAACAGCGCCTCGTCCACGCCGGCCGCATGCAGCCGTGCCAGCGCAGCGTCGCGCGCCGCCGGTTCGAAGGCATTGCGCGCCTCGGCGATCATCGCGTCGAAGCGCGGGTCGTTGAAGTGGCCCCAGTTGTTCGACACCGGCGGCGCCATCTTGGAATCCCAGAAGCGCACCATGGCGAAGAACGGGTCCATCGCGGCGAAGGACACGTTGGTCGCATGCACCCCGCGCGCGCTCGCGTGCTGGCAGCCATTGCGCCAGTTGGTGAACAGCGCGTTCCACTCGATCACGTCGAACTCGACGTTCACGCCGACTTCCTTGAGGTCCTGCTGGAGGAACTCGTTCATCGACAGCGGCTGCATCTGCCCCGAGCCCGACGCGCTGATCTGCACGCGCAGCGTCAGCGGCCGCTGCGGCGTGTAGCCGGCCTCGGCCAGCAGGCGCCGCGCCTCGGCCTTGTCGGTGCGGATGTTGAAGCTCGGATTGCCGAACCATGGATGCCCGCGCGGCACCGTGCCCACGGGAATGGCCATCATGCCGCCCAGCAGCGTGCGCAGCCCCTCGCGGTCGATCGCCAGGTTGATCGCGCGCCGCACCCGCACGTCGCGCAGCGGCGAATCCCCGGTGAAGCAGGGCTGCCACGGCCAGACATGCGGCTGCGCGTTGGACGTGATGGCCATCCCGCGCGACCGAAGCTGCGGAATGGCATCGGGCGACGGCGCCTCGATCCAGTCCACCTGGTTCGACAGCAGCGCCGCCGTGCGCGCATTGGCCTCCGGGATCGGCAGCAGCACGATCCGCTCGGCCCGCGCCTTCTCGCCCCAATACCCGTCGAAGCGCGCCATCTCGAGCCGTTCGCGCGGCACGAAGCGGGTCACGCGGAACGGCCCGGTGCCCGAGGGCTCGCGCGCGAAGGCGCCCCAGGCGGCCTCGGCATTCGGGCTGGCGGCGCGGTGGCGGTCCCACTGCGCCGGCGATGCCATGAACAGGTTGGTCAGGTTGATCGGCAGCAGGCTGTCGGGCTCGCTGGTGAACAGCGCGACGGTGTGGTCGTCGATCTTCTCGGCGCGGCGCAGCGTGGGCATGCGCGTGGCGGTCACGCCGACCTGGCGCGGGTCGAAATGCGGCGCCTCGCGGTCCAGCACCTTGCGCACGTTCCACACCACGGCATCGGCGTTGAACTCGGACCCGTCATGGAAGCGCACGCCGCGGCGCAGCGTGAAGATCCAGCGCGTGCGGTCAGCCGGGTCCACACGCCATTCGGTCGCCAGCCCCGGGACGATGGTGCTCGGCCGCTCGGCCGAGGACAGGTCCCACATGGTCAGGCTGTCGAACAGCGGGATACCGGTGAAGCGGTTGCCCTCGAAGCCCTGGTCCGGCTGGCCGTTGGTCAGCGGGATGTCGGCCGCGGTCATGCCGATGCGGATGGTGCCCTGCGCCTGCACGGCGGGGGCGGCAGCCAGGGCCGGCAACGCGGCCAGGCAGGCGGTGAGCAGGAAGCGTCGCAGGTGCATCGGGCCGTAATCCTTTTGTTTGGCGTTTCCCCGGGACGCGGCGTCGCACGCGCCAACCACCCCCGGCCCGGCGGGATGGCGGCCCCGCCGGAGCGCGATGGGGCAGCAAGGCCCATGCCATCCGTCTCCCGGCGGCATCCTGCACCGGGCGAACGGCCGCTGCCTACAACAACGGCAACCTGCCCTGGAACGGGCGCGGCGCACCCAGGCCCACCCCGCCGGGCGCCGCGCCTTGCGCCCTGGGCCCGGCCATGCTGATCCCCGGCGATGCGCCTGCTCCTGCTGAACGGCAACACCGACCCCGCCATCACCGACCTGCTCGCCCGCCGCGCCACCGAGGCGCTGCCACGCCTCGGCCTGCCCGCCGCGCAGATCGTCCCGGCCACCGCGCCCTTCGGCGCCCGCTACATTGCCACCCGCGCCGCCGTCGCCATCGCCGGGCACGCGGTGCTGTCCGCCCTGGCCGATCATGTCGGGCCCGACAACCCGCGGGGCTACGATGCCGCCCTCATCGCCTGCTTCGGCGAGCCGGGCATCGAGGCCGCGCGCGAGATCCTCCCCATCCCCGTGCATGGCATGGCCGAGGCCTCGATCGCCGCCGCCCTGCGCATCGCCCCGCGCATCGCGCTGCTGACCGGCGGCGCCGCCTGGGTGCCCATGCTGCGGGACTTCGCCCTGGTGCGCGGCCATGGGCCCGACCAGGTGCTGGTGCGCGGCGTCACCCCCACCGGCGACATGATCGCCCGCGACCCCGATGGCGCCCTGGCGATCCTGGCCGAGGCCGCGCAGGCGGCCGCGGCCGACGGCGCCGGCGTGGTGGTGCTGGGCGGCGCCGGGCTGGCGGGCCTGGCGCAGCGCCTGGCGCCGATGGTGCCGGTGCCGGTGCTGGACAGCCTCGATTGCGCCCTGGCGGCGGCGCTGGGCGGCCCGGCCGCGCCGCCGCCGCGCGCCGGCCAGGCGCCCCAGGCCGGGCTTTCGCCGGCGCTCGACCGCCTGCTGGCCGCCGCACAGCCCTGACGCCCCCCTGCTTGCCGCGGGCAGGCGAGGCGCCTAGGTGATGCACAACCTCGCGGCCGCCGCGCCGCGCCCATGTGATGAGACTCCACCCCGACATGACCGAGACCCAGGACACCCCCAAGGACCCCCACGCCCCCGGCGCGGCCGATGCGCCGCAGGCCAGCGCGCCGCCGCCCGACGCCCCCGCCGAGCCCGCGCCGGCCGCCCCCACGCCGGAGGAACGCATCGCCGCGCTGGAGGCCGAGGCCGCCACGCTGAAGGACCGCTGGTTGCGCGCCGAGGCCGAGATGCAGAACCTGCGCACCCGCACCACGCGGGACGTGCAGGAGGCCCGCGCCTATGCCACCCAGAAATTCGCCCGCGACGTGGTCGAGGCGGCCGAGAACCTGCGCCGCGGCCTGGACGCCATGCCCGGCAAGGCGCCCGATGAATCCGAGGTCGTGACAAAGATCCGCGACGGCATCGAAGGGGTGGAACGCTCCTTCCTCGGCATCCTCGAACGCAATGGCGTCAAGCGCGAGGACCCCACCGGCAAGCCCTTCGATCCCGAGATGCACCAGGCGATGGCCGAGCAGCCGGCCCCGCCCGGGGTCGCGCCCGGTTCCGTCGTGGCCTGCTGGACGCCGGCCTGGACGCTGAACGGGCGGCTGCTGAAGCCGGCCATGGTGGTCGTGGCCGGCAAGTAGGCACCGCGGCCGCGGTCGCCCGGCGCCGGCCGGGCCGCCGCAACCTCCCCTTCACGACGCGGCCGATAGGCTGGAACATGGCGCCGCCGCAGCGGCCGGTCGCGGCGAGGAAAGGATCGACGATGCGCAAGGGTGCTTTGGCGCCGGTGATGCTGCTGCTGGCGCTCACGGCCTGCGAATCCGCCACCCCGGCGCCCTCGGCGGCCGCGCCCCGCCCGGCCGCGCCCGCCGCGCCGCCGCCGCCCCCCGATCCCGAGGTCGACCGCCTGGGCCTCGACCTCGGCATCGCGATGATCACCATGCAATGCGATGACCCGGCAGTGCAGCGCCAGGCCACCCGCACGCGCGACGCGGTGCTGGAACGCACCCGCCTCGTGACCGCCCAGGACCCCCGCCGTGGCGAGGAGGTCTGGGCGGAAGCCGAGGCGGTCATGGCGCGCCACACGCGCCAACCCGCCGCGCCGGAATGCCAGCGCGCGCTGCCGGCCCTGCGCGATGCCGAACAGGTGGCCCGCGGCGGCCGGCGCTGAGCCGCGCGCGGCCACGCGCCGCGCACCGCCCGCGCCTGGCGCGGGGTGCGCCGCCGCTCAGCCCGCCATGATCTCCCGCGCCGCCCGCCGCCCGCCCAGCAGCGCGCCATGGGCATAGGACGGCGCCTCGGCGGTCGCGGCCTCGCCGGCGAAGAAGATGCGTCCCGCCACCGGCCGGGCCAGCGCCTGGTGGTCGGCGATGGATGAGCCCACCGGCAGGAAGGAATAGGCGCCGCGGGCGTAGATGTCGCGCGACCAGCGGGTGACGCGGCTGTCGACCGGGCGCGGGATGCCGGCGCCGAACATCCGCCGCAGCGCGGCCATGACCAGGTCGACCTGCGCGGCATCGGGCAGCATCTCGATGCGCTGCGCGGCGGAGCCCCCGACCAGCGCCACCAGCACCGGCACGTTCAGATGCGGCTGCAGGCTGACGATCTCGGGTGCCACATTGTCGGGCGTGGCGGACAGGGATCGCAGGTAATGCGCCTCGGCCGGCCAGAAGCCGCGCGGGAAGGCGAGCACGATCTTGTTCAGCAGCCCGTTGCCGATGCGCGCGATGGCGCCCTGATGGGCGGCGGGCAGCGGCGGGTCGAAGGCGACATCGCCGCGCTTGAGCACCCCCAGCGGCAGCGTCACCACCACGCGGTCGGCGAAATACGCCTGCTCGGCCGTCGCCACCACCACGCCCTCCCCGGCCAGGCGCACCGACCGCACCACCTGGCGCAGCTTGATGTCGAGCCCGCGCGCCAGCAGGTCGGTGATGGCGTTGTAGCCCTGGGCGAGGAGGTGGTTTTCCTCCGGGATCTCGCCCTCCCCGCCGAACCAGGATTGCGCCGAGACCTCCGCCGCATCGCCCCCGGCATAGCCGGCCACATAGGCGGACAGCCAGGCCGCCACGCGCTGGTCGTAGGGTGTGGCGCGGGTGGTGGGGTCGAGCAGCGGCACCGCCTCGGCGAGCGAGACATCGCGCGCGCCGCGCCAGGCGAAGGGGCTGTCATGCGCGATCAACTGGCCGACCGTGTCGAAGATGGCGGTGGTCTCGGCCTCGGTCAGGCGGCGGCCATCGGCGTCGAACATGATGGTGCGGGAATCATAGGTCGGCATGCGCCGGATGCCGGCCTGGTCGGCCAGGGGCGTGAGCGGGTTGCCCTCCGGCCCATGGATCCAGGCGCCGCCCATGTCCAGGCGCTGGCCGCGGAAGTCGATGGTGTGCAGCCGGCCGCCGGTGCGCGGGCGCGCTTCCAGGACCGTCACGCGATGGCCGGTATCGTGCAGGGCGCGGGCAGCGCCGAGGCCCGACAGGCCGGCGCCGATGACGATGACGTTCAGCGGGCGGGCAGGCTGGGCGCGGGCCGCCCCCGGCAGCACCGGGGCCGTCGCGGCCGCGGCCAGCAGGTGCCAGAGCGCGCGGCGGCTCAATCCAGGCGGTAGGGCCATGCGACGTGGGCTCCCGGCGCTTCGTTGCAGGAAGGGTAGCGCAGAACCCGATCGGAGGGAATCACTGGATCAGGTGAAGATGCCTGCAAAAACAATGGACTAGGGATGAAGCCGCGGGCCGGGGCCAGCGCCGCCGGCGCGCGGCAGGCCAGTCGGCGCCGCGCAGCGCGGCCGTGTCGCCGGTGGCATGGGCGGGAAGGCACCCAGGGGCCGTTCCGCCAACCCGCCCCGCACCGGCCGGCGGGGCTGATTTGCACGCCCCGGCCCGCCCCGGCCCTTGTCCACGGCGCGCCGGAACAATACATCCCTGCAGTCACATCCCCCGCCCTGCGCGGGACCCCCAGCCACCCATCCGCCGCGGCCCTCGCCGCCGGTTCAGAACAGGGGGCGGGCATGGCGCCAACTCCGGGCCATCCCCGCCTGCCACAGAAGGAGAGTATTCGGATGAGCAAGGTCATCGGCATCGACCTCGGCACCACCAATTCCTGCGTCGCCATCATGGAAGGCAAGGACGTCAGGGTCATCGAGAACGCCGAAGGTGCCCGCACCACCCCCTCCATGGTCGCCTTCGCCAAGAATGGCGAACGCCTGGTCGGCCAGTCCGCCAAGCGCCAGGCGGTCACCAACCCCATGGGCACGCTCTATGCGGTGAAGCGCCTGATCGGCCGCCGCTTCGACGACCCGATGGTGCAGAAGGACATCGGCCTCGCGCCCTTCAAGATCACCAAGGCCGCCAATGGCGATGCCTGGGTGGAAGTGGACGGCCAGTCCTACGCGCCGCAGCAGGTCAGCGCGATGGTGCTGACGAAAATGAAGGAGACCGCCGAGTCCTTCCTCGGCGAGAGCGTCTCCCAGGCCGTCATCACCGTGCCGGCCTATTTCAACGACGCCCAGCGGCAAGCCACCAAGGAAGCCGGCGCGATCGCGGGGCTGGAAGTCCTGCGCATCATCAACGAGCCGACGGCGGCGGCCCTCGCCTACGGCATGGACCAGAAGAAGGGCGGCACCATCGCGGTCTATGACCTCGGCGGCGGCACCTTCGACGTGTCGGTGCTGGAAATCGGCGACGGCGTCTTCGAGGTGAAGTCCACCAACGGCGACACCTTCCTGGGCGGCGAGGATTTCGACCAGCGCATCATCGACTACCTGGCCGATGAGTTCCGCAAGGAGCAGGGGATCGACCTGCGCGGCGACAAGCTCGCGCTGCAGCGCCTGAAGGAAGCCGCCGAGAAGGCCAAGATCGAGCTGTCCTCCGCCAAGGAGACCGAGGTCAACCTGCCCTTCATCACCGCCGACGCCTCCGGGCCGAAGCACCTGGTGATGAAGATGACGCGTTCGAAGCTGGAAGCCCTGGTCGATGACCTGATCCAGCGCACGCTCGACCCCTGCCGCATGGCGCTGAAGGATGCCGGGCTCTCGGCCGGCGAGATCGACGAGGTGATCCTGGTCGGCGGCATGACCCGCATGCCCAAGGTCATCGAGGCGGTGAAGGCCTTCTTCGGCAAGGAACCCGCGCGCAACGTCAACCCGGACGAGGTCGTCGCGATCGGCGCCGCGATCCAGGGCGGCGTGCTGAAGGGCGACGTCAAGGACGTCCTGCTGCTGGACGTGACGCCGCTGAGCCTCGGCATCGAGACGCTGGGCGGCGTCTTCACCCGCCTGATCGACCGCAACACGACCATCCCGACCAAGAAGTCGCAGGTGTTCTCCACGGCGGACGACAACCAGACCGCGGTGACCATCAAGGTGTTCCAGGGCGAGCGCGAGATGGCGGCCGACAACAAGCAGCTCGGCACCTTCGACCTCACGGGCATCCCGCCGGCGCCGCGCGGCGTGCCGCAGGTCGAGGTGACCTTCGACATCGACGCGAACGGCATCGTGTCCGTCAGCGCGAAGGACAAGGCCACCGGCAAGGAGCAGCAGATCCGCATCCAGGCCAAGTCCGGCCTGTCGGATGCCGACATCGAGCGCATGGTGAAGGACGCCGAGGCCAATGCCGACGCCGACAAGAAGCGCCGCGAGAGCGTCGAGGCGCGCAACCAGCTCGAAGCCCTGGTACACCAGACCGAGCGCACGCTGAAGGACAACGGCGACAAGATCCCGCCGGCCGAGAAGACAAATGCCGAGGAAGCGATCACCGCCGCGCGCGCCGCGATCGACAAGCAGGACGTCGAGGCCATCACCGCGGCCAGCGAACGCCTGGGCCAGGCGGCGATGAAGATGGGCGAGGCACTCTACAAGGCCCAGGCCGAGGAGAAGCCCGAGCCCGCGCCCGGCGGCGCCTCGGCCCCCGGCGGCGACAAGGTGGTCGACGCCGAGTTCGAGGAAGTGGACCCGAACAAGCGCAAGCCGTCCTGACGCCAGGACGCGCCTGCGCCATGTTCACCGCCGCCCGGCCCTGCGAAGGACCGGGCGGCACATCGTTCGGGGCATCATCATGACCAGTGCGTCCGGATGGACGACAGCAATGCGACGACCAACCGCGGCCGTGCCCATCCGGCCGGTCGCCGCCAAAGCACCGGTGCGCGGCGCGAAGCCGTGCGCCGCGACCCCGGCCGGCCGGCCGTCCGAGGGTCACACCCGGGTCTCGGATCGTGCGCCCGCACGATCCGCGAGCGCACGGCGCGACCGCCCCCATCCCGCCCGCCGCCGCCAGCGCACCAGCGCATGGCGCGCAGGCAAGCCGGGCGGATGCCCGGCGCCCGCCGTCTGAGGGCAGGAAACATGTCCAAACGCGACTACTACGAAGTGCTGGGCGTGGCCCGCGAGGCCGGCGAGGAGGACCTCAAGAAGTCCTACCGCAAGCTCGCGATGAAGTGGCACCCCGACCGCAACCAGGGCGACAAGGACGCCGAGGCCAAGTTCAAGGAATTGAACGAGGCCTACGACGTGCTGAAGGATGCCGAGAAGCGCGCCGCCTATGACCGCTACGGCCATGCCGCCTTCGAACAGGGCGGGCCGGGCGGTGGCGGCGGCGGCCCCTTCGGCGGCGCCTTCGAGGACATCTTCGAGGAAATGTTCGGCCGCTTCGGCGGTGGGCGCGGCGGTGCGCGCGGCGGCGCCACCGGCCGCGGCGCCGACCTGCGCACCCAGGTCGAGATCAGCCTGGAAGAAGCCTTCGCCGGCACCAAGACCAATATCCGCATCTCGACCTCGGTCAGCTGCGAGGCCTGCAAGGGCACCGGGGCGGAAGGCGCCTCGGCCACCGGCGCGCAGACCTGCCCGGGCTGCAACGGCCAGGGCAAGGTGCGCGCGCAGCAGGGCTTCTTCCTGATCGAGCGCACCTGCCCGACCTGCGGCGGGTCCGGGCGCATCATCAAGAACCCCTGCAAGGTCTGCCAGGGTGCCGGGCGCGTGCAGCGCGAGCGCGCGCTGAACGTCACCATCCCGCCGGGCGTGGAGGACGGCACGCGCATCCGCCTGGCCGGCGAGGGCGAGGCCGGGCTGCGTGGCGCGCCGGCCGGCGACCTGTACGTGGATATCGCGCTGAAGCCGCACCCGATCTTCCAGCGCGAGGGTGCCAACATCTTCATCCGCGTCCCGCTGCGGATGTCGCAGGCGGCGCTGGGCGGGCATGTCGAGGTGCCCTCCATCGATGGCGGGCGCACGCGCGTCACCATTCCGGCGGGCAGCCAGACCGGCGACCAGTTCCGCCTGCGCGGCAAGGGCTTCTCGGTGCTGCGCTCCGCCGCGCGCGGCGACATGTATGTCCAGGTCAGCGTCGAGACGCCGCAGAACCTGACGCCCCGGCAGCGCGAATTGCTCGAGGAGTTCGAGGAAGAGGCCTCGAAGGGCGGCCGATCGAGCCCGGAGAACGAGGGCTTCTTCGCCAAGGTCAAGGAATTCTGGGACGGGCTGGGGCGATAGAGCAATCGCGGTCAGCTGGAATCATCCGAACGCGTGAAGATGCTCTGAAAACAACAGGCTAGAGCCTGCGAAGTGAGCACGGGCGAACGCAGCATGCTCCAGCGCCCGCCGCGCCACGCAGCAGTGCGCGATCCGCCCGGGGATGACGGATCGCGCACCTGACGGGTTGGCGCGCCGCGACCGTACACCCCGGTCGCGCCACGCCGCCCGATCAGATCATCGGGGTCGCCCAGTATTCGTCCACCGCGCGGCGGCGGTCGCCCCAGCCTTCCTCGATGGTCGGCGCCTTCTCCAGCCGCTGCTTGTCCAGCTTCACGACATAGCCGCCGAGCTGCGTGTTGTAGCTCAGCATGTCCCACGGCAGCGGGTAGTGCCGCGAACCGATGCCGAGGAAGCCGCCGAAGGACAGCACCGCATAGGCGACGCGACCGGTGCCCTTGTCGAGCATCACGTCCTCGATGCTGCCGATCGCCTCGCCGGCCAGGTCGTAGACGGACGTGCCGGCCACCTTGCCGCCGGCGATCAGGTGGCCGGTGGTGGGCGCGGTCAGGTCGGCGGTGGTCGGGCGCGCATCCGTGCGCGGGTCGATCGTTGCCATGGTGGGTCCTCCTTGCATGACGTGGTGCAGCAGCAACGCCCGCGCCGGCGCAGGGTTGCCCGCGGCGCATCGGTTCGGCCGCGCGCGCCGTGCCGGCAGGCTTGACCCGCCGCGGCGCCGCCCGCACAGGCTGGCGGGCCCGCATCACCGCGGCGCACGGCCTGGGCCGCGGGGCCCGCCGCATGTTCCGACTGGCCAGGCGATCCCGCCTGGCGTGCAGAGCCTCCGGGGAGCAACCGCCATGACCATCCGCATCGGCATCGCCGGGATCGCCGGCCGCATGGGCCGCCTGCTGGCCGAGGAGACCGCCGCCGCCGGCGCCACGCTGGCCGGCGGCACGATCCGCCCCGGCGCCTCGCTGGACAGCCTTCCGCCCGGCCTGCCGGTGATGACCGACATCGTGGCGCTGTGCGCCGCCTGCGACGTGGTGATCGACTTCACCCACGCCCATGCCGCGCGCGCCCACGCCCTGGCGGCGGCCGAGACCGGCACGCCGCTGGTGCTGGGTTCCTCCGGCCTGTCGGCGGGCGACGAGGCGGCGGTCGCCGAGATGGCCGCGCGCGTGCCCATCGTCTACGCCGCCAACTTCGCGCCCGGCGTGAACCTGTTCCTGGCGATCGCCGAACGCATGGCCGCCGCCCTGCCCGGCGCGCAATACGATGCCGAGATCGTCGAGATGCACCACCGCCAGAAGGTGGACGCGCCATCCGGCACCGCCGTGGCGCTGGGCCGCGCGGTGGCGGCCGGGCGCGGCACCACGCTGGAGGAAGCCGGGCGGGAATCCGGCCGCGACGGCCATTGCGGCGCGCGGGGGACCGGCACCATCGGCTTCGCGGCGCTGCGCGGCGGCCAGGTGGTGGGCGAGCACACGCTGATCTTCGCCGCGGCGTCCGAACAGATCAGCCTGACGCATAAATCCTTCGACCGGCGGGTTTACGCGACCGGGGCGGTGCGGGCGGCGCTGTGGGTGAAGGGGCGGCCGGCGGGGCTGTACGGGATGAAGGATGTGCTGGGGATGTAGCCCAGGCGCGGGGCACCAGGCGCTGTCCAAGGCAGCCGCGGCCTTCATCGCCGCCACGGATGCGCAGCTCGGCGCGCTGCTGGAGGCGGATGACGTGCAGAAGGTCGAATGCGATGGCGACGAAGCTCGAGCTTGACGCGATGACACGGGCGGCGGCTAGGCGCGCCGGCGCGGCGCACGGCCGAGGATGACATCCTCGCCACCGCGCACGCGCTCGGCACCGCGCTGCACCGGGTGCGCGCGGCGGATGATGCGACGATGCGCGACGTCGACGCGCTCTGCCTGCCACCGCGGCCCCATTACGGCGGCGCCGAGGTGCGACGCATCCGGGCGGCGGCACGCATGAGCCAACCGGTCTTTGCCAGGCTGCTCGGGGTGGACAGGTCGGCGGTGGCGCCATGGGAGCGCGGGGCAAAACGGCCGTCCCGCCCCGCGGCGCGACTGCTGGAGGTTCTCGACCTTGAACGGAGCGAGGAAAGTCCGGTGGTGCGGGTGCGGCGCGCGATGACGCCGGCGCCGTAGCCTTGGCGCAGGCCGCGGTGATGCCGCGCACCGCCCGCACCCGCCCCGCCTTGACCCCGCCACACCCCCTTGCGATACGCCCCCGTCCCGGATTCCCCGGGCTCAGCCCGCCGGGGCCATCCGCCGGCGAAATCCACGCGACAAGAGGCCGAACCAAGCCATGCGCGATACCGGCGAGTATCTCTTCACCTCCGAATCCGTGTCCGAGGGCCATCCGGACAAGGTGGCGGACCGCATCTCCGACACCGTGCTCGATGCCTTCCTGGCGGCGGACCCCTATTCCCGCGTGGCCTGCGAGACGCTGGTCACCACCAACCGCGTGGTCATCGCGGGCGAAGTGCGCGGGCCGGGGTCGGTCACGGCCGACTACCTGAAGCACCTGGCGCGTCTGGCCATCCACGACATCGGCTACGAGCAGGACGGCTTCCACTGGCAGAATGCCAGCGTCGAATGCCACCTGCATGCCCAGTCCGCGCATATCGCGCAGGGCGTGGACGCCGCCGGCAACAAGGACGAAGGCGCCGGCGACCAGGGCATCATGTTCGGCTACGCCTGCACCGAGACGCCGGACCTGATGCCCGCGCCGCTGTTCTACGCGCACCTGATCCTGCGCCGCATCAACGAGCTGCGCCGCATCAAGCACCCGTCGGTGAAGGGCCTGCTGCCGGACGCGAAGTCCCAGGTCACGCTGCGCTATGTCGATGGCAAGCCGGTCGGCGCGACGTCGATCGTGCTGTCCACCCAGCATGAGGAAGGGTTGGAACAGGCGCAGATCAAGGCGATCGTGAAGCCGCTGATCGAGGACGCCATGCCCGCCGGCTGGATGTGCCCCGACAACGAGCTCTACGTGAACCCGACCGGCACCTTCGTGATCGGCGGGCCGGACGGCGATTGCGGCCTGACCGGGCGCAAGATCATCGTGGACACCTATGGCGGCGCGGCCCCGCATGGCGGCGGCGCGTTCAGCGGCAAGGACCCGACCAAGGTGGACCGCTCGGCCGCCTATGCCGCGCGGTATGTGGCCAAGAACGTCGTGGCCGCCGGCCTGGCGGAGAAGTGCACCATCCAGGTCTCCTACGCGATCGGCGTGGCGAAGCCGCTCAGCGTGTATTTCGACCTGCACGGCACCGGGCGCGACGTCGATGAGGTGAAGCTGGCCAAGGTGATCGACGGCCTGGTGAACCTGTCGCCGCGCGGCATCCGCGAGCACCTGCACCTGAACCGCCCGATCTATGTCCCCACCAGCGCCTACGGCCATTTCGGCCGCACGCCGGACGAGGAGCTGGGCACCTTCACCTGGGAACGCACCGACCTGGTCCCCGAGCTGAAGCGGGCCTTCGGCAGGTGAACGACGGCGGCGAAGCGCGGCGCGGGGAAACTCCGCACCGCGCCCCCGCATTGACGCCGGACGGCATCCCCGACCGGCTCTATGGCCGTCGCCGCGGGCATCCCTTGCGCCCGCGGCAGGACCGCCTGATGCAACTGGCCCTGCCGCGCTTCCGCCTGACCGCGGCCGAGGCCGCGCAGGCGCATGCGCTCTTCCCGGGTGCCGCGGCGCTGTGGCTCGAAGTCGGCTTCGGCGGCGGCGAGCACGCGCTGGCGCTGTCGGCTGCGAACCCGTCGGTCGCGCTGATCGCCTCCGAGGTCTTCGAGAACGGGTTGTGTTCCCTGCTGACGCGAATCGTGCCCGAGGGCGGGGAAGCCACCACGCCGCCGCCGCAACGGTTGCGCCTGTGGCCCGAGGATGCGCGCCACCTGGTCGCCCTGCTGCCCGATGCGGCGCTGGGGCGGCTGTATCTGATGTTCCCCGACCCCTGGCCCAAGGCCCGCCACGCCAAGCGGCGCTTCGTCAACCGCGCCATGCTGCCGGTGGTGGCGCGCGTGCTGCGCCCCGGCGCGGAATGGCGGATCGCCTCCGACGACCCGACCTACCAGGCCTGGGTCGAGGAGGTCTTCGCGGACCAGGCGCTGTTCACGCCGCGACTCGACACCACGCAGCGCCCGGCCGACTGGCACCCGACGCGGTATGAGGCGAAGGCGATCCGCGAAGGGCGCACGCCGCGGTACTGGATCTTTGCGCGGAGCGAGGCGCCATGGGCGTGACGCGCAGCGAGCGGTGCGACCCGCCTGGCGCAGCGGTGTGGCGCGGCACCGCGCCGACGCAGCCTTTCGCAGCGCGCACGCACGCCTCCATCGCACATCGGGCGCGCCAGCCATGCAGGTGAACGGCGCTGCTGCTCTCGTGACAGGTGCCGGCTCCGGCCTGGGCGCGGCCACGGCGCGAAGCCTTCTCGCCGCCGGCGCGCGCGTTGTCGCGATGGACCTGAACGGGGCGGGCGTCGCGGCGCTCGACGGCGCGGTTCCGGCCACCGGCGATGTCGCGAGCGAAGCCGACGTGGCCGCGGCGCTCGACGCCGCCTGCGGGCTCGGCCCGCTGCGCGTCGTGGTGAACTGCGCGGGCATCGCGCCCGCCGCGCGCGTGGTGGGGCGGAACGGTCCGCATGACCTGGCGCTGTTCGAACGCACGCTCCGGGTGAACCTGCTCGGCACCTTCAACGTGCTGCGGCTCGCGGCCGCGCGGATGCAGGCGCTGGAGGCCACCGCGCCCGATGGCGAACGCGGCGTGATCGTCAACACGGCGTCGATCGCCGCCGAGGACGGGCAGGTCGGCCAATGCGCCTATGCCGCGTCGAAAGCCGGCGTGATCGGCCTGGCGCTGCCCGCCGCGCGCGAGCTGGCGCGCAGCGGCATCCGCGTGGTGACCATCGCGCCGGGGCTGTTCGAAACCCCGATGCTGGCCGGGTTGCCCGAGGCGGCGCAGGCCGCCATCCGCGCCCTGCCACCCTTCCCCGCGCGGCTGGGCAAGCCCGAGGAATTCGCCGCGATGGTGCTGGCCATCTGCGCCAACCTGTTGCTGAACGGCACCACGCTGCGGCTCGATTCCGCGCTGCGCCTGCCGCCGTGACGCGCGGGGCCGGCACGGCACGAGAACCGCCTTGCGCGCCCGCCCGCCCACCCGCATCCTCCCGCAAACCCGACGCCAGGGAAGCCGGCCAACGCAGCGGAGGACCCGCCATGCATCGCCGTGACCTTCTCGCCACCGCCGTCGCGCTCGCCGCCGCACCCGCCGCGGCGCAGGCGCAGCCCGCCCCCACCGGCACGCTGCGCGTCGGCATGACCGCCGGCGACGTGCCGCTCACCACCGGCCAGCCCTCCCAGGGTGCGGAGGGCAACCGATTCCTCGGCATCACGCTGTACGACCCGCTGGTCGCCTGGGACCTGTCGTCGCGCGACCGCGCCGCCACGCTGAAGCCTGGCCTGGCCGAACGCTGGCGCGTCGGCGACAGCGACAAGAAGACCTGGACCTTCGACCTGCGCGGGGCCGTGCGCTTCCACGACGGCAGCGCCTTCGACGCCAACGCCGTGGCCTGGAACCTGGCGAAGCTGCTCGACCGCGAGGCACCCCATTTCGACCGCCAGCAGGCCGCGCAGGCGGGGCTCTACACCAGCAACATCGCCCGCTGGCGCGTGAAGGATGCGCGCTCCATCGAGATCGAGACCAAGTCCCCCGACGCCGTGCTGCCCTATAACATGGCGAACATCTTCTACTCCTCGCCTGCCCGCTACGCGGAGGTGGGGAACAATTGGGACCGCTTCGCCGAACGCCCGTCGGGCACCGGCCCCTACGTCGCCGACCGCTTCGTCCCGCGCCAGCGCCTGGAAGCGGTGCGCAACGGCGAGCACTGGGACACCTCGCGCCGCCCGCAGCATGAACGCCTGGTGCTGCTGCCGATCCCCGATGCGCTCACCCGCGTCTCCGCCCTGCTGTCGAACCAGGTGGATTTCATCGAGGCCCCGCCACCCGACGCCGCCGCACGCATCCGCGCCGCCGGCCATCGCGTCGAGACCAACGCCTATCCGCACATCTGGTGCCACCAGCTCTCCTTCCAGCCGGACAGCCCGTTCCGCGACCTGCGCGTGCGCCAGGCGGCGAACATGGCGATCGACCGCGCGGCGATGGTCGCGCTGCTCGGCGGCATGGCGATCCCGGCCAAGGGCATGATCACCGAGGGCCACCCGTGGTTCGGCCGCCCCACCGTGGACCTGTCCTACGATCCCGCCCGCGCCCGCCGCCTGCTGGCCGAGGCCGGCTTCGGCCCGCGCAACCCGGTGCGCACCAAGTTCATCATCGCGCCCTCCGGCTCCGGCCAGATGCAGCCGCTGCCGATGAACGAGCTGCTCCAGCAGAACTACCGCGACGTCGGCATCGAGCTGGAATTCGAGGTGATGGACTGGGAAGCCCTGCGCGGCCGCAGGCGGGCCGGCGCCGCCGCACCCGAGAATCGCGGCCTGCACGCCATCAACAATTCCTGGGCCTTCTGGGACCCGGATATCGGCCTGCTCGGCCCCGCCATCAGCAAGGCGCGCGGCGGGTCGGGCTTCAACTGGGGCGACTACAACGACCCGCGCGCCGATGAACTCGGCCTGCGCGCGCGCGAAACCTTCGACCCCGCGGCGCAGGACGCCATCCTGGCCGAACTCCACGCCCACCTGGTCGACCAGGCCATGTGGATCTGGGCCGTCCACGACGTGAACCCGCGCGCCCTGTCGCGCCGGCTGTCAGGGTTCACGCAGGCACAGTCGTGGTACCAGGACCTGACGCCGATCCGGGTGGGGTGAGGGCGGTCTCGCGGGGAGGGCTTTGCCCTCCCCGGACCCCACCCACCAAGGGCTTACGGCCCTTGGAACCCTCGACTTGATCGGGGGAGTTGGGGAGGGGCATGGCGTTCCAGCGGCGAAGGCGGCACCGACGATGCCCCTCCCCAAATCCCCCGATTCAAAACCCGCGGTCCAGGGGGCCGTAGCCCCCTGGTGGGGGGAGGTCGGGAGGGGGGCAAAGCCCCTCTCCGGGAACCACCTTACCGCGCCAGCACCCGGTGCCCCCGCCTGTGGTGCGCGACCGCGACGGCCGCGTGCCCCGCCGCGAGGATCACGAGCGTCCAGGCCAGCACCTGGTGGATGGCGCGCAGGGTTTCGTAGGTGGTTTCGTCGGGTTCCAGCATGTGTGGGATGGGGATGAGCAGGAACATCACGGTCTCGATCTGCCCTGGTGCCGCGCTGGCGCTGAGGTAGCCCAGGATCGGCACGGTGATGAGCAGGGCATAGAGCGCGGCGTGGCCGATCCGCGCCGCGTGGTGCTGCCAGGCGGGCAGGCCCGGTGGTTCGGCGGGGCGCCCGCGCCGGGCGCGCAGCCACAGCCGCCACACCACCAGCGGCGGCACCAGCAGCCCGATGGTCTTGTGCGCCTGGTAGGCGAGGATCTTCGCCAGGAGCTGCGTCAGCGGCAGCGCCACCATGACCAGGCCGATCACGAAGGCGGACACGACCAGCAGCGCGACTGCCCAATGCAGGCGCCGCTGCGCCGGGCTCCAGCCATCAGACGATGATGCGGACACGGACCACCAGGCGGATCTCGTCAGAGATGGCGGCGGCTTCGGCGGTCATGCCGAATTCCGATCGCTTCATCGTCCCGCTGCCGCTGAACTCGGCCACGTCGCGGCCCAGCGCGGCATCGCGCTTGCGATCGACCAGGCGTGCCTCCATCGCGTGGGGGCGGGTGGTGCCGCGGATGGTCAGCTCGCCGGCCAGGGGAAAGCGGGCCAGCGTGCCCTGGCCGGTCGCCTGGCCGCTGAACCGCGCTTCGGGAAAGCGTTCCACATCGAAGAAGGCGGGCGACCGCAGCAGGTCCACCGCCCCGGGATAGGCCAGCGCCACGGCCGCGGTGCGCACCGTCACCTCCACCCGGGTGGTCAGGGGGCGGTCGGGGTCGATCAGCAGCTCGGCGGCGAAATCCTCGAACCGGCCGGTCGAGGACAGCACGCCGAGGTGCCGCGCGACGAATTCCAGCCGACCGCCGGAATGGTCGAAGACATAGCGGGTGCGGGCCAGGGCCGGCCGGCCGAAGGCGACCAGCGCGCCTGCGCCGGCGGCCAGGCCGCGTCGTCCGATCCGTATGCTGCCCATCGCCATGGTCTCCCTGCCGCTGCATGTCGTCCGGCCGCACCCCGGCGCAACCCCGGCTTGCATCGCACGATGCGAAGCGTCATAAGAACGACCGACATCACCAGCCGGTCTGACGGGGGGTGGCCTTGAAAGGGGCCGCCTTTTTTGTTGCTTGGAGATCATGGACGACATTCCGCGGCACGAGGGTCTCGAAGCCCGCATCGCCGACGCCATCCTGCCGACGCTCACGCATCTCGGCTATGAGCTGGTGCGTGTGCAGGTGTCGGGCAAGGAACGCCCGACCGTGCAGGTCATGGCGGACCGCGCCGACGGCACGCTGTTCCGCGTCGAGGATTGCGAGGCGATCAGCCACGCCATCGGCGCCGTGCTGGACGTGGCGGACCCGATCAAGGGGGAATGGGACCTTGAAGTGTCCTCCGCCGGCATCGACCGGCCGCTGACGCGCGCCAAGGACTGGAACCGCTTCGCCGGGCATGTCGCGAAGCTGGAGCTCGCGATGCCGCATGATGGCCGCAAGCGGTTCCGCGGCGTGGCACTGGGCGCCGATGCCGACATCGCGCGGCTGCGGCTGGATGATGGCACCGAGATCGCCTTCCCGCGCAGCAATATCCGCCGCGCGCAGCTGGTGCTGACCGACGAACTGATCGCCGCCACCGCGGCACCGCCCACCACGAACTAGGAGAGAGGCTCCATGGCCGCCGAGATCGCCATCGCCCGTCCCGAACTGCTCCAGGTTGCCGACGCCGTCGCGCGCGAGAAGATGATCGAGCGCGACGAGGTGCTGGAGGCGATGGAGCAGGCCATCCAGAAGGCCGGCCGCGCCAAATACGGGCACGAGAAGGACATCCGCGCCGTCATCGACCGCCGCAACGGCGAGGTGAAGCTGTCGCGCTGGACCGAGGTGGTCGAGGCCGAGCCGGTCGAGAACGAAGCCACGCAGATCCCGCACCGCATCGCCATCAAGATCAAGCCGGGCATCGCGGTGGGCGAGTTCATCATCGACCCGCTGCCGCCGATCGACTTCGGCCGCATCGCCGCGCAGACCGCCAAGCAGGTGATCGTGCAGCGCGTGCGCGAGGTCGAGCGCGGCAAGCAGTTCCAGGAATACAAGGACCGCGTCGGCGAGATCATCAACGGCATCGTCAAGCGCACCGAATACGGCAACCTCATGGTGGATTTGGGCCGCGCCGAAGCCCTGCTGCGCCGCGACGAGACCATCCCGCGCGAAGCCTTCCGCAACGGCGACCGCGTGCGCGCCTATATCTACGACGTGCGCGAGGAACCGCGCGGGCCGCAGATCTTCCTGAGCCGCACGCATCCGGGCTTCCTGGCGAAGCTGTTCGCGCAGGAAGTGCCGGAGATCTACGACGGCATCATCGAGATCAAGGCGGTGGCGCGCGACCCCGGCTCGCGCGCCAAGATGGCCGTCATCTCGCGCGATTCCTCCATCGACCCGGTCGGCGCCTGCGTGGGCATGCGCGGCTCCCGCGTGCAGGCGGTGGTGGCGGAACTGCAGGGCGAGAAGATCGACATCATCCCCTGGTCGCCGGATTTCGCGACCTTCATCGTGAATGCGCTGGCGCCGGCGGAAGTGTCGAAGGTCGTGCTCGATGAGGACGGCAAGCGCTGCGAAGTGGTGGTGCCCGATGACCAGCTGAGCCTGGCGATCGGCCGCCGCGGGCAGAATGTGCGGCTGGGTTCGCAGCTCACCCGCTACGACATCGACATCCTGACCGAGGCCGAGGAATCCGAGCGCCGGCAGGAGGAATTCCGCAAGCGCACCGGCCTGTTCGTCGAGGCGCTGGACGTCGACGACGTGATCGCCGGCCTGCTGGTGCAGGAAGGCTTCGGCACCATCGAGGACATCGTCACGGTCGAGGACGAGGAACTGGCCGGCATCGAGGGCTTCGACGAATCCGTGGCCGCCGAGCTGAAGCGCCGCGCCGGCGCCTTCATCGAGAAGCGCGACGGCGAATTCGAGGAAAAGCGCCGCGAGCTGGGCGTGGACGACGTGCTGGCCGAGATCGGCGGCTTCTCCCCCGCCATGCTGGTGACGCTGGGCGAGAAGGGCGTGAAGGGCCTCGAGGACCTGGCCGACCTGGCCGGCGACGAGCTGATCGAGATCCTGGGCGCCGAGGTGGTGGACGAGGACACGGCCAACGCCATCGTCATGGAAGCGCGCCGCCGTGCCGGCTGGCTCGGCGACGAAGAAGCGGCCGCGGAGCCGGAGGCCTGACCCACGCCATGGCCACCGCGCTGGTCGATGCAGCCGAGGATGAGGACCCGCCCGAGCGCGGTCCGCTCCGCCGCTGCATCGTCACGCGCGACAGCCTGCCGAAGGAGGCGATGCTGCGCTTCGTGCTGGGTCCGGGGCGCGAGATCGTGCCGGATCTGGTGGGCAAGCTGCCCGGCCGGGGAATGTGGTTGAGCGCGCGGGGCGATGTGCTAGAACGCGCGCTGAGCCGCGGGGCCTTCATGCGGGCCGCGCGCGGGCCCGTGACGCTTCCCTCCGACCTTCGTGCGCGGATCGAGGACGGTCTTCGCGCCCGTATCCGCGACCTGCTGGGCCTGGCCCGGCGGGCCGGACAGGCGGTTTCCGGCTGGCAGGCCGGGCGGGAATGGCTTCACGCCGGACGCGCCGGGCTGCTGGTGCAGGCGGTGGATGGCAGCCTTGCCGAGCGTGCGCGCTTCGGCGGCCGCGATGTGCCGGTGGTGGCGTCGCTGACGGCGGCGGAGCTTGGCGTGGTGTTCGGGCGCGACCACGCCGTGCATGTGGTGGTCGCCCCGGGCCGGCTGGCGGATGCCATCCGGGTCGAGGCGGAGCGGCTGGCGGGCTTTGGCCCTGTCGCGACGCAGGAATGATGTGGGGCGCGCAGGTCGCGCTGCCCTGGGAATGAGTTTTTGGAATCGGGTTCGGATCGGCGGATGAGCGACCAGAACGAGCAGGATGCGGGCAAGAGCAGGCTGAGCCTTCGGCCCGGCGGACGCCTCGAGCTCGGCAAGACTGTGGATGCCGGCAGCGTGCGGCAGTCCTTCAGCCATGGCCGGAGCAAGACCGTCCAGGTCGAGGTGGTGAAGAAGCGCCCTGCCGCCCCGCCGCCGAAGCCCGGCGTCACGGCCCCGGCCGCGCGTGCCGCCGCCCCGCCCGCCACGCCGGCACCCGCCGCCGCGCTGCCCTCCGCGGCGAGCACGGCGCTGCCGCTGTCTCTTATACACACCCGACGCTGCCGACGATATGCAGTGTGTAGACCCGCGTGGCCGCCGTCTCCTTCAAGAAC
>NZ_CAKKLX010000064.1 GCF_918698155.1 Roseomonas sp. CECT 9278
CAGCAACCCAACCCTAGCCAGGGATCACCGCGATGGCCGCCTGGGGCGCTCCGCTTCGCTCAGCCACAGGCTTCGCTTCGCGCCCCAGGCTCTGGATGTCCTACACCACCACTGGGGACGCGACCGCGGCAACGCCTTGTCGTTGGCGCCTAGTCGGGCAACCCAGCGCGGCCCAATGAAGAAGTCGGCCGCGCTGTTTTGCGCTTCTGAGAGCAGAAAGAGATTCGCCTCACATAGCTTCATGATCTCGCCCCGTTACAAATCGCCGCTCACCGCCTTAGGTCGGAAAAGACCGAGCGGTCATTGCCTCGCCGGCGACCGCCTGTCGCCGGATAAACGCGCATAGAATATGCGCCGGCACGTGCTGGAGGCCACGCGCGCCAAACTCCTGCCTGCGGCCCCGTCAATCCCACGTGAGTCGTCTCTACCTGTTGCAGCAATACCGCTCGCCGCCCGCAGGTTGTCGTGCCAGGTCGTGATGGCCGGCCTGATGCCGCTAGTCTCGCCCGAGACCCAGACCGCCAAGTACCGGCGCGGCATGCACTGCGGCGCGGGGCCAGGGCCGTCGCCAGCCGCCGCGGATGGAACTCGCACAGGCGCAGCCCCGCCATCATGCAGCACTCGGTCCGCGGTCCGGCCGCTTCGTAGGGCACCAAGAGCGCGATCCGCCCGCCGAAGCAGCTATCATGCATCCCGCGCGGCCTCGTACCCCGCCTCCAGATCCAGCACGAGGCTAGGGCCGTGCTGCATAGGTGACGTGGCCAATTCCTTGAACAGCACGCTATCGTCATCCGCTCAACCGCTGCTGCCTCCGCCGTCACGGCCCGAAGGCCCGCCGAGACCAGCTTCGCTTAGTCTGCTTGTAGCCGGCAGCGCAGAACATCGCGACACATCGTTGCATCTCCGCCCTCGTCGCGATCCGCGTGTCCCGCAGCGCTGCCTCCGGCTGCTCCGGCAGAATGGCCAGGTGCCGCGCGAAGCAGCGGCTCAGCAGCCCTGGCCCGGTCGCGAGCCAGATCATGTCCTGATCCCCCCGCAGCACCGACGTCACCGCATCCCGCAGCGCAGCTGTCACGGCCGGATGCCCCGGGGCCGCCGCAAGTACGTTGTTGGCGATCGACCCGAAGTCCTCCTGATACCCCAGGAGCGTCGTCTCCGGATGGATCAGCCCCGAAAGCGGCGCAAGGCACCGGTCATCCGCATCCGCCCAGACGCCGCCCTCCACCGTCAGCCAGGCGAGGCGGAAGATGTCCGCCGCCTGGGCCGCTTCCCGCGCCTCGCGGAAGGCCCTCGCCACCTCCGGCGCGCAGTTCTCCCGCAGGAACGCGAGCGCGGAGGCCGTGTCGAAACGCCGATAGGCATGGTCCGGATGCGCCGCCTCCCAGCTCTGCATCATCGGGATGAGGTCCGCGTCAGGCTCGCCCTGCGCCCAGAACTGCGCAATTTGGCGCGGAATGCGCCGCGCGACGCTCGCGTGCGCCACTTCCGCCGTAACCGCCGGTAGCATCCCGGACAGGCGAAGCTCCACGAGAAGCGCGATTGCGCCCAGCGTCTGGTCGGGGTTGGCGCGCACAAGCCGGCGCAGTGCCTCGATCCGGCTGGGCCGCGCTTCTTCCCGCAGCCGGCTGATCTCGGTGGCCGTGGCCCGGTCCAGCTCGAACTCGTGCAGCAACTGGCCTTGGAAGGTCGCCCCGATGTTCCGCGGTGCGGGCCGGCGCTCGGCTCTCGCAGTGGCGGCCGTCCAAGACTTCAGCTCCGCCCGCGCCGCGCTGCGGTCGAAGCGAAGCAGCGCCATCCGCGCAAGCTCCTCATGCGCCGGCGGATGGTCGCCCCGCGCCGCAGCCGCTGTGAAGGCCGTCTCGGCCGCTGCCAGGTCCCATCCGGCGCTCGCGATGCGACCTTGCAGCATGTGGAACTGCGCCTTTTCCCAGCTGCGCTCTGGAGGCGGCGCCGAGTCCATTGCCGCTGTTGCGGCAACGAGGTCGCCCAGTTGCAGGTCGATCTCTCGATCCTGGTACCACATTGCAAAGTCCGTGCGCAGGAAGTCCCCCGCCAAGCTGTGCAGTGCAGCGCGCGCCGCCGCTGGCTCGCCGCGCTGGCGAAGGCGCAGCACCTGCTGCTCGATCAGCGCCGGCACCGGCCCGAAGCGCTCAAGCGCGGCGGCGAGTGTCATCGCCGCTTCCTCCGTCGCACTACTTTCGGCCAGCAGCCGACAGAGCATCGCGTGCAGCCACGCCTCACGCGGGTGCGCTTCGATGGCGCGGCGGCAGATGGCGGTGGCGGCCTCGGCATCCCCTCCCCATGCGTGCCATTGAATAAGCTCATGCAACGCGGTGAGGTTGTCTGGCGCGCACTCCAGCGCTGCCTGAAGCAGTCGCCCGGCTTCCGCCAAGTGGCCCAGCGAACGTTCTTCTCGCGCGAGCTCGATCATGACCGCGACGGAGTCGGGCTCCGCCTCCAGCGCCGCGGCGAAGGACGCCCGCGCACCCGCCGCGTCGCCCATCCGTCGCCGCGCGAGGCCGAGTCGCCGCAGCACCTCCACATGGCCTGGCTCGGCCGCGAGCAGCGCGTTCAGCACGCCCGTCGCCTCGTCGGCGCGGTCCAGCTCGACCAGCGTCCCGGCCAGCTCCAGTTTCGCCCAGGTGTTGGCCGGGTCGAGCTGCGCAGCGGTCCCGAAGGATGCGGCCGCGCCGTTCGCATCGCCGCGTCGGCGCTGGATCAGGCCGCGGCGGATATGCGCCTGCGCGTTGCCCGGCTCGGCCGCGAGCAGCGCCTCGCACACGCGCTCAGCTTCGTCGAGCTGCCCCGCATCAGTCAGGTTCGCCGCGAGTTCCAGACTGCCCCAGCTATGGGTCGGTCGCTGGGCCAGGGCGGCCCGACAGCGCGTGATTGCGCCATCCCGATCGCCCTGACGGCGCGCGACGACCGCGTGGCGCACCAGGATGTCCGCATCGTCCGGGAAGCGCGCCAATGCTGCGCGGCAAGCCTCGTCCGCCTCCTCCACCCGGCCGAGCTGCAGCAGCTTCCAGGCGAGCTCTGCATGGATCGCAGCATCGGTCGGGTCCGCAGGAAGCAGTGCGCGGAGCGCCGCGACCACGGCCGCGGCGTCGCCGCCGCGCCGGGCGCCCGAGAGGGCTGCGCGCAGCGTCGCCACGACCGGCGACGGGACTGGTGGCGCGGGACTAGGCGGCGGCGGCGCGGTCGCTTGGCGCGCTTCGAGCTCCCCCCGAGTCCATGCGATTTCTTGTGTCGCCCAGCGATCGCCCGGCGCAAGGCCGAGCGCCATCTCGAACGCGTTTAGTGCAATCTCCAGCTCCCCGCGGGCGCGAGCGACCAAGCCGAGCCGGATATGCGCCTGGGCGTTGCGCGGGTCGGATGCTAGGAGCGCACAGCAGACCGCCTCGGCTTCGTCGAGTGCCCCGAGATGGAGCAGGTCCCAGGCCAGTTCCAGGCTGGCAACAGCATGCCCGGGGTTGGCATTCAACACGGCCTGGAACTGGGCCGCGGCGCCGACGCGGTCGCCACGACGGCGGGCAATGATGCCGAGCCGCATCAGGAGTTCGGCCCGTTCGGGGAAACGCTCAAGCGCGGCTCTGCACGCCTGCTCTGCTTCGTCGAGCTGGCCGAGCTGCATCAGTGCCCAGACGAAATCCGCGTGCAGCGGCGCGGCTGCCGGGTTCCGCGCGAGCCGCTGGCGCAATGCGTTGGCGTCGAACGGCTCGTCCGGGGGCGCGCCGTGTGTCGCGCCGCCCTCACCCATCCGGATGTTGCTTGCCGCCTTTGCCTGGATCGGCGGATGCCCCAGGTGTCGCCGGCGGGCCTTTCCGCTGTTCCTCCGTCACCTCTTGCGCCGCCCAGAGGTCGTTCGGATCGAGTCGAAGCGCTGTCTCGAAGCGAGCGATTGCTTCGGCTCCGTTGCCGCGCCGGCGCGCCACGAGCCCGAGCCGCAGATGCGCTTGGCCGTTCTCTGGCTGCGCCGCTATCAGCGCGCGGAGAACCGCCTCGGCCTCGTCCAGTTCGTTCAGCTGCAGCAGGTCCCAGGCCAGCTCCAGACTTGCGGTCGCATGGGTCGGGTGGTCGCGGAGCACCGCCCGGAATTCCGCCGCCGCCTCAT
This sequence comes from Roseomonas sp. CECT 9278, assembly GCF_918698155.1. Classification (GTDB taxonomy): domain Bacteria; phylum Pseudomonadota; class Alphaproteobacteria; order Acetobacterales; family Acetobacteraceae; genus Neoroseomonas. Next base: position 4,115 of record NZ_CAKKLX010000064.1, read on the forward strand.
GGAGATTACCGCGCCGCCGTGCCAAGACGCCAAGGCGCATGAGGAGATCCGGATGGGCCGGCGCACGGAGGAGCATAGCGCGGCAGATTTGTTCTGCCTCGTCCAGCCGGGCCGTCTGCACGTGCTCCCAGATCAGCTCGAGCTGCAGCGCGAAATCGGCGGGGAACCGCCCCGTCATCACCCGCAGCAAACGCATCACCTCTGGCTCGTCCCGTTTGCCGCGGGCGGCAACAATCTTCGCGTACTGGACCTTCTTGGGCGTGAGGCCACCGGCGGCGATCGCGTCGCGCGCCGCCTCACGTTCCTCGCTCGCCCAGCTGTTTCCAGGGTCGCTCGCGAGGGCAGCTTCGAAATGGTCGAACGCAGTCTCGTCGTCACCGCGCCGGCGCGCGACCAGGCCCAGGCAGATCAAACCTTGCGCGTTCCGCGGATCCGCCGCGAGCAGACTGCGGACCAAAGCCTCCGCGTCGTCCAACTCGTCAGCACGGATGAGTTCCAGTCCCAACGCGATGGTTGCCGCGGGATGGGCTGGCACCTTGCGAGCTGCTAGCGCCGCCTGGGCGGCCACCAACTCCTCCTTAGCCAGCTCCGCCGCGATCTCCTCCCGCTCTCGCCGCGCCGAACTGTCGGCAGGATTGATCGCCAGCGCCGCGTCGATGTGCGCCAGCGCGGCATCGAGGTTGCGGCGCCCGCGTTCGATGATGCCGAGGCGGAGTAGACCCGGCGCATTGTTCGGGTGCAAAGCAATCAGGGCGTGGCAGACCTCCGCAGCTTCGTCGAGCCGGGACAGCTGAATCAGGTCCCAGGCCAGTTCGAGACTGATCGGCGCGTTGCCGGGACGACGCTGTAGGGCCGCCCGGAAGTTGTCCACCGCCAGCTGCACGTCGCCCTGCTGCCGCGCGATGAGGCCGCGTCGGGCAAGGATGTCCGGATTGCCCGGGAAGCGCGCCAGCGCCGCGACGCAGGCAGACGCGGCTTCCGCCAGGCGCCCAAGCTGCAGCAGGTCCCAGATGAGAGCCGCATGAAGATCGATATCGTTGGGATACCGACGAAGAAAGGCGGTCAGACCGTCCACCGCCGCCGCGCGATCGCCCCTCACGTTGGTCGCGATAACCTTCGCCCGCAGCTCTTCCCGCGCATCGACCGCCGCTTGCGCCCGTATGGCCTCGGCGCTGTCGGCCGAAGCAAAGAAGACGCCGTTGGCAGTCAAGAAGCTGCGCCACTCCTTGGTGAGCTCGGCGAATCGGCGCAGAAACGGCGCATAGTCGCAGCTGATCAAACGCTCCGCGAGCTCGTCGCCCGAGAAGTCACGGTCGAGCAATACGTGCGGTACCTGTAGCAGGTTGCACAGCTCGCGCGTGCGGTGGTCATGCGCAAGGAAAAGTGCAGGCGTGCCGCCGAGCAGTGAGCCGATATTCCCGTGGAAGCGCGTGCCGACCGAGGCCGACATCGTACCAATCCAGGACCGCCAAGTTGGCACATCGAAGAAGATACGCATTCGCTCGCGCAGATAGGCTTCTGCCGCGGGGCGGTCCCTGGGCTGCACGTCGAAGGTTGAGAGGATCTGCGCCGCATGCTCGTGCATCGCTGCTTCGTCACCGGCGGCCTTGGCGGCCATATAGTTCAGCTCGGCCCCCTCGTTCTGAAGGACGTAGTGGCTGTCCTCGTGCAGCATACGATGGAAGAGCGCGTTCTCGCTCGCTGTCATCGCGGGTGCGTTCAGCGCGTGCTCGCCGCGGCCATTGTTAGTGAAATGGATCGCGACACCGTCAAGCGAGGCCTTGCGGGTTGCCAGCGCCTCGATGTTCGCCTTGGAAAGGTTCAGCAAGGAAGGGCAGCCGACCACGCTGACATTGCCGATCCCCATCTCGGCGAGCCGCTCCGCGGTGAAGACACCACGCACGCCGATCGAGACGCAGCGTTCGCCGAGCAGGCGAATGAAGCGCTCGGTGCCTGGCAGCATGACAAGGGGCTTGTGCGGCGGGACCTGCGAGCCGAGGCCCCAGCAGAACATCGGCAGGCGAACGCGGCGAAAATATTCGTAGTATTCGCTAAAATCATCGTGACTTGAAATGAAATTGGCTGCGGCGATGTAAATAATGTCGAACCGTTCCTCCAGCTCCCGTGGGTCCTTGCCAAAGCCGGGGAAATCGACCTTTCGGCTGGCGATCGTGTTCTGCCGCAGGCCATTGCCGATGAACAAGTTCCCGGTGTTCGCCCCGGTGTTCCGGAACATGTCGAACAGCGGGCCCTGCTCCACTTCGTGTGGCGCGCCGAAAAAGCATACTCGCCTATCCGGCGCTACAATCTTAATTGGCCGAATGCTGTTCTGCGGCAAGGGCGCACGCTTGATCATGGGCCGAAATTAGCCTTCCATCGTGCACCCCACAACGGTGCGGTCTACTTTGGAGCTTCGCCGCCCTTGCCAAAAAACGAACCCCAGGTCACAGCGTCCTTCACGTAGGTTGCGGCGGGTGCGCGGAACTCGCTTGCGCCGGTCTGCGCAAAGTGCACGGCCGCCGAATCGGTCTTTTTCGCCCGCACCGCCCTGCCCACATCCTGGTAGGTCGAGAGGTACCAGCCCTCGTCCACCGCCGGGTGGCCGCCGCTTCGGCACTCAAGGTAGCCGGTGGTCACGTAATGCACTCGCGCGCTCTTCACGCGCCCGCGCCGCACAGCCTCAGCCACGTCCGGATTGGCCTCGAGGTAGCTCTTCTCGTCAAAATCGCTCTGCAACAGGGCGGCCTGCAGCAGGAACTTCAGCAGCGGGGTCGGCACCGTCATGTGTTGGGAGTCCCGGAACTGTTCCGGCGTCAGGCCGAGGTTCTCCAAAAGGACATTTGGCGGCAGCATGTACATGGTCGGCACTCTCCGGATACGGACAGGTTGTAGTCGCTCAGTCGGCGGCGGTCGCGGGTGGGGCGGAACGATCCTGCGCGGTCGGCGCGGTAGGCGTCGCCGCTTGCGCGGGCAGGCGGCCACCGAGTTGGACGGACACCTCCTCGAGGTATGCGCGCTGCGTCGCGACCGCAGCGGGGGGGAGACCGAATGCTTGCGCCGCCATGCCCTGGATGCGATCGATCTCGGCGACGTGCAGGTCGGCTTTCAGCGCGTGGGTCACGCTCTGCGCGTGACGCCGATGCACGTTCAGCGGCTCCGCCTCGTATGCGATGCGCGCCCCGGGCTCTGCCAGCGCTTCCAGGTAGAGGCGCCAATCGCCCGCCATGCGATACTCCTTGAGTTCCGCCCCGCAGCGGTCCAGCGCGCGGAGCAGAGCGTCGCGTCGCCACACCACCGCGCTGACGTTCAGGATCAGGTTCTTCACCGACAGAAAGCGACGCACGAAGTCGTCCGCGTCGAACACTTCCGTGTGCTCGAGCGCCCCTGGTTCCACCGTCGCGTAGTAGGGCTTGTAGCTCGCGCCGAGTGACTTGCCATCGCTGTCCACCGCGCGGCTGTCGGAGAAGGCGAATCGGATTTCCGGGTCAGAGCGGAGGAGATCGACCAGCTTCGAGATGAAGGTCGGATCCGACACGTCGTCGGCTTCCGCGATCCAGACGAACTCGCCCGTCGCCTCCTCCGCCGCCTTGCGCCACTGCGCAAAAACGGAGCCAGAATTGACCGTGTTCGCCAGCAGCCGGACGTCGCGGTGCCACTCGGCCGCCACGCGCTCGATCGCCTCGAGGCTATCGTCCTTCGAGCAGTCGTCGAGGACGATCACCTCCAGCACCGGATAGGCCTGCCCGAAGATCGAGCCCAGGCGCTCGGGCATGTACCGGGCGTAATTGTAGTTCGGCACCGTCACCGACACCCTGCGGAGATCGGGTAGCGCGAGCTTCAGCAGGTCACCCACATAGTCGTCCCAGACGAACTCCTCGGCCATCAGCTTCCGTCGCGCCTGCGCTGCCGAGGAGTCCAGCGCGCCCGGCGCCATTTCCTGCTCGAGCGCCTTCACCATCGCCGGCACGTCGCCATAGGGCACCACACGTCCGATGCCGCGCTCGGCCAGCAATTCGGGCACACCGCCAGACTTCCCGAAGGCGACAACCGGCATGCCGACGGACATCGCCTCAAGCGCAACCGAGGGGAAGGGATCCTCCCGCGATGTCAGCGCGAAGGCGTTCGCGGCGGAGAGATAGGCCGACACCTCGCTGGTGAAGCCGGGCAGGTGGAAGCTGCCTTCGGCGACTGCGGCGTCGAGTTCCTGGCCGAGCCAGTTGCGCAGTGCATTATCCACCTTGCCGGCCCAGCAGAAATGCACGCGAGAACCTGGGCTGGCGCGCATCAGGCGCCAGCCCTGCAGGAACAGGTCGAAGCCCTTGCGGAGATCGGCGAAGCCGATGCAGAGCACCAGCCTCTCATCAGGCTTGATGCCGAGTGTGGAGCGGATCCGCGCCCCGTCCGCCTCCGAGCGTATCGCCGACTTGTAGAGGCCCTGCGGGCGGACAAGCAGCCCGGCCTCGGGCGGGCTGCCGCCGACGGCTTCGACTACCGCGTCGCGCACCATGCCACCGGGGAATACCACTTGGCGTGCATGCGCCAGCGTGTCGCGCACTGCGGGCGCGAGCTTCATGTCGCCGATGATCCGCGGAAGTTCGTGCACCAGCTGCGTTGCCGCGATGCCGATGGACGCTGCGGGCTTTACCACATGCGCCGCCGCGGACGTGTTCACGATCGCGCTACGGAAGCCGCGCGCATGGTAGGTGGACAGCACGCTGTCCAGCTCCTTCGCGCTCGGCAGCACGGCGGTCGGTGCGATCTCCTCATAGCGGCGCACGAGATCCCCACCGTCAAGCAGCAGGTATTCGATCTCTGCCCCGAAGCGCCGACGCAGGGTGCGCCCGATGTTCCAGAGCAGCTCCTGAGCGCCGTGCGGATGCGCGTCGTGGCCGACGAGCAGCACCGCCGGCCGTCCAGTCGCCTTGCTTGCGCCGGTCACCGCGCGCGCTGTCGCGTTCAAATAGGCTGCGCCGTAGTGCTGGTCCGGCTCGAGATAGGCGCCTTCCGCCCATTCGTTCCAGGCGTTCACCACGACCATCGGCTCGCCCATGAAGGGCGCTGCGACAGCGCGCTCCACCAGCGCGGCCAGCCAGGTTTCGTACTTCGCCGGGGTCGAATTCTGCAGAACCATCCCGGTGCCCTGCCTGCGCGCGTCATTATCCCAGCTTGGCGTCGCACCCTTGATCAGCGGGAAGGCCGGCGTCGGCGCCGCGAGCGAGTTTTCAACCACCCGGTCGTAGGAGATGACGTGACCTGAGAAGTCGGGATCGAGCAGGTCGATTTCGCCGATCATGTTCCGCAGGTTCATCGCCACCTTGTGCGGCGGGAATTCGATGGCGCCGTCCAGGCCGAATTCCGCCGGGTCCTCATCGCCGAAGCCCTGCGCCATGATCAGGACCGGATCCTCGTTGAAGCTCTCCCGGAACAGGCTGCGCCAGCGCGCGACGGTCGCCTTGGTATCGGGGATCAGCCGCGGGCGGTAGATCATCAGCAACGGCCGACCCTGGACGCGGATGTAGCGCTTGTCGCGGAAATGCCGTGCAAACTCCTCGGCCATCCGCACGTCGTCATCCGGGCGGTAGTCCTGGCTGATCAATACCTCGCTCTCGAAGCCATCCCAGCGACGCGTCCAGTTCTCGTTAGCCCACATCAGGGCAAACGGCATGTCGATCGAGGGATCAGCCAGGAAGGCTTCAACTGGGCGCTCCAGCAGGCGCTTTCCGTTGAACCAGTAGTAGTAGAAGACGAAGCCGTGCACGCCGCCGGCCTTCGCCATCTGCGCCTGGCGGCGCATCACTTCCGTGCCCTCGAGCGAATAGTGGCCGAGGTCGCGCGGCACGCGGGGTTGGTAGTGTCCGCGGAAGCGCGGGACGCCACGCTGGATGTTCGTCCATTCCGTGAAGCCCGTGCCCCACCAGCGGTCGTTCTCGGGGAAGGCATGGAACTGCGGCAGGTAGTAGGCTAGCACCTTGGCGAGCCGCGGGGCCGAGGGCGGCAGCGCACGGAAGGTCTCGAACTCTGGCCCCGCCTTCGCGAAGCGGCGGATTTCGCGGTGGGTGGTGACCTCGTCCTCTGGCATGCGCGGATGCACGCCGGCCTCGCCGCGGTGCGCCATCCAATGCAACAGCGGGTTCTCGTCGAGATCCCCTTTCAGGTAGCGCCGGCGATAGAACTGAGTGTCGAACTCGGCCGAGGGATTGCGCCCCTCCCGGTGGCCCGCCTCCATGAAGTGCAGATAGGGATCGATCCCTGCCGCGGCGATGTCCGGATAGGTGTCGAGGTAGTAGGCAATGTCGAATTCGGCGATCGGCGAGACCCGTCCGCCGACCCGGTTCGCCAGATAGTGCGCCAAACAGTTCTGATCGGGCTCCATCCCGAAGGCGCCACGGTACCAGCCCGGGTCGAATTGCGCGCAGGGGCGGCGGCCCTCGCGGTCGCCGTTGTGGAGGTAGTGCCAGAGCGGCTGCACCTCTGCCGTCGCCACGTCCGGGTTCTGCGCTAGGTAGTAGGCGCTCTCGAACATCGGGTTCGGGTTGCGGCCCTCGCGCCAGCCATTGTCGAAGTAGTGCTCGAGCAGCGGGACCTGCGCCTCCACCACGTCGGGGTTGTGGCTGGCGTAGAACGTCTCGTCGAACAGGCCGGAGGCGCGGAGTTGCTCGATCTGGACGCGCCGCGGCGGCAGATCCTGAGCGGCTATGGATGCATCATGTGATGCGTCAATCGACCTTACGTCCGTAGGGTCGGCCAGCGTGTCCTCCGCCAAGCCGTCGGCTGCGGTGACCTCGGCGACATGAGCGTCGACGCCTTCGTCCTCGTCACGCCCCGGGCGCGCGTCGCGGGACAGCCGCGAGATGAGCCGTCCGAGCAGGCTGTCTTCGTCGCCCGGCTCTGAGGGCGCCACGCTGGCCGTCGCGGCCAGTCGTGCTGCAAGGACCTTCACGAGGATGGTTTCGCCGATTGGCGGAACGATCTGGCCCGCCTTCGGGCAAGCTATGAAGATCGGTGCGTCCGGCGCCTCTTCCTCCGCCGCATAGACCTCGTCGAGGTCGAAGCTGTCCCACGGTATCAGGAACCCGAAGCGCCCGGACACACCGAGCGCCGCGTCGATGTCCGGCCGCTCGCCGTGCGACGCGACGAGGCTCAGCAGTCGGCGTCCGCACCAGACCTCGAGCTGCGGCGACTCGTCGGTACGGCCGAGGTTGACGATCCAGCCCCGGAGCCCCGAGCCCTCGTCGAGGAAGTCGAAGCAGCCGGCGAAACCTGCCTGCGGCGGCGCGCCCGTCTCAGGGTCCTTCGCCCAGCCACGATGCATAATTGGCCATCCGGGAGGCTCTCCGGGTGGCAGCGGGGCGCCTAGCACATGAGATGGGTGAACGGCTGCCGGCAGATCCCCATGACCTGCCTCTGCCGATTCGTTCGTGCGAGGACGACCTACGCTGTCTTCGGGGGAAGGCCGCACACAATCCTCATGACTCGTGCGCCCTCATTACAGCGGATCAATTCCGCGCGACAAGGTCGTGGCGCTGCCGTGGCCCGCCCGGGTCGCGTCCATCCAACGTGAACACATCCGGATGTCCTCAACCCTTTTTCGGCGTTCGGCTGATCCCCCGAACGGATCCAGGGCGAAGGAATGCGACGGCCTCAACCGTGGCGCGTGTTTGTCGAACTCCATGGACCCCGTTAGGGTTAAAGATATCCTCTGGATTACGGCGACGAAAAGGGTAGCAGCGCCCCGCAAACGGGCCATAGATCGCCCAAGCACACTTCTGGCGGCATCCTGTATCTCCGTAGAGAACTACAACCATTGCGGGAATCATGCGGCGTGACTTCTGCGCGGTTGACACGCTCGGCGAAAGAATTTGTGGATGTTAACAAAAATCCATTGATTGCCTGGCCCGCCGTTAGCTATTTGTACACGATCGCGGATCGGTGAGGCGACGCTGAGACGCCGCCACCTCAAGGAGAGAACGCATGTCGGGCACGTCGTGGAACGGTTCGGGCGCAAGCAACACGCGGAATGGCGGGGCGAACGGTGACACGCTGAACGGCCTCGGCGGCAACGACCGGCTGAATGGGCTCGGTGGCAACGACCTGCTGCTCGGCGGCGCCGGCGACGATTTCCTGCAGGGCGGCGTCGGCAACGACGTGCTCCATGGCGACTCGCAGCGAAACGGGGCCTCCATCGTCGAATCGGCGGTGCCCGGCAATGACATCCTGCTCGGCGGCAGCGGCGACGACAGCATTTTCGGCGGCGGCGGCGACGACTTCATCGAGGGCAACGCGGGCAACGACTCGATCGACGGCGGCACAGGCATCGACGAAGTCGGCTTCGATCTGGACACCGAGACCCCGGGTACCCTGACCGTTACGGATGCGGGCGGCGGCGCCTGGCAGGTTACCAGCACGACGGCCCCGCTTGAAACCGACCGCCTGACCAACATCGAGGTCGTCACCTCCGGCACCGGCGCGCGTTCGCTGCTGGTCGGCAATGGCGGCTTCGCCAGCATCCAGGCGGCGGTGGACGCGGCCGAGGATGGCGACACCATCATGATCGGCGCCGGCACGTTCAGCGGCGATGTGAGCAACATCGAGGGCAAGGCGCTGAGCTTCGTCGGCCAGGGCGCCGGCACGATCATCCAGGGCATGTTCAACGTCGAGGGCACGCTGGACGGTGCGCTGAGCTTCAAGAACATGACGATCAACGCGGCCGGCGAGGACTACGGCATCCGCGCGAGCGTGGTCTCGAACGGCGGCAGCCTGTCGCTGGATGGCGTGGCGATCTCTGGCGCGTCCTTGAACGGGCTGTTCTATGGCCATCCCGCCAACAGCAACTTCACCAATGCGGCGCCGGCCGGCGAGATCCTCGATGCGATCAGCATCGTCAACAGCAGCTTCATCGACAACGGCACCGCGAACGGCGCGGGCCGCGGCGGGGTGAACCTGTTCGGGTTCGACGGCGACCTGACCGTCACGGGCACCACCTTCGACGGCGCCGGCACGGGCAAGGCCTTCTCGGTGGTCGGCCTCGGCCGCCCAGCGTCGCCCTTCGACCCCGCGGCTTTCACCTACTCCAGCCTGGGCGACGTCGTCTTCAGCAACAACGCGCTGACCGGCGCCTTCGGGCAGGACGCCTTCTCCTTCTACTACCACGCCGGCTTCTCGAGCTTCACCGCCACCGGGAATACTGCTGCGACCGCCGCGCCCTGGGGCCTGCTGAACCTCGACTGGGTCGGTGGGAACATCGACCTGGCCAATTTCTTCGCCAGCGCCACGAATAGCGTCGGTCCGATCGCGACGCCGCAGGGCGACAACGAGGCAGCGATCATCACCGGCACCGCCTTCGCCGACGTCATCCGGGCGCGCGGCGGCGACGATGTCGTCAACGCCGGCGCCGGCAATGACACGATCGATGCCGGCACGGGCAACGACGACGTGGATGCCGGCGCGGGCGACGACCTGATCGTCGTCAATGCTGCCGACCATGCGGGCATCGAGGCCATCGACGGCGGCGCGGATACCGACACGCTGCAGATCGTCAGCACCACCTCGGGCACGACGGTGACCCTGGGCGCGAACGTGACGAATGTGGAGGTCGTGACCGCCAGTTCGGTCGGCGTCGCCATCAACATCGATGCGTCTGCTGCGACCGGCGTCGCGTCGATCGTGGGCAACGGCGAGGCGAACGACCTGCGCGGCGGGGCGGGGGACCAGACCATCTCGGGTGGCAACGCCGACGACACCCTCTCCGGCGGCGCCGGCAATGACGTGCTGAACGGCGGCGACGGCATCGACGTCGCGAGCTATGCGGGCACGGTGGCGGCCAGCGCGGTGGCGTCGAATGCCAGCGGCGGCTGGACGGTGGATCTCGGCGTCGGCGATGTCGACACCCTGACCAGCGTCAACCGGATCGACGATGGCGCGGGCGGGCGCATCCTGCTGGTGGGCAATGGCGGCTACGCGACGCTGCAGGCGGCAATCGACGCGGCCGACGCTGGCGACACCATCCGCCTCGCGGGGGGCGCCACCTACAGCGATCCTGTCACCATCAACAAGGCAGTGACGATCCTCGGCGCCCAGGCGGGCCTCGATGGCAGCGCGGCCGGCCGCGGCACCGGTGAGTCGGTAATCACCGGCCTGGTCACGGTGGACCTGGCGTCGGGCGCGCTGAACATCAGCGGTGTCGAGTTCCGCTACACCGGGCCGCAGAACAGCCTGGTCGGCTCGACCAATGGGGGTGGCCTGGTGCAGGTGCTGGGCGCGGCGTCTGTCACGATCCAGGACAGTCGCTTCATGACCGATTTCCGGCAGGGCAATGCGGGCGAGGGCGAGATCGACCCGCTGAACGGCGGTGGTGCCAACACCGGCGGCCGCGCTCTGATGGTGCCGTCCGGCTTTGGCGGCACGCTAGCGGTGGATGACAACTTCTTCGGCGGCACCGCGGCCGGCAGCTTCAGCACGGCCGCCTGGCGCAGCGGCATCTGGTCCGACGGCAACTCGGCCAGCCTGACCATCACTGGCAACGTCTTCCAGACGGTTCGGACGGCGGCGAACCTCGATGGCTATGACGACGCCACCTCGACCATCACCGACAACACGATCAACGACTCGGGCAGCGGCTTCTCGATCGGCGGCCCCGTGTTGTCGCCGAATACGATCAACGGCATCGACGGCAACACCTTCGCCAATGTTGGTACCGAGTTCAACCTGCAGAACGTCACCAGCGACCTGAACGTCTCTGTCGGCTCGGACGTTGCCAATGCCGGGACCAGCAGCGCGCCAGGCGCGGACTTCCTGACGGTGGTGGCGGGATCCGGCAATGACACCGTCACGGGCGGCTCGGGCAATGATGGGCTCGTCGGCAACGCCGGCAATGACAGCATGCTCGGCGGCGGCGGGACTGACGTCCTCACCGGCGGTGGTGGGAACGACACCCTGCTCGGCGGCGAGAACAACGACACGGTCCTGGGCGGGAACGACAACGACGAGGTCTCGGGCGGCAGCGGGGCCGACTCGCTGCTAGGCGACGCCGGCAACGACACGCTGTCGGGTGGCGCGGACAACGACGCCATCGATGGCGGCACGGGCACCGACACCGTCACCTACGGCGTACCGACCGGTGACTTGGTTGTGACCGCGACGTCCACCACCGGCTGGCAGGTGACCAGCGCCGAGGGCACGGACGCGCTGTCGAATGTCGAGGCTATCGCAGGCTCCTCCGGCGGGCGCGTCCTGCTGGTCGGCAATGGCGGCTTCGCGACGCTGCAGGCCGCGATAGACGCGGCGGCCGACGGCGACACCATCCTGGTGGCCGCAGGAAGCTATTCCAGCGGCGGGGCGAACTACAACCCGGCGAACAACACCAATGATCCCGGCTTCACCAACCCGGTCGGGCTGCTGATCAACAAGAGCGTGACGATCCAGGGCCTCGAGGCCGACGGCACGGCGCCGGAGTCGCTCGGCGAGGTGTCGGTGACCATCACCTCCACCGCGCAGTCGAACTGGGGCACGAACTTCCACATCACCGCGCCGAACGTCACGATCCGCGGCATCGAATTCCTCGCCACGGCCCCGGGTTCGGTTGTCAACAAGGCGATCGAGGTGGTGGACGACGGCTTCGTGCTGGAGATGTCGAAGGTCGGCGCCGTCGCCGGAAAGGGCATCTCCGCCAGTGTCTACATCAACGACGAGGTGGTGCCGGTCACTGGTCCGGGCAGCGGCACGACGCATGTCAGCCAGATCAACGACTACACGGTGAACGGCAACGCGCTGACCGGCGCCTTCGTCGTGGCGAACGGCGTCGGCTGGAACCTGGCGGCGGGCACCACCGCCGTCACCAACAACACCTTCGTCGCTCAGTCGGGCGGCGACGCGATCTACAACAACGGCATCATCGTCAATGGCCAGATCGCCGGGCTGGGCTGGCTGAACGCCCCCAGCGAGGCGCCGGCGACGATCACCGGCAACACCTTCCAGGACGGCTTCGTCCAGTACCTGCGAGGTCGTGACCAGGCGGAGGCCAACTTGCCGGTCACGCTGGCAACGGTGCAGGACTTCTTGGCGAACAACACGGTTCCGCAATTCGCGTATGTGACGACGCCCAATGGCCTCGCCCTGCGCGTCTCCGCGCCGGCCTCGGACATCAACGGGGCCGAGCCCGACCCGCGGGAGGTCGCGCTACACGCGACGGCGGGCCGCGCCAGCGGCTTCGCCCAGGCGTTCGACACGCTGATCGTGAACAGCGGCAGCGGGCCGGACAACGAGACGATCGCGACAGACAACCTGACGGTGCGTGCCCTCGCCGGTTCGGCCGACCTCAACCTGACGCTCGGCTCGGGCGTGGCCAATGTCACGCTTCAGGACCACACCACCGGCGTCGGCGCGAACGTGGACGTCACCGGCAACGCGCTGACCAACGCCATCGCGGGCAATTCCGGTGCGAACCTGATCTCCGGCGACGACGGCAACGACTTCCTGACCGGCGGTGACGGCGAAGACACCCTGGATGGCGGCACGGGCGTCGACCAGCTCAATGGCGGTGCCGGAAATGACACGCTCTCGGGTGGCGACGGCCAGGACAATCTGACCGGCGGCGCAGGCGATGACTTGCTGGATGGCGGTGACGATGCGGCCTTCGACGCCGCGACCTTCGGCAATGCCTCAGTCACGGTGAACCTTGCTGCCGGCACGGCGACCGGTGAAGGCACCGACACCCTCGTCGGCATCGAGAGTGCGGTGACAGGCGAGGGCGACGACAGCGTCGTGGGCTCGAACGGCATCAACACCCTGGTTGTCAACGCGGGCAACGACACGGTGCTTGCCGGGGACGGTCAGGACTTCATCATCGGCGGTGCGGGGAATGACTCGCTGGATGGCGGGGACGGCGTCGACATCGCTCTGTTCGGTGCAGGCACGACCTTCACCCGGAACTTCAACGGTTCGATCACCGCGGTCGGCCCGGATGGAACCGACACGCTGTGGAACATCGAGGCTGCTCGGCTCCTGAGCGGTCCTTTCGACATCGACCTCACCGCAATCGCGCTGCCGGATGTGACGGTCAGCCTTGAGGCCAACACCGGCAACCCGATGGACAGCATCACGTCCGACGGTGACCTGGTCGGGACCGGGCGGCCGAACACCAACCTCACGATCACCTGGTCGGTGGGCAGCACCATGGTGGAGACTCAGACGGTCCTGGTGGGCAGCAACGGCACCTGGACCGCAACGAAGCCGGGTGCGGTGGGCGATGGCGCGGTCTCGGTCGCGGTCAGCCAGACCGACGGCGTCGGCGGGGTCGACACAGCCTCGCTCGCCTTCACCCTCGACAGCGCGACGCCGGCTGCGCCAAACGCGCTGGATCTGGACTCGATCTCGGACACCGGTGCCGACGACGAGGACAACGTGACCAACGCCGATGACCTGATCATCAGGGGCACCGCCGAAGTGGGCGCGACGGTCCAGGTGTTCATCGACGGCATGGCGACGGGCGACACTGTCCAGGCCGGCCTTGACGGCAGCTGGTCCGTGACGCTGGAAGGCGTTGCCGAGGATGAACTGTCGATCACCGCAAAGGCGACGGACACGGCGGGCAATGTCTCGGCCGCTTCCGCCGCTCTGGAGGTGACGATCGACCGTACCGACCCTGTCGCACCGACCGTGGACCTCGATGCCGGGTCGGACAGCGGTCGCAGCGTCACCGACGATGTGACCAACGCGGCGACCCTCGTGCTGACCGGCACCGCGGAGGCGGGCTCCACCGTGGAGGTGTTCCGCGACGGGACCAGCATCGGCTTCGCCACGGCGGACGAGGACGGCTTGTGGTCCTTCGAGGATACCGGCGGGTCGCTGCTCGACAGTGAAGTGCCTGAAGGTGAATACGATTACTCGGCCGTTGCGACCGACCTCGCCGGAAACGAGTCGCCCCCGTCGGTCATCCAGGCGGTCACGGTGGACCGCACGCCGCCGGCGGCGGCGGTGCTGACCACCGTCGTGATTGGCGACGCCACGGGCAGCAACGTCACAGTGTCCGGTGCGTCGGACGACGAGAGCGACGTCACGCTGTTCAGCCAGAACGTGGTGGTGGGCGTTGCGGAAACCTTCAGCATCACGGGTTCGGCGTTGGCCACAGGGCCGCACACGCTGCAGGTGACGGCGCGGGATCTCGCGGGCAACCTGGCCGCGCCGTCCAACGCCTATACGCTGACGGTCGGTGGGGCCGGCGCGCTGCTGGTGGGTGACACGACCGCCGACAACTTCATCGGCAACATCGGCAACGATACGCTGGATGGCGGCGCGGGCAACGACACGCTGGTCGGCGGCGATGGTGACGACGTGCTGGCGGTCGGCGATGGCAACGACAATGTCAATGGCGGCAACGGCTTCGATATCGTCAGCTATGCTGGTGCGTCGGGATCGATGGTCATCAATCTCGCCCTTCCGGCAGCCGCGGGCGGTGCGGCGGCAGGCGATGTGCTGACATCGATCGAAGGGGTGATCGGCACGGTCTTCGTGGACGGCATCACCGGCGATGCCAACGCCAACCTGCTCGACGGCGGCGCAGGCGCCGACATCATCAACGGCGGCATTGGCAACGACACGATCATAGGCGGCGCCGGCGCCGATAACCTGGACGGCGGCGACGGTATCGACCTGGCGAGCTATGATGCTGCGGCCACCGGCGTCGCGATCACCCTGGGCCAGATCGGGACCCTGGGCGATGCGTTGGGTGACCAGCTTACCGGGTTCGAGAACCTCCTCGGGTCGACACATGGCGACGTGCTCGGCGGCGATACGGGAGCGAACTCGATCGACGGTGCCAGCGGCGACGACACGATCCGTGGCGGAGCCGGCGCAGACACGCTTCGCGGCGGCGACGGCGTTGACCTCGTGTCCTACGAGGGCTCCACGGCGTCGGTGCAGGTGACGCTCGGCACCAATGCCGTGAGCGGCGGCGATGCGGCTGGCGACGTCATCAGTGGCTTCGAGGGCGTGATCGGCGGTTCGGGCGCGGACATCCTGACCGGCGATACCGGGAACAACTGGCTGATCGGCCTCAGCGGCGATGACCAGTTGCGCGGCGAGGGTGGAGCCGACACGCTGAACGGTGGCATCGGCAACGATGTGCTGTTTGGTGGCGCCGGGAATGACAGCCTGGTCGGCGGTGCGGACCGCGACTTCGTCGACTACTCGGGCGCGACGAGCGCCGTGACGGTGACGCTTGGCCTCAGCCCACTTCTTGGCGGCGGGACAGGCACGGCGACCGGGGGCGCGGACGTTGGCACGGATATTCTCGCCAGTGACATCGAGAACATTCGCGGCGGTGCCGGTAATGACTCGCTCACGGGCCAGAACTTCGTGGCGAACGAGATCATCGGCGGCGGCGGCAATGATACGCTGCACGGCATCGGCACCAGCGACACCGTGACCGGTGGGAGTGGCGATGATATCTTCATCTTCAGCGCTCCGACCTTCGGGTTCCAGTTTGGCCGGATCAGCGACTTCTCGGACGTTTTGGGTAACGACGACCGCATCGATCTGACCCGTTTCGATGCGGTTACCGGTGGGGGCCTCAATCCGTTCACCTTCAAGTCGGGGGGCGCCTTTACTTCCGTCACCACGTTCGGTGAGGTGATCGCTGTGCAATCGGGCGCGAACACCGTGCTGCACTTTAACGTGCAGAGCGGCGGTTCGGTGGGCGGTGTGAACGGGTCCGACATCTCGCTAACCCTGATCAACGTCACGGCGAGCAGCATCGATCAGTCGGACTTCGTGCTTTAATTTTGGACGGCGCGCCGGGCAGACCGGCGCGCCGCTCTGTCTTCGGCTACGCTATGTGAGGCATGGCGCGAGACGAACGCTGCATCGATTGGTGTTTAGCGGAATTCGACTACGCGCAATGGCGATCATTTTTGCGCGTGGTAAGTTCGTGTCGTCCCTCTACGCTTCGTGTTCGTGGCACTGCTCGGATTGCCTCACTCGGGGACGCAGGCGTGAATCCAACGCAACACTGCGGAATGCTCGCGGATCGTCTGGTTCGTCTCGCGCAATACATCGCGCATGTGCCCATAATCGCGGCGCATCCATGGTGTTCGTTGGCTGAAGGCAGCGGCGCAGCGCGTGCTGGATGTTGAACTGCCTCACCCACGTTCCACCGTCACGAGCCGGAGTATGTGGTTCTGCCAGGCCTCAAGCGCCGCTATCGCCTCCGCTGCGTAGTCATGCCTGTCGTAAGTGCGCTCCAGGCTCGACCGTCCTGAGATGTGGTTGATCGCCATCTCTGCGTGTTCGCGTGGCACCCCCAGCTTGGTCATCCCGGTTCGCGCGGTACGCCGAAGATCGTGCAGCCGCCACGGAGGCATCGGCTTCGGCATAGGAGACCTGTTTGCGTGCTCCTGCGCGATCCGTGCGTCGATCCGCGCCTTCAGCTTGGAGATCGCCTGGAAAGGCCCCGACCTCGCGCCGAGGATGCAATGCGGATGTTCGAAATGCTGCGTAGCGACCAGACCCCGCAATAGTCTGCCGATGTTCTCTGGAACCGGCATGGTGTAGCCCCGCTTGTTCTTCGCTCGCTTCGCCGGCAGGTGCCACCGTCCCGCATCGAGATCGAGCTCATCGGTGGCGATGCCCGCGGCTTCCGTCGCCCGCACGCCGCAGAGCATGAGCATGAGCAGCATCATGAACGCCCGCGCTCTCGCATCCTCCTCACACGCGGCCCGCCAAACCTCGACGAGTTCACCGTCGGACAGAACGCGGTCGCGACTGGCGGGGGCGGGGGCGAGCATCGCAGCCCCCTTGCGTGGGAGTAGCGACGTCTCGATCCAGCCCTGGGCCTCTGCGTAGTTCAGAAACGCAGAGATGACGCGGTAAAGGAGTGCGGCCATGGCGGGCGCGGTCCTCCGGCGTGCCGCGACAAGTGCCGTCCGGTCCGACCTAACCGTCTCGCGCAGTACGCGCTTGCCCAGCACAGGCTCGATGTCCCGAGCGCAAATTCGCCGTACCTCTCGCGTGTAGCGTTCGCTCCAGGCGCGAGGGCCGGCCTCGTGGGCTTCGCGCCAAGCCTTGAGTGCCATCGCAACAGAAGCTTCGGCGGCGCGAGCCTCACGGGCTTGTTTGGCCTCCCGCTTCTCTGCTGAAGGGTCGCCGCCGGCCTGCACCGCGGCGAGCGCGCCGATCGCACGCTTGCGAGCTTCCACGGCGCCAATCAAGGGCCAGGTTCCGAGGGTCACGCGGGTCTGCTTCCCGTCCCGCGTCCGTGTGTGCAACGTCCATGTTCCAGAGCCGGATGGCGTGAGCCTGAAGCACAAGCCCGCTATTCGCGCATCCCAGATTTCGACGCGACCGGTTGTTGGGGTCGCGTCCCCAGTGGTGGTGTAGGACATCCAGAGCCTGGGGCGCGAAGCGAAGCCTGTGGCTGAGCGAAGCGGAGCGCCCCAGGCGGCCATCGCGGTGATCCCTGGCTAGGGTTGGGTTGCTG
>NZ_CAKKLX010000065.1 GCF_918698155.1 Roseomonas sp. CECT 9278
GCGGCGCGCCGCCAGCCGGCCTGGGGCGGGCGGGCCTCCAGCGCCGCGGGCGTGCTCATGGCCATGCGCAGCACGGCGCCCGGCGGGCTCAGCGTATAGGCCGCGACCCAATCCACGAAGCGGCGCAGCGTGGCGGTCATGGGCGGGGCATCGAGCACGGCGCGGATGTCGCGCAGGCGCGTCTCGGGCAGCGCCGGGTCGGCGGCGCCGTCCCACACCACGCCGGCCACCTCGCGCCCGCCCAGGGGCACCACCACGAAGCTGCCCGGCGGCACGTCCATGCCGGCCGGCACGCGGTAGTCATAGGCATCGCCCAGCGGCAGGGGCAGCAGCACGCGTGCCCGTGTCGTCGGCGCAACAGCCGCCCGTGTCGTGCCGGGGCGCGTGTCTTTCACACTGGCCATCGCCTAAACTGTGATCCGCGACACGGCCGGCATCCTCAGCCCGCCCCAGATTGCCGCAGGAAGGTCCCCCGATATGAAGTTCTTCGTCGATACCGCCGAGGTGGCGGACATAAGGTCCCTCGCCGAGGCCGGGCTGGTCGATGGCGTCACCACCAACCCCTCCCTGATCGCGAAATCCGGTCGCGACTTCAAGGAGGTCATTGCGGAGATCTGTGCCATCACCACCGGCCCCGTCAGCGCCGAGGTCACCGCCACCGACGCCGCCGGCATGGTCGCCGAGGGCCAGGTGCTGCGGGCCATCGCGCCCAATGTCGCGGTGAAGGTTCCGCTGACCGAGGCCGGGCTGGTCGCCTGCCGCCGCCTGAGCGACGACGGCGCGATGGTGAACGTCACGCTGTGCTTCTCCCCCGCGCAGGCGCTGCTGGCGGCCAAGGCCGGCGCCGCCTTCATCTCGCCCTTCGTCGGCCGGCTGGACGATATCGCGACGGACGGCATGCGGCTGATCGCGGACATCGTGCAGATCTACCGTAACTATCCGGCGCTCAGGACCGAAGTGCTTGTCGCATCGGTCCGCCACCCGATCCACCTGGTCGAGGCCGCGAAGATGGGAGCGCATGTGGCAACCCTCCCGCCATCGGTGATCCGCATGCTGCTGAAGCACCCGCTGACCGACCGCGGCCTGGAGGCCTTCCTGGCCGATTGGCAGAAAACGGGGCAATCCATCCTGTGAGCACATCCCTCCCCGCCCCGGAATTCCAAACGGATCTCCCGGCGGAGGAGGTCGAGGCCTTCCTGCGCGCGCACCCGCATTTCCTGGCCGAGCGCCCGGAGATCTACCGCGTGCTGGTGCCGCCGCGCCGCCTGCATGGCGAAAGACTGGCCGACCACATGGCCGCGATGCTGGACGCCGAGCGCGCCCGCGCCCGCGCCATGGAGGCCGAGGTGCGCGCGGCGATCGAGGCCGGGCGCGCCGGCGCCGGGCTCACGGTGCGAATCCGCCTGGCGGTGCTGGCGCTGATGCGCGCGCCCGACGTGATGGAAGCGGTGACGCAGGAGGTCCCGGCGCTGCTCGGCGTCGAGACCTGCTCCCTGCTGGCGGAGGCCGCCCCGCGGGCGATCCCGCCCCTGCCGCCGGGCGTGCGGATGCTGCCGGCGGGCGCCGTGACACGCCTGATCGGGCGCGGGCGCGATGCCGTGGTGCGCGCCAGCCCCACCGAGACCGTCACGCTGCATGCCGAGGCCGCGTCGCTCGTCACGCGCGATGCGCTGGCCCGCGTGACGCTGGCCGATGGGCCGCCCATGCTGATCGCGGTCGGCGCGCGCGAGGCCGCCGCGCTGCCGGTCCGCCAGTCGGTCGCGGTGCTGGCTTTCCTCGGCCGCGCCGTCGCGGCCGCGCTGTCGCGGTGACCGGCGGGCAGGCGCGCGCCGCCTGGCTCGCCTGGCTGGAGGCGGAACGACGCGCCAGCCCGAACACGCTCGAGGCCTATGGCCATGACAGCGCGGAATTCCTGGGCTTCCTGGCGCGCCACCTGGGGGGCGAGCCCGATCTTGCCGCGCTCGGCGCGCTGCGCCCGGCCGACCTGCGCGGCTTCCTGGCGGAACGCGCGGCGGCCGGCGACGGCGCGGCCACCCGCGCGCGGCGGCTGGCGGCGATCCGCGGCTTCCTGCGCTACCTGACGCGCCGGCACGGCATGGCGGCGCTGCCGCTCGGCGCGCTGCGCGGGCCGCGGCCGAAGCCGCCCATCCCGCGCGCGCTGACGCCGGAGGATGCCCGCGCCGTCGCCGCCGAGGTGGGCGAGCACTACGACCCCGCGCGGCACGAACGCGCGCCCTTGCAGGCGGCGCGGGACGTCGCGCTGTTCACGCTGCTGTACGGCGCCGGGCTGCGTATCGCCGAGGCGCTGGCGCTGGACCTGGCCGATGCGCCGCTGCCGGGGCGCGACGGCGCGCTGCGCGTGGTCGGCAAGGGGTCGAAGGAACGCCTGGTGCCGGTGCTGCCCGCGGTGCGCGCGGCGATGGCGGACTACCTGAAGCATCGCGGGCCGGGGGCGCCGGGGGATCCGTTGTTCCTCGGCGCGCGCGGCGGGCGGCTCGATGCCGCGGTGGCGCAACGTTCCCTGCGCGAGTTCCGCCGCCTGGCCGGCCTGCCGGAGCACGCGACGCCCCATGCGCTGCGGCATTCCTTCGCGACGCACCTGCTGGGCGCGGGGGCCGACCTGCGCGCCATCCAGGACCTGCTGGGCCATGCCAGCCTGTCGACGACGCAACGCTACACGGCGGTGGATGCGGCCGGGCTCCTGGCGACCTGGAAGAAGGCGCATCCGCGGGCGGGGTGAGCGCGCGGAAAGCGCGCTTCCGCGTGGCGCAACGCGGCGCCATGATCCGCGCGACGCCAGGGATGGACACGCCATGTTCGAAGCGGCCGAGCTCGACCACAAGGTCTCGAAGGAGGAATACCGGCGCGAGGAAGCCGAGCTGCGCCGCGCGCTGCTGCAGGCGCAGCGCGACCTCGGCGCGCAGAAGCACTTCCCGGTGCTGGTGCTGATCGCCGGCGTCGAAGGTGCCGGCAAGAGCGAGACGGTCCACCTGCTCAACGAATGGATGGACCCGCGCTTCATCCAGGTCTCGGGCTTCGCCCTGCCGACCGAGGAGGAGGCCGCCCACCCGCCGATGTGGCGCTTCTGGAAGGCGCTGCCGCCGAAGGGGCGCATCGGTGTCTTCTTCGGCGCCTGGCAGACCATGCCGATCCTCGATCGCGTGCTGGGCCGGCTGGGCGCCGGCGGCTTCGCCCAGCGCCAGGAGGAGATCCTGCGGCTCGAGCGCATGCTCGCCGCCGAGGGCGTGCTGCTGGTGAAGTACTGGTTCCACTTGTCCAAGGCGCAGCAGAAGAAGCGCATCAAGGCGCTCGAGAAGGACAGCGAGACCTCGTGGAAGGTCACCCGCTACGACCGCGCGTTGTTCGAGCACTACGACGCCTTCATCGAGGTCTGCGAACCCTTCCTGCGCGAGACCTCGACCGGCGAGGCGCCGTGGACCGTGGTGCCCGCGGCGGATGAGCGGTATCGCGCGCTGTTCGTGGGTCGCCACCTGCTGGGCGCGTTGCGCGCCAGGCTGGACGCGCCGAAGGCGAAGCCGGCGCTGCCGACCGTCGCCGCCTCCCCGCCGCCGGGCCAGGTCAATGTCATCCGCGCGCTGACGCTGCGGCAGGAGATGTCGCGCGAGGACTACGAGGACCAGCTCGCGCAGGCGCAGGGCCGCCTGGCGCGCGCCACGCGGCACCGGCGCTATGGGAAGATCAGCGTGATCGCGGTGTTCGAGGGCAACGACGCCGCCGGCAAGGGTGGTGCGGTGCGGCGGCTGGGCGCGGCGCTCGACCCGCGCGCCTATCGCATCGTGCCGGTGGCCGCGCCGACCGAGGAGGAACGCGCGCAGCCCTACCTGTGGCGGTTCTGGCGTCATGTGCCGCGGCCCGGGCGCGTCACGGTGTTCGACCGGTCCTGGTACGGGCGCGTGCTGGTCGAGCGCGTCGAGGGTTTCGCGCCGGAGCACGACTGGCGCCGCGCCTATGGCGAGATCAATGACTTCGAGGAGCAGCTGGCCGGTCATGGCGCGGTGGTGGCGAAGTTCTGGCTGGCGATCAGCAAGGACGAGCAGCACCGCCGCTTCAAGGAGCGCGAGGCGACCCCCTTCAAGCAGCACAAGATCACCGCCGAGGATTGGCGCAACCGCGAGAAATGGGACGCCTACGAGGACGCGGTCTGCGAGATGGTCGAGCGTACGTCGACCCGCGCGGCGCCGTGGACGCTGGTCGAGGCGGACAACAAGCTGCATGCCCGCGTGAAGGTGATCCGCACCCTGGCGGACCGCATCGAGGCCGCGCTGAAGCGGAAGGGTTGACGGGCGCCCGGCAGTCATCAAGGCGGATCGCGGCCCAACCGCGATCCGGGAGCGCACAGCGCGACCGCGCCCAGGCCGTCAGCCGCGCCGGGAGCGCCCGAACGTGGCGCGAAGGCAAGGCCGGCGGATGCCGGCCGCCCGCCGCCTGAGGACGGTCAATCCCTCGCCTCGGCCACCTCGACCGGCACCACCTCGACCCGCGCGACGCCGCTGCGGATCATGTCGAGGTTGTGCGCGATGCGCGGGCTGAGGTCGACGATGCGCCCGCGTGTCCAGGGCCCGCGGTCCTGCACCACGCCGGTCGCCGTGCGGCCGTTGTTGAGGTTGGTGACGCGCACGGTGGTGCCGAACGGCAGGGTGCGGTGCGCGATGGTGTCCGATTGCGGGTCGAAGCGCCCGCCATTGGCCATGCGGCGCCCGGTGAAGTGGCGCGCGTAGTAAGATGCCACGCCGACCTGCGGGGCGCCGATCGGGCGGTGTGCGTCCGCGGCCGTGCCGACCACGCTGGGCACCTCGCCCTCGGCCGACTGGGCGCAGCCTATGGTCATCACCGACAGGCCGAGCACGGCGCCGGTGGCGGCGGCGCGGATCGCGCGGCGCTGCCGGGCGGGCCAGGGCTGGTCGACGATGCGCGCCGGTGCGGCACGGCGGTCGGCAGGTGTCTGGGCTTGGCTCAGGGGTGCCATTTTGGGGGGGCTCTCCTCGGCGGTCTTGGCGTCGCGGGCCGTTCGGGGGGATGCGCGCCCGGCGGCGCGCGGCACTCTCCAGCGAGTAGAAGAAGCCTGAATTCACGGCCGCCGCTCAGCGGCCCGCGGCTCCAATGCAACAATCCTGCGCGCGGCGCAATACCCCTGTGCCGGCGGGCAGGACGAGGCCCGCCTCGACTGCCTGCCATGGCAGGCGTGACTTGCTTTATTCGCCAAGTAAACATGCGCGATGACTATTTTGACCTTGCCGGCGCACCATTGAAACTGCGCCGCTTTCTATTGTATTCAGCAAGCCGGGCGCGGTGGTTGGGGGCGCCCGGCGATCCCCCCCTTCATTCCCTCCGGACCACGCGGAAGCCATTGGCCGGCACGACGTCGGTCGCCGGTTCCCCGTAGCGGAAGCCGGCACGGATGTAGCGGGGCGAATAGTTCCAGCCGCCGCCGCGCACCGTGCGTTCGGTGCACCCCGGAGCGTCCCGCGCGCTGCCCTCGCGCGGCAGCTCGGGCAGGCTGGTCGTCCAGCAATCCGCCATCCACTGCCAGGCATTGCCCAGCATGTCGTGCAGGCCGAAGGCGTTGGGCGGGAAGGAGGCGACCGGCGCGGTCGTGGCGAAGCCGTCGTCGCAGGCGAAGTTGCGCGCCGGATCGGTGTCCGGCGGCAGGGTCGCGAAATGCGCCCGGTCGGCCACGTTGGCATGCGCGCAGGCCTCGGCCCGCCCATCGCCCCAGAAGCGCGCGGTGGTGGTGCCGGCGCGCGCGGCGTATTCGAACTGCGCCTCGCTCGGCAGGCCATAGGCGCGCCCGGTGCGTGCCGACAGCCAGGCCGCATAGGCCAAGGCATCCGACCAGCGCAGGCAGACCACCGGGTGCGCGTCGGTCTGCGCGAAGCCGGGGTTGCGCCAGTCGAGGCCGGCCTCGCCACAGGCCGCCATGGCATGGCCGGTGGCGTTGACGAAGGCGGCGAATTCGCCCCGCGTGACATGCGTGCGGCCGATCGCGAAGCCCGGCAGCGCCACCCGCATCGGCGGCGACGACCAGCCGGAGATGCGCGGCGGCAAGCCTTCGCGCGCCTCCTCCTCGGCCGTCACGCCCATCAGGAAGCTGCCGGCCGGGATCGCGACCATCTGCGGGCAGTCCGCACAGTCGCGGAAGCGGGCGGGCTGCGCGGCGGCCGGCAGCGCGGCCAGGACCAGCAGCAGGACGTGCGGCAGGCGCATGCAACCTCCCCTTGTTCGGGGCCGCCCCGGCCAGGGCCCTTGGGCATCGTTGCGCCGCCGGCGGCCGCCCGCCAGGGGATTGTTGCGCGCCGCCCGCTCCAGTACACGCGCCGCTTTCCCGGCGCATCGCGGAACCACGACCATGAGCGGCACCAACCAGCGCATCGACGGCAAGCGGCTGTGGGACAGCCTGATGGCGATGGCGGAGATCGGCGCCACGCCCAAGGGCGGCGTGAAGCGCCTGACGCTGAGCGATGTCGACCACCGTGGCCGCGACACCTTCGCCGCCTGGTGCGCCGCGCTCGGCCTCACCCTGCGCGTGGATGCCATCGGCAACATGTTCGCCCGCCGCGAGGGCCGCGACCCGAAGCGCCTTCCCGTGCTGATGGGCAGCCACCTCGACAGCCAGCCCACCGGCGGCAAGTTCGACGGCGCGCTCGGCGTGATCGCCGGGCTTGAGGTGATGCGCACGCTGCATGACCTGAACATCGTGACCGACGCGCCGATCGAACTCATCAACTGGACCGACGAGGAAGGCTCGCGCTTCGGCCGGTCGCTGATGGGCTCCGGCACCTGGGCGGGGATCTACAGCCTCGACAGCACCTATGCCCTGCGCGATGTCGATGGCGTGTCGGTCGGCGCGGCGCTGGAGCAGATCGGCTACAAGGGGCCGCACGACGCCAGGCCCTTCCCCGCCGACGCCTATTTCGAACTGCATATCGAACAGGGGCCGATCCTGGAGCGCGAAGGCAAGCAGATCGGCATCGTCACGGGATCACAAGCGCAGGTCTGGTACGACGCGGTCATCATCGGCCAGGACAGCCATGCCGGCACCACGCCGCCCTCCGCGCGGCGCGATGCGCTGGTGGCGGCGGCCCGCGTGGTGACGCTGGTGGACCGCCTGATGCGCGAGCGCGGCGAGGACGGCCGCGGCACCGTGGGCTGGCTGACCATCCCGCAGGCCTCGCGCAACGTCGTCCCCGGCGAGGTCCGCTTCAGCGTCGAATTCCGCCACCCCGACGATGCGCAGATCACCGGCCTGGCGGAGAGCTTCCCCGCCGAAGCGGCGCGCCTGGTCGCCGAGACCGGCTGCCGGCTGGAGCTGACCGAACGCGTCCGCATCCCGGCCCAGCCCTTCGACCCCGCCTGCGTGGAACTGGTGCGCCAGGCGACGCAGCGGCTGGGGTTCTCCTCGCGCGAGGTCATTTCGGGCGCGGGGCACGACGCGGTCTATGTGGCGCGGTCCATTCCCACCGCGATGATCTTCACACCCTGCAAGGACGGGCTGTCGCACAACGAAGCCGAGAGCATCCTGCCGGAGGAAGCCGAAGCCGGGTGCCAGGTGTTGTTCGAAGCCGTCGTCGCGCGGGCCAATCGACAGGCGTAACGAGGGGCCGTCGCCCCCTCGAACTCCCCCACCAGGGGGCGACGGCCGCCTGGACCGCGGTCAGCAGGACGGGGGGCGCCGCCCCCGGCCGTGGCCGGGAGAGGCGGGGGCTTGCCGAGCGGCCCGCCCGCGCACCAGGCTGTGCCCACACGACGGCCGCGCCAGGATCGCACCGGTCCAGGGCCGACCGCGCAGGAGGGAACGCCGATGAAGCGGATCGCGATGCTCGCGCTATGCGCGCTGTTCTGGACGCCCGACGCCATGGCCCAGCCCGCCCCCGGCGGACCCGCGCGCCCGGCCGAATCGCGCGCGCCGCGCGGCGACGGGCCGCCGCTGCGCATCCGCGACATCTCGTCCTTCCATGTCGGCGGGCGCATCGCGGAACTCTCGGGCCTGCCGGAGCGCGAGATCGTCTTCAGCGCCGGCGCGCCGCCGGTGCGCATCAACCCCAACGGCCAGTTCCAGGTCGAACAGATGTACGCGCAGGTGGTGCGCCTGCAGAACCCGCGCTCGCGCTTCCCGATCATCCTGGCCCATGGCGGCGGGCTGACCGGCGTGACGTACGAGACCACGCCCGATGGCCGGCCCGGCTGGCAGATGTTCTTCCTGCGCGCCGGCCACGACGTGGTGGTGACGGACGCGATGGAGCGCGGGCGTGCCGGCTGGGCGCGGTCGCCCGAGATCTTCGCCGGCGAGCCGGTGTTCCGCACCATGGGCGAAGGCTGGGGCCTGTTCCGCGTCGGCCCCCAGGATGGCTGGAACATCGACCCGGCGCAGCGCCGCGCCTTCCCGGACACGCGCTTCCCGGTGGCGGCGTGGAACCAGTTCATGATGCAGGGCGTGCCGCGCTGGCCCACCACCGACCGGCAGATCCAGGCGGCGTATGATGCGCTGGTGCAGCGCATCTGCCCCTGCGTGATGCTGGTGCACAGCCAGGGGGGCAATTTCGGCTTCAATGCGGCGCTGAACGCACCCGACAAGGTGCGCGCGGTGATCGCGGTGGAGCCCTCCGGCGCGCCGCCCGCGACCGCCGAGGCGGCGCGGGTGCGCGGCATCCCGCACCTGGTGGTCTGGGGCGACCACCTGGACGCCACGCCCTTCTGGCAGAATGTCCGGCGCAACATCGACCGCTGGCAGGGCCAGCTCCGCGAGGCCGGCGGCGTGGCGGACACCATCGACATGCCCGCCGAGGGCGTGCGCGGCAACAGCCACATGATCATGATGGACACCAACAGCGACGACGTCGCGCGGCGCATCGATGCCTGGATGCAGAGCCGCGGCCTGATGCGCGACACCCCGGCCGACCGCCCGCGCCGGCGGGAGGGCCAGCGCGGCGGCTGACCGCGCCCGCATGGCGTGACCCGGGCGGCGCGATCGTCGCCCCGCAGGGGCGCGGGGAGAAGCGAGCCCGCAGGGGCGCGGAGAGAAGCGAGCCCGCAGGGGCGCGGGGAGAAGCGGGCCCGCCGGGGCGCGGGGACAAGCGAGCCCGCCGGGGCGCGGGGACAAGCGAGCCCGCCGGGGCGCGGGGACAAGCGAGCCCGCAGGGGCGCGGGGAAATGCGACCCCGCCGGGGCGCGGCGACGGCCCCCGGCCGCGTCAGCGCGGGACCGACCGCGCGGTTGATGCGCCGGCGCGCGCGGTCTAGGCAGGGCGATGGCCGGCGCACCCACGGATCGCATCCCACCGCACACGATCATCCTGCCCATCCTCGGCGTCGTGGCCTGGGCGGTGGTGGGCAAGGCCGGGCTCGGGCCGCTGGCAGCGGGGCTGGCGGTGGTGCTGCTCGGCAGCGTCCTGGCGGCGGTGCACCATGCCGAGGTGGTGGCGCTGCGCGTCGGCGAACCCTATGGCACGCTCATCCTCGCCCTCGCGGTCACGGTGATCGAGGCGGGGCTGATCATCTCCCTCATGCTCGGCGGCGACCCAAACCCCGGGCTGATGCGGGATTCAATCCATGCCGCGGTGATGCTGGTGCTGCACGGCCTGGCCGGCGCCTGCATCGTGGTCGCCTCGCGCCGGCATCGCGACGCGGAGTTCCGCGTCGATGGCGCGAATTCCTTCCTCGCGGTGCTGATCCCGCTGGCGACGCTGGTGCTGGTGCTGCCCAACCACCTCATTTCCTCGCCGGGGCCCTACCTCACGCTGCCGCAGATGGTTTTCGTGTCGCTCGCCTGCCTGGCGCTCTATGGCGCCTTCCTGTTCATCCAGACCAACTGGCACCGGGAATACTTCCTGCCGGTGGGCGGTGGCGCGGATGTCGCGCATGCGGTGCCCGGTGGCCGCATCGCCGCGGTCTCGGCGGCGATGCTGGTGGTGGCGCTCACCTCGGTCGTGCTGCTCGCGAAGGCGCTGGCGCCGGCGCTCGAGGAAGGGGTGGGCGCGATCGGCGCGCCGATCGCGGTGGTGGGCGTGATCGTCGCCGCCATCGTGCTGATGCCCGAGAGTGCGGCGGCCATCCGCGCCGCCGCGCAGAACCGCCTGCAATCGAGCATCAACCTGGCGCTCGGCAGCGCGGTGGCCTGCATCGGGCTGACCGTTCCGGCGGTGGCGGCGGTGGCCTGGTGGATCGGGCAGCCGCTGGCGCTGGGCATCTCGCCCGGCCAGACCACCCTGCTGGCGCTGTCCTTCGCCGTGGCCATCATCACCTACGGCACGGGTCGCACGAACCTGCTGTGCGGCATTGTCCATCTGGTGCTGGCGGCGACCTACGTGTTCTCGGTCTTCGCGCCGTAGGCGACCACGCGCGAGACGACCGCGATCGTTGCCGGGCTCCATCAGCGACTCTGTTTGTTGCGTCAGGGTCGGGACGACGGCTACCGTGGCGATCAACGACCATGGATGTGCGCCAATGAGTAAGTTCGGCGGCAGGGATTTCATTCTTGCTATCCAGGACAGCAAGAAGGTCGGTTCGGTCGGCGTTGACAAGCCGCCCGTCAGTCATGAAAGCAAGCAAGTCATTACGGACTCTGCCCTGAATTATGCGAAATCTAAGAATATTCCGGTGGAACGTCGCTTTTCGACACGGAAAAATGAGACGCAATTGGGTTCGTATTTCAAGAACTACTCGATAAATTGGAATCAAGGACAATTCAAATCCCTATCCATAGCATCATTGGTTACACTGGACACAACAGATAAGCTTTTCATCTTTGCGCATGGAAATAATTTTGGCGTCGCGTATATGGCTGATGATACGCCGATCAATGCCATGGGAGACAATGCCATGGCATTGGCAAAGATGCTGAGGCAGCATGGGCTTACCCAAGTAGGGTTGATCACGTTCAAGGCGTGCTATGTCGGACGAGACCGCTTTCTGGAAAACTTCGCCTCCGCCCTTGCTTTGAATGGCATCCGGGCCGGCTGGATCAAGGGCTACAAGGGACTCGCCGCAACTGTCGAGAAGCAAGGCGGCGGCTTCACGGAGGAGATCACCAATAAGAATGGAACAATCCTCGTTGACAATCAGCGATTCAAGATTGTCCGGGGACCGGGGCAGGTTTTCGAAGGCCGAAGTTTCGGCCGCTATGTCGGGCAGACATCACAGGCCGATTTGCGGAACTTCGCCTTGCTGGATGAGGGCGCCGGGTAGCGCAAACGCGCAATGTTCCCGGGCTGAGGCGCTGTCCTTGGCCCCCCCCGCGCAAGCTCGTGGACATCCGCGCAGCGTGACCGCCACACGCGCGCCGGGCTGAGGGCATTCTCCGCCCGGTCCGCACCGTGCGCGACACGCCCTGTTCGTCCGGATCCCTGTTTCGTCAGTGTGCGGCGGCAGGCCGATGCGCGCCGCGCGCCAGCGCGCGCTCCAGCATGCGATGGGCGATCTCGCGTTCCCCCATCACGGTCAGCGTCGCGCCCAGGCGCGTCAGGTGCTCGACCGCTTCCTCGGACTCCGCACGGGCCAGGATCTCAAGGTCGGGGCTGATGGCGCGCGCCTGCTGGACCACTTGGCCGGCCTCGAAGGCCTCCGGGATCGCGACGAAGATGCGCCGCGCCTTGCCGAGTTCGGCCTCGGCCAGCACCTCGGGGTCGGCGGCATTGCCGATGATCACGCGGGCGCCATCGCGGCGCGCCGCCTCGGCGGCGTCCTCGCCGGCCTCGATCACCACCAGCTTGCGCCCGGCGGCGGAAAGGCGCTTGCCGACCAGCGCGCCGACCCGCCCGTAGCCGACCAGCACCTCGTGGCCGGATTCGGCCGGGGCGGGCGCGGCCGGCGGCGGCACCGGCGACCGCACCGCGGCCGGCAGGCGCTTGTCCACCGCGAAGAACAGCACCGGGTTGACCAGGATCGACAGGATCGCGCCCGCCAGCACCAGGTCGCGCCCCTCCGCCGGCAGCATCCCCAGCGCCACGCCCAGCCCCGCCAGGATGAAGGAGAATTCGCCGATCTGCGCCAGCGAGGCCGAAATGGTCAGCGCCGTCGCATGCCCATGCCCGAAGGCCCGCACGATGCCATAGGCCGCGACCGACTTGCCCACCACGATGATCAGCACCGCCGCCACCACGCCCAGCGGGTCGCGCAGCAGCACGCCCGGGTCGAACAGCATGCCCACCGACACGAAGAACAGCACCGCGAAGGCATCGCGCAGCGGCAGCGCTTCCTCGGCCGCGCGCTGCGACAGCTTGCTCTCGCTCAGCACCATCCCGGCGAAGAAGGCGCCCAGCGCGAAACTCACGCCGAACAGCTTCGCCGCGCCGAAGGCGACGCCCAGCGCGATCACATAGACCGCCAGGCGGAACAGCTCGCGCGAACCGGTATGCGCCACATAGTGCAGCAGCCACGGGATGGCGCGCCGCCCGACCACCAGCATCGCCGCGCCGAACAGCGCCACCTTGCCGAAGGTGATGGCCAGCGTGACCAGCAGGTTCCCCGGCGCCACCGACCCCGCCATGGTCGCCCCGGCCAGCGCCGGCAGCAGCACCAGCGCCAGCACCATCGCCAGGTCCTCGACCACCAGCCAGCCGACCGCGATGCGCCCGCGCTCGGTGTCCATCAGCCGGCGTTCCTGCAGCGCGCGCACCAGCACGACAGTGGACGCGACCGACAGCGCCAGGCCGAAGACCAGCCCCGCCACCACCCCCCAGCCCAGCAGCAGCGCGAGGCCCAGGCCGAGCATCGTGGCGACGCCGATCTGCACGATCGCGCCAGGCACCGCGATCGCACCCACCGACATCAGGTCGCGCCAGGAAAAATGCAGCCCGACGGCGAACATCAGCAGGATGATGCCGATCTCCGCCAATTCCCCCGCCAGCGCGGCATCCGCCACGAAGCCGGGCGTGAAGGGGCCGACCGCCACGCCCGCCAGCAGGTAGCCAACCAGCGGCGACACCCGCAGCCGCTGCGCCACCAGGCCGAAGGCGAAGGCGAGGCCGAGGCCGACCACGATGGTGGCGATCAGGGGCGTGCTGTGGTCGGGCATGGGGCCTCCGTGCTGCCGCATGGACATGGGTGCGGCGTCAGGAATTTCAACGATTTGCGTCGATATTGACTATTTTCGCTCAGATCCCATTTGCCGCCCATGCCGCTCACCGCGCCGCAATGCCGTGCCGCCCGCGCGCTGCTGGACTGGACCCAGGCGGAGCTCGCCGCCGCCGCCGCGGTCAGCCCCGGCACCGTGCGCGGCTTCGAGGCCGGGCGCCACGTGCCGCACCGCGCCAGCGCCGCCGCCCTGCGCCGGGCGCTCGAGGCGGTCGGCATCGTCTTCATCGATGCCGGCCCCGATGGCGGCGAGGGCGTGCGCCGCGCATAGCCGCCCGGCGGCGCGATCCGGACCCGCCCGGTTGCCCCCCGGCCCCCCCGCCTCTATAGCGGCGCGCCCCCCCGACGCAGCCGCAGGTGCCACTTGGCCAGCATTGCCCCGACGCCCGACGCTTCCGCCAACCCGGCCCTGGCCGCCCAGGCGGAGATCCTCGCCCGTCCGGCCACCGAGGCGCGCCACCTGGCGGATGCCATTCGCGCGCTGGCGATCGATGCGGTGGAAGCCGCGAAATCCGGCCATCCCGGCATGCCGATGGGCATGGCCGATGTCGCCACGGTGCTGTTCACGAAGTTCCTGAAATACGACGCCGCCGACCCGCGCTGGGCCGACCGCGACCGCTTCGTGCTGTCGGCCGGGCATGGGTCGATGCTGCTCTATGCGCTGCTGCACCTGACCGGCCATGCCGGCATGGGGGCGGATGAACTGCGCCGTTTCCGGCAGCTCCATTCCCCCGCCGCCGGCCACCCCGAATACGGCGAGCACCCGGGCATCGAGACCACCACCGGGCCGCTTGGCCAGGGCATCGCCACCGCGGTCGGCATGGCGCTGGCCGAACGGATGATGCAGGCGCGCTTCGGGGTTTCCCTGGTCGACCACCGCACCTGGGTCATCGCCTCGGATGGCGACCTCCAGGAGGGCGTGAGCCACGAGGCGGCGTCGCTGGCGGGGCATTACGGCCTGTCGAAGCTGTGCGTGCTGTGGGACGACAACCACATCTCGATCGACGGCGACACCGCGCTGTCCTTCACCGACGACACGCTGAAACGCTTCCAGGCCTATGGCTGGGCCACGCGCCGCGTGGATGGGCACGACCCCGAGGCGCTGGCGGCGGCGATGGGCTGGGCCACGCGCAACCGCAAGCCGACGATCATCGCCTGCCGCACCATCATCGGACTCGGCGCGCCGACCAAGGCGGGCACGGCCGGGTCGCACGGCTCGCCGCTGGGCGCCGCCGAGGCCGCCGCCGCCAAGCAGGCGCTGGGCTGGACCGCCGCGCCCTTCACCGTGCCCGACGACATCAAGGCCGCCTGGGAGGCCGCCGGGCGCCGCAGCGCGGGGGCGCGCCGGTCCTGGCTGAAGCGCCTGGCCAAGCACCCGCAGCAGGGCGAATTCGACCGTGCGGTCGCCGGCCGCCTGCCGGAATCCTGGCACGAGGCGCTGGCCGCGCTGCGCGCGAAGCACGCCGAGGAGAAGCCCAAGCTCGCCACGCGCGTGTCGTCGCAGCGTGCGCTGGAAGCGCTCGTGCCGAGCGTGCCGGAGATGGTCGGCGGATCGGCCGACCTGACCGGGTCGAACAACACCAATGTGAAGGGCATCCCGCCGATCGCCCCGGGCAATTTCGCCGGGCGCTTCGTGCATTGGGGCGTGCGCGAATTCGGCATGGCGGCCGCGATGAACGGCATGGCGCTGCATGGCGGCATCATCCCGTATTCCGGCACCTTCCTGGTCTTCGCCGACTACCTGCGCCCGGCCGTGCGCCTGGCCGCGCTGATGCGCACGCGCGTCATCCATGTGCTGACGCATGACAGCATCGGCCTGGGCGAGGACGGACCCACCCACCAGCCGGTCGAACACCTGGCGTCATTCCGCGCCATGCCGAATGTCTGCGTCTTTCGCCCGGCGGATGCGATGGAGACGGCGGAGTGCTGGGAGCTTGCGGTGAAGCGCGCCGATGGGCCGTCGCTGCTGGCGCTGTCGCGGCAGAACCTGCCGGCGCTGCGCGCCGATGCCGGCGAGAACCGCTGTGCGCGCGGCGGCTATGTGCTCGCCGAGGCGAACGGGCCGCGCCGCGCCACGCTGATCGCGACCGGGTCGGAAGTGTCGCTCGCGATGGAGGCGCGCGCCGCGCTGGAGGCCGAGGGCATTCCGACCGCGGTGGTCTCCCTGCCCTGCTGGGAGATCTTCGCCGCGCAGGATGCGTCGTATCGCGACCAGGTGCTCGGCGCCGCGCTGCGCGTGGGCATCGAGGCAGCGGTCGGCTTCGGCTGGGAACGCTGGCTCGGCGCGGATGGCGTGTTCATCGGCATGGGCGGCTTCGGCGCCTCGGCGCCGGCCGAGGACCTGTACCGGCATTTCGGCATCACGGTGGATGCGGTCACGGCGGCGGTGAAGAAGCGCGTCGCTTAGTTCAGACGGGAAGGAAGACACCATGGCGGTCAAGGTTTCGATCAACGGGTTCGGGCGCATCGGCCGCCTGGTGCTGCGCGCGGCCTGCGAGGCGGGGCGCCAGGACCTGGAATTCGTCACCATCAACGACCTCGGCTCGGTCGAGGCGAATGCCCACCTGTTCCGCTACGACAGCGTGCATGGCCGCTTCCCCGGCGAGGTGATCGTCGAGGGCGACACCATCACCATCAGGAACGCGGGCAAGACCTGGGGCCCGATCAAGATCACCGCGGAACGCGATCCGTCGAAGCTGCCGCTCGCGGGCATCGATGTCGCGATGGAATGCACCGGCATCTTCACCAGCAAGGAGAAGGCCTCGGCGCTGCTGGCGGCCGGCGCGCGCAAGGTGGTGATCTCCGCCCCCGGCGACAATGCGGATGCGACCATCGTCTATGGCGTGAACGAGAAGACGCTGACCAAGGAGATGACGGTCATCTCCAACGCGTCGTGCACGACCAACTGCCTGGCGCCGGTGGCGAAGGTGCTGCACGACAATTTCGGCATCGTGCGCGGCTACATGGTGACCATCCACGCCTATACCGGCGACCAGAACACGGTGGACACGCTGCACAAGGACCTGCACCGCGCGCGTGCCGCGGCGGTCAGCGCCATCCCGACCAGCACGGGCGCGGCCAAGGCGGTGGGCCTGGTGATGCCGGAACTGAAGGGCAAGCTGGACGGCACCGCCATCCGCATCCCGACGCCGAACGTGTCGCTGGTGTCGCTCGACTTCGTGCCCGCCAAGGATGGCGTGACGAAGGAAGCGGTGAATGCGGCGATGAAGGCCGCGAGCGAGTCCGGGCCGCTCAGGGGCATCCTCGGCTACAACACGGAACCGCTGGTCAGCATCGACTTCAACCACAACCCGATGTCGTCGACCTTCGACGCCACGCAGACCCAGGTGGTCGATGGCGGGCTGGTGCGCGTGCTGTCCTGGTACGACAATGAATGGGGCTTCTCGAACCGCATGAGCGACACGACGGCGCTGTTCGGCAAGCTGTGATCGCCGGTGTCGGGGGCCGCCGCGCGGCGGCCTTCGACATGCGGCACCGGCAGGCGGGCTTTCGCCGCCCGCGCGCCGCGCCGTCCGTTCAGTCGCGCTGGGCGGCCGGAGCGGCGACGGACAGGGCGGGCTTCGGTGCGCCCGACCCGGCGGGGCGCAGCCGGTCCAGCAGAGCCTCCAGCTTCGCATCCTCGGCGCGCAGGCGGATCGCCAGCGCCAACAGGGCGGCCAGGTCGCCCATCTGCCGCGCGGTCCGGGCATCAAAGCGCCGGTGCTCGTCATGGCTGACGACCCACAGCGTGCCCAGCGCGACGCCGCGCCCGTCATACAGCGGCACGATGAGCCCCTCGACGATCGCCGGTGCCGCATCGTGGAGATACGTGAAGACGCGGGCGGGGCGCTCGACCAGGATCGCCTTGCCCGCTGCGATGCACAGCCCGCATGGGCTGAAATCGACCGGGGTGGTGCCGCCCGAGAAGCGCTCGAAGGCGCCTGACAGGCAGTCCCAGTGGAAGGCGCGCGTGCCGCCGGGCTGGTCGACCAGGATGCTCAGGCCCGCCGAACCCGCGTCGCAAAGCTCCAGGGTGATGTCGAGGAAGCGCGCGATCGCATCCGCCGGCCGTTGCGCGACCAGCGCCACCACCTGCTGCATGGCGGCGAGTTCGGCGGCATTGTCATGCGCGCGCACGGGCCGGCGCAGCAGCTGGTCGGTGATGACGACGCTGTAGCGGGGATCGGCGGAGGGCGCGCGCTCGCTCGTGATGGGCTGGGCCATGGGTCGGGGGTTCCGCCACGGCGGGACTGCCGTTCAACCGCTTAGATTGGTGTTGACGAAGAATCAACAACCGCAGGCTGCAAATACCGGCGGCGGCGCAAGGGCGGGGCGAGCGCGCCATGCGGGACGCGCCCGCCCCTGCCGGTGCCTCAGGCGGTCCGCCGGGCAGGCGCCGGCGCCGCCGCGCGGCCGGCCAGGCGGGCGCGCAGCACCTCCAGCGCCGGTCCCTCCAGCAGCAACGGGTAGCACGCGGCCTCGGCGTAGCGGCCATTGGCGCGCGCGCTGGCGAAGTCCTTGACCAGCGTCGTCACCACGCCGTTGTCGAAATGCTTGCGATTGCCATCGTCGAAATAGGATTCGGCGACCGCCCCCTCGGCCACCAGCAGGCCATGCCCCGGCACTTCGACATGCCAGTAGGTCACCTCGGGGCACCAGCCTTCCTGCACGATGCTGCGTCCGTTCACCAGCAGCCGGGCGGGCACCAGGCGGCCATCGAGGAACAGCGCGTGCTCCGGCGAGACGCGCAGGTCCCGGTACGGGACGCCGTCGGCCAGCGCGCCAGCGCGGATCAGCACCGGCGCGACGGAAGCGGGGTCGGGGTGGCGGGCGACGGCGGTGCGCGCATGGCCCATCCAGACCACCGGCTGCAGCGGCGCGCCGGTGCCGTGTGCCACCACCACCAGGTCGCCGGCGCGCAGCGTCTCGACCGGCACTTCCCCGCGCGCGGTCGCGATGCGCGTGCCTTCCGCGAAGCACACGACCACATCCTTGGTCGGGTCGTAGTCGAAGATGGTGACGTAGTCCTTGTCGGTGCCGTCCTTGCGGATGAAGACGGAGGCCGGGCCGACCTCCTTGACCTCCCACGGGTCGTCGGTGCCGCCGGTCCAGCCTTCCAGGGAGAAGGCATCGGCGCCGCTGCCGCCGAAGATGAAGTCGTCGCCATCCCCGATCTTCCAGCTGATCAGGTCGTCGCCGGCGCCGCCCTTGATGACATCGGTGCCCGGCCCGCCGGACAGCGTGTCGTTGCCATCGCCGCCCACCAGCAGGTCGTTGCCCTCGCGGCCGGCCAGGCTGTCATTGCCGCCACGACCCGCGGCAGCATCGTTGCCGGAAGTCCCGGTGAAGACATCGTCACCATTGCCGGGCCGAGGGCCAGGATTCCAGTTGCCGGACATAATGATTCTCCCGCTCGCATGACCATTTATCGACAAGCGGTACTACGCGGGCTTGATGCGATGGTTGCGGCGGGCGGGTTCAAGGCGTTGTTTTGTTACAATTTTTACTTTAGATTGCGTCCGCCTTGATCAATACACGCGATGGTAGCGGCAGTCTGCCCCGGCGCACGGCAGGCGCCGGCCCACGCCCGGCCTTGGGCCGCACCGCCTGTCCGCCGCGCGCGCCGCACGGCGTCGCCATGCGCGCGGTCAGAAGATCAGCAATCTTGCCCGCGCCAGCTCGAAGCCGCGCCCATCCGCGTTCACGCAGCGCACCCCCTGCGGTGTCGCCGTGCAGGACAGCCCGCGGCCCTGCCAGGCCTGGCCGTAGCCCAGCACCGGCGCCGCCGGGTCCGCCACCGTGTCGCCATGGCAGATCAGCACCGGCGCGCCGCGCGCGCGCATCCCGATCGCCCCGCCATGGTCCTGGTCGCAGCCGCGCGGCCGCGGCGGGCGTGGGTAGGTGAAGTTGAGCACGTCGCAGCGCAGGATGCCGTCATGCACGGCGCAGTGGATGTTGCCCGAGGGCAACTGGAAGGCCTCCTGCGCCGATGCTAGGACCGGCAGCAGGATCAACACCGCGATCCACCGCACCATCCCACCCCTCCCCGCCAGGATTTTCGACGCGATGACGTACCGAACCATCGACGCGCTGGAGCCCAAGGGCAAGCGCATCCTGCTGCGCGCGGACCTCAACGTGCCGGTGCGCGACGGCGCCATCACCGACCGCACGCGCATCGAGCGCCTGTGCCCGACCATCGCGGAGCTCGCCAATGCCGGCGGGCGGGTGATCATCTGCAGCCACTTCGACCGCCCGAAGGGCAAGCGCGTGCCCGCCATGTCGCTGAAGCCGCTGGCCGAGGCGCTGTCCGCCGCGCTGAAGCGCCCGGTCGCCTTCGCCGAGGAGTGCATCGGGCCGGTCGCCGAGGCCGCCGTCGCCGCCCTGGCCGATGGCGACATCCTGCTGCTGGAGAACACCCGCTTCCATGCCGGCGAGGAAGCCAACGACCCCGCCATGGCCGCTGGCCTGGCCAGGCTGGCCGACGCCTATGTGAACGACGCCTTCTCCGCCGCGCATCGCGCGCATGCCAGCACGGAAGGCGTCGCGCACCTGCTGCCGTCCTATGCGGGGCGGCTGATGGAGGCCGAGCTCAAGGCGCTCGATGCCGCGCTGGGCAATCCGGCGCGGCCGGTCGTGGCGATCGTCGGCGGGTCGAAGGTGTCGACCAAGCTCGACCTGCTGGGGAACCTGTCGAAGAAGGTCGATGTGCTGGTGATCGGCGGCGCGATGGCGAACACCTTCCTGGCGGCGCAGGGCCACCCGATGGGCAGGTCGCTGCAGGAAGCCGAGATGCACGACACCGCCCGCGCCATCCTGGAGACCGCGCGCGCCGCCAATTGCGAGATCCTGCTGCCGACCGACCTGGTGGTGGCCGAGGCGTTCGCGCCGAACCCGCCGACCCGCACCGTGCGCGCCGATGCGGTGCCGGAGGGCTTCATGGCGCTCGATGTCGGCCCGGACACCGAGCAGGCGATCGAGACCCGCCTGCGCGCCGCCTCCACGCTGGTCTGGAACGGCCCGCTCGGCGCCTTCGAGACGCCGCCTTTCGATGCCGCGACGGTCGGCGTGGCGCAGATCGTCGCCGCGCTGACGCAATCCGGCGCGCTGAAGTCGATTGGCGGCGGCGGGGATACCGTGGCCGCGCTGCGCCACGCCGGCGTGGCCGAGCGCATGACCTATGTGTCCTCGGCCGGCGGCGCCTTCCTGGAATGGCTGGAGGGCAAGGACCTTCCGGGGGTGGCGGCGCTCACCGCAACGTGACCTCACGGCGCGTGATGCGCCGCGATTGCACGCATTGGTTGCTGGAAGGTTAATGGCGCTCCCGCCCAGTTTGACGGGATGCGCATTTCCCCCCTCCGACCCGCTGCCAGGCGCCCGGCGTTCAGCCATTCTTCACGTCTTGGCTGGACAATGCTGCGCATGGTCAGCCTCAACTCCCTCGCCGCCTTCACGCAGGAGGTCACCCGCAGCGCCGGCATCCAGCCGGTCCGCGGGACCGACCGCCCGACCGACGCCGCGCGCGCCGCGGCGCCGGCCCAGCAACGCACGCTCGAAACGGTGCCGCCCTCGGGCAGCCTGCCGTCGCTGCAGATGCTGCCGCGGGGGTCGCTGCTCGACCTGCGGGTCTGAAGGCGCGTCCGCGCAGCCCGGCGCGCGGCAGCGGCCGCGGTGCCGGGCGTTCGCACCCGGTGCGACCCGCCCGGATGATGCGTTAGCGCCACCGGTCGCAATCCACGTGGCCGTTCGCCAGTTTTTGAACGCGCCGGCGCAACCCGTGCTTGCGGCGACGGGGTGGCCTGTTCCATGATTCCCCCATGTCCCGCTTCATCCGGCGGATCCCCGAGGGCGATGACCGCGAACGCTTGATGTGCCCCGATTGCGGGCATGTCGCCTATGAAAACCCGAAGGTCGTCGTCGGCTCCGTCGTCGTGGCCGACGACACGGTCCTGCTGTGCCGCCGCGCCATCGAACCGCGCCTGGGCTTCTGGACCATCCCCGCCGGCTACATGGAAATGCACGAGACGGTGGAGGAAGGCGCCCGCCGCGAAGCCTGGGAGGAAGCGCGCGCGCGCATCGTCCTCGATGGCGTGCTCGCGGTCTATTCCATCGCCAGGCTCGGCCAGGTGCAGGTGATCTTCCGCGCGCGCTTCGCCGAACCAGGCTTCGAGGCGGGGCCGGAGAGCCTGGAAGTCCGCCCCTTCGCCTGGGCCGACATCCCGTGGGACGACCTGGCCTTCCCGTCGGTGCGCTGGGCCTTGCGCGCCTGGCGGGACGGCGCGCCGGGATCGGTCGCGCTCAACCCGGCCGAGGACCTGCGCGGCATCCGCCCGCTGCCCGCCGGCGGTACCGCATGACCGGCCGGCGCATCCTGCTCGGCGCCGCGCTGGCGCTGTTCGCCGGCACCGCAGCAGCCCAGCAGGCCGCCCCGCCGCCGGTCCGCCGCGCGCCGCCGCACCGCCGCGCGGCGCCCGCCGC
>NZ_CAKKLX010000066.1 GCF_918698155.1 Roseomonas sp. CECT 9278
AGCGGCGGCGGCGCGGGCAGGGCCAGGCCTGCTGCGGCCGTCGCGCCGGCCG
Organism: Roseomonas sp. CECT 9278; assembly: GCF_918698155.1. GTDB lineage: Bacteria > Pseudomonadota > Alphaproteobacteria > Acetobacterales > Acetobacteraceae > Neoroseomonas. The sequence continues at coordinate 53 of NZ_CAKKLX010000066.1, forward strand.
GCCCCGGCGCCAGGCCGCCCGCGCGCAGCCGCACCGCGGTCAGCACCGCGAGGTTCGTGAGGTTGCCGCGGTTGTAGGTCTCGATCAGCGCGGCGACGCCCTCGGGCACGACGATGGGCTGCAGCGCGGGCAGCGGCACCTGCGCGGCGATGCGCTCCCGCGCGCCGGCCGCGGCACCGGATTGCAGCGCCGGGCGCGCCTGCGCCCAGAGCCAGTCGAGCATGCCCGGCAACGCCGCGGCGTGGCGCCAGATCAGGTTGACCTGCGGCACGCCGCTGGCGGCGCGCAGCGCGTCGTAGATGGCGGTGACCGCGGGCGGGGCATCGGATTCGCGCAGCTCGGCCAGGCTCATCGCGCGGCGCTCCAGGCGGCTTCGAGTTCCGCGCGCGTCATCAGGTCGGCGTATTTCTGGCCCATGTCGAACAGGTTCGCCTCGTGCGGGGCGATCGCGCGGTCGCCGACGCAATCGGTCACGCAGATGGTGCGGAAGTTGGATTGCAGCGCATCGACCACCGTGGCGCGCACGCAGCCCGAGGTTGTCGCACCCGTCACCGCGACCGTGTCGACGCGCCGGAAGGCCAGCCAGCCGGCCAGGTTGGTGTCGAAGAAGGCGGAGGCACCCTGCTTGCGGATCACCAGCTCGCCCGGCAGCGGCGCGAGTTCGGGGACGATCTGCGACAGCGGGCTGGCCTCGGTCAGCTTGCGCAGGGATGGCGCCTTCAGGGTGAAGACGCCGGCATCGGAGCCGTCATCCGCATAGACCACGCGGGTATGCGCGACGGGCCAGGCGTGCCTGCGCGCGAAGGCCAGCAGCGCCACGGTCTGTTCGATCGCGGGGGCGATGTTGCCGCCGCCGAAATGCGCGGGATCGGCGAAGCCGACGACGAAGTCGACGATGACCAGCGCCGGCTTCTCGCCGAGCCCGGCAGGGTTGCCCAGGCCCTGGCGGTGATAGATGTCGGCTTCCGGATGTCCGCTCACGCCACAGCCTCCAGGTCGCGCAACGACTGTATCATCGAACTGCGCAGCAGGAAGGCGCGGTGCCTCGCGGGGTCCGCCGCCGTCGCGCGCAAGTCGTCGTGGTAGGCGCGGCGCACGTCGGGGTCGCGCTGGTTGAGGATCTGGCGGTTGCGCATGGTGGTGGCCTGCACCGTCTCCAGCGCCACCTTGCGGCGCTGGCGTTCGTAGCGGTCGAGCAGCGACGCATCGGCGCCGCGCCACACCTGCGTGATCTTGTCGGCCAGGTTGAAGGCATCGTGCACGCCGCCATTCATGCCCATGCCGCCCAGCGGGTTGTTGATGTGCGCGGCATCGCCCACCAGGAAGCATCGGCCGCTGCCATAGCGTTCCGCGACACGTTCATGCACGCGATAGGCGGTGCGGTGGCGCAGCTCGTAGCCGGCGGGGTTGGGCACCACCGCCTGCAGGCGTTGTTCGATGCGCGCGGGGTCCATCATGCGCGCCTCGGGTTCGGAGGGGTCGGTGGGGAACAGCACGCGCCACAGGGATGCCGTGCGCAGCAGCACGAACCATTCCTCGGGATCGGAGATATAGGCGATGTTGGTCAGGTCATCGATCGCGTCGTGGAAGGCGAAGGTGGTGGACAGGGTCAGGAAGATCTCCGGGATGGTCTCACCCTCGAAGCCGATGCCGAGCGACTTGCGGATGGCGGAGGACGCGCCATCGGCGCCGATCAGCCAGCGCCCCCGCACGGGTTCGCGCGTGCCGTCCGGGCGTTCGATGGTGAGCGTCACGCCGTCGGCATCCTGCGCGGCGTCCACCGCCTTCGCATCGTACAGGAACGCCACGTCGGGGTTGGCCGCCAGCCGGTCGCGCAGCATGCGCGTCAGGCGCCATTGCTCGCATTGCAGGCGATAGGGATGCGCGGTGTCGTCCTTCAGGTGCCCCAGGTCGAAGGTGGCGATCACGCCGGCCTGGCGGTCGCGGAACTGCCAGGTCGGGCAGATCAGCCCCTGGTCGATCATCGCCGGCACCACGCCGAAGCGTTCCAGCATGTCGAGCGTGGGCGGATGGAAGGTCGATGCGCGCAGATCATCCGGCAGGTCGCGTGCCTGCTCGACGATGGTGACGGGGATGCCGGCGTCGGCCAATGCGGCGGCGGCGACCAGCCCGGCGGGGCCGGCGCCGGCGATCAGGATACGGTTGTCGGTCATGGCCGCATTGCAGCGCGCGGCGGGCCGGCCGGCAAGCCGGCTTGATCGCCGGCGGCGCGGCGGCATCTATCGGTCATGGCCTTCACCCTGTTCGACCGTGCGCCCCGCGTGGCGATGATCCGCCTGACCGGCCTGATCGCCGCCAGGCCCGACCCCTTCGCCGGCGGGCTGAGCGCCGCCGGCACGGTGCCGCTGCTGGAGCGCGCCTTCGCCATCAAGCGTCTGGCTGCGGTGATGCTGGTGGTGAATTCGCCGGGCGGGTCGCCGGTGCAGTCATCCCTGATCGCGCAACAGATCCGCCGGCTGGCGGAACGCCGGAAGGTCCCGGTCATCGCGGTGGCCGAGGATGCGGCAGCCTCCGGCGGCTACTGGATCGCCTGCGCGGCGGACGAGATCGTGGTGGATGCCGCATCGATCGTCGGGTCGATCGGCGTGATCAGCGCCGGCTTCGGCTTCGACCAGGCGATCGCGCGGTGGGGCGTGGAGCGGCGGCTGCGCACGGCGGGGGGCGAGAAGTCGTTCCTCGACCCCTTCCGGCCCGAACGCGCCGAGGATGCGGCGCGGCTCGAGGAATTGCTCGGCAAGCTGCATGAGGAGTTCAAGGGCTGGGTGCGCGCGCGCCGCGGCGCGTCGTTCACCGCGCCGGAGGAGACGCTGTTCAGCGGCCGCTTCTGGACGGGGCGCGAGGCGGTGGCGCTTGGCCTGGCTGATGTGCTCGGCGACGCGGAGGGCGAGGCGCGGCGGCGCTTCGGGGAGAAGGTGAAGATCATCCGGCTCGGCGCGCGACGCCGGCCCTTCCCGTGGCGGCTGATCCCCGGCGCACGCGAGGGGGTCGAGGCGATCGCCGCCGCGGCGGATGAACGCGCGGCCTGGGCGCGGCTCGGGCTATAGCTCACCCACGCCCGGCCCCAATGTGGCGAACAGCCGCGCCAGCATGCGCGTGCGCGGCACCAGGCAGCGCAGTTCGATGAATTCCTCGCGCGTATGGGGCCCGCCGCCGATCACGCCCAGGCCATCCAGCGTCGGCACGCCCAGCGCGCCGGTGAAGTTGCCGTCCGACCCGCCACCGGCGACGCGCTCGCCCGCCGAGGGCAGCCCGCATTCCGCCGCCAGCGCCGCGGCGTGGTCGTACAGCGCCTGGATCGCCGGGGTCTTCACGAAGGGCGGGCGGCCGAGGCCGGGGGTGACCTCGGTCCGCACATCCGGGTCGTGCCGGGGCAGCGCATGGATGGCGGCGCGGAGTTCGGCTTCCTCGACCGCGGTGGGCGCAAGCGCGTAGCAGATCGCGCGACATTCGGCGGGCACCATGTTCTCATGCGTGCCGCCATGGACGATGCCGATGTTGACGTAGAAGTTTCGCGGATGGTCGGTGAGCGCTTCCAGCGCCAGGATGTGATGCGCCATCTCGCGCACCGCGCTGCGCCCTTCGGCATGGTAGGCGCCGGCATGCGCGGGGCGCCCGATCGTGCGGATGTGCCAGCGTGCGATGCCGTGTCGCGCGATGGTGAACTTGCCGCCCTCGCCCGATGGTTCCACCACCAGCGCGGCACGGTGGCGCAGGGCCTCGGCCTCGATGGCCGCGCGGGATGACGGGCTGCCGACTTCCTCGTCCGGGATCAGCATGACACTGACCGGCAGGCGCGGGCGGCGGCCGGTGGCGTGCAGGTGGGCCAGCGCCGCGAGCGCCATCGCGTTGCCGCCCTTCATGTCGTAGATGCCGGGGCCGTAGGCGCGATCGCCCTCCCGGCGGAAGCCGAAGGCGCCGCGCTGATGCACGGTGTCCATGTGGCCGAGCAGCAGCACGCCCGGGCCGGGTTCATCGCCCGGCACGCGGCCGACCAGGATGTCGCCGAAGCCATCGCGGCCGGGCGTGCGTTCGATGGTGGCGCCGATTCCGCGCAGCAGGGCTTCCGCGTGGTCGGCCACGCGGTTCACGCCGGCGGCGTCGTTGGTGGGGCTTTCGATCTCGACCCAGGCGCGGACGGCATCCAGCAGCGCGTCGGTGGTCAGTTCATGCATCGGCGGTCACCTGCGCGATCCAGTCGGCCAGGTTGTAGTGCAGGGTGACGCGCGCGATCCGCCCGTCGCGGATGGCGTAGAAGGCGCCGGCCGGCAGGGCATAACGCTGGCCGCGCGCCTCCGGCAGGCCGTCATCGGTCGCGATGTATTCGCCATGGACGGTGAACTCCGCCGCCACGCGCGTGCCGGTCGCCTCCGCCATCACCACGATGTCATCCAGGCGTTCGCGGTAGCAGCGGTCCATCCGCGCCATGAACGCGGCGAAGGCGTCGCGGCCGACCTCCCGCCCGCCCTGGTTCACGTCGTGGGCCACGTCCTCGGTCAACAACGCCAGCATCGCGGCGCGGTCGCCGCGGTTGAAGGCATCGAGGTAGGTGCGGACCAGGTGGGCGGCGGTGTCCAAGGCGGTGTCCCTCAGTGGCGCGGTGCGGCGCGGGGCGCCACGGCCCGGTTTCCTTGTCGGTCAGGCGCCTGGCGCCTATAGGTGCCCCGCCACACGCCGCAGCGCCAGACCCCCGGAACGCCCATGCCGCAGAAGCCCCCGAGCTTCCAGGACATCATCCTGCGCCTCCATCGCTTCTGGTCGGAGCGCGGCTGCGTCATCCTGCAGCCCTACGACATGGAAGTGGGCGCGGGCACCTTCCATCCGGCGACCACGCTGCGCGCACTCGGCCCCAAGCCTTGGAAGGCGGCCTATGTGCAGCCCTCCCGCCGGCCCTCGGACGGCCGCTATGGCGAGAACCCGAACCGGCTGCAGCACTACTACCAGTACCAGGTGATCCTGAAGCCCTCCCCGCCCGACCCGCAGGCGCTGCTGATCGAGAGCTACCGCGCGCTGGGCATCGACCCCGCGCTGCACGACATCCGCTTCGTCGAGGATGATTGGGAAAGCCCCACACTCGGCGCCTGGGGCCTGGGCTGGGAAGTGTGGTGCGACGGGATGGAGGTGACGCAGTTCACTTATTTCCAGCAGGTCGGCGGCATCGCCTGCGAGAAGCCGAGCGCCGAGCTGACCTACGGCCTGGAACGGCTCGCGATGTACATCCAGGGCGTCGAGAACGTCTACGACCTGGCCTTCAACGATGACGGCGTGACATACGGCGAGGTCTTCCTGCGCGCCGAGCGCGAATACAGCGCGCATAACTTCGAGCATGCCGACGTGGCCATGCTGTTCCGCCATTTCGAGGACGCGGAGCGCGAATGCGCCGCGCTGCTCGACCGCAGGCTGGCGCTGCCGGCCTATGACCAGTGCATCAAGGCGTCGCATCGCTTCAACCTGCTGGACGCCCGCGGCGCGATCAGCGTGACCGAACGGCAGGCCTATATCGGCCGGGTGCGCGAGCTGGCGAAGGGCTGCTGCGAGGCCTGGCTGGCCGGCGAGGCAGCCTGACCTTGCGCCTCGCGACCTTTCTACCATATGACAGCAGCGTTCTACCATGAGGCTGCCATGGGCCAGTTGAACATCAAGGACGACGTCCTGATCGCCGAGGCGAAGGAGCTCGCGGCGCTGCTCGGCACCTCCGCGACCGGCGCGGTGCGCGAGGCGGTGCACGAGCGCCTGGCGCGCGAAAAGGCGGCGCGCGACGAGGCCCGGCAGCGCAAGGTCGCGGCCATCATGGCGATCGCGAAGGACGCATCGAAGCTGTTCCCCCCGGGCACCAGCAGCGACCATGGCGACTTCTATGACGAGAACGGGCTGCCGCGGTGATCCTCGACACCTCCGCGGTGATGGCGATCCTGAAGGACGAGCCGGAGGCCGTTGCCTTCGGCGACGCGCTCTCGGGTGCGGATCGGATCGCGATCGCCGCGCCGACGCTGGTCGAGCTGGGCATCGTCGCGGAAAGCCGTGCAGGCGCCGCGGTCCGTCCCAGGATCGAGACGCTGCTGGATTCGCTCGCGATCGAGGTCGTGCCCTTCACGGCGGCGCACGCGGCCGTCGCGCTGGAGGGCTGGCGCCGTTTCGGCAAGGGGCGGCACCCGGCGGGGCTGAACCTGGGCGACTGCTTCGCCTATGCGCTGGCGGTCGCGCGCGACGAACCCCTGTTGTTCAAGGGCGATGACTTCGCCCGCACCGATGTGAAGGCGGCGATCTAGTGCCTGAACTGCTGATCGAACTGTTCTGCGAGGAAATCCCGGCGCGCATGCAGGCGCGCGCTGCGGAGGATTTCTCGCGACTTTTTGCCGAGCGGTGCTCGGCGCTGCTGGAAGCGCCGCCGCGCGTCTTCTTCGGGCCGCGCCGGATCGGGCTCGCGGCCACGCTGCGCGGTTCGGTCGAGACGCCGGGCCGGGAGGAACGCGGCCCACGCATCGGCGCACCCGATGCCGCGCTGGACGGCTTCCTGCGCAAGCATGGCGCGAGCCGCGACGCGCTGACGCAGGAAGGCCAGTTCTGGGTGCTGTCCAAGCCCGGCGAGACGGTGGAGGCGCGCGCACTGGTCGCTGCCGCGATGCCGGCCATCATCCGCGCCTTCCCCTGGCCGAAATCGATGCGCTGGGGCGGTTCGTCGGCCATGACCTGGGTGCGGCCGCTCAAGCGCATCCTGTGCGTGCTGGACGGCGCGGTGGTGCCGTTCGATTTGCGCGCTGGCGAGGATGACGGGCATGGGCTGGTGTCCGGCGACCTCACCGAGGGCCATCGCATCATGGCGCCGGGCGCCTTCGCGGTGCGCGGCATTGCGGACTACGCGGCGGGGCTGCGCGAACGCCGCGTGGTGCTGGATGCGGCCGAGCGCGCAACGCTGATCCGCGACGGAATCGCGGCGCTGGCGGCGGCCGAGGGACTTTCCGTGGTGCCGGATGACGGGCTGGTCGCGGAAGTCGCGGGCCTGGTGGAATGGCCGTTGCCGCTGCTGGGGCGCATCGATGATGCCTTCATGGACCTGCCGCCGGAGGTGATGCGCACGACGATGCGCGTGAACCAGCGGTATTTCGCGCTGCGCACGAACGGTGGCGCGGCGGCGGCGAGGTTTGCGCTAGTGGCGAATGTCGCCGCACCGGATGGCGGCGCGGCGATCGTGGCGGGGAATGAGCGCGTGCTGCGCGCGCGGCTGTCGGATGCGCGGTTCTTCTGGGACCTGGATCGCAAGCAGTCGCTGGAGTCGTTCCTGCCGAAGCTGGATGCCGTGGTGTTCCACGCGAAGCTGGGAACGCAGGGGCAGCGGGTGGCGCGGCTGGAGCGTTTGGCGCGGGTGATTGCGCAGACGCTGTGGCCGGATGATGCGGCGGTGGCGACCGATGCGGCGCGGGCGGCAAAGCTGGCGAAGGCGGATCTGGCGTCCGGGATGGTCGGCGAGTTCCCGGAACTGCAGGGCGTGATGGGGCGGTACTACGCGCGGGCGCAGGGCGAGGCGCCGCGGGTGGCGGAGGCGATCGGGGCGCATTACCGGCCGGCGGGGCCGGGGGATGAAGTGCCGGCCGAGCCGGTGGCGATCTGCGTGGCGCTCGCCGACAAGCTGGACCAGTTGGCTGGGTTCTTCGCGGTGGGGGAGAAGCCGACGGGGAGCGGCGATCCCTTCGCGCTGCGCCGCGCCGCGCTCGGCATCATCCGGATCATCCGCGACGGCGGGCTGCGGCTCGGGCTGCGGGCGGTGCTCGAGCAGGCAATGGCCGGGTATGTCGATCAGTGGCGCGGGTCGCCCTGGCTGGCCGGCGTGCCGAAGCAGGTCGCGCCGCTGCTGCACAACACCGCCATTCGGCAGGAACTGCTGGACGGCGCCGCGCGCCTGGAGGGAGACGGGCTCCCGCCACAGGAACGCATCCTGGTGCGGCTGATGGACTTCGCGAGCGTCGCCGAACTGCGCGACCGTGGCCTGCCGGTCTACCTGGTGCCGCAGACCGGCGCCGCCGGTGAACTGACGCGCATCTTCCGCACCGGCGATGCGGTGGAGCTTCCAGAGGCTGCGGCCTTGGCGCGCGACCTCCTCGACTTCCTCACCGATCGCCTCCGCGTCCAACTGCGCGCCGAGGGCACCCGCCACGACGTCGTCACCGCCGTCCTCGGCGCCACCCCGGATGACGACCTGAACCGCCTGCTGCGCCGGGCCGACTCCGTGCGCGCCTTCGTCGAATCCGACTCCGGCGCCAACCTGCTGGCCGCCTACAAGCGCGCCGCGAACATCCTCCGCATCGAGGAAAAGCGCGACGGCCACGCCTTCGACACCGGCTACGAACACCACCTGCTCAAGGCCGAACCCGAGCAGGCCCTCGCCGCCGCCCTCGAACCCGCCGCCCAGCGCATCGACCTCGACCTGTCCGCCGAGGACTTCGAACGCGCCATGGACGCCATGGCCACGCTGCGCGCCCCGGTTGACGCTTTCTTCGACAAGGTCATCGTGAATGACCCGGCGCCGGAACTCCGCCGCAATCGCCTGAAACTACTCGCACGGCTCCGCGCCACGATGGATGCGGTCGCTGATTTCTCCAAGATCGAAGCCTGAGCGGGAGCGCCCGATGACGCAGTGGGTCTATTCCTTCGGTGCCGGCCACAATGAAGGCCGCGCGGAGATGCGCAACCTGCTCGGCGGCAAGGGGGCGAACCTGGCCGAAATGGCCAGCATCGGCCTGCCCGTGCCCCCCGGCTTCACCATCACGACCGAGGTCTGCACCGCCTACTATGCGAATGGCGAACGCTACCCCGATGACCTCGACGCCCAGCTCCGCGCCGGCCTGGCGCGCATCGAAGCGGCGGTCGGCAACACCTTCGGCGACCACCACAAGCCGCTGCTGGTCTCGGTGCGCTCCGGCGCGCGGGTGTCCATGCCGGGCATGATGGACACGGTGCTGAATCTCGGCCTGAACGACGCGACCGTCGAAGGCCTGGTCACCGCCTCGGGCGATGCGCGCTTCGCCTGGGACAGCTACCGCCGCTTCATCCAGATGTACGGCTCGGTCGTGCTGGACGTCGACCATCACCGCTTCGAGGAAATCATCGAGCATGTGAAGCTCGACACCGGCAAGAACGAGGACACCGAGCTCACCGCCGCCGAATGGCACCGCGTGGTGCATGGCTACAAGGAGATGGTCGCCGAGGTCACCGGCCGCCCCTTCCCGCAGGACCCGTGGGAGCAGCTCTGGGGTGCCATCACGGCGGTGTTCGGATCCTGGCAGAACCAGCGCGCCGTCACCTATCGCCGCCTGAACGACATCCCGGCCGAATGGGGCACGGCGGTGAACGTGCAGGCGATGGTCTTCGGCAACATGGGTGAGGATTGCGCCACCGGCGTGTGCTTCACGCGCGATCCGTCCACGGGCGAGAACATCTTCTACGGCGAATACCTGATCAACGCGCAGGGCGAGGACGTGGTGGCGGGCATCCGCACGCCGCAGCCCATGGCGCAGCTCAAGGCCAAGCCGGATGAGCGCAGCATGGAAGTCGCCATGCCCGCCGCCTATGCCGAGCTGGTCAAGGTGCGCGAAACGCTCGAACGCCACTACCGCGACATGCAGGACATCGAGTTCACGGTGCAGTCGAACAAGCTGTACATGCTGCAGACCCGCAACGGGAAGCGCACCGCAGCGGCCTCGCTGAAGATCGCCGTGGACATGGCGCGCGAAGGCCTGATCGACCACACCGAAGCGGTGAAGCGCGTGAACCCCGGCGCGCTCGACCAGCTGCTGCATCCCACACTCGACCCCAAGGCGAAGCGCAAGGTGCTGGCCAAGGGCCTGCCGGCCTCGCCGGGTGCGGCCTCCGGCATCGTGGTGTTCAGCGCGGATGAAGCGGAGGCGCGCGCGCAGAAGGGCGAATCCGTCATCCTCGTGCGCATCGAGACCTCGCCCGAGGACATCCACGGCATGCATGCCGCGAAGGGCATCCTGACCACGCGCGGCGGCATGACCAGCCACGCCGCGGTCGTCGCGCGCGGCATGGGCCGGCCCTGCGTGGCGGGCTGCGGCGGCGTGTCGGTGGACTACAACAACCAGGTGCTGTCCTCGGGCGGCATCCAGGTGCGCGGCGGCGAGATCCTGACCATCGATGGCGGCACCGGCGAGGTCTTCGTCGGCCCCGTCGCGATGATCGAACCGCAGCTGTCGGGCGACTTCGCGACCCTCATGGAATGGGCCGACAAGGTGCGCCGGATGAAGGTGCGCGCGAATGCCGAGACGCCGCTCGATGCCGAAACCGCGCGCAAGTTCGGCGCGGAAGGCATCGGCCTGTGCCGCACCGAGCACATGTTCTTCGACCCCGCGCGCATCGGCGTGGTGCGCCAGATGATCATGGCCGAGACCGAGCAGGGCCGCCGCGCCGCCCTCGCACGCCTGCTGCCCTTCCAGCGGCAGGACTTCATCGACCTGTTCCGCATCATGGCGGGGCTGCCGGTCACCATCCGCCTGCTCGACCCGCCGCTGCACGAATTCCTGCCGCACAGCGACTTCGAGATCGCCGAAGTCGCGCAGTCCCTCGGTGCCAATGTGGATGAGATGCACCGCCGCGCGCAGGACCTGTCGGAAGCCAACCCAATGCTCGGCCATCGCGGCTGCCGCCTCGGCATTTCCTACCCCGAGATCTACGAAATGCAGGCCCGCGCGATCTTCGAGGCCGCCTGCGCCATCGGCCGCGACACGCACAAGCCGCCGCACCCCGAGATCATGATCCCGCTGGTCGCCACGCGCCGCGAACTCGAGATCACGCGCGCGCAGATCGACCGCGTCGCGCAGGAGGTCTTCGCCGAGACGCACTACCATGTGGACTACAGCGTCGGCACCATGATCGAATTGCCGCGTGCCTGCCTGACCGCCGATGCCATCGCGGAATCGGCCGACTTCTTCTCCTTCGGCACCAACGACCTGACGCAGACCACTTTCGGCCTGTCGCGCGACGATGCCGGCAAGTTCCTGCCGCTCTATATCGAAAAGGGCATCTACCCGAAGGACCCCTTCGTCTCGATCGACCCGGACGGCGTCGGCGCGCTGGTGCGCATCGCGGCCGAGAAGGGCCGCGGCGTGAAGGCCGACATCAAGCTCGGCATCTGCGGCGAGCACGGCGGCGATCCGTCGTCGATCAGCTTCTGCGAAAGCGTCGGGCTGGACTACGTCTCGTGCTCGCCCTACCGCGTGCCGGTGGCGCGGCTGGCGGCGGCGCAGGCGGCGCTGGCCGCGGGCGGGGGCGTGGACCGCACCGCCTGACGCGGCGCGGCGCAGCCGGCGGGGCTACTCCCCCGCCGCCTGCAACAACGACAGCTGCTTGTCCGAATTGTCCTGCCAATCGGTCAGCGGGATCGCGTAGTCGCCGGTGAAGCAGGCATCGCAGTAATGCGGCTTCGCCGGGTCGCGCGCCTGCTGCCCCAGCGCGCGGTACAGCCCGTCCAGCGAGATGAAGGCCAGGCTGTCCACGCCGATGATGCGCGCCATCTCGGCCAGGTCGTGCTTCGCGGCCATCAGCTCGGACCGCTCCGGCGTGTCGATGCCGTAGTAGCAGGAGTGCGTGGTCGGCGGGGAGGAGACGCGCATGTGCACCTCGCGTGCCCCGGCCTGGCGGACCATCTCGACGATCTTGCGGCTGGTGGTGCCGCGCACGATCGAATCATCCACCAGGATGACGCGCTTGCCCTCCAGGATGGGCTTGTTCGCCGAATGCTTCAGCTTCACGCCCAGGTGGCGGATCTGGTCGGTGGGTTCGATGAAGGTGCGGCCCACATAGTGGTTGCGGATGATGCCCAGTTCGAACGGGATGCCCGCTTCTGCCGCGTAGCCCATGGCTGCCGGCACGCCGGAATCGGGTACGGGCACCACGACATCCGCCGCCACGCCCGATTCGCGCGACAGCTCGGCGCCGATGCGCTTGCGCGTCTCGTAGACCGGCGTGCCCTCCATCACGGAATCGGGCCGCGCGAAGTAGATGTATTCAAAGATGCAGAAACGGCTGTTCTGCCGCCCGAAGGGCTTCACGCTGCGCACGCCCTCGTCGTTGATGACGATGATCTCGCCGGCCTCGATGTCGCGCACGAATTCGGCGCTGACGATGTCCAGCGCGCAGGTCTCGGATGCCAGCACGTAGCCGCCATTCGCCAGCCGCCCCAGCACCAGCGGCCGCACGCCCAGCGGATCGCGCGCGCCGATCAGCGCGCCGTCATGCAGCGCCACCAGCGAATAGGCGCCCTGCACCTGCTTCAGCGCGTCGATCAGCCGATCGAGCACGGTGGAATACAGGCTGATCGCGATCAGGTGGATGAACACCTCGGAATCGGTGGTGCTCTGGAACAGGCAGCCGCGGCGCACCAGGGCGCGCTTCAGCACCATGGCGTTGGTCAGGTTGCCGTTATGCGCCACCGCGAAGCCGCCGAATTCGAAATCGGCATAGAGCGGCTGCACGTTGCGCAGCGCCGTCTCCCCGGTGGTGGCGTAGCGGTTGTGCCCGACCGCCGCGCCGCCGCGCAGCGATGCGATGACCTTCGCCTCGCCGAAATTGTCGCCGACCAGCCCCAGGCCCTTATGCGCGTGGAACAGCCCCTTTTCGTCCAGCGTGACGATGCCCGCGGCTTCCTGGCCGCGGTGCTGCAAGGCATGCAGGCCGAGCGCGGTCAGCGCCGCGCCATCCCCCCCGTTCCATACGCCGAAGACCCCGCATTCCTCATGCGGCTTGTCGTCATCGAGGTCGAAGGGGGCGGTCATGCTGGACCTCAATTCCGGCTGCGCGCGGGGGGGCGGAGCAGCTCATCCATGGTCGGCCCGCCCGGCCCCGGGGGGGCCACCAGGCGGGGGCGATAGGCGTCGGGCACCCGTTCCACGACCCGGCGGGCGCCCTCGGCGACGAAGGGCAGGCTGCGCGCCTCCTTCACCGCATCGGGCCAGGTGCCGGTCTCGGGCGCGAACATCCCGGCGAGGATATAGGCAAGGACGGCCAGGACCGCACCCCTCGCCGCGCCGAATACCAGACCCAACACACGGTCAAGGCCGCCCAGCGCGGAATCCTGCACGCGGTCGGCGATGGCATTGGTGAACAGCTTCAGCGCCACCAGCACGACCAGGAACACCGCCCCGGCGCCGACCGCATCGGCGATCCATTCGGTGTCGATCCAGGCGCTGACATGGGGCAGCAGGTACGGCCGGGCGAAGAAGGCCGCGGCCGCGGCGCCGAGCCAGGCCCCGAGGCTCAGCACTTCGCGCACAAGGCCGCGGAAGAAGGCGATGGCGGCCGAGATCACGACCACCCCGGCCAGAACACCGTCCACCCAGGTCATGCGGCCCCTATAGCGGTGCGGCGGCGGGCCGTCACGGGGCCGCGCGGTCCCGCTTGACGGTCTTTTCGGCGAACACCGCGACCAGGTCCGCCATGTGGCCGGTCTCGGCCAGGGCGATGCCCTCGGGCGGCGCGGCCGCCTTACCGCCGCGGGCCACGCGGCGCGGCAGGGTGGCGGCGGTGAAGCCGAGCTTGGCGGCCTCGCGCAGCCGCGCTTCCGCCTGCGCCACCTGCCGCACCTCGCCCGACAGCCCGACCTCCCCGAAATAGACGCGGTCGGGGTCGGTCGGGCGGTCGGTCGCCGCCGAGACCAGCGCCGCCGCCACCGCCAGGTCCGCCGCCGGTTCGTTGATGCGCAGCCCGCCCGCGATGTTCAGGTAGACGTCGTTCTGGCCCAGCGACATCCCGCAGCGCGATTCCAGCACCGCGAGCAGCATCGACAGCCGCCCGGAATCCCACCCCACCACCTGCCGGCGCGGGGACCCGCCCGAACTGGGCGACAGCAGCGCCTGGATCTCGACCAGCACCGGGCGCGTGCCCTCGATGCCGGCAAACACCGCGCTGCCCGAGACATTGCCGCGCCGTTCGGCCAGGAACAGGGCGGAGGGGTTGGCGACCTCCATCAGCCCGGTGCCGGTCATCTCGAACACCCCGATCTCGTCGGTGGCGCCGAAGCGGTTCTTCACCGCGCGCAGGATGCGGAACTGGTGGCCGCGGTCGCCTTCGAAATACAGCGTGGCATCGACCATGTGTTCCAGCACGCGCGGCCCGGCCAGCGTGCCTTCCTTGGTGACGTGGCCGACCAGCACGATGGCGAAGCCGCGCGCCTTGGCCAGGCGGATCAATTCGGCGGCGCAGGCGCGCACCTGCGCCACCGTCCCCGGCGCGGAATCGAGCGCATCCAGCCACACGGTCTGGATCGAATCGATCACCACCAGGGCGGCGTCGTTCTCGCCTTCCAGGCTGGCCACGATGTCGCGCAGCGCGGTGGCGGCGGCCAGCGCCATGGGGCTTTCCGTCAGGCCGAGCCGGCCGGCGCGCAGGCGCACCTGCTCGACCGCTTCCTCCCCGGACACGTACAGCACGCGCCGCCCGGCCGCGGCCACCCGCGCGGCCGCCTGCAGCAGGATGGTGGATTTCCCGATGCCCGGGTCGCCCCCCACCAGCACGGCCGAGGCCGCGACCAGCCCGCCGCCCAGCACCCGGTCGAGCTCCGCGATTCCGGTCGGGATGCGCGGCGGCGGCGCGGAACTGCCCTTCAGCCCGACGAATTCCACGCGCCGCCCGCCGCCCGCCTTGGCCGCGGGGCCCGGGCCGCGCGGGGCGGGGGCTTCCTCGGCCAGGGTGTTCCATTCGCCGCAGGCCTCGCAGCGGCCCTGCCACTTGGGGTGCGCCGCCCCGCAGGACTGGCAGACGAATCGGGTCTTGTCCTTGGCCATGCCCTTCCAGGACCCGCCGGGGCGCCCGCCGTCAATCCTTTGTTGAGGCCGGCGGGTGGAAGATCGCGCCAGTGTCGGAGACGCGCGCCATGCAGCGGGATCCAATCGCACGCCGTGCCTTGCTGGCCATGGCGGGGCTGTCGTGGGCCGGCGTCGCGCGGGCTGTCGAACCCATCCTGATCGGCGGCAGCGGGACCGCGACAGGCCTGATGCGGCATCTCGCGGCCGCCTATGCGGCGCAGACCGGCGCCGCGCTGCGCATCGTGCCAAGCCTTGGCAGCGCAGGCGGGCTGCGCGCCCTCGCTGCCGGGCGGCTCGACATCGCCGTGACATTGCGCGAACCGGGGCCGCAGGGCACCGCGGTGCAGTCGCGCGTGTTGGGGCGCACGCCGATGGTCCTGGCGACGCACCGCGCCTCCCCGCCCATCACGCTCAGCGCGGCCCAGGCCGGGCGGCTGCTGACCGCCGAGGAACGCGCCTGGCCGCATGGCGGCCCGGTGCGCCTGGTGCTGCGGCCGCCGGCCGAACGCGAATGGTGGGTGCTGCGCGACGGCCCGCCGGACCTCGCGCGCGCAGCGCAGGGCGGCGCGCGGCGCAGCGGGGCGGTGGTCGCCAATACCGCGCAGGACAATGCGCAGGCCCTCGGCGCGATCGAGGGCAGCCTCGGGTTGATCTCCCTGGGCCAGATCTTCGCCGAGGAACTCGACCTCAGGGTCATCGGCCTCGACGGGATGGTGCCCAGCCTCGGCAGCCTGCGGGACGGCAGCTGGCCCTATGGCGTGGTGGTCCACATCGTCGCGCAGGCCGCCCCGCGGCCGGATGCCGCGGGCTTCCTGTCCTTCCTCGCCTCGCGCGATGCCGCCTCGTTTGCCGAGGGCCTCGGCTACGACCCGGCGGCGCAGGCGACATGAGCGACCGGACCGACATCGCGGGCATCCGCACGCGGCTGCATGCGGTGCTGCAGCACGGGTCGCGCGTCATCGCGACGCTGCTCGCGCTGATGCCGCCGGTGCTGTACTTCGCCACCGCGCGCGCCACCGTCGAATCCGAGATCGACCTCGAGGCCCGCTTCATCGCCGGCATGGTCGGCGGCATCGCCGCGAGCAACCCGACCCACTGGACCTTCGAGGGCGTGCGGATCGACGAGGCGCTGACCCGCGTCGTCGACGAGAGCGAACATGAATCCCGCCTCGTGCTCGCCGCCGGCGGCGAGGTGCTGGCCACGCAGGGCGGGCGGACGCCCTGGCCGGTCCTGCGCGTCGAACACGACATCGTCGCGCATGGCGAACGCGTGGGCGTGGTGGTGATCGTGAAGTCGATCATGGACATCCTGCGCGACGCGGTGCTGATCGGCGTGCTGAGCGCCCTGGCGATGGGCCTTGCCTACATCCTGCTCGGGCGCGTGCCGCAGCGGCTGCTCGATTCCGCCATGCGCCAGGTGACCCACCTCGCGACGCATGACGTGCTGACCGGCCTGCCCAATCGCGGGGTCTTCATGGACCGGCTGAACCTGGCACTCGCCACGCTGCGGCGCGACGGCACCGGGGCGGTGGCGCTGTTCTGCCTCGACCTCGACCGCTTCAAGGAGGTCAACGACACGCTCGGCCACGGCATGGGCGACGAGCTGCTGCGCCGCGCAGCCGAACGGCTGCGGCGCGAGCTGCGCGACACCGACACGCTGGTGCGCCTGGGCGGCGACGAATTCGCCATCATCCAGCCGCGGCTGAACCACCCCCATTCCGCCGAGGTGCTGGCCCAGCGCCTGATCGACGTGATCGAGGAACCCTTCGACCTCGGCCGCCACCAGGTCCGCGTGGGCGTGAGCGTGGGCATCGCGCTCGCGCAGAGGCGCGGCCATCCCGAGGCCGAGGTGCTGCTCAGCGACGCCGATACCGCGCTCTATGCCGCCAAGCGCGACGGGCGCGGCACCTTCCGCTTCTTCGCCGAGGAGATGAACGTCGCGCTGCGCGCACGCCGTGCCATGGAGGCCGACCTGCGCCAGGCCCTGGAACGCGGCGAGTTCGAGCTGTACTACCAGCCGCAGGTGAACCTGCGCACCGGCGCGCTGACCGGCGTCGAGGCACTGCTGCGCTGGCACCACCCCGAGCGCGGCTTCGTCACCCCCGACAACTTCATCCCGCTGGCCGAGGAGATCGGCCTGCTGCCGCAGATCGGCGCCTGGGTGCTGCGGGAAGCCTGCGCCAATGCGCAGCGCTGGCCCGACATGACGATCGCGGTGAATGTCTCGGCCCACCAGATCCATGCCGGCGGCTTCGAAACCCTGGTGGCGCGCGCGCTGGCCGAGAGCGGCCTGCCGGCCAGCCGCCTCGAGATCGAGATCACCGAGGGCGTGCTGCTCACCCAGACCGAGGCGACGATCGGCACGCTGGAACAGATCCGCGCGCTGGGCGTGTCGATCGCGATGGATGACTTCGGCACCGGCTATTCCTCGCTCGGCTACCTGCAGCGCTTCCGCTTCGACAAGCTCAAGATCGACCGGTCCTTCATCGCGAGCCTGGGCACCGATCCCTCCGCCTCGGCCATCGTGGATGCCGTGCTCGGCATCACGCGCGCGCTCGGCGTGCGCGCCAATGCCGAGGGCGTCGAGACCGAGGAACAGGCGCGCCTGCTCAGCGAACGCGGCTGCAACGAGGCCCAGGGCTGGCTGTTCGGCCGCCCGGTGCCGGCCGGGCAGATCGATGCGCTGCTCGTCGCGCGCATCGCGGCGGCCGCCGAATAGCGCGGCTCAGCGCGCCGCCAGGTAGGCGAAGACGTCGCCCTGCGGGGCCATGCCCTCGATGTGCCGGCGGTGCCACAGCGCGTGGAACAGCAGGTGCCAGGCGGCGAAGCCCTCGCGCTTGCCCGCCGCGGCGCGGAACAGCGGCAGGATGCGGTCGGGCTTCGCGATCCCGGCCACGCCGGGCTGCGCCGCCACCAGCGGCGCGAGGCGATCTGCCGACTCCGCGATCCAGGCGCCGACCGGCACCGTGAAGCCCTGCTTGCGGCGGAACGGCTCGCTGGCGGGGAAGTGCTTCGCCAGCCACTGCCGCAGGATCCACTTGCCCTGCCCGCCCTGCACCTTCATCGCATCCGGCAGGCGGAAGGCGGCATTCGCCACGCCGGCATCGAGGAAGGGCGTGCGGCCTTCCACCGCATGCGCCATCAGGCAGCGATCGAGCTTCACCAGCAGGTCGTTGGGCAGCCAGTCCGCGACATCGAGCGCCTGCGCCGCCTGCAGGCGGGTGCGCCCGGGCGTGGCGGCGGCCGCTTCGGCGGCCTCGATGCCGTCGCGCCAGAAGCGGGGCGGGTCGCGCAGCACGTCCAGCCGGTCGAAGGCGCCATGCGCGCGCATCGCCTTGCCGCCGCGCCACCAGGGGCGCATCGCCGAGCGGTAGCGGCCATAGCCGCCGAAGATCTCGTCGCCGCCTTCGCCCGACAGCACGACCTTCACCTCCTCGCGCGCGCGGCGCGCGAGGAACCAGGTCGGGATGATGGCGTAGTCCGCCGCCGGGTCGTCCATCGCGGCGACGATCTCGGGCAGGTGGCGCCAGACCATCTCCCGCGTCACATCCAGCGTGACGTGCCGCGCGCCGGCGGCGCGGGCGGCATGGGCGGCGGCCTCGCGTTCGTCGGCCGCGCCGGCCACGTCGAAGCCGGCGGTGAAGGCCAGCACCGGGCGGTCGTTGAGCCGCGCCATCATCGCCAGGATCGCGGCCGAATCCGTCCCGCCCGAGAGGAACATCCCGTACGGCACGTCGCTGCGCTGATGCAGGTCCACGCTGGCCTCCAGCGCGGCATCCAGCCGCGCCAGCGCGGCGTCCTCGGTGATCGCCTCGGGCCCGCCTTCGGGAAGGGCGGCGCGGCGGCGGCGCTCCACCACGCTGCCATCGGTGATCACCACGGTCTCGCCCGGCAGCAGGCGGCGGATGCCTTCGAAGATGGTCTCGGCGCCGGTGGTGAACTGCAGTTGCAGCACCTCGTGCAGCGCCGCGCTGCGCAGCCGCGGCGCCACCAGCCCGGCGGCGATCAGCGCCTGCGGTTCGGAGGCGAAGGCGATGCCCTGCGCCGTCTCGGCGACATACAGCGGCTTGATGCCGAACGGGTCGCGCGCCAGCACCACCTGGCGCGTCGCACGGTCATGGATGGCCAGCGCATACATGCCGCGCAGCGTCTGCGCGAAGCCCGCGCCGTCGCGGCGGAACAGGTGCAGCGGCGGTTCGCAATCGGATCCGGTGGTGCAGGCCAGCGCGTTGTCGGCGCGCAGTTCCCGGTAGTTGTACACCTCGCCATTGCCGACCAGGCTGGCCGGGCCGGCATGCAGCGGCTGGTCGCCGGTCACCAGGTCGATGACGGCCAGCCGCGTATGCGACAGCGCCACATTGCCCTGCACATGGTGCCCATGCCCGTCCGGCCCGCGATGCGCCAGCGCGCGCGTCAGCGCATCGAGCACCGTGCGGTCGGGCACCAGGCCCGGTTTCAGCGCAAGGCCGGCGATCCCGCACATCGCGCTAGGCCGCCTGCCGGCGCGGCGCCACGGCCGCCAGGAAATCCCGCCAGCGCGCCACCACCGCGGCCTGCGTGAAGTCGCGCAGATACGCCGCGCGCCCGGCCGCGCCCAGCGCCGCGGCGCGCGCGGGGTCATCCAGCAGCCGCGCGACCTGCCTTGCCAGCGCGGCGGGATCCTCGCCGGGCACCAGCACGCCATCGACGCCGTCGGCGATGAGTTCGGCCGGCCCTTGCGCCGCCAAGGCCACCACCGGGCGCGAGGCCGACCAGGCTTCCAGCACGATGTTGCCAAGCGGCTCGTGCCGCGACGAACACATGAAGACGTCGGCCGCGGCCAGCAACGCCCCGGTGTCGCGCCGCCAGCCCAGGAACGCCACGCGGTCCGCCACGCCCAGCTCGCGCGCCAGGGCTTCCAGCGCGGCGCGCTCCGGCCCCTCCCCGGCGATCGCCAGATGCGCCGCGGGCAGCTGCGCCAGCGCCCGCAGCGCGATGTCGAAGCCCTTGTTCGGATGCAGCCGCCCCATCGCCAGCAGCCGCCGCGCGCCGGCTGGCGCGGGCCATGTCGCCGGCACCGCGCCCGCCAGGTCATCGACGAAATTCGGCACGTGGTGCGCCCGCGCCGCCGGCCAGCCCTGTTCGACCACCCAGCGCACGATGCCCTGGGTGTTCCCCACGATGTGGTCGCAGCGGCGGTAGTATTTCAGGTCGTAGAAGCCGCCCATGCGCCCCACCAGCGTCCAGTCGCCCTTCGGCGTGAAGCGCGCCGCGCGGTTCATCCAGGCCACCGTCACCGCCGGCGCGAAGGCCTGCAGCACACGCCGCAGCCGTGGGCCGGTCAGCAGGTCCAGCGCGCCACCGAAGCCGAGTTCCACCGGCGCCAGCCCGCCCGCGCGCAGCCGGGCCGCGCGTTCGGCGTCGCGGCGGATCACCGGCAGCACCTGCTCGCCCGCCGCGTGCAACGCGACGGACAGCCGTTCGTAGAAGCCCTCGGCCCCGCCATGCTGCGCGCCGGCCATCACCTGCGCGACCCTCACGGCCCGCCCCCATGCTTCCCGGGTTCCAGCTTCGCCTTCAGATACGACAGCAGCGGAAACGCCCCGGTGCACAGCGCCAGCAGCACGCCCCAGCCGCCCTCCCGATACCCCTTGCGCGACACATAGGACTTGAACCCGCGCGAGAAGAACCGCCGCACATTGGCGCGCAGCGTGCCGATATCCCCGCCCGCGATCAGGTCCGCCGCCTTCGCGGTGGAATACCGATCGAGCCGCCGCAGCATGTCCGAGATGTCCCGATCCACCAGGTGCACCAGCGCGCCCTGCGTGATCTTCGGCCCCTCGACCCCCGTCCAGTCCAGCCCCGGATGCACGCGCTGCGCCCGCCACCGCTTCGCCCCGCGCCGGAACAACCGCGGCACGGACGTCGTGCCGAAACTCCCCGCCCAGCCGAAGCGCACCAGCCGGTCGCCCACGTAGTTGTCGACCGGCACCTGGTGCCAGGCATGGGGGCTGGTCGCGATGGTCTCGCGCACGGCGGTCGCCAGCGCGGCATCCACCCGCTCATCCGCATCGACCTCCAGGACCCAATCGCCGGTACACGCCGCAATCCCGGTATTGCGCCGCTCCCCCTCCAGCTCCCAGGCGCCCTCGATCACCCGCGCCCCGGCCGCCAGGGCAATCGCCGCACTGCCATCCGTGCTGCGGTCGAGCACCACCACCACCTCATCGGCGAAGGCCACCGACGCCAGGCAATCGGGCAGGCGCGCCTCCTCGTTGCGGGCGACGATCAGGGCGGAGAGGCGAAGGGCGGTCATGCGCGGCGGGGGAGGGCCTTGCCCTCCCCCGGACCCTGTCCC
>NZ_CAKKLX010000067.1 GCF_918698155.1 Roseomonas sp. CECT 9278
GGCGATGGCCGCGGTCCCGCGGCGGGGCGGGCCGGGCGCGAGGCGCGGCTGCGCGGCCGGCGGGCCGGCGGGCCGGCGCGCGGGTCAGCGTTGGAACTGGCGCAGATGCGCGCGCGCGAGCCGGTAGATGGTGCGGTCGAGCATGGTCAGCCGGTCGACCTCCGCGCGCATCTCGCGCGACAGCTCCTCCTCCTGCACGGGCTCGAGCTCGGGATGCGCGTCGCGGCGGGTGTTGAGGCGCGCGATCTCGGCCACGCGGGGCATGTCGAAGACCAGCGCCACGCGGGTATAGGCCTCGTGCAGGTTGCCGGCGAAGCCGACCACGTCCATCGACAGCAGGTTGCCGATCGCGCGGTGCAGCACTTCCAGCTCGCTGACCGGCACGCCGGGGCCGCCGGCGCTGTAGCGATAGGTCAGGTCGGGCTGCACGTTCACCTGGCCGGCCAGGTAGCGCGTCATGGTGTTGTTGACGGAATCCTGCACCTCGTGGTGCGGGTTGCGCAGGAAGTCGATCATGCTGCAGGACCGCGCGATGGCCGGGCCTTCCAGCTTGCGCTTGGCGATCGTCGCCTCGGTGTGGCGCTTCCAGAAATAATAGCTCGACAGCAGGCGCTCGGCCGGGTCGCGCAGCACCGTCACGATGAACAGCTGCCCGGGGATGGTGCGGATCTGGTCGAAGTTGAAGTGGCCCGAGAAGTAGCGGTAGCGGCCGAGTTCCTCGGGCGAATAGCGGTGCAGGCGGGAGAACCGCTCGGGGCAGATCTCCTCGGGCGCGAAATGCGCGGCGAAATGGTGGTGCAGCGAGGTGCCGCCGGTCTTGGGCAGGTGCAGGAAGACCAGCTTGCGCCCGGCGGCCTGCGGCGGAAGGGTGGACGGCATCCGGCCATGGTTACCAGACCGGCGGCCGCGGCGGAACCGGCCGCGCCCTGGGCGGCCCCCATCCCCCGCGCGGCCCTGGCCCGCCCTATCCCCCGCGCGGCCCTGGCCCGCCCTATCCCCCGCGCGGCCCTGGCCCGCCCTATCCCCCGCGCGGCCCTGGCCCGCGACGCCCAGCGCCCTATGCTGGCCCCGAGGAACCGAACGAGGAACGCCGATGATGCTGCCGCTGGACGGGGTGCGCGTGATCGAGGTCGGCCAGGCGCTGGCCGGGCCGCTGGCCGGCGCCATCATGGCCGACATGGGTGCGGACGTGATCAAGGTGGAGAAGCCCGATGGCGGCGACGACGCCCGTGCCTGGGGCCCGCCCTTCGGCCCGGATGGCGTGACGTCCCTGTATTTCCACGGCCAGAACCGCAACAAGCGATCCATCCGGCTCGACCTCAAGCGCGCCGAGGATGTCGCGGCGCTGCACCGGCTGTGCGAGACCGCCGACATCCTGGTGCAGAACCTGCGCGCCGGCGTGGTGGAGGAGATCGGCATCGGCCCCGCGGCCATGACGGCGCGGCATCCGCGGCTGGTCTATTGCTCGATCTGGGCCTTCGGGCATGCCGGGCCGATGCGCATGCGCCCGGGCTTCGACCCGCTGCTGCAGGCCTATGGCGGCATGATGAGCGTGACCGGCCGCCCCGAGGACCCGCCGACCTTCGCGGGCGCCTCCATCAACGACAAGGCGACGGGCATGTTCACCGTGATCGGCGCGCTGGGCCTGCTGCGCCGACGCGAGATCACGGGCCGCGGCGGCGTGGTCGATACGTCGTTGTTCGAGACCGCCGTGCATTGGGTGGAAGGGCAGGTGAACAACCACCTGGCCACCGGCACCGTGCCGACGCGCCACGGCACCGGCGGCGCGGTCATCGTGCCCTACCAGGTGTTCGACACCGCCGACCGTCCGCTGTGCCTCGCGGCGGGCAATGACAGGCTGTGGGCACGCTGCGCGCAGGTGCTGGGGCATGCCGAATGGGCGGCGGACGACCGCTTCGCGAAAGGCCCCGCGCGCGTGCGCAGCAAGGCGGTGCTGATCCCGATGATCGCGCAGGTGCTGCTGACGCGCCCGCGCGATGCCTGGATCGCCGCGCTGGAAGCCGCCGGCGTGCCCTGTTCACCGGTCAACGACATCGGCGAGGTGGTGGCGAGCGCGCAATTCGCGGCGATGGACATGGTGCAGCCGCTGCCCGGCGACGGGCCGCGGGTGGTCGGGCTGCCGATCAGCTTCGACGGCGTGCGCCCGCGCCCGGCGCGCGGCGCGCCGGGGCTGGGGGAACACGACGCCGAGCTGCTGGGCCGGAGCGGCTGACCCGCGCGCGGATCAGTCCCCCTCCTCCAGCCGCGCGATGTCGTCGTCCGACAGCCCGAAATGATGCCCGATCTCGTGGATCAGCACGTTGCGGACCAGGCGGAACAGGTCCTCCCCGGTCTCGATCCATTCCAGCAGGATCGGTTCGCGGTACAGCAGGATGCGGTCGGGCTCGCGCGGGATGTCGCCGACCGACTTCTCGGTGAGCGGCACGCCCTGGTACAGGCCGGTGAGTTCCCACGGGCTGTCGATGCCCATGTCCTTCAAGGTCTCGTCGTCGGGCACGTCCTCGACCAGGATGGCGGTGCCGCGCACCAGGTCGCGCAGCGGCGCGGGGATTGCCGCGAGCGCATGCTCGGCCATCTCCACAAGGTCATCGAGGCCGGGCGGGGTCGAGAAGCGCATGGCGCGTCATGCGCGGCGCGGCCGGCCGGCGTCAAGCACAGGGAGGCATGGATGGTCGACAAACTGGACGCCGCGGCCCGGGCGGGCCTGGCGCAGGCGCTGCCCGGGTGGGCGCTGGTGGACGGGCGCGACGCCCTCCGCCGGACCTTCCGCTTCGCCGATTTCAACGCCGCCTGGGGCTTCATGTCGCGCGTCGCCCTGCTGGCGGAGAAGCACGACCACCACCCGGAATGGTCGAATGTCTGGAACCGGGTGGAGATCACGCTCAGCACGCATGACGCCGGCGGGCTGAGCGCACGGGACGTGGCGCTGGCCACGGCGATCGACGGGGTTGTGGCGCACTGAGGCGGTGCGCGGGACGCGCCACGGCGGGGCGAGCCGAACGCCGCGGCCGCACCTGCCGGCCCGCCGCGCAGGACCTGGATGCGCGGCCGTAGAGCATGCTGCGTTCGCTCGCGCTCACTTCGCAGGCTCTAGCCTGATGTTTTCAGAGCATCTTCACGCGTTCAGATGATTCCATCTGAACGCGATCTGCCCTATGGCATCGCCGCGGTGGAGCGCGCGGCCTTCGACGGCAGGCCGGCGCCGTGGCGGTCGCGCAGCAGGGCCAGCGTGGCGGCTTCCTGCTCCGCGCGCTGCGCCGGCGTCCAGCCGAACGCATCGGCCAGCACCGCGGCGATGTCGCGCACCGCCGCCTCGCTGGCCAGGCCGCGCAGGGCGACCAGCGTGCGGCGCAGGATCACGTCGGACAGCGTGGTGACCAGCTCCTCGCGCGCGATCCAGGCGATCTCGCCGGTGCTGTGGTCGGGCAGCGCGGGCAGCGGTGCGTCGGGGCCGGCGGCGATGGCGCGGGCGGCGTCGCGGGCGCGGGTGCCGTAGCGCGCCAGCAGGGTGGCGATGCGCGGTTCGGGCAGGCCGGTCTCGCGCGCCACGTCGCGCGCCCAGGCGGCGCGGTCGGCCGGGAAATCCGCGCCGCCGCCGATGGCGCGCGCCTGCGTGCCGGTGCCGCGCGCACGGCCCAGGCGGCGCAGCACCTCGTCCGCCGCCTGTTCGCCGAAGGCGCGGAAGGTGGTCCATTTCCCGCTGACCATCGACAGCACGGGAAAGGGGCGTCCGGGCGTGGCTTCGCTGGCGACCAGGCTGTGCGTGCGCGGGATCAGGCTGGGTGTGGCGGCATCGACATGCGGCAGCGGGCGCACGCCCGAATAGCGGAAGCGGATGTGCTCGCGCCCGATCGCCACATCGGGCAGCACTTCGCGCAGCACGTCGATCAGGTAGTCCACCTCGGCTTCGGTGCAGTGCACGCCATCGGCGTCGTCCACACGGATGTCGGTGGTGCCGAGCAGCACATGGCCGAGGAAGGGAAACACGATGCAGGTGCGCCCGTCGGGCGCCTCGAAATACAGCATGGCGCCGCCGAGCGCCTCGCGCAGCCCTTCATGGTCGATGACCAGGTGCGAGCCCTTGGTGCCGCCGATCAGTGGGCGGTTGATGCCCATGGGTGCGTTGACGCGATCGATCCAGGCGCCGGCGGCGTTCACCACGATGCGCGGCATGATGGGCAGCGTCTCGCCCGTGATTGCATCGCGCAGCGTGGCGCCATCGGCGGCGACATAGGTGAGTGCCTCGGCCTGCGGCGCGTCGCGCAACGCATCCAGCACGAGTTCCAGGTTGATGCGTTCGGGATGCGAGACCCAGCCATCCCAGTATTCCGCCGCCGCGGTGATGCTGCGCGTGAGGCCCGGCATCGCCGCCAGCGCGGCGTCGCGCGCCAGCATGCGGTGCCGCGGCATGGTGCGTTCGCGCCGCCCCAGCCAGTCATACAGCGTGAGCCCGATGCGGATGAGCACGGAGCCACGCCGCCCCGACCCGCCCGGCCGCCGCAGCATCTTGCGGATCGCCGCCAGCGTGCCGCCCCAGCGGTCGTACAGCGGCACCATGGTCCGCAGCGGGCCGACCAGATGCGGCGCGTTGTGCAGCAGGCGGTTGCGTTCGGTCGCACCCTCGCGCACCAGCGCGAATTCGGCGGTTTCGAGGTAGCGCAGCCCGCCATGCACCATGCGCGACAGGGCGGATGACGCGCCCTGCGCGATGTCGCCGCGATCCACCAGCAGCACGCGCACGCCGTTCAGCGCCAATTCGCGGAACACCGCCGCACCGTTGATGCCGGCGCCGATCACCAGCACCTCGACGCCCGGGTCGCGGCGCAAGCGGTCCATCACGGCCTGGCGGGAGAGGTCGCGCATGGCGTGTGACTAGCCGTGCCGCGCGCGCCGGGCAACGGTCTTGCCGGCCCGCCGTGCCGCGCGCAGGCTTCGCGCCAAGCTGAGGAGAACGCCATGGCCGACCTGACCATCCGCGAGGTTCGTACCACCCTGCTGCAACTGCCCTGGGCGGATGACCCGTGGCTGGCCGGCCATGCGCTGGGGAAGATGCGCGACCTGGTGGTGGTCGAGGTGGTGACCGCCAGCGGCCTGACCGGCATGGGGTATCTGCATCTGCTGAACCTGCCCCTGCAGCGCACGATCGGCGCCTGCATCACCGAGGCCCTGGCGCCGCGCATCATCGGGCGCGACGCGACGGCGGTGGAGGCGATCTGGCGCGACCTGTGGCGCGCCACGCTCACCGGCGGGCGCGGCGGCGTGGCCATGATGGCGCAATCGGCCATCGACATCGCGCTGTGGGACGTGGTGGGCAAGGCGGCGGGGCTGCCGCTGCACCGGCTGTGGGGGCATTTTCGCAGCGAGATCCCGATCTATGGCAGCGGCTGCTTCCGGGGGTCGCGCGGCGAGGGCATGGTCGCCAAGGCCAGGCACTTCGTCGCGCAGGGCTACAAGGCCATCAAGATGCAGGTCGCGCATGTCGGCGACTGGCGCACCGATGTGGCGAATGTGCGCGCCATGCGCGACGCGGTCGGGCCGGATGTCGAGATCATGATCGACGTGAACATGGGCTGGACGGCGGACCAGGCGATCCACGCCGGGCTGCGCATCCAGGAGCACGACGTCTATTGGCTGGAGGAGCCGGTGCTGGCGGATGATTTCGCCGGCTACCGGCGCTGCGCGCAGATGCTCGACATGCGCGTGGTGGGCGGCGAGACGCATTTCGGCCGCGCCGACCTGCTGCCGCTGCTGGAGGGCGGGTGCATCCCGATCCTGCAGCCGGACCCGATGCGCGGCGGCTTCACCGAGCTGCGCAAGATCGCGACCCTGGCCGACACGCATGGCGTGACCATCGCGCCGCACCTGTTCCCGGAACTGAACGTGCACCTGCTGGCGTCCATCCCGAACGGCATCTGGGCCGAGCAGATGGGGCTGCTGGACGACGTGTTCGTCAGCCTGCCGAAGATTGCGAACGGGATGATCACAGCGCCGGAGACGCCAGGCCACGGGCTGGCCTTCAAGCCGGAGGTTCTGCGCGACTTCGTGCTGAAGTAGTCAGAACGCCATCCACCCGCCATCGACCAGCAGGTTGTGGCCGGTGAGGAAGCTCGCCTCCGCGCTTGCGAGGAACAGCGCGGCGGAGGCGACATCGGTGGGCCGGCCCAGCCGCGGCATCGGCGTGCGCATGGTGGAATATTCCATCGCGTCCGTGCCCGCGCCCGCCGGCCGCCCGGTCAGGATGCGCCCCGGTGCCACCGCGTTGCAGACGATGCCCTGTTTCGCATAGTCCACCGCGACCTGCTTCGTGATGTAGGCCGCCGCCGCCTTGCCGGTGCCGTAGGCGATCTTGCCGGGTGCGGCGACCATGCCGTGCTGCGAGGAGATGTTGACGATCCGCCCGCGCACCTCGTCGATCGGCGCCTGCGTCAGGAACTGCTGCACGGCGCGCTTGCAGCCGAAGAAGACACCCTTCGCATTCACCGCCATGACGCGATCCCAGTCCTGTTCCGTCGTCTCAAGCAGCGGCTTGCCCTCGCCGCGAATGGCGGCGTTGTTCACCATCACGTCGAGCCGGCCGAATTCGGCCACCGCGCTGCCGACCAGCGCGTCCACCTCGTCCCACCGCGCCACGTCGCAGTGGATGAAGCGCACCGTGCCGCCGGCCTGCGCGATGATCTCGCGCGTCGGCGCGCCGCCCTCCAGCGGGGTTTCCGTCACGTCACCGATCACGACCTTCGCACCCTCGCGCGCGAACAGCACCGCGATGGCGCGGCCGATGCCCGATGCGCCGCCGGTGACCACCACGACCTTGTCCTGCAACCTCATGCGCGCCTCCCCTGGACGGGCATCGCCGCCTCGGCCGATCATCACAGCGACCACGCCGGAGGGAAACCATGCGCCTGATGACCGAGCCCCTGACCGCCGAAGCCTTCGCGCCCTTCGGCGAGGTGCTGGAAGCCCCGGCCGCCCCTGGCCGCACCTTTATCGACGCCGCGCTGTCCAACCGCCGCGCGCACGCGAAGCCCAGCCTGTCCTTCAGCACGCGCGAGCCGACGCCGCTGCCGCTCCGCTCGACCACCATGGAGCGCCACCTGCATTCCTCGCAGTCCTTCATCCCGATGGAGGCCGGACGCTGGCTGGTGCTGGTGGCGCCGCATGGCGCGGATGGCGGGCCGGACATGGCGCGTGCGCGGGCCTTCCTCGCACGGCCAGACCAGGGCGTGACCTATGGCGCCGATGTCTGGCACCACCCCTCCACGGTCTTCGACCGCACCGCGCGCTTCGCCATCGTCATGTGGAAGGACGGCACCAGCGCCGATGACGAGTTCGTCGATGTCCCGCCCTTCGAACTGCACCTGTCCTGAGCGGAGCCGCCCCATGACCTACCAGGTGAAGCGCGATTTCATCGGCTACGGCGCCAATCCGCCCGACCCGCAGTGGCCCGGCGGCGCCAAGGTCGCGGTGAATTTCGTGATGAACTACGAGGAAGGCTCCGAACCCTCCTTCGAACTCGGCGACGGCCGCACGGAGACGGGCGTGACGGAAGCCTATGCCGGCAGCCAGGTGAAGTCCGGCCGCGACCTGGCCGCCGAGGGCATGTTCGAATACGGATCGCGCGTGGGCGTGTGGCGCCTGCTGCGCCTGTTCCAGGATCGCGGCCTGCCGATGACGGTGTTCGGCTGCGCGCTGGCGCTGGAACGCAACCCCGAAGCCGCCGCGGCCATCCGCGCCGCCGGCTACGACGTGTGCTCGCATGGCTGGCGCTGGGTGAAGCATTTCGAACTGTCCGAAGCCGAGGAACGCGACCACATCGCCCGCGCCGTCGCCAGCCTGGAGAAGACCGTCGGCCATCGCCCCGATGGCTGGTACTGCCGCTATGGCCCGTCGGAGAACACGCGCCGCCTCGTCGTGGAACACGGCGGCTTCCTCTACGACAGCGACTACTACGGCGAGGAACTGCCCTTCTGGGTGCAGGTGGATGGCCAGGGCCACCTGGTCGTGCCCTATTCGCTGGTGAACAATGACGGCAAGTATGCCGGCTGGATGGGCACCTCGGACGAATGGTTCTCCTTCGTGCGCGACGCCTTCGACATGCTGTATGACGAAGGCGCGCGTGGCCGGCCCAAGATGATGTCGATCGGGCTGCACATGCGCCTGATCGGCCATCCGGCACGGGCGGCGGGGCTGGCGCGGCTGCTCGACCACATCGGCAGCCGGCGCGATGTCTGGGTCACGCGGCGCGTCGATATCGCGCGGCATTGGGTCGCGACGCATCCCTGGACGGGGCGCGGGCTGAACGGGATGTAGCCGTCAGCCCAGCGCCGCGCGGGCGTCCAGCACGTCCTGCGCGATCGCCGCCTTCAGCTCCTCGAGGCCGGCGAATTTCGCGTCGGCACGCAGGAAGCGCACCAGGCGCACGCCGATCTCCTGGCCATAGAGGTCGCCGGCGAAGTCGAAGATGAAGGTCTCCAGCCGCGTCTGCGGGTCGCCGCCCAGCGTAGGCCGGCGGCCGATATTCGCCACGCCCTTCGCCTCGCGCCCATCGGGCAGCGCCACCGTCACGGCATACACGCCGCGCGCCGGTTCCAGGTGCCGGCCCAGCCACATATTCGCCGTCGGCCAGCCCAGCACGCGGCCGAGCTTGTCGCCGTGCACCACCTCGCCGCGGATCTCCCACGGCCGGCCGAGCTTCTCCGCCGCGCGATCCGGGTAGCCGTCCTGCAACAGCCGGCGGATGCGCGTGGAGGACACCGCCTCGTTGCCGTGATGCAGCGGCGGCACGATGGTCAGGCCCATGCCGCGCGCCTCGGCCTCGTGCTGGAGGAAGGCGACGTCGCCGCCGCGGCGATGGCCGAAGGCGAAGTCCGGCCCGCAGGCCAGGTGCCTGGAACCGAGGCCGCGATGCAGCACCTGCTCCACGAAGTCCTCCGCCGACATGGCGGCCAGCGCATCGTCGAAGGGCAGCGCGAAGACATGCGCGGCGCCGGCAGCGGCCAGCGCGGCCGCCTTGGCGGGCAGCAGCGTCAGGCGGAAGGGCGGGTCGTCGGGGCGGAAATGCTCGCGCGGATGCGGTTCGAAGGTCAGCGCGGCGAGCGGCAGGTCGGGCCGCGCGGCATGCGCGGCGCGCAGCACCGCGGCATGGCCCAGATGCACGCCATCGAGGTTGCCGAGCGCGATGGTGGCGCCGCGCGCCGCGGCGGGAATGGCGGTCCAGCCGGTGACGATCATGCCTGCCCCGGCATCAGCCAGCGCGGCGTATCGGGGGCGGCGAAGCCTGCCAGCGCATCCAGCGCCGCCGCGCCATCCGGCGCCAGCATCGCCATCCGCCGCATGTCGGGCTTCAGCAGCCCTTCCGCCACCATGTGGTCCAGCATCGCCATCTGCCGCGACCAGAAGCCCAGCGTATCGACGAAGGCCACGCCCTTGCGATGAATGCCGAGCTGCAGCCAGGTCAGCGCCTCGATCGCTTCCTCCAGCGTGCCGTAGCCGCCGGGCAGCACCACGAAGCCGTCCGACATCTCGGCCATCATGGCCTTGCGTTCGTGCATGGACGCCACGACGCGCAGGTCCGGCAGGTCGCGGTTGCCGGCCTCGCGCATCACCAGGCCATGCGGGATGATGCCCGTGACCTCGGCCCCGGCGGCGAGCGCGGCGCGCGAGACGATGCCCATCAGCCCCACCGCGCCGCCGCCGAACACCAGGCCCAGGCCGCGCGCGGCGATGGCCTGGCCGAGTGCGGCGGCCGCCTCGGCGTATTCGGGCCGCGCGCCGGCCGCCGACCCGCAGAAGACGCAGACCCGGCGCACGCGCTATTCCGCCGCCGCCGCGCGGGCCTGGCTGGCGCGCGATGGCACCGAGACATAGGCCTCGCCTTCCAGCACGGGTTCGCCCTTCACGGTGCAGACGGTGCGCAGCGTGGCGCGGTGCTTGTCCGGGTGCAGGGCCATCACCTCGACAGTGGCGGTGACGGTCTCGCCGATCTTCACCGGCGCGCGGAACTTCAGCGACTGCGACATGTAGATGGTGCCCGGCCCCGGCAGCTGCGTGCCGAGCACCTTGGTGATCAGCCCCGCCGCCAGCATCCCGTGCGCGATGCGTTCCTTGAAGATGGTGGTGGCGGCGTATTCGGCATCGAGGTGCATCGGGTTGGTGTCGCCCGTGACGGCGGCGAACAGCACGATGTCGGCCTCGGTGATGGTCTTGGAGAATTTCGCGGTCAGGCCGACCGACAGGTCCTCGAAGAAATAGAGCTCGGGCATGGGGTGGCCGGGTCCCTTTTGTGCGCTGCGGCAGGGTCGTTACCGGCCCCGCCCGGGATGGACAAGCGAAAACCCGGCTGCCAGAAGCCGGGCGCCCCCGCACCAAGGACCCAGCCCATGCCGCAGGCCGAGATCGGCACTTCCGAACGCCTCCTGGCAGAGCTGCGCGGCTGGGTCGAGCACGAGACACCCACCACCGACGCCGCCGCCGTGAACGGCCTGGTCGGCCGCGCCGAGGCCGAACTCCGTGCGGTCGGCGCGGCGATCGAACGCATCCCCGGCCGCGACGGCTACGGGGATACGCTGGTGGCGCGCACGCCGGGGGAAGGCGCGCCGGTCGTCGTCGCCGGCCACCTGGACACGGTGTGGGACCACGGCACGCTGGCATCCTCCATGCCCTGGCGTGTCGATGGCGCGAAGGCGCATGGGCCGGGCATCTACGACATGAAGGCGGGGTCCTTCTGCGCCTTCCATTCGGTGCGCGAGATCCTGCGCCGGAAGGTGCCGACGAAGCGCCCGATCATCCTGCTGCTGACGCCGGATGAGGAAGTCGGCAGCCCGACCTCCCGCGCGCCGATCGAACGCGCCGCGGCCGGCGCGCGCGCCGTGCTGATCCCCGAACCCGCCGGCGGCGGCAACGGCGCCTGCGTCACCGCGCGCAAGGGCGTGGGGCGCTTCGTGATGAAGGTGCAGGGCGTCTCGGCGCATGCGGGCGGGAACTGGCAGGACGGGCGCAGCGCCGTGGTGGCGCTGGCGCGGACAATCCTGGAGATCCACGCACTCACCGACCTGGCCGGCGGCACCACCACCAATGTCGCGCCGATCTGGGGCGGCACCCGCCCCAATGTCGTGCCGCCCGAGGCCGGCTGCGAGATCGACTGCCGCGTGACCTCCATCGCCGAGGGCGAGCGGATCGAAGGCATCATCCTGGGCATGGCGGGCGAGGCCGACGGCATCCGTATCGAGGTCACCGGCGGGATGAACCGCCCGCCGATGGTCGAGACGCCCGCCATCACCGCGCTGTACGACATGGCCCGCGGCATCGCCGCCCGGCACGGCTACGACCTGCCGAAGATGCATCGCGGCGGCGGGTCGGACGGCAACTTCACCGCCGCGCTCGGCATCCCCACGCTCGATGGGCTGGGCTGCACCGGCGCGGGCGCGCATGCGCCCTTCGAACACATCCTGTGGCAGGACCTCGCCCCGCGCTGCGCGACGCTGTGCGAATTGCTCGAGACGATCGACTGACGCGCGCCGCGTCGTCAGACGGCCAGGGTATCCGCCACCTGGCGCGTGCGGCTGATCGCCTCGGAGACGCGGGCCACCGCCGAATCGATGCCGGCGATGCTCGTGTTGACGTCCTCCATCGCGGTCGATGCGCTGGCCATGTTGGCGGACATGCCGCGGGTGACGGCGTTCTGTTCCTCGACCGCGGCGGCGGTCACGCCCACGCTGTCGGTCACGCTGGTCATGGCGGTGCGGATGCCCACCACCGCCGCGGCCACGCCCTGCGATGTCTGCTGCAGCCCGTCGATCTCGGTGCGGATCTGCTCGGTGGCCTTGGCGGCCTGCACCGCGAGGTTCTTCACCTCGCCCGCCACCACCGCGAAGCCCTTGCCGGCATCGCCGGCGCGCGCTGCCTCGATCGTGGCGTTCAGCGCCAGCAGGTTGATCTGGCTGGCGATGGTGCGGATCACGTCGACGATGCCGGTCATGGCCTGCGCGGCCTGCGCCAGGGCGTCGGCGCTCTCGCCCACGCGGACCGCCTGGGTCAGCCCGGAATCGGCGGCGTCGCGCGTGCGGGCCATGGTCTCGGCGATCTGGCCGATCGACGCGGCCAGTTCCTCGCTGCTGCTGGCCACGTCGCGCACATTGGCCGCGGTGGCCGCCGCCGCCGTGGTCGCGGCGCGCGCGGATTCGGTCGACACGCCGACCGCGCCTTCGATATCGGCGATCTGCGCGCGCAGTTCCTGCTGCATCTGCACCTTGGCCGAGGCATCGACCGCGAACTTCACCACCTTCACCACCTGGCCGGCATCATCCAGGATCGGGTTGTAGGCCCCCTCGATCCAAACCATCCGGCCGTCCTTGGCGACGCGCTGGAACCGCGCCGCGCTGAACCGGCCCGCGCGCAAGCCGTCCCATAGCGCGGCATAGGACGGGTCGGCCTGGTCCCGGGCGGCGACGAACATGCGGTGGTTCTGGCCCAGCACCTCGGCCTCGGTGTAGCCCATCGCGTCGAGGAAGTGGTCGTTGGCGCGCAGGATGGTGCCGTCGGTGGCGAATTCGATCACCGCCTGGGAACGGTTGATCGCCGCGAGCTGCGCGGCGTAGTCGACATTCAGCAGGCGGTGCCGGGCGTCGGACCATTCCACCACGAAGCCGATCCGCGCGCCCTTGTCGGTCAGCGGCGTGACCCGCAGGTCGAACTTGCGCGCCCCCACCGTGATGGTCGCGCCGTGCGGCTTTTCCATCACCTCGAGCATGCGGCGCTGGTGCGCGGGCATCTTGTGGAAGATGTCGATGTTGCTGCCGACCAGGCGGTCGGCGTCGAAGCGCGGCAATTCCCGCTTCAGCTCGGCCTCGGCCTCCCGCATCAGGGCCATGGCCGCGGCATTCACATAGGTGATGTTCAGCCCGGGATCGGCCACCATCACGCGCGCACCGAGCGCGTCGAGCGCCGCGAGGCGCTGCGCGGCACCGTCAAGCCGCTGGGGACGCATGAACATGGCCAGACCCTCCGGGTTTCGTGCGACATCGCGCACGGAGTGAACCTCCCGGGGCGCGCGGCGGCTCCATCGCGGATGTGTGATAAGGAGCGGTGAAAACGGAATGAGCAGAGCGTAACGTGCCGGAAGGGCGCTCGCCACGACCGCGCGGCGCCCCGCGATGCGCGGCGGCGCGGGCATCGACAGGCGCGGCAGCGCGGTCCCGGCGCACGTCGCCGCGCGACGCCCGATCTGGCATGCTGCGCCCCCAGGAGGCCCCGCCATGCCCGCCACCATCCGCGCCTTCTTCGACGAACCGACCAACACCGTGTCCTACCTGGTGTCGGATCCCGCCACGCACCGCGGCGCCGTGATCGACCCGGTGCTCGACTGGGACAACCGCTCCGGCACCGCCGACACCGCCTTCGCCGACCGCATCCTGGCCGCCGCGCAGCAGGACGGCATCGCCATCGACTGGGTGCTGGAAACCCACGCCCATGCCGACCACCTGACCGCCGCCCCGTACATCAAGGCCAGGACCGGCGCGCCCATCGGCATCGGCGAACACATCCGCGACGTGCAGGCGATCTTCCGCCCTGTCTTCCACGCCGACGACGTGAAGCCCGGCGGCGCAGACTTCGACCGGCTGTTCACCGATGGCGAGCACTTCGCCCTCGGCGGGCTGGACATCGAGGTGATCCACACGCCCGGCCACACCCCCGCCTGCATCGCCTATCGCATGGGCGACGACGTCTTCGTCGGCGACACGCTGTTCATGCACGACTACGGCACCGCCCGCGCCGACTTCCCCGGCGGCGACGCCCGCACGCTGTTCCGTTCGATGAAGCGCCTGCTGGCGCTGCCGCCGCACACCCGGCTGTGGATGTGCCACGACTACAAGGCGCCGGGACGCGATGAGTTCGCCTGGCAATCGACCGTGGCCGAACAACGCGCCCACAACCCGCATGTGAAGGACGGCGTCACCGAGGACGAATTCGTCGCCTTCCGCACCAGGCGCGACGCCACGCTGGCCGCGCCGCTGCTGCTGCTGCCAGCGATCCAGGTGAATATCCGGGCGGGGCGGTTTCCGCCCGCGGAAGCGAATGGCGTGCGCTACCTGATGGTGCCGGTCACGGCGCGCAACACCGCAGCCATCGGGTAACCCGAGGGGGCATTGCCCCCTCGGACTCCCACACCAGGGGGCAACGGCCCCCTGGACCGCGAGAACTCAGCCCGCCGCTTCCAGGCGCGCGGACACGCGCGGCGGGGACATCGGCAGGTCGTAGAAGCGTACGCCGAGCGCGTCGTGGACCGCATTCGCGATGGCGGCCAAGGGCGGGACGATCGGCGCCTCGCCCACCCCGCGCACACCCTGCGGATGCTTCGAGTTCGGGATCTCGATGACGATCGGCTCGATCATCGGGACGTCCGAACACACCGGCATCCGATAGTCGAGGAAGGACGCGTTATCCACGCGGCCCTTCGCGTCGTACAGGTATTCCTCCGACAGCGCCCAGCCGATCCCCTGCACCACGCCGCCCTGGATCTGGCCCTCGACATAGGCCGGATGCAGCGCGCGCCCGACATCCTGCGCGGCCGTGTAGCGCAGCACCCGCACGATACCGAGGTCCACATCGACCTCGACATCCACGCAATGCGTCGCATAGCCCGGATCGGCGCCGGTGGTGTTGAGCTGGGTCTGGTTGCCGATCGGCCCGCCCATCTCGTTCGCCTTGGCCGCCAGCTCCTTCAGCGACAGCGGCGGGAACTTGCCCGCATTGTCGCCGGCCGGCAGCGCCATGCCGTCCTGCCACTTGATCGCATCCGCCTCGATCTTCCAGATCTTCGCGGCACGGTCCTTGAGCTGCTCGACCACCTTTTCGCAGGCCGCCGTCGCCACCAGGGCGGAGGCGAAGGTCACGCGGCTGCCGCCCGTCAGGTTCGAGAAGCCGATGGTCTGCGTATCGCCGATGATGACATTGACGCGCGAATGCTCGATGCCGATCAGCTCGGCCACCACATTCGCGATCGACGCGCGCGACCCGCCGACATCCGGATGCCCCGTGGTCACCACCACGTTGCCGTCCTCGGTGATGTTGACCTGCACGCTGCTCTCGCCGCCGGCATTGTACCAGAAGCCCGACGCCACGCCGCGCCCGCGCTTCACGCCAGGCCGCGGGTTCTTCTCCAGCGGCGCGCTGTAGTGCGGGTGCTTGCGGATGGCGTCGATCGTCTCGACGAAGGTGACGTCGCCGAAATTCGGCCCATAGATCGCCTTGTCGCCCGGCTTCGCGCTGTTGCGCACGCGCATATCCAGCGGATCGAGCCCGAGCGCCTGCGCGATCTCATCCAGCACGCTCTCGGCCGCGAAGGCGCCATGCGGCGCGCCAGGCGCACGATAGGCCGCGACCTTCGACCGGTTCGACACCACGTCGTAGCCGGTCGACAGCACGTTCGGGATCGCATAGGCCGCGAAGGAACACCCCACCGGCCCGCGCAGCGGGGAGCCCGGCAGGCCGCCGGCCTGCAGGTAGAAATCCCCCTTCGCCGCGACCAGCGTGCCGTCCTTCTTGGCGCCGATCTTCACCGTCATCAGCGAGCCAGGCGCCGGGCCGGTCGCGCGCTGCACCTCGTCGCGCGACATCACGATCTTCACCGGCCGGCCGGACTTCTTGGACAGCAGCACCGCGACGGGTTCGAGATACACGATCGTCTTGGCGCCGAAGCCGCCGCCGATCTCGGCCGGGATCGCGCGGATGTTGCTCTGCGGGATGCCCGTGAGCAGCGAGGTCATCGCGCGCACCATGAACTGGCCCTGCGAGGACGACCAGATCGTCACCCGCCCGTCCGCCGCATAGGACACGGTGCAGGCATGCGGCTCGATGTAGCCCTGGTGGACCGGGCGCGTGGTGAAGGTGCGCTCGATCACGATGTCGGCCTCGGCGAAGCCTTTCTCGATGTCGCCGGCCTTGAGCACCATGGTGCCGGCGATGTTCGACGGCTTGCCCTCGTGGCGGATGAAGTCATGCAGGATCGGCGCGCCGTCCTTGATCGCGTCCTCGATCTCGATGACGTGCGGCAGGACCTCGTAGTCCACCTCGATCAGCGCGCAGGCCTGCGCGGCGACTTCCTCGCTGATCGCCGCCACGGCGGCGACCGGGTGGCCGTGGAACAGCGCCTTCTCGCGCGCCATCACGTTGCGGCACATCCAGCGCATGTCCTGGATGCCGAGCATCACGGACTTGTCGAGCGGGAATTCGACGATGTCCTTCGCCGTCACCACCGCCTTCACGCCGGGCAGCGCCTCGGCCTTCGAGGTGTCGATGGAACGGATCACGGCATGGGCATGCGGGCTGCGCAGCACCTTG
The DNA here is from genome assembly GCF_918698155.1 of Roseomonas sp. CECT 9278. Taxonomy (GTDB): domain Bacteria; phylum Pseudomonadota; class Alphaproteobacteria; order Acetobacterales; family Acetobacteraceae; genus Neoroseomonas. The sequence goes on from NZ_CAKKLX010000067.1 coordinate 16,357, forward strand.
CCCCACATCATGCCGGGCATGGTGTTGTCGGCGGCATAGCCGGCGCGGCCGGTGACCTTGTCGGCGCCGTCGGGGCGGATCGTGTTCTTGCCGATCCACTTGGTGGACATCTCGTTCATCAGGCGGCACCCCTCATCTCGGCGGCGGTTTCCATGACGGCGCGGACGATCTTGTCGTAGCCCGTGCAGCGGCAGAGGTTGCCGGCCAGGCCGAAGCGCACCTCCTCCTCCGACGGGTCGGGATTCTTCTGCAGCAGCGCGCGCGCCGAGATCAGCATCCCCGGCGTGCAGATGCCGCATTGCAGCGCCGCCATCTCGAGGAACTTCCGCTGCAGCGGGTGCAGCGTCTCGCCATCCGCCATGCCTTCGATGGTGGCGATCTCGTGGCCCTCGGCTTCCACCGCCAGCATCAGGCAGGCGCAGACCAGGCGGCCATCGACGGTGATGGAACACGCACCGCAATCGCCGGTGCCGCAGCCTTCCTTGGTGCCGGTCAGGCCGAGCGGCCCGCGCAGCGCATCCAGCATCGACGCGCCGGGATCGGTCAGGAATTCGACCGGCTCGCCGTTCACGCTGGTGGTGACGTGCAGTTTCGACATGGCCTCAGTTCCCCCCGGCGCGCTGCGCGGCGATGGCGGCGGTGCGCTTCAGCAGCACGCCGGCGACCTTGATGCGATAGGCGATGGTGCCGCGCTTGTCGTTGATCGGCTTGCAGGCGGCCCGGCAGGCGGCGGCGGCGGCTTCCAGCGCGGCATCCTCCAGACGGGTCCCGACCAGGGCGCGCCCCGCATCCTCGACCAGCAGCACGGTCGGCGCCACGGCACCCAGGCCGACGCGCGCGGCCTTCACCACCCCGCCCTCCAGCGTCAGGCTCACGCCCATGCCGACCACGGCGATGTCCATCTCGGTGCGCGGGATCATCCGCAGGTAGGCATCGCCCGACCCGTTGGGCCGCGGCGGCAGGGTGAAGGACACCACGATCTCGCCGGGCGTCAGGTTGGTGCGCCCGGGGCCTGCCGGAACGGCCTCCACCGGCATGGAGCGGCGGCCATTCGGCCCCTGCACCGTCACCACCGCGCCCGCGGCGATCATCGCCGGCACGCTGTCGCCGGCGGGGGATCCGTTGCACAGGTTGCCGCCGGGCGACGCGCGGCCCTGCACCTGCTTCGACCCGATCAGGTTGATCGCCTCCAGCACGCCCGGCCAGGCCTTGCCGAAGGCCGGGTGGTCCGCCAGCACGACGCCGGGGACCGCGGCGCCGATGCGGAAGCCGCCCTCGGCGGTCTGCTCGATCGTGGTCAGTTCGGGGATCTTCTTGATGTCGATGATGGTGCCGGGCTTCGCCACGCCGGCGCGCATCTGCACCAGCAGGTCGGTCCCGCCGGCCAGGATGCGCGCCGCGCCGGCGGCCGCGGCGAAGGCGCCCACGGCCTCGTCCAGCGTTCGCGGCGCCAGGTATCGGATGTCTGTCATGCTGCTTCCCATTCCCCGGGCCACCCTGTCGGACAGGGGGCCTGTTTCTTGACATAGGGTGCGCCCAGCGCACCGGACGCGAAAGGCTAGAGCATTTTCCAGCCGAGCGGAAACGGCAGGCGCCGCGGAAAAATCGGCCGAACGGATGGCTGCGCGGCGACGGTGGCGATGGAACCGGGCGGCGCCGTCGCGGCAGCCCCGTGGCGGCGCGGGGACCGGCACCGCCGCGCGCGCATCAGGCCCCTGCGCGCGCCGATCCCGCCGGCGCCGGTCAATCCTGCGGCGGGCAGAAGATCTCCTGCAGCGTCGCCATGATGCGCGCCACCCGCGGGTCGGCGATGCGGTAGTGGATGGTGGTGCCGGCGCGGCGCGTCGCCACCAGCCCGTCCTCGCGCAGCTTGGCCAGGTGCTGCGACATGGCGGGCTGCGACAGCCCGGCGCGGCCGGCGAGCCGCCCGACAGGCGCCTCGCCCTCCGCGATCAGCGTGCAGAGCACCATCAGCCGCCGCTCGCTGGCGAGCAGGCGGAGCATGGCGGCGGCGGCGGCGGCGTGCTCCTCCATCGCGTTCGCGGCGGGCCTGGTGCCCGGCGGGGGCTCGGTCAGGGTCTGCATGCGGGGATCGCGCCACCTTGATCAGGGTCCGGACGTCAGGACGGTCCCGACGGTGCGAGAGACCGGGTCGGGGGGAGGAGGACGGCGACTGTCACGCGATCGCCACCTGCATTCAAGCGTCGCGCGCCCTGCGCGCGCAATGCCTGCTGCGCGCCCTGCGCGCGCAATGCCTGCTGCGCGCCCCGCGCGCGCAATCCCCGGCACGCGGGATGTCAGCCGGCCAGCGGGCGGACCTCGACATCCCCCACCCCGCGCAGCGCGAAGACGCCCAGCGGCGGCGGCAGCGCGGCATCCTCGATCCCGGCCACCAGCGCGCGCCGCCCGACCGTCCGGGCCAACTCCTGCAGCCGCGCGGCGACGTTCGCGGCATCCCCGCAGACCGTCCAGGTCAGGCGCGCGCCGCCCATCTCGCCCACCAGCACCTCGCCCGCCGCCACGCCGATGCGGGTCTCGCCGAAGCCCAACGCGGCCGCCTCCGGCCGGCGGCGGAACGCCTCGGCGAAGGCATCGACGGCGCGGGCGGCGGCCAGGGCGCGCGCATCGGCATCGGGCATCGCCACCGGCGCGCCAAACACCCCCAGCACGCTGTCGCCGATCAGCCGTTCGAGCGTCCCGCCCTGCGCCAGCATCGCCTGCTCGACCCCGGCCAGGTAGTCGTTCAGCACCGCCACCACGGCCTGCGGGGGCCCCGCACGCACCATGGCGGTGAACCCCGCGAGGTCGGTCATCACCACCGCGACGCGGCAGCGCTCGGGCTTCAGGCGCGCGGCCTCGGGCAGGGCGAGCAGGCGCTCCGCCACCCCGGTCGGCAGGCGATTCGCGAAGCGGGCGGCGAGCCGCGCCTTCTCCCGCGCCAGGCGCAGCGCGGCAGCCGCGGCCTCCGTGCCGCCAGCGAGCAGCGCGGCGGCGGCCGGCAGCAGCGGATCGACCAGCAGCGGCCCGCCGCGCAGCGCCGCGGCGGCGAGACCGACCCAGCCGGCCGCCAGCAGCGCGGCGCCGGCCAGGCC
>NZ_CAKKLX010000068.1 GCF_918698155.1 Roseomonas sp. CECT 9278
CGGGCGACAACGTGTCGATGGATGTGGAGCTGATCGCGCCGATCGCGATGGACGAGGGGCTGCGCTTCGCCATCCGCGAGGGTGGGCGCACCGTCGGCGCCGGCGTCGTCGCGTCGATTTCGAAGTAGGCCGGAACGGCCCTCTTTGCGTCCGCGCCGCCGTCGCGTTATGTGACGGCGGCGCGCGATAGGGGCGTAGCTCAATTGGCTAGAGCGCCGGTCTCCAAAACCGGAGGTTGGGGGTTCGAGACCCTCCGCCCCTGCCACCCACGCCGCGCAGCGTGACCTTCACCAGGGTGGCGTCCCGATCCCGGGCCGCCGCCCGAAGCGTTTCAAAGGGTATGGACTTGGCCAAGCTCGATCCGGCGCAGTTCGTCCGGGAAGTCCGCCAGGAGGTCTCCAGGGTCACCTGGCCCTCCCGCAAGGAGACCCTCGTCACCACCGGGCTGGTGCTGGCGATGTCGGCGCTCGCCGCGGTGTTCTTCCTGGTGGTGGACCAGCTGATCCAGCTGGCCATGCGGCTCGTGTTCGGCATCGGCTGAGGAGGAACGGCACCGTGGCCGACAAGAAGTGGTACGTGGTCCATGTCTACTCGGGCTTCGAGAAGAAGATCGCCGAGCAGATCCAGCAACAGGCCGCCCAGAAGGGCCTGGCCGACAAGTTCGACGAAGTGCTGGTACCGACCGAGCAGATCACCGAGGTCCGGCGCGGCCAGAAGGTCGATACCGACCGCAAGTACTTCCCCGGCTACGTGCTGGTGAAGATGGAAATGACCGACGACGCCTGGCACCTGGTCAAGGACACGCCGAAGGTCACCGGCTTCCTGGGTGCGCGCAACAAGCCCCAGCCGGTCCCGGCCAGCGAGGCCGAGCGCCTGCTGCGCCAGGTCCAGGAAGGCGTGGAGAAGCCGCGCAAGCCCGCCATCCTGTTCGAGGTCGGCGAGCAGATCCGCGTCGCCGACGGGCCGTTCACCTCGTTCAACGGGGTGGTCGAGGAAGTGGATGAGGAGAAGGGACGCGTGAAGGTGTCGGTGTCCATCTTCGGGCGGTCGACGCCGGTGGACCTGGAATACGGGCAGGTCGAGAAGCTTTAGCCGTCAGTCGCTGCCCGGCCTACCGTGCCGGCACCGCCGGGGACCTTGGAGAGGCCCATGCTGACGCTGCACTTCACGCCCAACACCTGCTCCCTCGCGACCATCATCGCGATGGAGGAGGCTGGGGCACCCTACGCGCTGCGCTTCGTCGATTTCGCCACCGCCGGCCAGCGCGCGCCGGCGCATCTGGCGATCAATCCGAAGGGAAGGGTGCCGGCGCTGGTCACACCGCAGGGCGTTCTGACGGAAACGCCGGCGCTGCTCGCCTTCGTCGCCCAGTCCTTTCCTGGTGCGGCACTCGCGCCGCTCGACGATGCCTTCAGCTTCGCGCGGGTGCAGGAATTCAACGCCTACCTGTGTGCGACCGTCCATGTGGCGCATGCCCACCGGATGCGTGGCCATCGCTGGGTCGATGACCAGGCGGCGATCGAGGCGATGCGCCGCAAGGTGCCGCAATCGGTCAGCGATGCCTTCGCGCTGATCGAGGAGGGCATGCTGGCCGGCCCCTGGGTGATGGGCGAGACCTATTCGATCTGCGACCCTTACCTCTTCACGCTCGCCCAGTGGCTCGAGGCGGATGGGGTGGATTTGGCGCGGCTGCCGCGCGTGGTCGAGCATCGTCGCCGGATGGCCGCGCGCCCTGCGGTGCAGCGGGCGCTGGCGGCCGAGCGGGCGGCGGTGGCGGCGGCCTGACGCCGAGGCGCGTCAAGCGTCGAGACGTGCGCCGCCCTCTCGCCTCACAGGCCGCGCCAAATGGGCAGCGGTACACCGCAGCATGGACGGCAGCCGCTGTTCCGCCGTTGAGAAAGGTGTGGGCGCTGCGGACTCTCGTGGCGCCATGATGGCGCGCCGGCGCTCCAGCGCAGCGAGCGCTTCGCAGGACGAGGAAGACTGCTCGCGCAGCAGCGGAAACAGCAGCAGCACGCCGCCAACCGTGAGAATCGGAACGCCGAGGCCGATGGCGTAGTGCCAAACTGGGCGACGGAGCAGCCGGCCCAGGCGCAGCGTCGGCAGCACGCGCCACGCTTCCAGCCATCCGCGGCAGGAGTTCGGCCGCTCGATCCGCCGTCGCCACTGGTCGTGCTCGCCGCCCAACCCCGTCCTCCGCGGCTGGCCGGCGCGCGCGCTCAGCGCCTCGCCAACGCAGCCCGCCCTTGTGTCGTCGCCTCGACGATCATGCCGCCGTCGGTGCCCGGGCAGCAACGAACCAGCCCCGCATCCACAGCATCCTCCCACACCGTCAGGCGCGGGCAGGACGTCCGCCAGGCGTCCAGCACCTCCGCATAGGGCCGCGGCCGTTCCGCCACGAAGGCCACCAGGTCCAGGATCAACGGGCGCAGAACCTCGGACATCGCTTCCTCCCTCACGGCACGAGCAGCAGCCAGCCGCCCTGCACGATGTAGAACACCCCGATCGCCGTCACGATCCGCCCGGCCCAGAGCCGGAACCCGGCATCGGTCATCCCTTCCAGGAACCGCTTCGCCAGCATCGTTCCCGCCATGGACGCCAGCACCGCCAGGACCCCCACCAGCGGATCGACCCGTCCCGCCTGCGCCACCAGCACCCCGAAATAGACCAGCTTCATCGAATGCCCGAGCGTCTGGCACGCCGCCTTGGTCGCTACGATTTCGCGCCGGTCCAGCGCCCCGCCCAGGAAGAACCTATCCAGCAGCGGTCCCGCCACGCCGGTCATCACCATCAGCGTCATGCAGGCGAAGCCGACCGCGACACCATGCGCCGGTCGCTCCGGACTGGGCCGGAACCCCGCTGGCAGCGCCTGCGCGAGGAATGGGCTGAACCCCAGCAACAGCAGCGCCACCGCCCGGTCCGGCACCAGCAGCACCATCGACCACACCGCCAGCCCCAGCGCGCTGCCCGTCCCATGCGCCAGCACCGGCCGCAACCGGATATGACGCCACCACAGCAGTGCCCGCCAACCGTTCGACGAAATCTGCGTCACCGCATGCAGCGCCATGGCATCCGCCACCGGCAGCAGCACCAGCAGCACGCCGATCAGCACCAGCCCGCCGGCCATCCCGAAGATCCCGGACAGCAGCGACGTCCCCACCATGGTGACCAGCACGACAACCAGCAGCAGGGGTGACATCGGCGGCGCCTCCGCCGTGCGTTCTGCGCCGCTTGAAGCCCGCCGTCGAACGGCGTTATCTGAGCCTCAGCCAAAGTTTTCCTGATGCTCGAACCCCGCCGCCTGCCCTCGCTGAACGGCATCCGCGCTTTCGAGGCCGCGGCCCGCACCGGGTCCTTCGTGGCCGCGGCGGCGGAACTGCACGTCACCGCCGCCGCCGTCAGCCGGCTGGTGCGGCTGCTCGAACAGCGCCTGGGCGTCGCTCTTTTCGAACGCCAGGCCAACCATTTGGTCCCGACCGCGGCGGGGCTGGCCTACCGTGCCGGCCTCACGCCGCTGTTCGACAGCCTCGCGCGGCTCACCAGCGAAGTTGTCGCCGCCCGCGTGCTCACCGTCGGCGTCGGGCCCACCTTCGCCATCCGCTGGCTGATCCCGCGCCTCGCGGCCCTGCGCGCCGCCGCCCCCGAGATCGAGGTCCGCATCGCCACCGGCGGCGCCACCGTGCCCTTCGCCGAGGGCTGGTCCTGCGGCATCCGCCTCGGCACCGGCGACTGGCCCGGCTTCGCCGCCGACCGCCTGGTCGCGGCGGATCTGCTGCCGGTCTGCGCGCCCGCTCTCGCGCAGCGCCTGCGCGCGCCGGGCGAACTCGACCCCCACAGCCTGCTGCGCGTGGCCCATGCGCCCGAGGACTGGCGGCGCTGGGCCGCGGCCGCGGGGCTGCACAGCCTCGCCGCCTCCGGCCCGGTCTTCGACTATTACGGCCAGGCCTTGCAGGCGGCGCTGGACGGACTCGGGGTTGCCATGGGCATCCGGCCCTATGTGGATGACGATTTGGCGGCCGGGCGGCTGATGGCGCCCTTCGCCATCACGGTGCCGAAGGGGATGGGGTGGTACCTGGTCTATCGCCCCTCGCGCGCGGCGGAACCGGCCTTCGCCGCCTTCCGCCGCTGGGTCCTGGCGGCGGCCGCGCCCGCGGAGGTCACGCCGCCTCGCCCGAGGTGATCGCCGCGCCCGGTGACGGGCGGGCCCGCCGCCGCGGCCCGCGCAGCCCGGCCAGCAGCCGAGCCGCCGCCGCGCCGAGGCCGACCACCCCGACCCACAGCGCCGGCCGCAACCCGAACGCCACATCCAGGTTCGCCGCCAGCACCCGCCACGGGTCGATGCCCGTCGCCAGCGCATACCAGGCGAACTCCACCGCCGCCGTTGCCCCCGCGGCGAAGACCGTCAGCCCCAGCAACACCAGCACGCCGGGCGCTCCGCCGCCGGGTGCGATCACCCGGTATCCCATGAGCCAGGCGAACAGCCCGGCCATCAGCATGGGCTCGGTCACATCGGCCTTGGATTGCAGGGTGAAATGCACCAGCGCCAGCGCCGCGAGCGGATAGACCAGCCTGTGCAGCCGCCGCCAGGACGCGCCGCCCATCCGGCGCAGCATCGCGTCGGTGCTGGTCGCCGCCAGCACCGCGAGGCCCGCGAGCGCCACGAAGCCGATGGTCAGGTAGATACGCTTGATGATCTCGGAGGCGACCTTCACCAGGTCGAAGGAATTGTCGCCGGCATAGAGCCCCAGATGCAGCAGCGCATAGGCGAAGCAGGCCACGCCCACCATGCGCCGCACCTCCGCGATGCGCGCCTGGCGCAGGACCTGCCGCGCGGGGGTGACCAGCAGCGACAGCAGCAGAATGCGGATGGCCCAGGTGCCGGTGTCGTGTGTCGCGGCCTGCCAGGGCTTGGGGCCGAGGGCGTTCTCCCACGCTGTCTGCGCCAACAGCAGCGCCGGGACGAACAGCGCGGCGAAGATGGCCGCCTTGAAGGGCGAGAAGGCACCGGTGCGATCGCGCCAGGGCATGGGGGGAGGGGTCTCCTGCGGGTGCAGGGGATATACGGCGGGGGTCGGGGTTTGGTTAGCCGGGGGATGCGCGCGAGGGGGCGCCGCCCCCTCGACCCCCGCCGGGGTGACAGTGTCAGCCCGGACCCCGCCGGGCGATTCAGGGTCTGGACACGTCCGGTCCGCGCGACTATACGCCGCCCCTCGCCGACCAACCGGGGTCTCTCGCCCCGGTCTTCGGCGTTCCAGGGAACGCGGGAGAGTGCCTTCGGGCATTCGCATGCACCGCGGGCCTCTGACAACCCAGAGGACTGCCACAGTGGCGAAGAAGATCGCAGGCTACATCAAGCTGCAGATCCCGGCCGGGAAGGCCAATCCCTCCCCGCCGGTGGGGCCCGCGCTCGGTCAGCGCGGCCTGAACATCATGCAGTTCGTGAAGGAATTCAACGCGGCGACGCAGCAGATGGAACCGGGCACGCCGACGCCCGTGGTCATCACCGCGTTCACCGACCGCACCTTCTCCTTCATCACCAAGACGCCGCCGAACACGTATTTCCTGCTCAAGGCCGCGAAGCTCGAGAAGGGCTCCACCGCGCCGGGCAAGGGGGCGTCGATCGGGCGCGTCACGAAGTCGCAGCTGGCCGAGATCGCCAAGACCAAGATGCAGCACATGAACGCGAATGACGTCGACGCGGCCGTGCGCATGCTCGCGGGCTCCGCGCGCTCCATGGGCCTCACCGTGGTGGAGGGCTGATCCGATGGCCAAGCAGGGCAAGCGTCTCAAGGCCGTCTATGCGGGCTTCGACCGCGAGCAGACGGTCGCGCTGGATGAGGCGGTGAAGATCGCGAAGTCGAACGCCAAGGCGAAGTTCGACGAAACCATCGAGATCTCGATGAACCTCGGCATCGACCCGCGCCATGCCGACCAGATGGTCCGCGGCGTGGTCGGCCTGCCGCACGGCACCGGCAAGACCGTGCGCGTGGGCGTCTTCGCCCGCGGCCCGAAGGCGGAGGAAGCCAAGGCCGCCGGCGCCGACGTGGTGGGTGCGGACGACCTCGCCGCCCTGGTCCAGGAAGGCAAGATCGAATTCGACCGCTGCATCGCCACGCCCGACATGATGGCGCTGGTGGGTCGGCTCGGTAAGGTGCTGGGCCCGCGCGGCCTGATGCCGAACCCGAAGCTCGGCACCGTCACGATGGACGTGAAGGGTGCGGTCACGGCGGCGAAGGCCGGCCAGGTCGAGTTCCGCGCCGAGAAGGCGGGCATCGTCCACGCCGGCATCGGCAAGGCGTCGTTCGGCGAGGACCAGTTGCTGGCCAATGCCCGGGCCTTCGTGGACGCGATCCAGCGCGCCAAGCCGACCGGGGCGAAGGGGACCTACCTGAAGAAGGTGGCGGTTTCCTCGACCATGGGGCCCGGCGTGAAGGTGGATGTCGCCAGCCTTTCGGCCGGCGGCTGAGTGTTGCCGAAGGCATCGCCGCGCGGGCTTGGTGGCGCGGCCGCGAGCGGGATGTAACGAGATACGCCTGGCCCTTCCGGGGGCTGGGCGGGCAGGGCGGGGGCCACGGCCCTTTGTCCGAAACCTGTCGGAGACCTCCTGTGGCCCTTGCGGGCCTTGATCTGGCGAAAGCCATGCAGGGGAGAGACGGTGTGCCGAAGTTTCGACCGGACCGCGCGCAGGCGCGGCCTGGCTTGACTTGGTGTTCCGGCCTGACAGGCGAACCGGGGTTGCGGGCCGAAAGCCCGCCGCCCCCGAGTGAACCCGGTCGGAGCCCTTCCACAAGGCCCCGGCCACCGACGGAGACGTGGAGTGGACCGTACGGAGAAGCGTGAGTTCGTCGCTTCGCTGGCGACCGTCTTCGCAGAGACCTCCTTCGTGCTCGTCGCCCAGAACAAGGGTCTGACGGTCGCGGATGTGAGCGAACTGCGTCGCCGGATGCGCGCGGCGGGTGCGACGTACAAGGTCGCGAAGAACCGCCTGGCCACCCTCGCCCTCGACGGCACCCGTTTCGACGGCGTCAAGCCGCTGCTGAAGGGTCCGACCGCGCTCGCGTGGTCGACGGATCCGGTGGCGGTGGCGAAGACCGCGGTCGAGTTCGCCAAGACGAACGACAAGTTCGTTGTCCTGGGCGGCGCGCTCGGAACCCAGACGCTTGATGCCACTGGCGTCAAGGCTCTGGCCGAGCTGCCGTCCCTGGAGACGCTGCGGGCGCAGCTGCTGGGTCTGATCCAGACCCCGGCGACGCGCATCGCGGGCATCCTCCAGGCCCCCGGTGGGCAGGTGGCACGGGTCCTGGCGGCTTACGCCAAGAAGGACGAGGCCCAGGCGGCCTGACGCATGTTCACGCCGGGCGGACTCGCTCGGCGCGCTGGAGCATGCGTCCGACCGAATGGTTGGACCGTTCGCGCTGCCTCGGCGGCGGGGGCAGGTCCAGCCCCGCAGGAACAGTGCCCCCGGCGGCCATGTGGCCACGGGGGAGTTGCACAACCGAAGTCAAGCCATTAGATCGAGGAGCATTCACACATGGCCGATCTCGCGAAGCTGGTGGACGAGCTGTCGTCCCTGACCGTCCTGGAGGCCGCCGAGCTCTCCAAGCTGCTTGAGGAGAAGTGGGGCGTCTCCGCCGCCGCGCCGGTGGCGGTTGCCGCCGCCGCGCCGGCCGCGGCCGCCGCCCCGGCTGCCGAGGCGCAGACCGAGTTCACCGTGATCCTTGCCGCCGCCGGCGACAAGAAGATCAATGTGATCAAGGAGATCCGGACGATCACCGGCCTGGGCCTCAAGGAAGCCAAGGACCTGGTCGAGGGTGCGCCCAAGACCGTGAAGGAATCGGTGTCGAAGGACGAGGCCGAGAAGATCAAGAAGGTGCTGGAAGAGAACGGCGCCAAGGTCGAGGTCAAGTGATCTCGACCCCCGTTCCCATCCGGCAACGGGTGGGGATGGGGGGACAGTGACGAGAGGGTGCGGGTGGCGCTGCCGGAAGGGTCCGGCCGCGCCGCCCCATCCTGCGTTGTCCGGTCAGGGCGGCGCGAAACGACCCCGCCGGCTGGGGTGTATGGGCCGGGCAAGAAGGGAAGCAGAGCAGGCATGAACGCTATCACGAAGTCGTTCACGGGGCGCAAGCGGATCCGCAAGTCGTTCGGGCGTCTGCCCGAAGTGGCGCCGATGCCGAACCTCATCGACGTGCAGCGCGCCTCCTACGAGGCCTTCCTCCAGATGGAGGTGAGCCCCGACAGCCGGACCCATACCGGCCTGCAGGAGGTGTTCAAGTCCGTCTTCCCGATCGACGATTTCGCCGGGCGCGGCCGCCTCGAATTCGTGCAGTACGAGCTCGAGGAACCCAAGTACGACGTCGAGGAATGCATCCAGCGCGGCCTGACCTTCGCCGCCCCGCTCAAGGTGCGCCTGCGCCTGATCGTGTGGGACGTGGATGAGGACACCGGCAGCCGGTCGGTCCGCGACATCAAGGAGCAGGATGTCTACATGGGCGACATGCCGCTCATGACCGACAACGGCACCTTCATCATCAACGGCACCGAGCGCGTCATCGTCAGCCAGATGCACCGCAGCCCGGGCGTGTTCTTCGACCACGACAAGGGCAAGACACATAGCAGCGGCAAGTACCTGTTTGCCGCGCGCGTCATTCCCTATCGCGGCTCGTGGCTCGACTTCGAATTCGACGCCAAGGACATCTGCTACGTCCGCATCGACCGCAAGCGGAAGCTGCCGACCACCACGCTGCTGCTGGCCTTGGACAGCACTCGTACCGAGGGGCTGCGCGCCGATGCCGCCGCCGCCGGGCGCGAGCTGGAGCCGAGCGAGATCCGCGGCATGGACGCCGAGGAGATCCTGAACGCCTTCTACGGCCAGGTCGTGTTCAGCCGCGGCCCCAAGGGCTGGTCGCGCGCCTTCGACCCCGAGGCCTTCCGCGGCGTGAAGCTGATGGAACCCCTGATCGACGCCAAGACCGGCCTGGTCGTCGCCGACAAGGAAGCCAAGCTGACGCCGCGCAGCGCGCGCAAGATCGCCGAGGCCGGCACGACCGAGGTGCTGGTCGGCCGCGCCGACCTGCTCGGCCGCTTCGTGGCCGAGGACCTGGTCGACATGCAGACCGGCGAGATCTGGGCCGAGGCCGGCGACGAGCTGACCGAACCCAAGCTCGCGGCGATCGAGGGCGCCGGCCTGGACCGCCTGCCGACGCTGGCCGTCGACCAGTCGGTCGGCCCGTGGATCCGCAACACCCTCGCGGTGGACAAGAACGCCAATCGCGACGAGGCGCTGATGGACATCTACCGGGTCATGCGCCCCGGTGAGCCGCCGACGCCCGACACCGCGGAAGCCCTGTTCAAGGGCCTGTTCTTCGACCCCGAGCGCTACGACCTGTCGGCCGTGGGTCGTGTGAAGATGAACATGCGCCTCGGTTTCAGCATCGAGGAAGTGCCCGATCACGTCCGCACGCTGCGCAAGCACGACATCGTCGCCGCGCTGCGCGTGCTGATGGACCTGAAGGACGGCCGCGGCCAGATCGACGACATCGACAACCTCGGCAATCGCCGCGTGCGTTCGGTCGGCGAGCTGATGGAGAACCAGTACCGCGTCGGCCTGCTGCGCATGGAACGCGCGATCAAGGAGCGCATGGGGTCGGTCGATATCGACACCGTCATGCCGCACGACCTGATCAACGCGAAGCCGGCCGCGGCCGCCGTGCGCGAGTTCTTCGGTTCCTCGCAGCTGTCGCAGTTCATGGACCAGACCAATCCGCTGTCCGAGGTGACGCACAAGCGCCGCCTCAGCGCGCTTGGCCCGGGGGGCCTGACGCGCGAGCGCGCCGGCTTCGAGGTGCGCGACGTGCACCCGACGCATTACGGCCGCATCTGCCCGATCGAGACGCCCGAAGGCCCGAACATCGGCCTGATCAATTCGCTCGCGACCTTCGCCAAGGTGAACAAGTACGGCTTCATCGAGACGCCGTATCGCCTGGTGAAGGACGGCAAGATCGTGGGCAGTCCGCGCTACCTCTCCGCAATGGAGGAGGAGCGCCTGGTCGTCGCGCAGGCGGATGCCAACGTGGACGGCGACGGGTCGTTCAAGGATGAGCTGGTGTCGGTGCGCCAGGGCGGCGACTTCCGCCTGGTGAAGCCCGAGGAAGTGACGGCGATCGACGTCTCGCCGAAGCAGCTCGTGTCCGTCGCCGCGGCGCTGATCCCGTTCCTGGAGAACGACGACGCCAACCGCGCGCTGATGGGTTCGAACATGCAGCGACAGGCGGTGCCGCTGATCCGCGCCGATGCGCCGCTTGTCGGCACCGGCATGGAAGCGGCGGTGGCGCGTGATTCGGGCGCGACCATCGTGGCGAAGCGCGACGGCGTGATCGACAGCATCGACGGCGCGCGCATCGTGGTGCGTGCGTCCGGCGAGGATGGCACGACGCGCGGCGTGGACATCTATCGCCTGCGGAAGTTCATGCGGTCGAACCAGTCCACCTGCATCAACCAGCGCCCGCTGGTGCGCGTGGGCGACAAGGTGCAGGCCGGCGACATCATCGCCGACGGCCCGTCCACCGAGCTCGGCGAACTCGCGCTGGGGCGCAACGTGCTCGTCGCGTTCATGCCCTGGAATGGCTACAACTTCGAGGACTCCATCCTCATCAGCGAGCGCATCGCCAAGGACGACGTCTTCACCTCGATCCACATCGAGGAATTCGAGGTCATGGCCCGCGACACCAAGCTGGGCCAGGAAGAAATCACCCGTGACATTCCCAACGTGGGTGAGGAAGCGCTGCGCAACCTGGATGAGGCCGGCATCGTCTATGTCGGCGCCGAGGTGAACCCGGGCGACATCCTGGTCGGCAAGGTGACGCCGAAGGGCGAGAGCCCGATGACGCCCGAGGAAAAGCTGCTGCGCGCCATCTTCGGCGAGAAGGCGTCGGATGTCCGCGATACCTCGCTGAAGCTGCCGCCCGGCGTGACCGGCACCATCGTGGATGTGCGCGTCTTCTCCCGCCGCGGCGTGGACAAGGACGAGCGCGCGATGGCTATCGACCGCGCCGAGATCGAACGCCTGGCCAAGGACCGCGACGACGAGAAGGCGATCCAGGAGCGGTCCTTCTACGGCCGGCTGCGCGAGCGGCTGCTGAACAAGAAGGCCTCGGGCGGCTTCAAGGGTGTGAAGGCCGGCACGGTGATCGACGATGCCGTGCTCGACCAGTTCGCCAAGGCGACCTGGCGGCAGATCGGCGTGGTGGATGATGCCGCCATGGCCGAGATCGAGGCGCTGAAGCGCGAGTTCGACGCTGCCGTCGAGCGCCTGCAGAAGCGCTTCGAGAGCAAGGTCGAGAAGCTGCAGCGCGGCGATGAACTGCCGCCCGGCGTGATGAAGATGGTCAAGGTCTTCGTCGCCGTGAAGCGCAAGCTGCAGCCCGGCGACAAGATGGCCGGCCGGCACGGCAACAAGGGCGTGGTCTCCCGAGTCGTGCCGATCGAGGACATGCCGTTCCTCGAGGACGGGTCGCATGTCGACCTGGTGCTGAACCCGCTGGGCGTGCCCTCGCGCATGAATGTCGGGCAGATCCTCGAGACGCATCTGGGCTGGGCCTGCGCCTCGCTCGGCAAGCAGGTCGGCGAACTGGTGGAGGAATACCGCCATCGTGGTGGCCGCCGTTCGGAGCTCGAGGCGAAGCTGAAGGACGTCTATGGCGACGAGATCTTCGCCAACGACATCGCGCCGATGTCCGACGCGCAGCTGGTCGAACTCGGCGAAAACCTGCGCAAGGGTATCCCGATCGCCACGCCGGTCTTCGACGGCGCGCGCATGGCGGATATCGAGGGCATGCTGACGCAGGCTGGGTTGGATACCTCCGGCCAGGTCTGGCTGCATGACGGGCGCACGGGGGAAAAATTCGAGCGCAAGGTGACGGTCGGCTACATCTACATGCTGAAGCTGCATCACCTGGTGGACGACAAGATCCACGCGCGCTCGATCGGCCCGTATTCGCTGGTCACGCAGCAGCCGCTGGGCGGCAAGGCGCAGTTCGGCGGCCAGCGCTTCGGCGAAATGGAGGTCTGGGCGCTCGAAGCCTACGGCGCTGCATACACGCTGCAGGAGATGCTGACGGTGAAGTCCGACGACGTCTCGGGCCGCACCAAGGTCTACGAGGCGATCGTCCGCGACCAGGACAATTTTGAGGCGGGCATTCCGGAATCCTTCAACGTGCTCGTGAAGGAACTGAAGTCGCTCGGTCTGAACGTCGATCTGGAGAACCGCCCGACGTGATGCGTCGGCGTCTCCGCTTTCCTTTCCTAACGCTCAGCCGCCGCGACGTCTTCGCGGCGGCGGCCTCATCCACGAGGACCGCATGAACGAGCTGATGAAGATCCTGGGCCAGACCGGCCAGGCCATGACCTTCGACCAGATCCGGATCACGATCGCTTCCCCCGAGCAGATCCGGTCCTGGTCCTATGGCGAGATCAAGAAGCCCGAGACCATCAACTACCGCACCTTCAAGCCGGAGCGGGACGGGCTGTTCTGCGCCCGCATCTTCGGGCCGATCAAGGACTACGAGTGCCTGTGCGGCAAGTACAAGCGCATGAAGTTCCGCGGCATCATCTGCGAGAAGTGCGGCGTCGAGGTCACGCTGGCCAAGGTGCGCCGTGAGCGGATGGGGCACATCGAACTGGCCTCGCCGGTCGCGCATATCTGGTTCCTGAAGTCGCTGCCGAGCCGCGTCGGCCTGATGGTCGACATGACCCTGAAGGAGCTGGAGAAGGTCCTGTATTTCGAGTCCTACGTGGTGCTCGAACCCGGCCTGACGGACCTCAAGCTCCATCAGCTGCTGAACGAGGACCAGTACCAGCAGAAGATGGACGAGTTCGGTGAGGACGCGTTCAGCGTCGGCATCGGCGCGGAAGCCGTGAAGCAGATGCTGGGCGGGATCGACCTGCAGGCCGAGGGCGTGAAGCTGCGCGCCGACCTGAAGGAGACGACGTCGGAAGCCAAGCGCAAGAAGCTCGTGAAGCGCCTGAAGCTGATCGAGAGCTTCGGCGAATCCGGCGCGCATCCGCAGTGGATGATCCTGGACGTGATCCCGGTCATCCCGCCGGAGCTGCGCCCGCTGGTGCCGCTCGATGGCGGCCGCTTCGCGACGTCGGACCTCAACGACCTGTACCGTCGCGTCATCAACCGCAACAACCGCCTGAAGCGCCTGATCGAACTGCGCGCGCCCGACATCATCGTGCGCAATGAAAAGCGCATGCTGCAGGAAGCGGTCGATGCGCTGTTCGACAATGGCCGTCGTGGCCGCGCCATCACGGGAGCCAACAAGCGCCCGCTGAAGTCGCTGTCCGACATGCTGAAGGGCAAGCAGGGGCGCTTCCGTCAGAACCTGCTCGGCAAGCGCGTGGACTATTCCGGTCGTTCGGTGATCGTGGTGGGCCCCGAGCTGAAGCTGCACCAGTGCGGCCTGCCGAAGAAGATGGCGCTCGAGCTGTTCAAGCCGTTCATCTACAGCAAGCTCGAGAAGTATGGCCACGCCACCACCATCAAGGCCGCGAAGCGGATGGTGGAGAAGGAACGTCCCGAGGTGTGGGACATCCTGGAAGAAGTGATCCGCGAGCACCCGGTCATGCTGAACCGGGCGCCGACGCTGCACCGCCTGGGCATCCAGGCCTTCGAGCCCGTGCTGATCGAAGGCAAGGCCATCCAGCTGCATCCGCTGGTCTGCACTGCCTTCAACGCCGACTTCGACGGCGACCAGATGGCCGTGCACGTCCCGCTGAGCCTCGAGGCGCAGCTGGAAGCGCGCGTGCTGATGATGTCGACCAACAACATCCTCAGCCCGGCGAACGGCAAGCCGATCATCGTGCCGTCGCAGGACATCGTGCTCGGCCTGTACTACCTGTCGCTGGAGACGCCGGAGTTCCTGGTCACCGAGGAGAAGGACACGCCGTCCTTCGCATCGGTCGGTGAGCTCGAGCTGGCGCTCGAAGCGCAGGCCATCACGCTGCACAGCAAGATCCGCGCGCGCCGCAAGACGATGAATGCGGATGGCGAGGTGGTGACCGAGCGCGTGGTCACGACCGCGGGCCGCATGATGATCGGCGCGCTGCTGCCGCTGCATCCGCAGCTGACCTACAGCCTGGTCAACCGCATGCTGACCAAGAAGAACGTGTCGGACGTGATCGACGCGGTCTACCGGCATTGCGGCCAGAAGGAATCGGTGATCTTCGCTGACCGGATGATGGCGCTCGGCTTCCGCCAGGCGGCCAAGGCCGGCATTTCCTTCGGCAAGAACGACATGGTCGTGCCGGACAGCAAGACCGCGTCCATCGCCAAGACCAAGGCCGAGGTGAAGGAGTTCGAGCAGCAGTATCTCGATGGCCTGATTACGGCCGGCGAGCGCTACAACAAGGTGGTCGACGCCTGGTCGCGCTGCACGGATGAAGTGGCCGGCGCGATGATGAAGGAGATCCAGAAGCAGGAGGTCGGCCGCCCGACCAACTCCGTCTGGATGATGTCGCATTCCGGTGCGCGCGGGTCGCCGGCGCAGATGCGCCAGCTGGCCGGCATGCGCGGCCTGATGGCGAAGCCGTCGGGCGAGATCATCGAACAGCCGATCATCGCCAACTTCAAGGAAGGCCTGTCCGTCCTTGAATACTTCAACTCCACCCACGGCGCCCGCAAGGGCCTGGCGGATACGGCGCTGAAGACCGCGAACTCCGGCTACCTGACGCGCCGCCTGGTCGATGTGGCGCAGGACTGCATCATCGTCGAACAGGATTGCGGCACGATCCGCGGCCTCACCGTGGCCGCGGTGATGGATGGCGCCGAAGTGGTGTCGTCGTTGTCCGAGCGGATTCTCGGGCGCACCTCGCAGGAGGATGTGCTCGACCCCGCGAACGGCGAGACGATCGTGAAGCGCCTCGACCTGATCGACGAGGTCGCCGCTGAGCGCATCGAGAAGTCCGGCGTGGAGCAGGTGAAGATCCGCTCCGTGCTGACCTGCGATGCGCGCCAGGGTGTGTGCGGCCGCTGCTACGGCCGTGACCTTGCGCGCGGCACGCCGGTGAACATCGGCGAGGCTGTCGGCGTCATCGCCGCGCAGTCCATCGGTGAACCGGGCACGCAGCTGACCATGCGTACCTTCCACATCGGCGGCGCGGCCCAGCGTGGTGCCGAGCAATCGGCGGTCGAGGCCTCGGGCGACGGCACCATCAAGGTGCTGAACCGCGTGGTGGTCACGAACAGCCAGAACCACCCGATCGTGATGTCGCGCAATTGCGAGATCATCCTGATCGACGCGCAGGGCCGCGAGCGTGCGCGTCAGCGCGTGCCCTACGGCGCGCGCCTGCTGACCGAGGACGAGGCGACGGTGACCCGCGGCCAGAAGCTGGCCGAATGGGACCCCTTCACCCTTCCCATCATCACCGAGCGCGCCGGCAAGCTGGAATTCGTCGACCTGATCGAGAACGTCACCCTGGTCGATCGCCAGGACGACGTGACCGGCCTGTCCTTCAAGGAGGTCGTCGAATACAAGGCGCCGGGCAAGGCGGTCGACCTGCGCCCGCGCCTGATCCTGCGCGACGAGAAGAACAGCGTCGTGAAGCGCGAGAACGGGACCGAGGCGATCTACTTCCTCACCCCCGGCACGATTCTCTCGATCGACAACGGGGCGGCCGTTGCCGCCGGCGACGTGCTGGCGCGCCTGCCGCGCGAATCGTCCAAGACCCGCGACATCACGGGCGGCCTGCCGCGCGTGGCGGAGCTGTTCGAGGCGCGGCGCCCGAAGGACCACGCGATCATCAGCGAGATCGACGGGCGCGTGGAATTCGGCAAGGACTACAAGGCGAAGCGCCGCATCCTGGTGGTGCCCGAAGCCGCCGGCGACGAGCAGCCGCCGCCGCGCGAATACCTGGTGCCCAAGGGCAAGCACGTGTCCGTGCAGGAAGGCGACTACGTGAAGCGCGGCGACCCGCTGGTCGACGGGCCGCGCGTGCCGCATGACATCCTGCGCGTGCTGGGCGTGGAGAAGCTGGCCGACTACCTGGTCGAGCAGATCCAGGAGGTCTATCGGCTCCAGGGCGTGAAGATCAACGACAAGCACATCGAGGTGATCGTTCGCCAGATGCTGCAGAAGGTCGAGGTCACCGACCCGGGTGACACCACCTACCTGATCGGCGAGACGGTCGACCGCATCGAGTTCGAGATCGAGAACGAGAAGCGCGTCGAGGCCAAGGAGCGTCCCGCGGTGGCGGAACCGGTGCTGCAGGGCATCACCAAGGCGTCGCTGCAGACGACCTCGTTCATCTCGGCGGCGTCGTTCCAGGAGACGACGCGCGTGCTGACCGAGGCCGCGACGGCGGGCAAGGTCGACTACCTGGCCGGCCTGAAGGAGAACGTGATCGTCGGGCGCTTGATCCCGGCGGGTACGGGCTCGGTGATGAACCGGCTGCGGGCGCTGGCCGCCCAGCGCGACAAGGGCCGCCTGCCGGCTTCCGCGCCGGCGCTGCCGGAACCGCGCGCGGCCGAGTGACGGCCGCAGCACCGAATCGCCAGGGGGGGCCGGTATCCGCGAGGGTGCCGGCCCCTTTCGCTTGGCGCGGCCTCGTGCTTGCGGCCATGCTGTGCGCAGCGCCCGCGCAGGCGCAGGCACCGGACTGGCCAGCGGAGAAATGCCGCCGGTACGCCGAGGCCTGGAGCGCCGCCACGCAGCGCCTCGGCACGGCCGGGCTGTCCCCGGCCTTCATCGCCGCGCATGGCGCCTTCATCGCGTCCGGCTGCCGTGAACGCGCTGTGTGCCCGCGCAGCACCGCCGAGATCGCGATGGCCGATACCATGACCCTGCTGGCGCTGAATGCCGGCATGTCGGGCACCTTCCTGCCTTTCATCTGCCGCGCACCGTGAATCGGGCATTGATGCGCTTGACTCACCCCGGGCCCGGTCGTAGATAGCCCCCCCTCGGCAGGACCCCGGCAACGGTGTCCCGCCAGGTTTTGGTCCACAACGCTGCGCAGCCGGCGCCGCCCCTGGATATCGGGGGCTGAGGCCGGTCGCGGAAGGCAAGCCCGGGTGGCGCGCGTTCGCGTGCGTGCCCGGCGATCGTGCTTTCGGCGGGGCGTGCGGACACGAAGGTCACGAAGGGGCGTCATGCCGACGATCAACCAGCTCATTGCCCAGGGGCGTGAGACGAAGCCGACCCGGAACAAGGTTCCGGCGCTGAAGGGCAGCCCCCAGAAGCGCGGCGTCTGCACGCGCGTCTACACCACCACGCCGAAGAAGCCGAACTCGGCCCTTCGCAAGGTCGCCAAGGTCCGCCTGACCAATGGCTTCGAGGTGGTGAGCTACATCCCCGGCGAAGGCCACAACCTGCAGGAGCACTCGGTGGTCCTGATCCGTGGCGGCCGCGTGAAGGATCTTCCGGGCGTGCGCTACCACATCCTGCGCGGCGTGCTGGACACGCAGGGCCTGCCGAAGCGGCGCAAGCGGCGCTCGCTCTACGGCGCCAAGCGGCCGAAGTGAGGGGCTGAGAGATGTCGCGTCGTCACCGCGCCGAGAAGCGCGAAGTCCTGCCGGATCCGAAGTTCGGCGATATTGTCCTCAGCCGTTTCATGAATGTGCTGATGTACGACGGCAAGAAGTCCACCGCCGAGCACATCGTGTACGGCGCCATGGAGACGCTGAAGAAGCGCTCCGGCCCGAACGGCGACCCGCTGCGCCTATTCCACGAGGCGATGGACAATGTGAAGCCCGCCGTCGAGGTGCGTTCGCGCCGCGTCGGTGGCGCCACCTACCAGGTGCCTGTGGAAGTTCGCCCGGAGCGCCGCCAGGCGCTGGCGATCCGCTGGCTCATCGAGTCCGCCCGCAAGCGCGGCGAGCACACGATGGAAGAACGCCTTTCGGGCGAGCTGATGGACGCGGCGAACAACCGCGGATCGGCCGTCAAGAAGCGCGAAGACACGCACCGGATGGCGGAGGCCAACAAGGCCTTCAGCCACTACCGCTGGTAAATCGAACCCGATCGGGAATCACGGACATGGCGAAGGCGAAATTCGAGCGTAACAAGCCGCATGTGAACATCGGCACGATCGGGCATGTGGACCATGGCAAGACGTCGCTGACGGCGGCGATCACCAAGGTTCTGGCCAAGGCGGGTGGTGCGACGTTCACGGCGTACGACCAGATCGACAAGGCGCCGGAGGAGCGTGCGCGCGGCATCACGATCTCGACGGCGCATGTCGAGTACGAGACCGCGAACCGCCACTACGCGCATGTGGACTGCCCCGGCCACGCCGACTACGTGAAGAACATGATCACGGGCGCGGCGCAGATGGACGGCGCGATCCTGGTGGTCTCGGCGGCCGACGGCCCGATGCCGCAGACGCGCGAGCACATCCTGCTGGCGCGCCAGGTGGGCGTGCCGGCGCTGGTGGTGTTCCTGAACAAGTGCGACATGGCGGACCCCGACCTGCTGGAGCTGGTCGAGATGGAAG
>NZ_CAKKLX010000069.1 GCF_918698155.1 Roseomonas sp. CECT 9278
CCCGGGGCGCGGGCCGCCGCGCCGGGCGCCGGCGGGGTCGCGAGCGCGTCGGCCACCGGGTCCGCGGCCTCGGCGGCCAGCAGCACGGCCGGGGCGCTGCGCGCGCCGAAGCATGGCGGCGCGAAGGGGCCGGTCGCCAGGCGCAGGATCCGCCCATCCCAGCGCAGCGGCACGGCCTGCGCTGCCGGCAGGGCCAGCAGGTCGCCCGGCCGGGCCAGCGGGGGCGGTGTCAGGATCTCGCAGCCGGGCCAGAAGGCGCGCAGGTGCGGCCACCGCCGCACCACCGCGGGCGGGACCAGGAGGCGACCACCGGCATCGATACCGCTTGGCAAGGTCAGGGGCCTAGGCTGCGCAGGGCGCATTGCGGATGCGAAGACGAAGCCGGCACGCCGTATGGGCCTTGGACCGCATCTTCTTGTTTTTGCGTAAGTCGCGTCGAAACGCTAGATTGGCACATCGGATAGCGAGGGGAACGGTACGGCATGGGTCTCGGACTGCAACGGTTCGGCGCCGGATGGACCCTGGCAGCGGTCGCCGCCGGGTTGGTCGTGGGCTGCGCCGAGCCGACCGCGGTGATCACGCCCGGCACCGACACGCCGGTCGCGATATCCGACCCGGTGGTCGCCTTCGCGGCCAATGCCTCCCCTGGCGCCGAGGACAGCGTGGTCCTGCCCTCGACCGGCCAGACCGCGCGGCTGCGCATGGTCCGCTCCTACGCCGCCGCGAGCGGGCGCGAATGCCGCGAGGTGCAGGTGAGCACCAGCGGCAGCGCGCAGATGCGCCTGCTGTGTCGCGCCGGCACCGGCTGGCGCGAGGCGCGGCCGCTGATGCGCGACGGCGTGGCGCGGCCGTGAGCGAGAGCGCCTCCCGCCCGCTTCTCATCGACTGCGCCAGGATGCAGATGCGCGTGATCGGCGCGCTGATCATCCGCGAGATGCACACCCGCTTCGGGCGCCAGAAATACGGCTACCTGTGGCTGTTCTTCGAACCGCTTCTGCTGGGCGTGATGATCGCGGTGATCCACCAGGTGCGCGGGACGGAATCGATCCGCAGCAACTTTGAATTCTTCGCGATCGGCTACATCCTGTTCTTCAAGTTCCGCGGCATCGTCAATCGCGCCGGCAACACCATCGGGGCGAACCGGGGCCTGCTGTATCACCGGCAGGTGACGCTGCCCGAC
This sequence comes from Roseomonas sp. CECT 9278, assembly GCF_918698155.1. GTDB lineage: Bacteria > Pseudomonadota > Alphaproteobacteria > Acetobacterales > Acetobacteraceae > Neoroseomonas. The sequence goes on from NZ_CAKKLX010000069.1 coordinate 1,181, forward strand.
CTGTTCTACGCACGGCACATCATCGAATCGATCGCCTGCACCGGCGTGATGGCGGTGTTCACCATCGCCGGCATCGCGATGGGCGGGGATCTGCCCGACAGCGTCATGAAGATGCTTTCGGCCATGATGCTGATGTTCCTGTTCGCCCAGGGCCTCGCGCTGGTGGTCGGGGCGGCGACCAGCGAATGGGAGGGGCTGGACCGCCTGGTGCATGCCGCGTCCTACCTGATGCTGCCCTTCTGCGGGCTGTTCTTCATGGTGGAATGGCTGCCGGCGTGGATGCAGGACCTCGTGCTGTGGATCCCGACCGTCCACATCTTCGAATTGCTGCGCGACGGGCAGTTCGGCGACACCTACCGGCCGATCTATGACCTGTCCTACGTCGCCGGCTGGATCCTTGTGACCCACCTGATCGGGCTGACCGGGCTGCGCCTCGCGCGCAACCGGCTGGGCCTCGAATAGGGGCCGGCGGTGTCGCTCGACCTGGTGGACGTCCACAAGTCCTACCCGATGAATGTCGGACGCAAGCACGTGTTGCGCGGCGTGACCGGCAGCTTCCGCAGGGGCGAGCGGGTCGGCATCCTCGGGCGCAACGGCACCGGCAAATCCACCCTGGTGCGCATCCTGGGCGGCGTCGAATCCCCCACGCGCGGCACCATCCGCCGCACCATGTCGGTGTCCTGGCCGATCGGCATGGCGGCAGGCTTCCAGCCGGCGCTGTCGGGGGCCGACAATTCGCGCTTCATCGCCCGCATCTACGGCAAGAAGGCCGCCGAGACGGTCGAATTCGTCGAATCCTTCGCCGAGCTGGGCGACTACCTCAACATGCCGGTCGGGACCTATTCGTCGGGCATGCGCTCGCGCCTCGGCCTGGCGATCTCGCTGGCGGTCGAATTCGACTGCTTCCTGGTCGACGAGGCGCTGGCCGTCGGCGACACCAAGTTCGGCCGCGCCTTCGCCGCACGGCTGCAGCGGGCCGGCCTGATCATCGTCACCCATCAGCCCTCCCTGGTCCGGCAGCTGTGCACCCGCGCGGCAGTGCTGGATCAAGGGACGCTGACGTTCTACGAAGACATCGATGAAGCTCTCGCCACCTACAACAGCCTTTGAACCCGGCCGCGCCGAGCCGGTGACGGCCTGGAGCGAGGCCGCGCCGACGCCGCCGCCCAAGCCGGAACGGCGGCTGGCGCGCTTCCTGCGCCACCCCTTCACCTGGTTCGTGCTGGTCCCGACGCTGCTGGTGACGGTGTATTTCTACGGCATCGCCTCGCCGCAATTCGTCTCCGAGGCGCGCTTCGTCGTCCGCTCGCGCGCCGATGCGCCGCAGCTGTCTCTCGGGTCCGTGATCTCGGCCGCGACCGGCGGCGGCGGCGGCGCGACCGCCGAGGCGAACAGCGTGCGCGACTTCCTGATGTCCCACGACGCGGTGATGCGCGCGCAGGCGCGGGTCGACCTGGTCGGCATCTGGTCGCGCGAGGATGCCGATTTCTACGCCCGGCTGCACCACGACGACCCGGAACGCCTGACCAAGTTCTACAATTCCATGGTCTCGGCCAGCTTCGACACCTCGACCAGCGTGACCACGCTGCGCGTGCGCAGCTTCCGGCCCGAGGATTCGAAGGCGATCGCGGTCACCCTGCTGTCGCTCTCCGAGGCGCTGGTGAACAGCCTGTCCGAACGCGCGCGCGAGGATGCGCTCAGGATCGCGAGGGCCGAGCTGCTGGTCGCCGAGCACCGCGTGGCGGAATCGCGCGCCGCGCTGACCCGCTTCCGCGAGGCGCAGCAGGACCTCGACAGCGCCGGCACCGCGACCGCCGCCGCAACCACCATCTCGGCCATGGAAAGCGCGCTGACCGCCGCCAATGCCGAATTGCGCGAACGCATGGCCTTCATGCGCCCCGACAACCCCGCGCTCCAGGTCACCCGCAACCGCATCGCCGCGCTGGAACGCCAGATCGAGGTCGAGCGCGCTCGCCGCACCCAGGGCGAGGGCACGCTGGCCCAGCAGCTCGGCAATTTCGAACGGCTGATGCTGGAACGCGAATTCGCCGACCGCCAGCTCGCCTCCGCCACCGCCAGCCTGGAGGCCGCGCGCGTCGAGGCGCAACGCCAGCAGGTCTACATCGCCCGCGTGGTCGAACCCAACCTTGCCGTCCATCCCCTTTATCCACGGAAACTCATCAGTGTGGGCAGTGTCTTCCTCGGGCTCTCGGTGGCATTCGGCATCGGCTGGCTGCTGGTCGCGGGGATGCGCGAACATGCGGTCTGAGGTGCGGCGCCTCGCGCTCGCGGTGCTGTTCGTCATCGCCGGCCTGGCCCTGGGCGGGCACGCGGTGGCGCAGCAGAGCCGCGCGCTCGCCCCGGGCATCGGCGGCGTGCCGGGCCAATTGCCGGGCTTCCCGCTGCTGGGCCAAAGCGGCGCGGGCGGTGCCGCCGGGACCGCCGTGCCGGGCAGCGCCCCCGCCGTCCTGCCACCCCCCACCTTCGACCAGCGATCCCTCGCCGACATCCCCGGCCAGCAGCGCGGGACCGAACGCCTGGGCAGCCCGACCCAAGCCGAGGGCGGCGCCTCGCTCGTCGCGCCGCTCGGCGACCAGGCGCGCATCGCCGGGCCCGCGACCGCGGTGTTCGGCGCCGCCTTGTTCACCGGCCAGCAACAGAGCTCCTCCGAAGCGCCCAACCCGAACTACGTGCTGGCACCGGGCGACCGCGTCTCGGTCCGCGCCTGGGGCGCGGTGGAATCCGAGCTGGTCGGCGTGATCGACCCCGCCGGCAACCTGTTCCTGCCCAATATCGGCCCGGTGCGCGTGGCCGGCGTGCGCGTGGGCGACCTGCAGGCCGTGGTCGAGGGCGAGATCCGCAAGGTCTACACGACGCAGGTGCAGGTCTATGCCACCGTGCTGTCGACCCAGCGCATCGGCCTGTTCGTGACCGGCTTCGTGCGCGCGCCGGGCCGCTACGCCGGCGTCGCCTCGGACAGCGTGCTCGACTTCCTGGTGCGCGCCGGCGGCGTCGATCCCGGGCGCGGGTCGTTCCGCGAGATCACCATCACCCGCAGCGGCGGCACCATCGCCACCATCGACCTCTATCGCTTCCTGCTGCAGGGCCAGCTGCCGCAGATCCGCCTGCAGGAAGGCGACACCGTCATCGTCGGGCGCCAGCGCGCGATGATCGGCGCCGACGGCGCGGTGCGGAACAACTACCTGTTCGAAAGCACCAGCCGCGCCAACCTGAGCGGGCGCGAGCTGATCGAACTGGCCCGCCCGCTGCCCGCCGCCACCAATGCGGTGGTGCGCGGCGTGCGCTCCTCGCAGCCCTTCTCGCGCTACATGACCATCACGGAACTGGCGCAGCAGACGCTGCTCGACCAGGACACCGTGACCTTCGTGGCCGACGTCTCGGCGCGCACCATCCGCGTGAATGTCGAGGGCAGCCGGCTGTATCCCTCGGTGCTGGTGACCGACCGCGACATGACGCTGTGCGGCATCCTCGACCACATCGCCGTCGACGCGCAGCTGGCGAATACCGAGGGGGTGTTCCTGCTGCGCCCGTCACTCGCGATCGCGCAGAAGCGGTCGATCGACGAGGCGCTGGACCGCCTCGAACGCCAGCTGTTCCTGTCGCCGGCGCCGACCACCTCGGTGGCCGAGGCGCGCACGCAGGAAGCCAACCTGATTTCCCAGTACATCTCCCGCGCCCGCCGCGTGATGCCCGAGGGGCGCGTGGTGGTGATGGGCCAGCAGGGCGCCTGCGCGCCGATCCGGCTCGAGAACGGCGACATCATCGTCATTCCCGAACGCTCCCAGACGGTGTTCGTGCAGGGCGAGGTCAACATGCCCCAGCCGGTCATCTGGCGCGAGGGCTGGAGCATCGACCAGTACCTCGATGCCGCGGGCGGGCTGTCCTCGCGCGGGGCGCGCTCCACGCTGATGCTGCGCCGCCCCTCGGGCGAGGTGATCCTGGAACCGCGCGTGCCGCCGCGGCCCGGCGACGAACTGATCGCGCTGCCCTACCTCGACCCGAAATACTGGCTGTTCGGCCGCGACCTGGTCACCGCGCTGTTCCAGGTGGCGCTGGCGGCCCGTGTCTTCATCAACAACTGAGCGCCTGTCGTGACACCCCGGCACCGGCGCTCGCCCCCGCCCGGCCAGCCTCGCCAGGGGGCTGGCACCGTGCGGCGCGGGCGCTGCCGGGGCGGGGCCTGGGCCCGCGCTGCCCGCCGCGGGGCGCCTGGCCTCGACCATCCCGGCCGGTCCTGACGCGCCATGCGCCTCGCCGTCCTCGCCGACGTGCACGGCAACCTCGAGGCCTTGCGCGCCTGCCTCGACCACGCCCGCGCGCGGGGTGCGGAGCGCATCATCCTGCTCGGCGACCTGGTCGGCTATGGCGCCGATCCCGAGGCGGTGGTCGACCTGGCGATGGCCGAGGTCGCCGCCGGCGCCGTGGCGCTGCTCGGCAACCATGACGAGGCCGCGATCGGCACCGCCGCGACCGGCATGAACGACCTCGCGGCACTCGCCATCGGCTGGACCCGCAAGCGCCTGACCGACGCGCATCGCCGCTTCATCGCGGCGCTGCCGCTTTCGCACGAACAGGATGGGCGGCTGTTCGTGCATGCCGATGCCTCGGCGCCCGCGCGCTGGCACTATGTGCAGGATGCCGAGGCCGCCCGGCGCAGCATCGCCGCGACCGACGCCCATGCCACCATCTGCGGCCATGTGCACCGCCCCGCGCTCTACAGCCTGGGCGAGAGCGACAAGATCAACGCCTTCGCCCCGGTGGCGGGCGCGCCGGTGCCGCTGGCGCGCGGGCGCCGCTGGCTCGCGGTGATGGGGGCGGTCGGCCAGCCGCGCGACGGCAACCCGACCGCCTGCTACGGCCTGCTGGACACCGCGCGCTGCGACATCGCCTGGCAGCGCGTGCCCTACGACATCGAGGCGGCGGCCGGAAAGATCCGCGCCGCGGGGTTGCCCACGGGCCTCGCCGACCGGCTGTTCCTCGGCCGCTGAGGCGCTGTGGTGAACGCCCGGCACCGGCCCGCCCGCGCCACCCGCCGGACAGGGCGTGAGCCGTGCCGCTGACCGGGCGCGTCATCGACGGCTTCGCGATCGGCGAAGTGTTGCACGAGGGCGGCATGGCGCTGCTGCACCGCGCCTCGCACCCCAACGAAGCCTCGGCGCTGCTGATGAAGGTGCCGCGCCTGCGCGCCGGCGAGGACCCCGCGGCCATCGTATCGTTCGAGATGGAGCAGATGATCATGCCGCGGCTGGCCGGCCCGCACGTGCCGCGCTTCGTCGCCATGGCCGGCTTCGAGGCCGAGCCCTACATCGTCATGGAGCGCATCGAGGGCACCGCGCTGTCGGAGCGCCTGCGCGACCTGCCGCTGCCGATCGACGATGTCGCGGCGATCGGCGCGGCGGTGGCCGATGCGCTGGACGACCTGCACCACCAGCATGTCGTCCACCTGGACGTGAAGCCGGCGAACATCCTGTTCCGCCCCGACGGCACCGCGGTGCTGGTCGATTTCGGCCTGGCCCACCACGACCAGCTGCCCGACCTGATGGCCGAGGAATTCCGCCTGCCCTACGGGTCCACCCCCTATATGGCGCCCGAGCAGCTGCTGGGCGTGCGCCACGACCCGCGCAGCGACCTGTTCGCGCTCGGCGCGCTGATGTACCAGCTGGCAACGGGCGAGACGCCGTTCGGCGAACCGCGGCACCTCAAGGGCGTGAAGCGCCGGCTGTGGCGCGACCCGGTGCCGCCGCGCCGGCGGCGCGACGCGATGCCGCCCTGGCTGCAGGAGGTCATCCTGCGCTGCCTGGAGGTGAACCCCGACCGCCGCCACCCGACCGCCGCGCAACTCGCCTTCGACCTGCGCCACCCCGACCAGATCGCGCTGACAGCGCGGGCGGAACGCCGCCGGCGCGACGACCTGATCACGGTGCTGCGGCGCCGCCTGCGGCCCGAACCGCTGGCGCCGCGGCAGCTCGGCGCGGCCGGGCGGATCGCCGCCGCGCCCATCCTCGCGGTCGCGATCGACCTGTCGCAGACCAGCGACGACCTGGCCGGCATGCTGCGCAACCAGGTGCAGAAGATGCTCGGCACGCGGCCCGGCGCGCGGCTCGCCTGCCTCAATGTGCTGCGCGAGGCCGCGGCATCGGCGGAGGATGCGGCCGCGCGCAACCGCCACGTGCAGCGGCTGGTGGAATTGCGGCACTGGGCGGCGCCGCTGCGCCTGGCGGAGGGCCGCGTCACCTTCCACGTACTGGAGGCGCCGGACGCCGCCGAAGCCATCCTGGACTACGCGCGCGCCAACCGGGTCGACCACCTGGTGGTGGGTGCGCGGGAGAACTCGCTGTCGCGACGGCTGCTCGGGTCGGTCTCGGGCCAGGTGGCGGGGGAGGCGCCGTGCTCGGTCACGGTGGTGCGGCGGCGGCGGGTCGGGTAGGCCGCGTGACGACCGGATCGAACCGTCCCATCGCGTGACTCCGGCGGCCGGGATGGGCTGTCGGCCCGGTCGCGGTGCGCCTCGGCGCGCACGCCCCCGCGCCGGCCGCCCCTGGCGGCACCGCCCGGCCAATGCCGGCCTTGAAGACCGCGGCGGTTTCGGTCCAAATCGATATCGCCACGGGAGGGATGCGCGGGCTGGCCGCGGGGGTCGACCGGGCGGGCGCCGCGCATCACGCACCGCCACGGCGCAAGGAACACCGCATGGCGACGCTGAAGGGCCTCGACCTCAACCTGCTGCTGGTGTTCGAGGCACTGTACGACACGCGATCCGTCTCGCGCGCCGGGCTGCGGCTGGGGCTCAGCCAATCCGCCACCAGCCACGCGCTGGCGCGCCTGCGCGAGACCTGCCGCGACGAACTGTTCCTGCGCACGCCGGGCGGCATGACGCCGACGCCGGTCGCCAACCGCATCTTCCCCGAGATCACCCACGCGCTCGATGCGCTGCGCCATTCGGTCGAGGAAGCGCGCGGCTTCGACCCCGCCGGCAGCACGCGGCGCTTCGAGATCGCGATCCCGCACCCGATGGGCCCGGCCTATGCGCTGCGCATCCGCGACGCCGCGCTGGCCGAGGCGCCGAAGGTGACGCTGCGCTTCGACACCCGCACCCTGGCCGACGACGCCCCGAACCTGATGCGCGAAGGGCTGCTCGACATGGCGGTGGACTGGATCGCCGCCGCCGACGACCGCTTCGTCAACAAGCGGCTGTTCGACGACAGCCTGGTGATCGCCGCGCGCAACGGGCATCCGCGCGCCTTCAAGGGCATGGGCTGGCGGCACCTGGCGGCCGAGGAATTCATCCGCTGCCATCGCCGCGCCCCCGAACGCCGGCCCCGCGCGCTGCAGGGCAAGCTGTGGGACCTGATGGCGGAAAGCCGGCTGACGGTCAGCGAATACCTGGAAGTGCCCTTCGTGATCTCGCGCACCGACTATCTGGGCGTGCTGCCCAAGACCATGGCAGTGATCGCCGAGACGGAATTCGGCATGGTCGTGACCGACGTGCCCGGCCCGCCGATCCGCATCCCGATCTGGCAGGTCTGGCACGAAGGACGCCGGCGCGATGCCGGACACGCCTGGCTGCGCGGCCTGGTCGCGCGCGAAATGCAAGGCGCGGCGATGGAGGCAGGGCTGGGGCGGGCGGCTGCGCTGCAGGTGGCGGCGGAGTAGCGGGGCGAGGCGCAACCGGGGGGCCAGCCCCCCGCCCCCCCGCTGGGAGGCAACCGCCTCCCAGACCCGGGGTCAAAGGGCTGGTGGGCAGGAGGGGCATGGTGCGCCCTTCCAACAGGTCCCACCCCTGAGCCCCTCCCCCCCACCAGCCCTTCACTCTCCGCGGGTCCGGGGGCACGTATGCCCCCGGCGGGTGGGTCCGGGAGGGCAGAGCCCTCCCGGCGGCGCCGCCCTCACCCCGCCGCCGCGTCCTCCAGCACCATCGCCGCCGCCTTCTCCCCGATCATGATCGTCGGTGCGTTGGTGTTACCCGAGGTCAGGGTCGGCATGATCGATGCGTCGGCCACGCGTAGCCCGGCGATGCCGTGCAGGCGCAGCCGCGCGTCCACCACGGCCATGGCGTCCTGGCCCATGCGGCAGGTGCCGATGGGGTGGTAGGTGGTTTCCCCGGCGCGGCGCACCCAGTCGAGGATCTCGTCGTCCGATTGCCGGGCATCGCCCGGCGCGATCTCGCTGAGGTCAAGCGGCGCCATGGCCGGTGCGGTCATGATGGCGCGCGCGATCCGAATGGCGCGCACGGTCAGCGCGCCATCGGCCGGCGAGGAGAGGAAGTTGAAGGTGATCGCCGGCGCCGCGCGCGGATCGGCCGAGGTGATGTGGATGTGCCCGCGGCTCTCGGGCCGCATCGGATGGGCGTAGCAGGTCATGCCGGATTGGGCGGCGATGCGCGGTCCCTTCGGCCCGGGCTCCGTCAGCATCGGCACCCAGCCGAGCAACAGGTCGGGGGCTTCCAGCCCCTCGCGCGATCGCACGAAGGCGCGCAGCGGGGCGGCGACCATGGCCAGCATGCCCTGGCCGGTCAGCGCATAGCGCAGCGCCTGGCGCACCAGCCCCAGGCCCCGCCCGCGATCGTTCAGCGTCCAGCCGCGCGCGCCGACCGCCCAGCGGGTGCGCGGCGCGTAGTGGTCGCGCAGGTTCTCGCCCACGCCGGGCAGCGCGTGCGTCACGGCGATGCCAAGCCCGCGCAGGCGGTCCGGCTGGCCGATGCCCGAGAGTTCCAGCAGTTGCGGCGAATTGACCGACCCGCCGCACAGGATCACCTCGCGCGCCGCCCGCGCCTCGCGCCGCGCGCCGGCCTGGCTGTAGCGGATGCCGGTGCAGCGGGTGCCCTCGAAGACCAGCGCCTCGGCCAGCGCGCCCGTCTCGATGCGAAGATTCGGGCGGCGGCGGATCGGATCTAGGTAGCAATACGCCGTGCTCATGCGCCGGCGCGAGGCGATGGTCGCCTGGCTCATGGCGATGCCGTCCTGGACGGCGCCATTGTAGTCGGGGTTGTGCGAAATCCCGACCTGGCCCGCGGCCTGGATGATGGTGGCCAGCAGCGGGTCGGTCGCCGGCGGGTCGGTCACGCGCAGCGGGCCGTCGCGGCCGCGCAAGGCGTCGTCGCCGCCGCCTTCGTAGCGTTCCATGCGCCGGAAGAAGGGCAGCACGTCGGCGTGGCTCCAGCCGGTATTGCCCATCTGCGCCCAGGCGTCGAAATCCTGCGCCTGGCCGCGCACGAAGGCGAGGCCGTTGATGGCGCTGGACCCGCCCAGCATGCGCCCGCGCGGCACCGGGATGCGGCGGTTGTGCGTGCCCGGCTCGGGTTCGGAGGCATAGAGCCAGTTCACCGCCGGATGGGCCACGAGCTTGGCGTAGCCGACCGGGATGCGCGACCAGGGGTGGCTGGCGGGCCCGGCTTCCAGCAGCAGCACCGAATTGCGCGGGTCGGCGGACAGCCGGTTCGCCACCACCGCGCCGGCCGATCCGGCGCCGATGACGATGTAGTCGCTGGCCTGCATGCACTTCCCCCGAAGGCGTTCGGCGCAGTGTCGCGCCGAACGGGGGCGGTGGCGAGATGGCGGGGTGCGGGACCGCCTTCGGCGCGGCGTGGAACGATCGGCGGACGACGCGCGCCGTTCGGCTCAGGCCGGCGCCAACCCGTGCTGTTCGCGCACCGGCAGGAAGCGGATCATCGGCCATTCCTCCTCGGCGCGCTTGCGGCGCCAGTCGGAGGTGAAGAAGGCCACCTGCTCGGCGTCGTGATCCTCGGCCATGTCCATGCGGTGGGACGCGGCGAAGCGTTCGATGGCGTCGCGGTCCTCGGATGCCATCCAACGCGTCTGCGCCCAGGGCGCGGCCTCGAAGGATGCCGGCACGCCGTATTCCGCCCTCAGGCGGGACGCCAGCACATCGAGCTGCAGCAGCCCCACCACGCCCACGATCGGCTGCGAACCGTCCAGCGGGCGGAACAGCTGCACCACGCCCTCATCGGCCAGTTCATCGAGCGCCTTGCGCAGCTTCTTGGCCAGCATCGGGTCATCGAGGCGCACCCGCCGCAGATGCTCCGGTGCAAACGACGGCACGCCCTGGAAGTTCAGCGCCTCGGATTCCGACAGCGTATCGCCGATGCGGATGCCGCCATGCGTCGCGATGCCGACCACGTCGCCGGGCCAGGCTTCCTCGGCCACCTGGCGGTCCTTGGCGAAGAAGAACAGCGGGGCGTTGACCGGCACCAGCTTGCCAGTCCGCACCTGGCGCAGGCGCATCCCCTTCTCCAGCCGGCCGGAGCAGATGCGCAGGAAGGCCACGCGGTCGCGATGCTGCGGGTCCATGTTCGCCTGGATCTTGAACACGAAGCCCGACAGCTTCGGTTCCTCCGGCCGCACCAGGCGCGTATCGGCCGGGCGCGGGCGCGGCGGCGGGGCGAAGCGGGCGAGGCCCTCCAGCAGGTGCGCCACGCCGAAATCCCGCAGCGCCGAGCCGAAATAGACCGGCGTCAGCGAGCCTTCGAGGAACTTGCCGAGGTCGAATTCCGCGCAGGCGCCGGCGGCGAGCGCGGCCTGTTCGCGCAGGGTCGCGGCACGGTCGCCGGGCACGCGCGCCTCGATGGTCGGGTCATCCAGGCCGGTCAGCGGGATGACCTCATCCGAATCCACCAGCCGCAGCGACGGGTGCAGGATGTCGTAGACCCCGCGCAGGTCCGCCCCCTGCCCGACCGGCCAGGCCACCGGGCTGGCTTCCAGCGCCAGCGTCTTCTCGATCTCGTCCAGCAGGTCGAAGGGGTCGCGGCCCTCGCGGTCCATCTTGTTGACGAAGGTGATGATCGGGATGTCGCGCAGGCGGCAGACCTCGAACAGCTTGCGGGTCTGGCTCTCGATGCCCTTGGCGGCATCGAGCACCATGACCGCGGCATCGACGGCGGTCAGCGTCCGATAGGTGTCTTCCGAGAAATCCTCGTGGCCCGGCGTATCCAGCAGGGTAAAGACCGTGTCGTCCTTCTCGAAGGTCATCACCGATGTGGCGACCGAGATGCCGCGTTCCTGCTCGATCTTCATCCAGTCCGACCGGGTGCGGCGCGCATTGCCCTTCGCGCGCACCTGGCCGGCGAGCTGGATGGCGCCGCCCTTGAGCAGCAGTTTCTCGGTCAGCGTGGTCTTGCCGGCATCGGGGTGGGCGATGATGGCGAAGGACCGGCGCCGCGCGGCCTCGGCGGCCACGCGGGCATCCGCGGGAAGGGGCATGTCCATGATGGGCGGACCCTAGAACACTCCGCGATCAGGGGAAATCACCCCTTCGGGCGCGGGGCGGATCCTCAGGCGCCGGCCTGGTCCGCGTTGGGAAAGAACAGCTGCTCCCCGCCGATGCGGAACCCGGCGATCGCCGCCTGTCCGGCGGACGAGGTGATCCAGTCCACGAAACGCTGCCCGTCCGCGGCCTTCACATGCGGGTGGCGCTGCGGGCTCACCAGCATCACGCCGTACTGGTTGAACAGCCGCTGGTCGCCCTCGACCAGGATGCGCAGGTCCTGGCGATTGCGAAACGCCAGCCAGGTGCCGCGATCCGTCAGGATATAGGCGTTCTGCGCCGCGGCCGTATTCAGCGCGGGGCCCATGCCCTGCCCGATCTCGCGGTACCAGGCGCCGCGACCGGGCAGCGGGTCGATGCCGGCGCCCTGCCACAGGCGCAGTTCCGCGGCATGCGTGCCGCTGCGGTCGCCACGGGAGACGAAGGGCGCGCGCGCCGCGGCAATCCGGCGCAGAGCCGATGCGACGTCGGTCGTCCCGGCGATGCGCGCCGGGTCGGCGGCCGGCCCGGCCAGGACGAAGTCGTTGTACATCACCGGCCGGCGCGGGCCGCCGAACCCCTGCTCGACGAAGCGTTCCTCGGCGGCGCGGTCATGCACGAGCACCACGTCGGCATCGCCCCGCCGGCCGACATCCAGCGCCTGGCCGGTGCCCAGGGCCACCACCCGCACCGTGATCCCGCTGGTGTGCGTGAAGATCGGCAGGATGTGGCCGAACAGGCCGGACTGCTCGGTGGAGGTGGTCGAGGCCACGGTGATGAAGCGCTGCTGCGCCGCCGCCGGCAGCGCAGGCAGCAGCGCGAGCGCCGGCAGCAGGGCACGCCGACCGGTGCGCCACCGCATGATGCATGAAGTCATCAGATCAACTCCCCCTTGAGGAAAGCGGCGGCCTCCGGTGCCGCCGGTGCCGCGAAGAAGCGCGCGGCCGGCGCGTGCTCGATCACGCGGCCGCGATGCAGGAACAGGATGTCCCCGGCCAGCCGCCGCGCCTGGCCAAGGTCGTGCGTCGTCATCACCACCTTCGTCCCGCGCGCCGCCACGGCCGCCACGATGTCCTCCACCGCGCGCGTCGCCGCCGGGTCGAGATTGGCGGATGGCTCATCGAGGAACAGCACCGCGGGCGCCATCGCCGCAGCGCGCGCGAGCGCCACGCGCTGCTGCTCGCCACCCGACAGCCGCCGTGCGGGCCGGTCGGCGAGGCCCGCCAGGCCGAATTCGGCCAGCACCGCGAACGCGCGTGCGCGCCGTTCCGCCAGGGACATGCCCGCCAGCTTCAGCGGAAAGGCGACATTCGCGAGGGTGCTGCGCCGCAGCATCACCGGGCGCTGGAACACCATGGCCTGCCGGGCGCGTGCGACCTCGGGCGGCGCCGCCCAGGTGATCCGGCCGCTGGTGGGCGGCAGAAGGCCGTGCAGCAGCCGCAGCAGCGTGGACTTGCCCGCGCCATTCGGGCCGATCAGCAGGGTTGGCGCCCCGGCTTCGAGGCAGAAGCCGACATCCTGCAGGATCGCCACGCCGCCGGCGGCGAAGGCAAGGCCTTCGACGTGCAGCGGCAGCAGGGCGGGATCGGCGCGCATCTCAGCCCGCGAGGCGGGCGCCCCTGTCGCGCAACACCTGCGCCGCGCCGTTCACGGCCAGCACGATGGCCATCAGCACCATGCCCAGGCCGAGCGCGAGCGGCAGGTCGCCCTTGCTGGTTTCGAGCGCGATCGCCGTCGTCATCACGCGCGTGAAGCCCTCGATGTTGCCGCCCACCACCATGACCGCGCCGACCTCGGCGCTGGCCCGCCCGAAGCCGGCCAGCATGACCGTGACCAGCGCCAGGCGCCCGTCGCGCAGCAGGGTCGGTACCGCCCGCCACGATGAGACGCCGAAGGAGAGGAACTGCTCGCGGTATTCCTCCCACATCGCCTCCAGCACCTCCCGCGTCAGCGAGGCCAGGATCGGGGCGATCAGCACGGCCTGCGCGATGATCATGGCCGATGGCGTGAACAGCAGCCCGAAATCCCCGAACGGGCCGCTGCGCGACAGCAGCAGGTAGATGACAAGCCCCGCGACGACCGGCGGCAGGCCCATCAGCGCATTCAGCCCGACGATGACGACGCGGCGGCCCGGGAAGCGCGCCACCGCCAGCAGCGCGCCGAGCGGCAGCCCGACCAGCGCCGCGAGGCCCAGCGCGAACAGCGACACCCGCAGGCTGAGCCCGACAATGGCGCCCAGCGCCGGATCGCCGGCGGCGATCAGGGCAAGGGCGGCCGCGAAGGAGGCTTGGAAGTCGGACATCGGCGGCGCCACGTATGCCCCCGGGCGGTCGCGGGCGGCAAGCGGCGGCCGCAGGTCCCTATTCACGGCGGGCCGCCCACCTGCGATCCTGGCACAAGGAACGGACAAGGATTCGACACACGTGCCCCTGAAGCCACTCAAGAAGGCTGTCCTGCCCGTCGCCGGCCTCGGCACCCGCTTCCTGCCCGCCACCAAGGCGATGGCCAAGGAAATGCTGCCCGTGGTCGACAAGCCGCTGATCCAATACGCGGTCGAGGAAGCCCGCGCCGCCGGGATCGAGCAGTTCTGCTTCATCACTGGCCGCGGCAAGACCGCCATCGTCGAGCATTTCGACGTCGCCTACGAACTGGAACGCACCCTGGCCGACCGCAACAAGACCGCGGAGCTGGAGGCGCTGCGCGCCCAGGCCATGACGCCCGGGTCCATCGTGACGGTGCGCCAGCAGGTGCCGATGGGCCTCGGCCACGCCATCTGGTGCGCGCGCGCCTTCGTGGGCGACGACCCCTTCGCCATCCTGCTGCCCGACGACCTGATGATGTGCGACGTGTCGTGCACCGCGCAGCTCGCGGCCGCCTACCAGGAGACCGGCGGCAATGTCGTCGCCATCGAGGAAGTCCCGATGGAGCGCGTCAACCGCTACGGCGTGCTCGATGTCGATCAGGACAAGGGTCGCCTGGTCTCGGTGAAGGGCCTGGTCGAGAAGCCGCCGGTCGACAAGGCGCCGTCCAACCTGACCGTGATCGGCCGCTACGTCCTGATGCCCGAGGTGATCGCCCACCTGGCGAAGATGGAGAAGGGCGCGGGCGGCGAGGTGCAGCTCACCGACGGCATGGCCAAGCTGATCGGCCACCAGCCCTTCCACGGCCTGCGCTACGAGGGCAAGCGCTTCGATTGCGGCGACAAGGCCGGCTACCTCGAAGCCCAGGTCGCCTTCGCGCTGAAGCGCCCGGACATGGCGCCGGCCATGCAGGCGATCCTGAAGACCTATGGCTGAGGGCGCGCTGCCCGGCGGGATGCCGCCGGCCGACCGGGACCTCGCGGGCTATCGCGGCACGCCGCCCGACCCCGCCTGGCCAGGCGGCGCGCGGCTCGCGCTGTCCCTCGTGGTAAATGTCGAGGAAGGCGCGGAGCTGTCGATCGGCTCCGGCGACGAGCGCAACGAGAGCGGGCCCGAGACCGGGCAGCTGGTGCAGGGCGCGCCGGACCCCTGCATGGAGACGCATTTCGCCTATGGCTCGCGTGTCGGGCTGTGGCGGGTGATGGATGTGCTCGACGCCCATGGCGTGACCGCGACCTTCTCCTGCTGCGCGCGCGCGGTCGCGGTCACGCCGGACCTGGCCGCCGCGCCGGCCGCGCGCGGGCACGAGGTCTCCGCCCATGGCTGGCGCTGGGAAATGCACGCCAACATGCCCGAGGCGACCGAACGCGCGGTGATGGCGCGCACCGTCGCGACGCTGGCCGAGCACGCCGGCACGCGCCCGGTCGGCTGGCACACCAAGTCGGCGCCGTCGGTCAATACGCGCCGGCTGCTGCTGGAGGATGGCGGGTTCCTGTATGATTCCGATGCCTATGACGACGACCTGCCGCGCCTGCATCCCGGCACGCGCCATGTCATCCTGCCCTATGCCTTCGACACCAACGACATGCGCTTCCGACCCGGCCAGGGCTTCGTCTTCGCCGAGGATTTCTCGCGCTACTGCATCGCCAGCTTCGACCGGCTGATGGCCGAGGGCGGGCGGATGATGTCGGTCGGGCTGCACCTGCGGATCATCGGGCGGCCGGGGCGCATCGCCGGGCTGGAACAGTTCCTGGCGCATGTGGCGAAGGCGGGCGACGCCGTCTGGGTGGCGCCGCGGCGGGAGATCGCGCGGCACTGGCTGAAGCGCTTCGGTTAGAGCCCGCCGCGCGCCCGCTATCCTGCGCGCGATCGGCAGGGGTCCAGGCGAATGATGCGCGCGACGATGGCGGCGGTGATCCTGGCAGGCCTGTCCGGCCCCGCCCTGGCGCAGGAGCGCCGCTGCGGCTGGCTCGACAACCCCACCCCCGGCAATTGGTGGCTGGAGGACCGCGAGGGCCGCTGGGAGCTGTCGACCCAGGGCCGCCGCATGCCGCCGGGCATGGACCCGGTCACCGACATGACCGCGCGCGACTGGGTCCGCCCGCACGGCAACTACGGCTATGGCTGCGCCTGCCTGACCGTCCTGGCGGAACCCGGGACGCGCGTGGTCAGCCGGGTGGTGCGCGCCGAACAATTGCCGGTCGCGCGCTGCGCGGCCGACCGGGCGCTGCCGCCGCGCTGACGGGCACTGCGGCGGCGCGACACCGGCCGCGCCACCAGGACCAGGCGCGGCGGGGCGCCGGCCGCGTCAACCCGCGCCGGCGGCCCGCACCACGGGCGCCCAGCGCGCCGCCTCGCGCATCACGAAGGCCGAGATCTCGGCCGGCGTCGGGTCGCCCAGCGAGACCATGCCGATCGCCGCCCAGCGCTCGCGCGCCACGGGCTCGGCCATGGCGGCGGCCATGTAGGCGCGCAGCCGGCCGACGATCTCGGCCGACAGGCCCGCCGGGCCCGCCATCAGGAACCAGTTGGACGCGACCGATCCGGGGAAACCGGCCTCGACGATGGTCGGCACGTTCGGCACCGAGCCGATCCGCTGCTCGCTGGTCACCGCCAGGCCGCGGATGCTGTTGCCCTGGATGCCGCCGGTATGCGCGCCCACGGTGTTCCACAGCGACGTGGTGTTGCCGCCGATGATCGACTGTTCGGCATCCGCGGCGCCGCGGAAGGGCACGTGCAGCAGTTCGACCCCGGCCTCCTGCGCCCAGAGCATGCCGGCCAGGTGGCCGACCGACCCCACGCCGGAGGACCCGAAGGACACCGCGTCGCGCCGCGCCGCCGCGGCCGCCTTGTAGTCCGCCATGGTCCGCAGCGGGCCATCGGCCTTCACCGCGCACAGGATCGGCGCGCCGCCGAACATGGTGATGTAGGCGAAGGAGCGTTCCGGGTTGTAGGCCGGCGCCGGCGTCATGCTGACCGATACCGCGAGCGGCCCGGTATTCGTCACCAGCAGCGTGTAGCCGTCCGGCGCGGCGGCGGCGACCTGCGCGGTGCCGACCGCGCCGCCGGCGCCCGGGCGATTCTCGACGATGAAGGGCTGGCCGAAGCTGCGCTCCATCCCCGCCGCCAGGTAGCGCATGACGATGTCGGAGGTGCCGCCGGGGGCATAGGGGTTGATGA
Organism: Roseomonas sp. CECT 9278; assembly: GCF_918698155.1. Lineage (GTDB taxonomy): Bacteria > Pseudomonadota > Alphaproteobacteria > Acetobacterales > Acetobacteraceae > Neoroseomonas. The sequence continues at coordinate 18,001 of NZ_CAKKLX010000069.1, forward strand.
TCCGCACCGGCCGGTTCGGCCAGGCGCCCTGGGCGTGCAGCGCGGCAGGCGCGGCCAGGATCGCGGGGGTGGCGAGAAGCAGGCGGCGACGCAGCATGAAGTGCCCTTTCCGGAGGCGGGTGGCGACGCGCCTGCCTGCGCGCCGGGCAGTCCGATGCGCCTGGCCGCGAGCGACACGCCGCGGCGTGGTCCAGCGCATTGGGACAGCAAATGGCGTGCCGGTCCAACGGGCCGCAAGCTGCGCCCGTTGCGTTCGTGGCGCCGGGGGCGCTGTTCGACGCGCTGCAGGAAGGGCGCGTCCAGCTCAACACGCCGATCCGCATGAGCGAGGAAGCGGCATCGCGGCCGCCGTCGAAGCTCGGCCTGCCGGTCGGCGCCACGCTGTCGGTCGAACAG
>NZ_CAKKLX010000070.1 GCF_918698155.1 Roseomonas sp. CECT 9278
TCAGCAACCCAACCCTAGCCAGGGATCACCGCGATGGCCGCCTGGGGCGCTCCGCTTCGCTCAGCCACAGGCTTCGCTTCGCGCCCCAGGCTCTGGATGTCCTACACCACCACTGGGGACGCGACCCAGGCGCCTGCCCGGCCATCATCCGCAGCCAAGGCTTTCGCATCGACCAGGTGGCGGGTCCGGACATCGCGACGTCGCCGTCGAAGCGCAGCGGCGCGACGCGGAGAATGAAACGGATCGCCGGCCCGACCTTGCCCGCGCATGGCGCGGCCGCGACGGATCAGTCGCGCAGCGCGCCAGCCGTGGCGCGCGCGCCCATCGCCGTGGCGCGGTCGATCTCGAACCACAGGCAGGGTTCGTCCCGGCCCCGCGCGGGGCACCAGATGCGCCCAGGGCCGAGCGGCGCCATGCCCAGCAGCCGCGCCACCGCCAGCGAGGCCGTGTTGTCGGCCTGCACCGCCGCGCGCACCCGCGCGATGTCCATGCTGCGGAAGGCTTCCAGCAGCGCGGCGGGCGCGGCTTCCCGCATGATGCCCTGGCCCTGGAAGCCATCGCCGAGCCAATAGGTGATCAGCGCCGTCGACCCATCCCCCGGCGCGCGGGAGACGCTGATCCAGCCGGCCACCGTGCCGTCCGACCGGCGTTCGATGACCAGCGGCAGGGACCGCCGTTCGGCGGCCGCCATGCGCACGCCGGCAATGCGGTCGGCTGCCATCAGCGGCGTATAGGGCACCGGCCAGGAGGCCAGGCGCAGGCTGATCGCCTCGTTCATCAGGCCGGCCAGGGCCGCGGCGTCGCGCGGTTCGGCGCAGCGCAGGCGCAGGCGTGGCGTCTCCACGGCGGGAAGGGCGGGCGCGTCCACAACCATGCCGTTAGCATAACCTGGAATGATTAACGCAACAGCCGTTTCGTGATGCGATCCGCCAGCGATCCGTGTGGCGGGTCAAACATTCGCGCGAGCGAAAACCGCCCATGCCGCACCCGCGCGCGCAGGTTTGACACCGCGCGGAAGCCTTCCTCGCCATGCGTGCGCCCGTGGCCGGAGGCCCCGACGCCGCCGAAGGCCAGGTCGGTGAAGCCCACATGCTCCACGCAGCGCCCCTGCACGATGGCGCCGGAGCGCGTGCCCGCCGCGACCGCCGCCTCCTCCGCCGCCGTCGCGCCGAACAGGTAGATCGCGAGCGCCGGCGGCCGCGCGGCGATCCAGGCGATGGCATCGTCGAGCGTGGCGCAGGGGCGCAGCGGCAGGATCGGGCCGAACACCTCCTCGGTCATCAGCGGCGCGTCGTCCGGCGCGGTGGCCAGCGCGATGGCGCGCCGGCGGCCTGGCGCATCGGCGCCGAGCGGCACCAGCACCGCGCCGGCCGCCAGCCGATCGAGCCGCGCCGCCTGCGCGTCGTCCAGCACGGCGGTCTCCGGCAGGGCGATGCCGACCGCGCGGCAGGCGGCGGTGAAGGCATCGACGCCGTGGCCGACCAGCAGCACCGTGTCGGGCGCCACGCAGGTCTGACCGGCATTCAGCGCCTTACCCACCAGGATGGCGCGCGCCGCCGGCACCAGGTCGGCGCCGGGCAGCACGATCGCGGCGCATTTGCCGCCAAGTTCCAGCGTGACCGGCGTGAGGTTCGCCGCCGCCGCCAGCGCCACCCGCCGACCGGTCGCGGTGCCGCCGGTGAACACCAGGTGGTCCCAGGGTTGCGCCGCGAAATCGGCGGCGACCGCGGCATCCCCGGCGACGCAACGCGCCATGTCGGGGCCTAGCGCGGCCGCCAGCGCCTCGGCGATCAGCACCGCGCAGCGCGGCGCGTGCTCGGACGGCTTCACCACGATCCGATTGCCCGCGGCGATGGCATCGACCGCCGGCGCCAGCGCCAGCTGCACCGGATAGTTCCACGGTGCCATGATGCCGACCACGCCCTTGGGCACCGGTTCCAGCACCGCGCGCGCCGGCCAGAAGGGATAGGGCACGCCGGCGCGCCGCGGCCTGGCCCAGCGGCGCAGCTTGCGGCGCGCATGCACGGCGGCATCCGCCACCAGCAGCACGTCGGCCAGCAGCGTCTCGATGCGCGACCGTGCGCCGAAATCGGCGGCGGCCGCGGTGGCGAAGTCCTCCGCGCGACGCTTCAGCTCGGCGGCGAGCCGCGCCAGCAGGTCGCGCCGGCGCGCGAGGTCGGGGGCGCCGTCGCGCGCCTCGGCCGCGCGCAGTGCGGCGAGGGCCTCGGCCGGCGCGGTGATGCCGACCGGCGATTGTGCGGCGAGGCTCAAGGCGATGCACCCCATGCCGCCGGCAATGCGCCGTGGCGGATCACGCGCTTGCCGCGCGCAGCTTCGCCGCACGCGGCGACGTCCGCCCCAGCCGCGCCGCGATCGCCTTCGCCGCGGCCTCGCCGGACCGCGCCGCCGCGTCGATCGTCGCGGGCAGCCCCGACCAGGTCCAGTCCCCCGCGAGCGCGAGGTTGCGCATCACCATCCGCGGCGCGACCGGCGCGATGCCCACCCCATGGCGCGGCGTCGCGCGGCGCTCCTTCACGGCGCGGCAGGGCGGCGGCGCCTCGGGCCAGGCGCCGGGCAGGCCGAAGGCGGCGGCCGCCTGGCGGATCTCGGCCCAGGCGCGGGGGGCCAGCACGGCCATGTCCGCCTCGGTTTCGGCATCCGCCGCGCTGACGGTCACACTGACGCCCGCAGGGCGCACCAGCACCCATTGCGTGAGCCCGCCGACCACGCCCAGGAACCGCACCGGCCCCTCGCCCTGCCGCGCGAAATGCAGGTTGAGGATCGGCGCATGGCGTTCCGGGACCCGCAAACCGGGAATGAGCCGCGCCGCCTCCCAGGGCGGCAGGGCGAGGATCACGGCGTCGGCGGCATCGAGCGCGACGGTGTGCTCGGCCAGGTGCAGGGCGCTGGCGCGGCCTTCGGCGCTGGTCAGCGCGCGCAGCCGGCTGCCGAAGCGGATCGTCGCGCCCGCCGCGCGCAGCGCCGCCAGCGCGGGGTCGACCAGGTCCGGCCCCAGTCCGGTCCGCGCCACCAGCAGGCGCGACGCCTCGGCGGATCCCAGCCGGCGCAGCACCTGGCCCAGCCGCGCCGAGGAGGCCTCCGCCACCGGCGTGTTCAGCGCCGCGACGGTCAGCGGTTCGACGAAGCCACGCAGCAGCACCGGGTGCTTCGCCAGCGCCATGCCCACCGGCCGGTCGGTGATGCCGAGCGCCATGCGGGCCAGCGCCAGGAAGGCGCCCGCGGTCATGCCGGGCGGTCGCCGCGCAGGGTCGCGCCAGGCCAGCGGCGCCGCGGCGATGCGCCGCGCGTTGCCATCCGCCAGGTCCAGCATGGGCAGCCCGTCGGGCTCCGGCTCCACCCAGCCCGCGCGCGCGCCGATGGCATCCAGGAAGCGCAGCGCCGCATGGTTCGCGCCCATCAGCGCATGGGTGCCGTTGTCGGTGCCGTCGGGCAGAGCGCGGCAGCGGCCGCCGGCGGCCGGGGTGGCCTCGTGCAGCGTGACCGCGTGGCCGGCACGCGCGACCGCCAGCGCAGCGACCAGCCCGGCGACCCCCGCACCCACCACATGCACCTGCGCCGCGGCGTTCGCCTGCGCGGTCATCGCGCGGCCACCGGCGCCAGGCGCAGCGCAAAGGCCGCCATGCGCGCCTTCTCGCCCGGCGTCAGGCGCGGCCGCGCGCGGGGAAGACCGAAGCCGCGCGCGACAAGGCGGTCGAAGATGCGGCGATAGCCCCACATCATGATGCGGGCCGGCAGCAGCGCCGGCGTGTCGAAGCCGCGCAGCTCGGCCTCGGCGCGCGCGAAGCCGGCCTCGGCCTGCGCCGCGAGCTCGCGCGCCGCCGCCGCCACGCCGGGCTGCGCCATCATCGCGGGCGCGTCGGCGTCGGGCACGCCATGCGCGGCCAGCAGGTCGCGCGGGATATAGACGCGGTCGCGCGCCGCATCCTCGTCGATGTCGCGCAGGATATTCACCAGCTGCAGCGTGCGGCCCAGCGCCAGGCCGAAGCCCGCCGCCTGCGGCGCGCCGAAGATGCGCACCGCCATGGCGCCGACGCTGCCGGCGACGCGCCGGCAATACAGGTCGAGCGCGGCGGCATCGCCGATGCGCAGGCGCGGCGCGGCATCGGTCTGCATGCCGGCGATCATCGCCTCGCATTCCGCGACCGGCAGCGCGTAGCGGTCGCGCGCGCGCGCCAGCTCGCGCGACAGCGCGCAATCGGGCCGCGCCAGCTTCGCCTGCCAATCGTCCAGGAAGCGCCGCTTCTCGGCCTCCGGCATCGCGCCATCGGCGATGTCATCCACCGCGCGGCAGAAGGCATAGACTGCCCAGAGCGCGCGCCGCCGGTCGCCGCGCAGCGCCGACATGCCCTTGGCGAAGGACGACCCCGCGGCGGCGACGCGCGCGCGCACCAGCGCGGCGTCGGACGGCCCGTGGAACGGGCTGGCGGCGAAGGCGCGCGCGAAATCCGCCTTGCCCAGCGCGATGCGCCCCGGCACCGGATCCCCCGCCCGCAGCCGCGCCAGCAGCCGCCGTGCCAGCGCGATGGTGACACGCGCCTGCATCGCGAGGCGCATCGACCCGATCATGCGCGGCAGGCCGGCCGCGGCGTCGAGCCGTTCCTCCACCCGGTCCAGCGCGGCATCGAGCACGGCGCGCCGCGCGGTGGCCTTGGCGGGATCGAAGAAGGCGGCCTCGCCGCCGGCCAGCGCCATCCAGCTTTCCGGCAGGTAGATGCGGTCCAGCGCATCGCGGTCCGGCACCAGGTCCTGCAGGTGGTTCAGGATCTGCAGCGCGGTGCTCAGCGCATCCGACGCCGCCGCGGCCTCCGGCGCATCGACGCCATGCAGCCGCAGCAGCATCCGCCCGACCGGATTGGCCGATGCCGCGCAATAGGCTTCCAGCGCCGCCCAATCCGCATAGCGCCGCTGCGTCGCATCCTGGCGGAAGGCGGCCAGCATGGCGCGCGCTTCCGCGGTGCCGCTGCCCGCGGCGTGCAGCAGCCGCGCGGCGGGCTCGGTGGTGGCGGCGTCGTCGAGCGCGCGCTCAAGCTGGTCGAGCCGGGCCAGCTTGTCCGCCGGCGGCAGGGCTGCGCTGTCGGCGATGTCGTCCGCCGTGCGCACGAAGCGGTAGAAGCCCATGACCTTCGGGCGCAGGGCCCGCGCCATCAGCAGCGAGGCGACGGGGAAGTTCTCCTCGCTTGCATCGCGCGTTGCCGGGCCGATGGCGGCGGACCCGGTCACGGCGCCTCGGGCGCGGCGTAGGCGCGGCCCTTCCAGCCTTCCTTGCGCCCCATCAGGACGCGCACCAGGGCGGTCCATTGGATGGCCAGCGCCACCACCACCGCCGCCGGGTGCAGCGGGATCGTCCAGGCCGGCTCCCCGGTGCGCAGCGTGATCGCGATGCGCAGCGCAAAGGTCAGCGCCAGCGCGACCACCGCCTGCCATGCCGGCAACAGGAAGAAGGGCCACAGATGCGCCCCCGCCAGCACCACGGTCCAGACCGGCAGGCCGATCGGCGTCGCCATGCCTTCGCGCGCATTCTTCAGGAAGCCGCCCCAGGCCTCGTTGAAGCCGCGATACATGCGGCAGCGCGCGATGCCGCTGCCCTGCACGATCTCGGTCCGGTGGCCGCGCTGTCGCAGCAGCCGTGTCAGCGTCAGGCCGTCATGCAGCGTGGCGCGCACCGCGCCATGGCCGCCCACTGCCTCGTAGGCGCGGCGTTCGAACAGCATCATTTGCCCGCAGCCGGCGGCCAGGCCCGGATGGCGCGTGAAGGCGCGCCCGCCGCCGGGCAGGTAGCCGATCAGCAGCAGGTTGATCATCGGCACCGTCACGCCTTCGCCCCAGGTCAGGATGCGCTGGCGCGGCACGCCGCTGACCAGCGCCAGGCGGTGGCGCGTGGCGTGGCCCGCCAGCATCGCGGCGGCCATCGGCTCAAGCCGCACATCGGCATCGATGAACAGGAAATGCGACCCGCGCGCCGCGGCGGCCAGCGCCATGCACGCATGCATCTTGCCCGACCATCCCTCCGGCAGCGGCGGCGCGGCCAGCAGCCGCACGCGGCCGTCGCGCGCGGCGAAGCGCCGCACGATCTCGGCGGTGCCGTCGGTCGATCCGTCGTCCATGACGATGACCTCGACCCGCGCCTCCAGCTGGCGCAGCGCGTGGTCGAGGCAGTCGGCGATGTTCGCCGCCTCATTGCGCGCGGGGATCAGGATCGAGACCAGCGCATCCGCCGGCGCGCGCCCCGCGGGGCCGCGCACCAGGGCCAGGTTGATCGCGCCGACCACCGCCGGGAAGACGGCCAGTACCAGCGCGATCCAGGCATAGTCCTCGATCACGGCGTGCGCTCCGGCTGATGGTCGTGTCGCGGGTCGAAGCGCCGCCCGCGCAGCAGCGCACCGAAGCGCCGCCAGGCCTGGTAGACACCGCCCATGCCTTCCTGGCCCTGCACCAGCGTCTCGAACCGCGCGGGGTCGCGGGCGATGGCGTCCTGCGCCAGGCGGTCGCAGGTGGCTTCCAGCGCGGCGGCAAGGCGGGCGGCGCGCGCATCATGGTCCAGCCCCAGCAGCTCGGCGGCGGGGATCGGCGGGCCGAAGCCGGCCAGCATCTCGGCCTTGCGCTCGCCCCAGAACGGATAGTCGAGCGCCAGCGGCACGAACACCGCGCCCGGGGCCATCTCCGGCAGGCGCGTCATGCCCGGCGCGATCGGGATCGGCCTTTCGCGCGCATCGGCGAAGCGCCCCGGCGCATTGATCCAGAGCATGTGCGCCGGATCCTTCAGGACATGCTCGGCCGTGCGCAGGAAGGCGACCGACCCGCGCGCCGTGCCGGTCTCGATCCCGAACACGCCGAGCCGCCGCATGAAGGCGTATTTGTCGAGCGCCCAGGCCGCCATCGGCGTGAACAGCTTGCGCCCCGGCAGCAGCCGGCGCGACAGCAGCATGAACGCGACGCCATCCCACCAGGACGGGTGATTGGCCAGGATCACCGCCGGCGCGCCCTGCGGCAGATCGGGCACGCCCCAGCGCGCCACGCGCACCGCGCGCATGTGCCGGCGCGTGAATCGGGTGAAGGCGAAGTCGAAGAAAGCCAGGTGGCGCTCCGAGCGGAGCGCCACGGGGTCAGGCCGCTGCGGTACGGCCCGGCCGGTCATTCGGCGGCGAGCAGCGCGTCCCTGAGGCCCGCGCGTTCCGCCGCCTCGGACATCCCGCGCCCGCCGGCGTCGCGGTCCATCGCGTCCGCCGCGATCCAGCCCGACATCATCACCATCGGCATGCCCGGGCCGGGATGCGCCGCGCCGCCGCACAGATACAGCCCCTTGATCGCCTTCGACCGGTTGGACGGCTTGAAGGCCCCCAGGAACGCACCGTGCGAGGCCAGCCCGTAGATCGCGCCGTCCAGCACCTTGTAGCGTTCGTGGATGTCCTGCGGCGTCAGGGCACGCTCCACCACGATGCGGCTCTCGATATCCTCGAGCCCCGCAGTGCGCTTCAGCTTGTCGAGGATGGTCTGCCGATAGGGCGCGAACATCTTCGACCAGTCCTGCCCGGGACGCAGGTGCGGGGTGTGCACCAGCACATACAGGGCTTCGCCACCCTCGGGCGCGGTGGTGGGGTCGGTGCCGGCCGTCGCGGCCAGGTAGGCGGTCGGATCCGGTGCGGGAACGCCCTTCTTGTAGATCGCGTCGAACTCCTCCTCCGCATCGCGGGAGAAGACGAAGCAGTGATGCGCCAGGTGGTCGTACCGCTTGTTCAGGCCGAGGTAGAGCACCACGCCCGAGCACGCCGGCTCGAACCCCTTCTTCTCGATCTTGCGGGCGGCGTCGCCCTTCACGAGCTCGGTATAGGTCCGCACCGCATCCATGTTCGAGATCAGCGCGTCGCAGGCGATGCGTTCGCCATTCGCCGTCACGCTGCGCACCGCGCCGTTCTCGATCTCGATCGCCGTGACCTCGGAATCGGTGCGCAAATCAGCGCCGAGGTCGGTGGCCAGCTTCGCCAACCCCTCCGCCACCGCGCGCGTGCCGCCCTCAGGGTACCACACGCCCTCGCTCGCCTGCATGTCGCCGATGCCGCACAGCACCGCCGGCGCGAGGTAGGGGTTCGACCCGACATACTGCGTGAAGTGGTCGAGCATCTGCGCCAGGCGTTCATCCGGCACATTGCCGCGGATCACCTTCGCGACCGTGCGGCCCATGCGCAGCGCCAGCACGTCGCGCAGCACCTCGGCGTTGAAACTCGTGCTGAAGTCCAGCGTGTCGCCAATCCCCTCGACCGGCTTCCAGAAGAAGAACTTCTCGCTGACCTCGTGCAGGTGGCGCGAGATGTCCTGGAACTTCCGATAGCCCTGGCCGTTGCCCTTGCCCGGCGCGAAGCGGTCCATCGCCTGCGCCATGGTGTCGACATTCGCCATCAGGTCGATGCGGCTGTTGTCGTCGAAGAAGCAGCGCCATTGCGGGTCGAGCCGGATCAGCGGCAGCTCGGTCGCCTGGTCGCGCCCGGCCTCGGCGAAGATGCGCCGCAGCACCCGCGGCACGGTCAGGATGGTCGGGCCCATGTCGAAGCGGAAGCGGCCGGGACCATTCGGGTTGTCCAGGTGCAGCACGGCCGCCTTGCCGCCCAGCCACGGGTTGCGCTCCAGCAGCGTGACCTGGTGCCCGCGCGCCTGCGCCACCGCGGCCGCGGCAAGGCCACCCAGCCCACTGCCGATGACGACGACCTTCGAACCCATTGCCCTATCCTCCCGGTCAGTCGCCGAGCGCAGGCTGCGCGGCGCCGACCCTGTCATTCGCCGCGGCACTCGGCCGCATGCCCAGGTCGTCCATCAGCAGTTTCGCGCTGATGCGGGCACCCTCGTAGATCACCGGCAGCCCGCTGCCCGGATGCGTGCCGCCGCCAACGAGGTAGACGCCCTCCGCCTTGCCGAAGCGATTGCGCGGACGGAAATGCATCATCTGCCGCACATTGTGCGCCAGGTTGAAGGTGGCGCCATAGCCGACCGCGTACTGGTCCTGCCAGTCCTGCGGCGTCACGATGCGTTCGTAGCGGATGCGCGATTCCAGGTCGTGCAGGCCGAGCGCCTTCAGCCGGTCCAGCGCAAGCCGCCGATACCGCTGCGCCTCGGCCGCCCAGTCCTGCCCGCCATGCAGGTTCGGCACCGGCACCAGAACGTACAACGTGGAATGCCCCGGCGGCGCCAGCGACGGGTCGGTGCCCGAGGCCGACTGCACGTAGAGCGACGGGTTCTCCGGGATCACCCCGCCCTCGATCTGCTGCAGGTTGCGTTCGTAATCCTCGGCCAGCAGCACCGAGTGATGCGCGAGGTCGAGCGGCCCCTCGATGCCCAGGTAGAGCATGAAGGTCGAACAGGAATACCGCGCCTTCGCGATCTTCTGGTCGGGCCATTGCGGGCGCAGCGCCTCGGGCATCAGGCCGGGGATGGCGTGGGCGAAATCGGCGTTCACCACGACCGCGTCGGCGGCGTGGCGCTTGCCGCCGGCCTCGACGCCGGCCGCGCGGTTGCCCTCGAAGGCCAGGCGATCGACCGGCGTGTCGAAGTGGAATTCCACGCCAAGCCGCTCGGCCACGCGGGCCATCGCCTCGCTGACGGCGCCGCAGCCGCCGCGCGGGTGGAAGATGCCGTGCTCGTATTCCAGGAAGGACAGGATCGAGAACATCGACGGGCAGCGGAACGGGCTCATGCCCAGGTATTTCGACTGGAAGGTGAAGGCGAGGCGCGTCCGCGGGTCGCTGAAATGCCGCTTGAGGTCGGTATCCAGCGACGACCACGGGCGCAGGTAGCGCAGCCCCTTCATCACCTCCGGCGCCAGATAGGTCATCAGCCCGTGGAAGGGGCGTTCCAGCACCGGGCGGAAGGCGTTCAGCTTGACCCGGTTGTCGGTCATGAAGGACCGCAGGCCCTTGGCATCCGCAGGGTTCAGCTTGGCGATCTCGGCTTCCATCCGCGCCATGTCGGGCGAGGCATCGAGCGTGACCGGGTTCGACCCCTCGAACACCAGGCGATATTGCGGGTCGAGGCGGATGAGATCGACCTCGCGGTCGAAATCCGCCCCACAACCGGCGAAGATCTCGCGCAGCACGCGCGGGTACAGGAAGAAGGTCGGCCCGATATCGAACCGGTAGCCGCCCGGCGCGGTGACGGTGCGCGTGCGCCCGCCCACCACGCCGTCGCGTTCGAATACGCTCACGCGCGCGCCCGCGGCGGCGAGGATCATGGCGGCGGCCAGCCCGCCTGGACCGGCGCCGATGATGGCGACACGCGGGCGGGAACGGTGATTGGCGGGGGGTGAGGCGTTCATCCGGGCATTTCGTCGTAGTTACGCGACACCCCAGATTGCCCTGGATGTCGTGGGTGCAAGGTCCGACCCGTCATGCCGCCAGGGCCCCGGCGATCTCGGCCACCCGGCCGCCGGCGCGCGGCAGCAGCCGCCGCAGGTAGAACTCCGCGACCAGACCATAGGCGTCGGAGTCTTCGGCCGCGGCGCGCGCCAGCATCCAGCCGCCCAGCACCCAGCCGGCGGCCTCCAGATACGCCACCGCGACCGACTGCGCGGCATCGGCGTCGCGCCCCTGGGCGTCCAGCACGGCGGCGGTGGCCTGCTCCAGCGTCTCGGCGGCGCCGCGCAGGCGCGCGTCGGGAACCCGCTTCACCTCCGCCAGCAAGGCGCGCATCGCCGCCCCGCCATCCTTCGCGACCTTGCGGACCAGGAGGTCGATCGCCTGGATGCCGTTGGTGCCTTCGTAGATCGGCGCGATGCGCGCATCGCGCAGCACCTGCGCCGCGCCGGCATCCTCGACGAAGCCCATGCCGCCATGCACCTGGATGCCGGTGGACGCCGTCTCGACCCCGCGATCGGTGCACCAGGCCTTGAGGATCGGCGTGAGCAGCGCGAGGCGTTCCAGCGCCGCCGCATCGCCGGTCAGCGCGTGGCGGTCGACCGCCAGCGCGGTCTCGAGCGCCAGCAGCCGGCCTGCAAGCGTGATGGCGCGCATCTCCATCAGCATCCGCGCGACATCCGGGTGCCGGGCGATCGGCCGCCCGCCCTGCACGCGCTGCTCCGCATAGGCCTCGGCCAGGCGCAGCGCGGCCGCGCCATGCGCCACCCCCTGCGTGCCGACACCGAGCCGCGCATTGTTCATCATGGCGAACATCGCCGGCAGGCCGCGATGCGGTTCGCCGACCAGCTCCGCCTCGGCGCCCTCGAACAGCATGACGCAGGTGGGGCTGGCGTGGATGCCCATCTTGCGCTCGATCCCCGCCGCGCGCAGCGCGTTGCGCGCGCCGGCTTCCGTCACCTTGGTGCAGGCGAACAGGGAAATCCCCTTCGACCCCGGCGGCGCATCCGGCAGCCGCGCCAGCACCAGGTAGACGATGTTCTCCGAGCAATCCTGCTCGCCCCAGGTGATGAAGATCTTCTCGCCATGCAGCGCGTAGCGGCCCTCGCCCAGCGGCTCGGCGCGGCAGCGCAGCACGCCCAGGTCGCTGCCCGCGCCCGGTTCGGTCAGGCACATGGCCCCTGTCCATTCGCCCGACACCATCTTCGGCAGCAGCCGCGCCGCCTGGTCGGGCGTCGCGTGATGCACCAGGCAGTCGATCGCGCCCGCGGTCAGCAGCGGCCCCAGCATGAACGACGTATCCGCCGCCATGCCGAGCTCGGTCATCGCGATCCACAGCGCCGCCGGCAGGCCCTGGCCGCCATGCTCCACCGGCGCCGAGAGCGACTGCCACCCGCCCTCGACCCATTTCGCATAGGTCTCGCGGTAGGGCGTGGTCACGACGCCGTTCGCATAGACCGCGCCGGCGCGGTCGGCGGCCTGCGCGCCGGGCAGCAGCATCTCGGTGCAGAAGCGGTCGGCCTCGGTGACGATCTGCGCGATGTCGGCGGCGGACAACGGCGCGCCGGCGGCCGCGGTCAGGGCCGGCAGGCCGACCACGCGGTTCAGGCCGAAGATCAGGTCGGCGGCGGCCGTCGAGGTCATGCGGCAAGGCTCTCCAACGCGGCCAGCAGGCCGGGGGCGGGGCGGGATTCGCCGGCGGCCCAGGCGGGCAGCCCCGACAGCACGGCGGGATCGGCGAGAGCGGCGGCAACCGCCAGCCCCAGCACCGGCGCGAACTTGAAGCCGTGGCCGGTGAAGCCCGACATCACCAGGCAGCGCGGCGCGATCGGCTCGACCACGAAGCGTTCGCGGTCCTCGACATCGTAGTAGCAGGCGCGCGCGCCGATCACCCGGTACCCCGCCATGTCGCGCAGCCGCGGGCGGGCGAAGGCCAGGATCTCCTCGGCCTCGGCCGGCGTGGCGTCGCGGCTGTCGGCCTCGGGGTCGCCGGTGCGCGAAAAGCGATGGTCGCCGATCTTGAGCGGCGTGCCCGCGACCGGCGGCACCGCGTAGAAGCCGCCATCCTCGGCCAGGTCCAGCAGCATGGGCGCGCGGCTCCAGGCCTCGCGGTGCTGCGCGGGGGGCTCCAGCAGCACCAGGATCTGGCGCGACGCCACCACGCGCGGCGCCAGCGCCCCGGGCAGCAGCCGCGGCGCCCACGGGCCGGCGGCGACCACCAGCTGGTCGGCGCTGCGCTCGCCGCCATCGGCCAGGCGCAGCGAGGCGCGCGCGGCATCGACCGCGACGGCGCGGGCGCGTTCGAACACCACGCCGCGCGCCGCCAGATGCCGTGCCAGGGCCGCCACGATGCGCTCCGCCAGCAGCACGCCGCCGGCGTCCATGTGGAAGGCGGCGCCGATGCCGGCCTCGGTGAAGATCGGGAAGCGGGCGGCGACCTCGGCGGCAGTCAGGTCGGTGAAGGCCAGCCCATCGGCGGCCAGCGTGGCGCGGCTTTCGCCCAGCCAGCCGGATGCGCTGCCCGAGACCGCCAGCACGCCGGTCGGGATGTGTAGCACCTCGTTGATGTCGCGCCAGACCTGGTCCCAGGCGGCGTAGGCGGGGTCGACCATCCGCATGTAGCCGGCCTGCGCGCCATAGGCATGGCGGATCAGCCGGTGGTGATCGACCGATGCCCCGCGCGGATTCGGCACTGCATCCTGTTCCACCACGCGCACCGCGAAGCCGCGCCGCGCCAGCCCCCACGCGACGGAGAGCCCCATGATGCCGGCGCCGAGCACCAGAGCGGAGGGAGTGGAAGCCATGCCGCCATCCTATGCCCCGGCCGGAGGCAGGTGTGAACCGTTTGCTGACAGCGTGATGCGTCCAGCCAGGTTTTCGCCGGGCGCCAGCACCCGCATCGCCCCCTGCGCCGCGAAGCCCGGCCGGTTCGCCACGTCGGGCACATGCGAGGACGGCTCGACGCACAGCACCGCCCTGTCGCGCGGCGCATAGACCTGGAGGTTGGTCCCCAGCGCGCCCGTCGCGGCGATGCCCAGCGAGAGCCCCGGCCAGTCGATCCGCGCCGCCCCGTCCCAGCCGCCGAAATGCGTGTCGAGGCCGAGGAAGGCGGCCTCGTCGCCGTCGAGCCCGGCGGTCGTTTCGGTAGCGACGGGCAGGCAGCGCGAGTCATGGGTGAAGCGCGTCGCGGCGCCGAAGGCCAGCCGCGTGCCAGCCGGGCGGACGAACCACGGGTGCCAGCCGGCGCCGAAGGCCAGCGGGGCCTCGCCGGTATTGGTCAGCGTCAGCTCCAGACTGAAGCCTCCGGCGCCCGCCTGGTGCAGCAACCGCACGCCGTAGCGATAGGGCCCGGCCGCCACCGCCTGGACCAGCAGGACGCGGTCGGGCGCGGCCTCGGCCACCTGCCAGGGGCGGTCGCGCGACAGGCCATGGATGGCCGTGCCCTCGGCGGCGCGGTTGATCGGCAGGCGGTGGTCGCCCAGCCGCCCGCCATCGAGCCGGTTCGCCCAGGGGATCATCCAGAAGGCGCCGAACGGCCCGCCCAGCCGCGCGCCCTCGGGCGCCGGCACCAGGATCTCGCGCCCCTGGAAGCGCAAGGCCGTGATGCCGCCGCCATCCTCAGGCACCAGCCATGCCTGCCACCCGTGCCCCTCCAGCGCGATCGGTCCCATGGGGCCATTCCAGCCCGGCCGTGCGGCATTGCCCAGCCGGAAACGCGCCGGCGCCGGCGTGGCGCCGCCCGTGGCGCCCCTGGCGCGGGCAACGTCGCGACGGAACGGGGCCCGGGCGGCGCCTGACGACGTCCGCGGTTCGCGGGGTTACCCCTGACCGAATGCGCGCAGCGCCAGCCAGGCCCCCAGCACGCCCAGCGCCACCTGCACCACCTTGCGGAATGCCGCCTCGTCGAGCCGTGCGCGCAGACGCCGGCCCGCTTCCATCCCCGCGAAGGCCGGCACCACCCCCACCATCGAGGCCAGCCCGAGCCCCACCGGCAGCAGCCCGCCCCCGGCCAGGGCCGCCGCCAGCGCCCCATTCACCAGCACCACGCCAAGCCCGAAGCCCTGCACGAACTGCTCCCGCGGCAGCCGGATCGCCTGCAGCCAGGGCGCCGCCGGCACCAGGAAGCTGCCGGTCAGCCCGGCAATGACGCCCGAGACCGCCCCCATCGGCGGCCCCAGCCAGCGTTCCGTGGCGGGTGAAGGCGCGGGCAGCGTCGGCGCCGCCAGCGCCAGCGTCGAGGACGCCACCAGGATCACCCCCAGCGCGCCCGACAACAGCACGGCATCGGTGCGCGCGATCTGCCCGGCCGCGGCGAAGGTGGCGACCGCCGCGCAGGCGAGGAACACCCCGATGCGCGGCGCGACCGCCCGCAACTGCCCGCCGGCCAGCGCCTGCCAGACATTGGTCGCGAGCGAGGGCACCAGCATCAGCGCCATCGCCTCCGGCAGTGGCCTGACCAGCGCCAGCAGCGCGATCGACACGGTGGGCAGGCCGAAGCCGGCGATGCCCTTCACCATGCCGGCGACCAGGAAGACAGGAAGGATCAGGAGGAGATCGGCCATGGCGCGATGCTGGTACGATTTCGCGTGGCTGTGTTGTGGCCGGCGCCGAAGCATCGCCCGGCCGCGGCGGCGCAGTGGCCTCCGCAGCACGCGGCGGCCCGGGCTGGGTCATGCGCCCCGCCGACCCGCCAAGCGCCCGTCGCGACCGATGCCGTCAGCGCCGCCATCCCTTCCGCTGCCGTCAGCGCCGCGCCGCGCCATCCGGCGTGGGCCGATCGGGCCGCCGCCCGGCGCGGCCGCCGCCGACCCACCAGCGCGCATCGTGATCGTCCGCCGTGCCGCCCTCGTTCGGCCGCGCGGGACGCAGGGCCGCCATCCGCAGGCGCACGCGCTCCGCATCCGTCAGCGCCCCGGCGTAGCGCGGCGCCAGCACCAGCAGCGCCGCCAGCGGCAGCAGCCAGATGATGCGCGCGCCATAGCGATCGACCGGCGCCGAGAGTGCGCCCGTCGCGAAGGCATTCACCGCCACCGCCAGCAGCAGCCCGGCCGCCAGCGCCGCGCGCGTGCGGTCGCCGAGCCACAGCGCCAGCGCCAGCCCGCCCACCAGCAGCAGCAGGCTGCCCAGCAGCGCCGGCCGATGCGCTGCCAAATAGGGCGCGGCGCGTGCCGGCAAGGCGCCGCGCATCTGCGCGCCGGCATCGAAGGCCGCCAGTTCGCCGGGCGGCAGCACCGCGACCGCGCGCCGGGCGGAGGCCGCCAGGTGCTGGTTCGACAGCGTGTCGCCCACGGCGAACAGCCCGGCCTGCGCCACGGTGTTGCGCGCCATGGCGGCGGCCACCTCGCCAGGGCGTTCGCGCAGCGTCCGCATGACGATCTCGGACGCCTCCGGCGCCAGGCGCATCGCGCCCATCGGGATCGGCGTGCCGTTCGGGCGGCGGTTGGGCGGGCCGTCGGCGTTCCAGAGGAAATGGTCGCTGTCCATCGGCAGGCGCGTGGCGAAGCCGCACAGGTGCCAGCCGGCGCGCGGGCAGGCGAAGCGGATGGTCGCGGCGGCCGGGCCATCCGCCTGCAGCCGCGCCAGCAGGAACACCGCGCCATGCGGCGACAGGCTGGGCTTGCCGAAGGCCCAGGCATTGGCGGCGACCAGCCCAGCCGTGGCGATCACCACCGGCAAGGCGGCGCGCAGCGGCGGCATCACGCGCCGCGTCGCCAGCGCGACAAAGACCACCAGCGCCAGCGCGGTCGGCAGGTGCGACAGGTGGACCGCCACCGCGAAGGCGCCGAGCAACGCCAGCCAGGCCGCTTCCACGCGCGACAGCCTGTCGCGCACCAGGCCCAGCAGCAGCAGGCAGATCGGCGCGACGCCGGCGAAGACATCGGGCATCAGGGTCGATGCGAACCACGGCAGCGAGGTCATCCCCGCCATGGCGGCGCACAGCAGCAGATGGGCGCCCGGCGTGATGCCGCCCCGCGCCGCGCGCTGCGCCAGCCACAGCAGGTGCGACACCACCAGCGCCTGCCCCGCCAGCGCCGGCCACAACGACCAGCCCCAGTGGAAGGCGTGCAGGAAGGGCCCATAGGCCGGCGACTTGTCCCACGGCCATTCGGGAAACAGCGTCTGGCCGAGGTAGGAGACGCTGTCGATGAACACGAGCGGATAGCCGTTCAGGACCGCCGGCCAGGCCAGCATCGCGGCGCCGAGCAGGATCGCGGCGAGCGCCAGGGCGCGGCGCAGCGGGGTGTCGACCCGGCGCGCCGCGGGTGTCGCCGCGCCGCTGCCGGCCGGGGCGCCTGTGCCGGTGTCAGGTACCGCCGGGGCCTGCGCCGCGGCCGCGCGCGCGCGCGCCTCCGC
>NZ_CAKKLX010000071.1 GCF_918698155.1 Roseomonas sp. CECT 9278
GCGCATCGCCGCGGCCAGGCCGGGGCGCCGTGGCGACGGCAGGGCGCGGCGCGCTGCGGTTCCGGCGCGACGGCGCCGCCGTGCGGCACGCGGCCACGATGATCACGGCACCCTCGCCGCGGGCCGGTGCGGTGCGTGGCGCGACCGACTCCGAGGTCCGGCGCGGCCATCGCGCGCCGTCCGGCGCGCAGGCTGCGCCGGCCGCGCGACCTGAGGGCACGGCCCCGCTGATCCTGCTGCTGTCGGCCGCGCATCCGCCGGCGGATACGCGCGTGGTCCGCAAGGAAGGCGCGGCGCTGGTCGCCGCCGGGTTCCGCGTGGCGCATCTGTGCCCCGGCGGTGCCGAGGCGCCGGCCAGCGTGGAGGGCGTGCGCATCGTCACGCACCGGCACCGCCGCATCCGCGGGCTGGCGGGGCTGGCGCGCGATGCCGCCGCGCTGCGGCCGGCGGCGATCCATGCGTCGGAGCCCGATGCCTGGCTGGCGGCGCTGCTGGCGGCGCGGCGCTGCGGCGCGCGGGTGGTGCTGGACGTGCATGAACACTACCCGTCGCGGCTGGATGGGCGGCTGCCATCCTGGCTGCGGCCGGCGGCGCGCGCGGCGATCGGCCTGGCCTGCCGCTGGATGGGGCGGGCGGCGGATGCGGTGGTGGTGGCGAAGAACGGGCTGGATGCACCCTTCGCCGGCGCGCGGCTGGTGGCGGTGCGCAACTACGCGCCGGCGCCGGTGGTGCCGCCGCGCGTGCATCATGACGGGCCGCTCACGCTGGTGCATCTGGGCGCGCTGGGGCGCGCGCGGGGCTGGCCGGAGATGCTCGATGCGCTGGCGCTGTGCCCGCCCGCGACGCGGCTGCTGCTGGTCGGGCGCTTCACCGATGGCAGCGAGGATGCGTTCCGCGCGCGCGCCGCGGCGCTGGGCCTGGCCGCGCGAATCGACTGCACGGGATGGCTGGCGCAGGACGCCGCGCTGGCGCGGCTGCGCGAGGCCGACATCGCCCTGGTGCTGTTCCAGCGTGGCGCGGAGAACCATCGCCTGGCGCTGCCGCACAAGCTGTTCGACGCGATGGCGGCCGGGCTGCCCGTGATCGCGCCGGCCTTTGCCGAGGAAGTCGCGGCGGTGGTGCGCGAGGCCGGCTGCGGCCTGCTGGTCGAGACCGGCGACGCGGCGGCGATCGCGCAGGCGGTGGCGGCGCTGGCCGACGCGGCGCGGCGCGCGGCGCTGGGCGAGGCCGGCTGGCGGGCGGCGCGCAGGCGCTTCGCGTGGGAGCCGGAGGCGGCACGGCTGGTGGCGCTGCATCGGGAACTTGCGCGGGCGCGGTGAGGGTGGCTGCCATCCCGGCGCAAGGCGTGGATCGGCGCGCTGGCGCAAGGCGTGGATCGGCGCGCTGGCGCAAGGCGTGGATCGGCGCGCTGGCGCAAAGCGTGGATCGGCGCGCTGGCGCAAAGCGTGGATCGGCGCGCTGGCGCAAAGCGTGGATCGGCGCGCTGGCGCAAAGCGTGGATCGGCGCGCTGGCGCGCGACGCCCCAGCCGCCCAGCCACATCGGTTTGACCATCGCGCCGCGACGACCGACCCTGCGCGCCATGCGGGATGGCATTGCCTGGTCGAACGACCTTCTCACCCTGGCAGCGCGCTTCGGCGCGCGCGTCGCCGTCACCGATGGCGTGGCCAGCATGACCTTCGCGGCGCTCGCCGCGCGCGCCCATGCGCTGGGGCATCACCTGCGCGTGCCGCCCGGCGCGCCGGTGGCGACGCTGGTGCCGAACGGCATCGATGCGCCGTGGGTCAGCGTGGGCGTGACGCTCTCCGGCGCGGCGGAGGTGCCGGTCAACGCGCATTCCACCGATGCCGAGATCGCCTGGTTCGCGCAACTCGCCGGCTTCAGGCGCATCCTCGCGCCGCGCGCGCAGGTGGCGCGGCTGGCGGCGCTCGGCCTCGATCCCTGGTCGATCGAAGACATCGCGCCCATCCCCGCGCCCACCGCGCTGCCGCCGGTGCCGGCCGAGGCCTGGGGGCGCATCATCTTCACCTCGGGCACCACCGGGCGGCCCAAGGCGATCGTGCACACCCACGGCGCACGCTGGACCGCGCACCTGCTGCAGCGCGCCGTGCTGCCCTTCACCCCTGGCGCCGGCGACCGCGTGCTGCTGATGACGCCCTATGTGCATGGCGCCTCGTTGATCGCCGCCGCCTGGCTGGAACAGGGGGCCGAGGTGGTGCTGCAGGACGGCGTTCGCGCGGAAGCCGTGGAGCCGATCCTGGCGGCCGGCTGCCCCGCCATCTTCGCGCCGCCGACCGTGCTGGCGAAGATCCTGTCGCTGTTTCCCGGCCGGCGCTTCGCGGGCACGCGCGTGATCTTCACCGGCACCTCCACCCTGTCGCGCGAGGTCTGGCGCCGCGCGGCCGAGGCCTTCGGCCCCGTGGTGCGGATCACCTACGGCATGAGCGAGTGCTTCAACCCGATCACCCTGCTCGAGCCGCCCGAGGTCGCGGAGGTGATGGCCGCGCCCGACAGCGGCCTGGGGGCCTGCCTGGGCTGGCCGGCGCCGGGGGTCGAGGTGGCGATCCGCGCCGAGGACGGCGCCGCGCTGCCGCCGGGCGCGGCCGGGGAGATCCACCTGCGCGCCCGCCACATGAATGCCGGCACCATCACCGCCGCCGGCTTCACGCCGCGCCCGCCGGGTGCGTGGCACCGCACGGGCGACCTCGGCGCGATCGATGCGCGCGGGCGGCTGCACCTGTCCGGCCGCGCGGCGGATGTGATGAAGTCCGGCGGCTACCGCATCCATCCCGGCGAGATCGAGACCGCGCTGGATGGTGCCGCCGGCGGCCGCGCGGTCTGCGTGCTGGGCATTCCGTCCGACTATTGGGGCGAGGTGATCGTGGCGGTGGCCGAGGCACCGCCCGCGGGCTGGCAGGACGATGCGGTCGCGCGCGTCGCGGGCCTGGCGCGGTACAAGCAGCCGCGCGCCTGGCTGGCGCTGCCGGAATTGCCGCGCAACGCGCAGGGCAAGGTGGTGCGTGCGCGCGTGCGCGATGCGCTGCTCGCGACCCATGTCTTCGAGGACGGCCCGCGCCCCCGCCTGCTGCCGCGCTGACCGCCGGCGCCGCGGCGCGCTACCTTTGGTGGTGGTGCGTCGCCGCGCTGCCCGCGCTGCGTGTCCCGGCGGCGCGCCGCTGTTGCCGGCGCGCCGCAGTCGCGCCGTGCACACGATTCCTTCACGGCCATGGCGGCAGTTTGGCCTTGCCGATCGGCAGGCCGGGCGAAATGATCGCGCCCGACACAATACCGGAGGACCAGCCATGTTTTCGAGACGCATCCTGGCCGGCGCTGCCGTGCTGGCCTTGGTTGCCGGCGGCGTGGCCGCGCAGAACTACAACCTGCGCCCGTCCTTCGGCACGGCCAACCTGCGCTTCAACTTCGCGCCCGACCCCTTCGTCATCAACGTGACCGCCGGCGGCACGATCCCGGCCGAGCGGATCGGCGGGCCGGGCTGCGTCGGCACCATCGCGCAGCCGCCCGACGTGCGGCTGAACTACCAGGCCGGCGGCGGGCTGCCGCTGTGGATCGGCGCGCGGTCGGCCGCCGACGTGACGCTGGTGGTGAACCTGCCGAACGGCCGCTGGATCTGCAACGACGACTTCCAGGGCACCAACCCGGGCATCGTGCTGCGCCAGCCCATGTCGGGCCAGTACGACATCTGGGTCGGCAACTACGATCGCGGCCGGGGCATCCCGACGCAGGTGTTCTTCTCGGAAGTACCGCCGAACTGAGGCCGCGCGCCGGGTCGCCGGCGTCCGGCAGCCTGGCGGCGCGCCCGCCCGGGCGCGCCGTGCCGGGGGCCGGGCGATGCGACGGTGCGGATCGCGGCCCGGCCGCCCGCGCGGGGCTTGTCGCACTCCGCGCCGCGTGCTTGTGACCGGGTCCACGGGCGGATCAACCGCCCGCCTGTTCGGGAGGAACCACCCCATGCGGATGCATCGCCGCGCGACGCTCGCGCTCATGGCCTCGACGCTGCCGGCGCTGAAGGTGGCGCAGGCACAGACCGCGCCCTGGCCGAACCGCCCCATCCGCATGGTGATCCCGTGGCCGCCTGGCCAGGCGACCGACCTCGCCGGGCGTGTCGTCTCCCAGCGCCTGGCCGAGAAGCTCGGCCAGCCCGTGGTGCCCGAGAACCGCGCCGGCGCGGGCGGCACCATCGGCACCGACGCGGTCGCGAAGTCGGCGCCGGACGGCTACACGCTGCTGGCCGGGTCGTCGGGGCCGTTCACCATCTCGCCGCTGCTGCAGCGCCTGCCCTACGACACCGCGCGGGATTTCGCGCCGATCGCGATGTGGGGCGTGTCGCCCTACCTGCTGGTGGTGAAGGCGGATTTCCCGGCGAATACGCTGGCGGAATTCGTCGCGCTGATGAAGGCGCGGCCGGGCCATTACTCCTTCGGGTCCTCCGGCACCGCGGCGACCGCCCACCTGATCATCGAGGCCTTCAACGCCCGCGCCGGGATCGACGCGCTGCACGTGCCCTTCGCCGGCAGCGCGCCGTCCATGACCGCGCTGATCGGCGGGCAGCTGACCTATTCGATCGAGACCATGGCGGCGACCTTCCCGCTGGTGCGCCAGGGCGCGCTGAAGGCGCTGGGCGTCTCGCTGAAGGACGGCACCAGCCTGGCGCGCGACATCCCGCCCTTCGCCCGCACCCCGGGCTTCGAGGGCTTCGACGCCGGCGCCTGGGTCGGGCTGGTGGCGCGCGCCGGCACCCCGGCGCCGATCGCCGAGCGCCTGGCGCAGGAGGTCGAGCAGGGCATGGCAGACCCCGCCGTGCGCGGCCGCTTCGAGAGCATCTCGGTCGAGCCCGTGCCGCGCGGCCCGGCCGCCTTCGCGGCCTACCTGCAGGAGCAGCGGGCGTTGTTCCAGGGCATCATCACGCGGCAGAATATCCGGCTGGATTGAACGGTCGGGGGCGGGGCCCGGCGGCCCTGCCCCGAAGCGCGCCGGCCCGCACCGGTCAGCGCAGCAGCGCGCCGAGGCCGGCCAGGATGCCCGACCAGAGCATCACGGACGTGCCCAGGATCATCAGGATCCGGGCCCGGATCGATCGCGCGTCGAGCCACCGGATCACGCGGTCCCATACCGTCCCGTCGCGCCGCGGCGCGCAGGTCTCGGCATTGCTGCGCGCGTCCCGCGGGGCGCAGTGGGACGCGGATTGAACAGATTTCTTCAGAACCATTCATTCCTGTCCTGGCGTCGTCATTCGAAAGAATGTTTGCCGTTTCGCAGCGAGCGAGGCGAGCGGAATCGAAATCATTCCGCAAATAACGTGAATGCACCGCGCCAATATGGGCATCCTTGCCGCGCCGCGCACAATGCCGTGACAGCGGGACGATCATTTTGGACCGGCTGCGGACCCGCACGCCGTCGCAGATACCGCGAATCTGCATTGTGCATCGCAGCGTGCACGCCTGGCGGGCGGGCATTGCCCGGAATGCCGCGCCGCCACGACGCGCTGCCGAAATGCCAGGCGATCACGGACACGCGTGACCGTCGCCAGTGACATGCCGGGACTTGGCGGCTGCCGTCGGGATCCTGGCGCGCCAAGCCCGATACTTCGGGCCGGCGCGGCAGGATCGCCGCCAGCGGTCAGACCCGGCGCTGGATGCCCTGCCCGCCCAGCAGGCCGGCCGCGCCGCCGCCAAGCCCCATCGCGCGCGTCGCGAAGAATCGCTTCAGCCGCGGCAGCCGGTCCACCGCCGCGATGCCCAGCCGCCGCGCCAGGCGCACCGGCGGCAGGCGGGAGGAGAACAGCCTCTCGAGCATATGGGTCGCGCCCAGCATCACCAGGCTGTCGGGTCGCCGCACCGCCTGGTAGCGCGCCAGCACCGCGGCGCTGCCGGGGTCCTCGCCGGCGTTCACCGCCTCGATCACCGCCTCGGCCAGTGCCGCCACGTCGCGGAAGCCGAGGTTCAGGCCCTGCCCGGCGATCGGGTGGATGCCATGCGCGGCATCGCCGACCAGCGCCAGGCGCTCGGCCGTGTAGCGGGCGGCGTGCATGGCGGTCAGCGGATAGGACCAGCGCCGGCCGATCGGCGTGACCGCGCCCAGGTGCCCGCCCATCCGCGCCGCGATCTGGCGGCCATAGGCGGCGTCGTCCAGCGCCAGCGCGGCGCGGGCGATGGCGGTGCGCTCGGTCCAGACGATGGCGCTGACATTGGGATGGCCCGGGATGCCGTTCATCGGCAATTGCGCGAAGGGGCCGTGCGGCAGGAACTGCTCCAGCGCCACGCCATGATGCGGCTTCTCGTGCGCCACCGCGCCGACGATGCCCATGCTGTGGTAGTCGAGCCGCGCCGCCGGGATGCCCGCGGCGCGGCGCAGCGGGGAGTTGCGGCCCTCGGCGCCGACCACCAGGCGGGCCTTGACCACGCCGCCGCCCGACAGCCGCACCACCGCCCCGTCCGGCGCGCGTTCGACCTGCGCCTGGGCGGGGGCGAAGACGTGCAGGCCCGGCGCCTGCGGCAGGCGGGCGTTCAGCGCGACTCGCAGCGCGCGCGCCTCGACCATCCAGCCGAAGGGCTCCTCGCCGACCTCCGCGTGGTCGAAATGCAGCGAGAGCGGTGAGGCAGCCTCGCCCGGCCGGCCATCGGCCACGCGGATGCCCAGGATCGGGCAGGGTGTTTCCGGCAGGCGGTCCCAGATGCCGGCGGCATCGAGCAGGCGCTTGGACGACAGCGCGATGGCATAGGCGCGGCCGTCGAATTCCGGCAGCTCCATGGGTGGCAGGGGCGCCGCATCCACCACCGCCACGCTGACGCCCGCCGCGGCCAGCGTCGCCGCGAGGGTGGCGCCGACAGGCCCGGCGCCGATGATGGCCACGCTGACATCGAGGGTATTGTCCATCCGCCCAATCTAGGCGCGTCCCGCCGCCGCGCCAGCCCGCCCGCACCGAAGGCATTTGCCCAATTTGCAGGCAGTCATCCCGGTGCCGCGCCCGGGCCCGGCCCGCGCGCGGCGGCGGGCGGGTTGGCACGGGTCTTGGAAGTCATCGGCGCGGAATTGCCCCAGAGAGGAAAAGCACGGGCCATGAAACTGGTGATGGCAGTCATCAAGCCCTTCAAGCTGGACGAGGTGCGCGAGGCGCTCACCCCGCTCGGCGTCCAGGGGCTGACGGTGACCGAGGTGAAGGGATTCGGCCGGCAGAAGGGCCAGACCGAGATCTACCGCGGCGCCGAATACCATGTGAGCTTCCTGCCCAAGGTGAAGATCGAGGTCGCCGTGCCGTCCGAACTGGCGGATGCGGTGGTCGAGGCGATCGCCACGACCGCCCGCACGGGCAAGATCGGCGACGGCAAGATCTTCGTCATCGATGTGGAGCGCGCCCTGCGCATCCGCACCGGTGAGACCGACGGCTCGGCGCTGTGAGCGCGCGCCCCATGACCGGAAAGGACGACACGACTGTGAAGCGCATCCTCGCGCGCTGCGGGCTGGCCGCGGCAACCCTGCTGTTCGCGGCGCTGCCCGCGCTGGCGCAGGACGACCCCAAGGTCGACACCGGCGACGCCGCGTGGATGATGACCTCGACCGCGCTGGTCCTGATGATGACCGTGCCGGGTGTCGCGCTGTTCTATGCGGGCATGGTCCGCAAGAAGAACGTGCTGGCGACCATGATGCAGTCCTTCTTCATCTGCGGCCTGGTGTCGGTGCTGTGGATGGTGGCGGGGTATTCCATCGCCTTCGGCAATGGCGGCGCCTATGCGCCGTATATCGGCGATTTCTCGAAGGTGCTGCTGGCCGGCATCGCGGAGAACTGGGACAAGCCCTTCACGCTGGGCACCGGTGACGCGACGGTGGCGTTCACCATCCCGGAATCGATCTTCGTGATGTTCCAGATGACCTTCGCGGTCATCACCGCCGCGCTGATCACCGGCGCGGTGGCGGATCGCATGAAGTTCTCCGCGCTGGTGTTCTTCATCACGCTGTGGACGCTGCTGATCTACAGCCCCATCGCGCATTGGGTGTGGCACCCGTCGGGGTGGCTGTTCGTCGATGGCGCGCTGGATTTCGCCGGCGGCACGGTGGTGCACATCAATGCCGGCGTCGCCGGCCTGGTGGCGGCGTTGGTGCTGGGCAAGCGCGTGGGCTACGGCAACGACAACATGTCGCCGTTCAACCTGGGCCTGGCCGTGATCGGCGCCTCCCTGCTGTGGGTGGGCTGGTTCGGCTTCAATGCGGGGTCGGCCGGGTCGTCGGGCGGCGGGCGCGCAGGCATGGCGATGCTGGTCACGCAGCTGGCCGCGGCGGCCGCGGTGCTGTCCTGGGTCTTCGCGGAGTGGATGATCAAGGGCAAGCCGAGCGTGCTGGGCGCGATCTCGGGCGCGGTGGCGGGCCTGGTCGCGATCACGCCGGCGGCTGGCTTCGTGCTGCCGGGCTCGGCGGTGATCATCGGCCTCGCCGCTGGCCTGGCCGGGCTGTGGGGTGCCACGGCGCTGAAGCATGCGCTGGGCTATGACGACAGCCTGGACGCCTTCGGCATCCATGGCATCTGCGGCATCGTCGGCGCGCTGATGGTGGGCTTCCTGGCCTATGGGCCGCTGTCGGCGACCACGGCGGCGCCGGATGGGGTGTCGGGGTCGATGGAGCAGTTCATCAAGCAGTGCACCGCGGTGGGTGCGACGATGGTGTTCACCGCCATCGGTACCTTCATCCTGCTGAAGATCACCGACCTGGTGATTGGGCTGCGGGTGACCGAGGAGGAGGAGCGCGAGGGGCTGGACGTGACGCTGCATGGCGAGCGGCTGAACTGAGAAGGCGCGGCCCGACGGGCGCGCCAGGGGGGCGCGGCGGGACACCGCCGCGCCCTTGCTTTCTTGAGTCCCTCAAACGGCGGGCGGGCCGCGTCCGCGGCCCTTGCCTTCGCGCCCTGCACGGGTGCCCTGGGGACGACTGACGGTCTGGGCGCGGTCGCGCTTTGCGCTCGCGGACCGCTACGCGATCCGAGGCACTTTTCGCCCCGCAGGCGGCGGGCGGGCCGCGTCCGCGGCCCTTGCCTTCGCGCCCTGCACGGGTGCCCTGGGGACGACTGACGGTCTGGGCGCGGTCGCGGTCGGCGCTCGCGGATCCTGCATCCGCACGATCCGCATTCTGGGCGCCCAGGCGGCCATGGCAGCCGGGCGCAGGCGCTGCGCTACGCCCAGGGATTGCGCTTGCCGCCGCTCCACGGCCCCGGCGCCTGTTGTGCAGCGCCCTGCAAGCCACCGCCGCCCTGCCCCATCCGCCCCGCCAGCTGCTGCAACGCCGCCACCCGGTTCTCGGTCCGCGGATGCGTCGAGAACAGGTTGTCCATCCGCGCCCCGCTGAGGGGGTTGATGATGAACATATGCGCCATCGCCGGCGTCGCCTCGGCGCGTTGGTTCACGATGGCATGGGCCTGGTACTCCAGCCGCTGCAGCGCACCGGCCAACGCCAGCGGGTCGCCGGTGATCTCGGCCCCCACGCGGTCGGCCTCGTATTCGCGCGACCGGCTGATCGCCATCTGCACGATGGCCGCCGCGATGGGGGCCAGGATCAGCATCAGGATCATGCCGATCGGGCCGAAGGGGCTGGCATTGCGGTCGCGATTGGCGCCGCCGAAGATCATGCCGAAGTTCGCCAGCATCGAGATCGCACCCGCCACCGTGGCCGTCACCGTCATGATCAGCGTGTCGCGATTCTTGATGTGCGCGAGCTCATGCGCGATCACGCCCGCCACCTCGTTCTCCGGCATCAGGTCCAGCAGGCCGGTGTTCACCGCGACCGCCGCGCTCGATGGGCTGCGGCCGGTGGCGAAGGCATTGGGCTGGTCCTCATGGATCACGTACAGCGCCGGCATCGGCAGGCCGGCGCGCGCAGCCAGCATGGCCGTCATCTCGTACAGCCGCGGCGCGTCCTGCGGGCCGATCGGCTGCGCGTTCTGCATGCGCAGCACCATCCGGTCGCTGTTCCACCAGGCGAACAGGTTCATGCCCGCCGCCACGACCAGCGCCACCACCATGCCCTGCTGCCCGCCGATGACCAGGCCGAGCCCACCGAACACCGCCGTGAGCGCCGCGAGCAGCACCGCCGTGCGCATGTATCCGCCCATGTCCAACCCCCTCGCGAATGCCTACATCAGGATGGCCATGACGCAGACCCCACACAACGACCCCGCGCCCGACGCCGCCGCCCCCGAGCCGGCGCCAACACCCAAGCCCCCGCCGAAGTTGCCCAAGGAGATCGGCGGCCCCGCCGGCCCCGAGCCGACCCGCTTCGGCGACTGGGAACGCAAGGGCCGCGTCAGCGACTTCTGACGGCCGGCGCCGCCAGCCCTGCGGCGCCGCGCTGCCTGGCCTCGCAGGACGCGTGCAAGGCTCGCCGGCGCTGGACGAGCGTCGCGCGGCCCTCCGCGCGCGGCCCTCCGCGCGCGGCCCGCGATCGCCACGAGACAAGCCGCGCCCGACGGCACCCGCCGGCATGGCCGGGCCAGGCCACCGAGCTGCATCGCGCGAGGCGCCCGGATGCCCATCCGCCCTGGTGCGACTCGGCGCCCGCCATCGGACGAAGCACGAACGCCCTGGTGGCCAAAGCCGCGCCGGCACCACAAGTGCTTGAATCGATGGGTTCACTGCCGAGCCCGGGACCGCGCCGTGGCGTCCCCCCGCCCGGCCCCTGGCCCAGACCCGGCGACAGCGCCTGCGCGACTCGGCGCCACCCGCCGCACGAAGCACGAACGCGCTGGTGGCTGGCGCCGTGCCCCTACCACAAGCCATTGATTTCAGACGCTTGCGCGACTCGGGCGATGCGCGTCAGCGATTCGTTCCCGCGACTCGGACCAAGTGGTTGATTCGGAACGCAGCGGATTTCGCGACTCCGTGAATCGAATCACCTTCTGTTCCAAACCCGCTCAGAGACCTTTTGGGAGGGCTGGCGACACGCTTCGGCATGCGCCCTTCGGCGCAGTCTGATGCGGTCCTCAGGCCGGCCGGCGCGCCAGCATCCAGGCCAGCGCCAGCAGCAGCACCGCCGCTGCCGCCAGCGACACCCCCAGCCCCACCGTCACATCCCCCAGCCCGAACAGGATCGGCCCCAGCGACTGCCCGCTGAAGAAGGAGAAGGCGTGCAGCGACACCGCGCTGCCGCGGAATTGCGGGGAGAGTTCGGTGGCGCGCACCTGGATCGCGTTGTGGATCATGTAGAAGGCGATCCCCAGCAGGAACCCCGCCACCGCCATCACCCAGAAGGCCGGCGCCAGCGCGAAGCCCAGCAGCGCCAGCGCGCCGACCACGCCGCCGATCTGCACCACGCGGGCCTGGCCGAAGCGCGCCAGCAGCGGCCGCGCCATGGCTGCATAGGCCAGCCCGCCGATGCCGAAGGCGCCGATCGCCAGCCCCGCTTCCGTCGTGCCGCCGATGCCGCGGCCGAGCATCAGTGGCGCGAGGAACGGGAAGGAGCCGAAGACCAGCCCGCCCTCGGCCGCGACCGTCAGGTACAGCGGGATGGCGGAGGGGTTGGCCAGGATGGAGCGGTAGCGCTTGGCCGCCACCACCGGGTCGTAGCGCGTGACGGGTTCGGGCGTGGCGCGCCGCGCCGCCAGCAGCAGCGTCGCCGCACCGACCACCGCGGCGATGGCGCAGAAGGCCAGCATGCCGCGCCAGCCGAACATGGCGGCGACAGGCCCGGCGATCGCGCCGCCGGCGATCTGCCCGGAGATGCCGAAGACCAGCATGCGCGACAGCGCCACCTGGCGGTCCTTGAGCGGCACCGCATCGGCCATGATGGCGAGCGTGAGCGGCATCATCCCGCCCGCCGCCGCGCCCGACAGCGCGCGGAACGCCATCAGCCAGCCCAGCGAGGCGGCGGTGGCGGCCAGCGCCAGCATCACCGCCAGCAGCACGACGCAGATGCTGACGATACGCCGCTTGCCGACCGAATCCGCGACCGGCCCCAGGATCGGCTGCACCAGCGCGAAGGGCAGGGTGAAGGCGGTGCCCAGCAGCGCCACCTGGGCCGCCGTGGTGCCGAAATCCGTCGCGATGTCGACCACGACGGGATCGGTCGCGCGCACGGCGAAGGCGCCGGCGAAGACGGCCGGCCCATACATGGCCAGCACCCGCCGCATGTTCGCGTCGCTGCTCGGGGGTGCGGTCACTTTCGCGTCCTTGGCTGCCTTGGTGACAGCCGGAAAAAGGAGGGGGTGCGGGGGAATTCCCTCCCCCGCCCTTCATGCTGCGCCGCAGCGAGCCGCTTCACAACCCGCTGCCCGCCGGTGCTAGGCTTTGGTGATGGATGACAGCCCGCCGCCTGCCGAGCATTTCGATGTCCTGATCGTGGGGGCCGGCATCTCCGGCATCGGCGGCGCGCATCACCTGCAGGAACAATGCCCCGGCCGGTCCTTCGCGGTGCTGGAGGCGCAGGCGGGCTTCGGGGGCACCTGGCGCACGCATCGCTATCCCGGCATCCGGTCGGACAGCGACCTGTACACCTTCGGCTATCGCTTCAAGCCCTGGGTCGGTCCGCCGATCGCCACCGCGCCCGAGATCCTGAAATACATGGAGGAGGTGATCGCCGAGGACGGGCTGGACCGCCACATCCGCTATGGCCATCGGATCGTCGCGGCGCGCTGGGATTCCGCCACGGCGCGCTGGAGCATCGAGGCCGCGCGCAGCGATGGCGGCACGGCGCGGTTCACCACCGGCTTCCTGTACATGTGCCAGGGCTACTACCGGCACGACCAAGGCTTCACCCCCGACTGGCCGGGCATGGAGCGCTTCGGCGGCCGCATCGTGCATCCGCAGACCTGGCCCGAGGACCTGGACCATGCCGGCAAGCGCGTGGTGGTGATCGGCTCCGGCGCGACGGCGGCGACCATCGTGCCGGCCATGGCCGATACCGCCGCGCATGTGACCATGCTGCAGCGATCGCCGACCTTCTTCCGCACCGGTCGCAACGCCATCGAGATCGCGGATGAGCTGCGGATGCTCGGCATCAACGAGGAATGGATCCACGAGATCGTGCGCCGGAAGATCCTGTTCGAGCAGGCGCGCTTCATCGACCGCACGCACAGCGAACCCGACAAGGTGAAGGCGGAACTGCTGGCGGAGGTGCGCCGCCACCTCGGCCCGGACTACGACGTGGCCACGCATTTCACGCCGCGCTACCGCCCGTGGCAGCAGCGCCTGGCCTTCATCCCGGATGCCGACCTGTTCCGTGGCATCGCGGCCGGGCGCGCGTCCGTGGTGACGGACGGGATCGAACGCTTCACCGAAACCGGGCTGCTGCTGACGTCCGGCGCCACGCTCGATGCCGACATCATCGTCACCGCCACCGGCTTCCACCTGAGCGCGCTGGGCGACATCGCCTTCGAGATCGACGGCAGGCCGCTCGATTTCAGCGAGACCGTGACCTATCGCGGCACCATGTTCACCGGCGTGCCGAACATGGCCTGGGTGTTCGGCTATATCCGCGCCGCCTGGACGCTGCGCGCCGACATGGTGGCGGATTTCGTCTGCCGGCTGCTCAACCACATGCAGGCGCGCCAGGCGCGGCAGGTGGAGGTCGCGCTGCGGCCGGAGGATGCCGGGATGGCGCTCGGCCCCTGGCTCGATCCGGAGGAATTCAGCTCGGGCTATGTCGCGCGCGGGCAGCATGTGCTGCCGCGCAGCGGCGACAAGCCGGAATGGCGCCACGCGCACGACTACTGGGCGGAGAAGGACGCCATCCCGGCGATCGACCTGCAGGACGCGGCCTTCGTCTACCGCTGAGAGGCCGCTTGGGAATGCCGGCGCCGGCGCGCACCCCCCGCCGGTCCACCCCTGCCGGGATACCGAGATGGGTGGCGGGGTGCCGGAGCAGGCCGTCTGCGCGGTGCGGTCAGAACGACGCGGCCACCAGCGAGAACTGGCATTCGCCCGGCAACGCGGCGACGAAGCGGCGCAGCGCCAGCAGCAGCGGCGGGTCGTCCTGCGCCGTGCCATAGACATCATCCAGCAGCGCGTGCAGTTCGCCCGGGGAGACCAGCGCGCACCAGCAGGCCCCCGCGGTCTGCCGGCCGGTCAGCGCGCCGCGGCGGATGCGGTCGACCACCTCGTGGAAGACATCCCGCGCCGAGGGCGGGAAGAAGGGGCTGATGCGATAGGGTGCCCCTTCCAGCGGCGCGATCACGCCGCGCAGCACCGGCGCCACCAGGTCGGGTCCGGCGATGTAGACGTCCCGGTAGCGCGCGGTGGACACCCTTATCCGACCTTGTTCTCGATCAGCTCCTGCACCACGCCGGGGTCGGCGAGCGTGCTGGTATCGCCGAGGCCCTCGGTCTCGTTCGCGGCGATCTTGCGCAGGATGCGGCGCATGATCTTGCCCGATCGCGTCTTGGGCAGGCCCGGCGCCCACTGGATGGCATCCGGGGTCGCGATCGGGCCGATCTCCTTGCGGACCCAGGCCACCAGTTCCTTGCGCAGCACCTCGGTCGGATCGATCCCGGCCTTGAGCGTGACATAGGCGTAGATGCCCTGGCCCTTGATCTCGTGCGGCATGCCCACGACCGCGGCTTCCGCCACGGCCGGGTGCGCGACCAGGGCGGATTCGACTTCCGCCGTGCCCATGCGGTGGCCGGCCACGTTGATCACGTCGTCCACGCGCCCGGTGATCCAGTAGTAGCCATCGGCGTCGCGGCGCGCGCCGTCGCCGGTGAAGTACATGCCCGGGAAGGTGGAGAAATACGTCTGCCCGAAGCGCGCATGGTCGCCGTAGATGGTGCGCATCTGGCCGGGCCAGCTGTCGAGCAGCACCAGGTTGCCTTCCGTCGCGCCCTCCAGGATGCGTCCCTCGCCATCGACGATGGCGGGCTTCACGCCGGGCAGCGGCAGCGTGGCGGAACCGGGCTTCTGCGCGACCGCGCCGGGCAGCGGGGAGATCAGGATGCCGCCGGTCTCGGTCTGCCACCAGGTGTCCACGATCGGGCAGCGGCTGTCGCCGACCACGCGGTAGTACCAGAGCCAGGCTTCCGGATTGATGGGTTCGCCGACGGACCCCAGGATGCGGATGGAACTGCGGTCGTGCTTCTTCACCGGCGCCTCGCCGTCGCGCATCAGGGCGCGGATGGCGGTCGGCGCGGTGTAGAAGATGTTGACCTTGTGCTTGGCGCAGACCTGCCAGAAGCGGCCATTGTCGGGCCAGGAGGGCACGCCTTCGAACATCAGCGTGGTCGCGCCGTTCGCGAGCGGGCCATAGACGATGTAGGTATGCCCCGTGACCCAGCCGACATCGGCGGTGCACCAATAGACCTCGTTGTCGCGGTAGTCGAAGACGTTCTCATGGGTGAAGGACGCCCAGACCATGTAGCCGCCGGTCGTGTGCAGCACGCCCTTCGGCTTGCCGGTCGAACCCGACGTGTAGAGGATGAAAAGCGGGTCCTCGGCGTTCATCGGCTCGGGCTCGCAGGTGGTGCCCTCGGTGGCGGTGATCGCCTCCCACCAATGGTCGCGGCCTTCCATCATGTCGACCGCGCCGCCGGTGTTCTTCGCGACGATGACGCTGCGGATGGATGGGCAGGCCAGCAGCGCCTCGTCCGCATTGGCCTTGAGCGGCACCTTGCGACCGCCGCGGCGTCCTTCATCCGCGGTGATCAGCATCGCGCATTCGGAATCCTGGATGCGGGACGCCAGGCTGTCCGGCGAGAAGCCGCCGAAGACGATCGAATGGATCGCGCCCACGCGCGCGCAGGCCAGCATGGCGACGGCCGCCTCGACGATCATCGGCAAATAGATGCAGACGCGCTCGCCCTTCTTCACGCCCAGCCGGCGCATGGCATTCGCCAGCTGGCACACGCGCGCATGCAGTTCGCGGTAGGTCACCTTGGCATCGGTGTTCGGGTCGTCGCCTTCCCAGATGATCGCGACCTGGTCGCCGCGCGTGGCCAGATGCCGGTCGAGGCAGGAGACCGAGGCATTCAGCACGCCGTCCTCGAACCAGCGGATCGAGACATCGCCGGTGAAGTCCACCGCCTTGATCTTGGTGGGCGCCTGCATCCAGGCGATGCGGTTCATCTCGGTGCGCCAGAAGGCCTCGGGGTCGTGGGCTTCGGCGGCGACCATCGCCTCGCGCCTGGTGGCATCGATGCGCGCGCGCGCGGCGATCTCGGGCTTCACGGCAATGAGTTCGTCCGCCACGGGCTGGCCTCCCTGACCTGGATGATTTCTGGGCGGGGATTTGTGATGGCGATTTGATCCAGGTCAACTTGGGCGCCCGGTGCGGATGGATTCGGCGCAATGCGCGAAGGGCAGCCCGCCCGCCCGGCGGGGGCCGGGCGGGCGGGGTCGTGTGGATGGGATCGGGAGAGGCGAGGTTCAGTTGGTGCGCGCCGGCGCCGGCGTGGCCGGCAGCGCCTGGCTGCGCTGGTCGGGGCGCGGCGCGGCCGGGGTGGCCGCCTGCGGCGCGGCGGGAGCCGCGGGGCGCTGCGCATCGGAAGCCGCGGGGCGCTGCGTGGCGC
>NZ_CAKKLX010000072.1 GCF_918698155.1 Roseomonas sp. CECT 9278
GGCTGCGGCGGCCGCGCTGCCACGCCGGGCGGCGGCAGCGGCGCGATCGCGCCGGTCGGCGCCGGCGCGACGGACGCGCCATCCGTGGCAATGCCCTCCGCGCTGCCCTCCGGCACCGGCGCCAGGCCGGCGCAGGCCTGCGCCAGCAGCGCCGCGAAGCCGCCCGCCGCCGCCGGTGTCGCGGCACCGGCCGCCGGCGGGGCGACGAGCGTCGGAATGGCTCCGGCGGCGATATCCATGGGCAAGGGCCTCCTGCGTCGCGCTGCGGCGCCAGGGCATCCCGGCGACAGCGCGGCGGGGCTTCGCAAGCGGCGGGCCAGCGCAGCGTGCCCGGCGGCGGCGGCGTCGCGGCAGCTTCTGCCGGCCGACGGGCGGCTTCTGCCGAGGCACGGCAGCGACCGCCGGGCGCCGCCGCCGCCGGCGCTGGCACAAGGCTTGCCCCACCTGGCGCGATCCCGGTCGCCGCACCTTGCACGGCGCCCTCGCCGCCAGCCCTCGCCACGGAGAACCCGATGTCCCTGTTCGGTTCCATGACCACCGCGATCAGCGGCCTCACGGCCCAGGCGCGTGCGCTCGGCCATGTCTCCGACAATGTCGCCAACAGCCAGACGGTGGGCTTCAAGCGCACCGACACCAACTTCGTCTCGTACCTGACCGACAGCACGCTGGTGGTGCACCGGCCGGGATCGGTGGTGGCGCGGCCCGACTACACCAACACCGTGCAGGGCACGATCGAGCAATCCGAGAGCCCGCTGGCGCTGGCCATCGCCGGGCAGGGGTTCTTCTCGGTCGCGCTGCCCACCGGCAGCGCCAATGGCCAGACCACCTTCGACGAACGCCAGTTCTTCACCCGCGGCGGCGACTTCCAGATGGACCGCAACGGCTACATGGTGAACGGCGCGGGGTACTTCCTGCAGGGCTGGAACGTCGATGCCACCGGCGAGCCCGACCGCACCCAGATCCAGCCCATCCGCGTCAGCGAACTGGTGTTCAACCCGATCGCGACCGGCGCCATCGAACTGTCGGCCAACCTGCCCGCCGGCGGCACCGATCCGGTCACCACCACGCTCAATGTCTATGACAGCCTGGGCACCCTGCAGCCGATGACGCTGACCTGGACGCCCGGGGTGGCGAATGTCTGGACGCTCGACATCGCGGCCGCCGGGGCGGGCGGTTCGCTCGGCACCATCGACCTGAATTTCGGCCAGGCCGCCAGCACGCCGGTGGCCGACGGCACCATCGGCGAATTCGCCAACGGCACCGGCACGCTGACCGGCGCGGCGGCGGTCGCGGGCGACCCGGCGCTGGTCTCCTTCACCGCGGATTTCGGCCAGGGGCCGCAGGCGATCACGCTCAACCTCGGTGCCTTCGCCGCGGCGCGCGGCGTCACGCAATATGCCGGCGACGAATACGAACTGCGCAACCTGGCGCAGGATGGCGTGCCGCTCGGCGCGTATTCCTCGACCACGGTGCGCGAGAACGGCGATGTCGCCATCAACTACGACAACGGCCAGGCGCGCGTCATCGCGCGCGTGCCGATCACCACCTTCAACGCGCCCGACATGCTCCAGCGCCTGGATGGCCAGGCCTTCATGCGCACGCTGGAGAGCGGCGAGGCGCGCACCTCGGACCCGGCATCGAACGGCGCGGGGCGGCTCGCGGTGGGGTCGGTGGAACGCTCGAATGTCGACATCGCGGCGGAGTTCTCGAAGCTGATCGTGGCGCAGCGCGCCTATACGGCGAACACGCGCATCGTGACGGCGTCGGACGAGATGCTGCAGGACACGATTAACATGCGCCGCTGACGCGGCGAGGGTCCGCTCCGCGGGGGCAACATGCGCCGCCGACGCGGGAACCATCTGCTCCGCCGGCGGCGCCTACTGGGTAGGAACACGCGACCATGGGCCTCGACGCTGCCCTCGCCACCGCCCGATCGGGGCTGCTGCACACGCAGCGCGCGCTGGCCGCCTCGGCCAACGACGTCGCGAATGCCGAGACCCTCGGCCATACCAAGAAGACCGTCGTCGCGCGCGCGGTGGTCATCGGCCAGGACGGCATCGGGGTGCGCTCGCTCGCCCCCTCGCGCGATGTCGACGAGGCGCTGATCACCGAGCTCGACAGCCGCCGCGCCGCCGCCGCCGGCGCCGATGTGCGCCTGCGCCTGCTGCAAGGCATCGAGACGGCGCATGGCAACCCGGAGAACGGCGATGGCCTCGGCGACCTGACCGCCGCGCTGCGCACCGGCTTCGAGGACCTGCGCGCCGACCCTTCCGAGGCCGGCCGCCAGACCTCCGTCGTGATGGACGCGACCGCGCTCGCGACGCGGCTCAACGAGATCAGCCGCGCCGTCGGCGACGCCCGCCAGCAGGCGCAGGACGGCGTGGTGGCGGAGGTCGACCGCATCAACGACACGCTGCGCCAGATCGCCGACCTCACGCTGCGCATCCGCGACGAGATCGCGCTGGTCGGCTCCGCCGCGGCGCTCGAGGACCGCCGCGACGCCGCCATCGCGACCCTGTCGGAATCGATCGAGGTGCGCGCGCTCAAGCGCGACGACGGCGCGCTGGTGCTGGTGGCGCGCAACGGCGTGGTGCTGCCGCTCGACCCGCGGGCGGACGCCTTCTCGACCGCCGATGCCATGATCGGCGCCGCGGCCTACCATGGCGCGGGCGGGTCGATCCCCGGCATCATGCTGGGCGGGCGGGACGTGACCGGCGTGCTGGCCGGCGGGCGGCTCGCGGAATATGTCGCGCTGCGCGACCAGACGCTGCCGCGCTACCAGGCGGAGCTCGACCTGGCCGCGGCCAATATCGCCGCGCGCTTCGAAGGCCAGGGGCTGCGGCTGTTCACCGATGCGACCGGGGCGGTGCCCGACCCGTCGGTGCCCTATGCCGGCAGCATGATGGTCGGCTTCGCCGGCACCATCCGCGTCAATGCCGCGGTCGAATCCAGCCCGTCACTGCTGCGCGACGGCACCCACGCGGTGGCCGGCGATCCGGCCGGGCCATCGGCCTTCACGCCGAACCCGCCGGG
This sequence comes from Roseomonas sp. CECT 9278, assembly GCF_918698155.1. Lineage (GTDB taxonomy): Bacteria > Pseudomonadota > Alphaproteobacteria > Acetobacterales > Acetobacteraceae > Neoroseomonas. Next base: position 3,034 of record NZ_CAKKLX010000072.1, read on the forward strand.
CGGGCCGGCCGCCTTCGTCACCATGCTGGACCGCGTGCTCGACTTCACCTTCGGCGCGCAGGCGCAGGCCAGCGTGACCTGGGCGCCGATCGCGACCGGCGGGCTCGGGCCGGATGGCACGCTGTCCTCGCCCTTCGGCGCGCCGCCGACGCTCGAGGGCTACACCGCGCTGCTGACCGCCGCCCATACGGCCGACCGCAATTCCGCCAGCGCCGCGCTGGCCAGCGCCGAGGCGATGAAGCAGGGGCTGGAGGCGCGCTTCGCGCAGCGATCCGGCGTGGACATCGATACCGAGATGGCGGCGATGGTCACCCTGCAGAACGCCTATGCCGCCAATGCGCGGGTGATGAGCACGGTGCAATCGATGTGGGACGCGCTGCTCGGCGCGGTGAGGTGAGGCGATGAACGGCATCGGGTCGATCGGGCGGCTGGACACCGGCGCGGCGGCGCTGCGCGCGAAGCTGGACGTGCTGACGCGCCAGGTCTCGGACGGGCGCAAGGGCCCCGGCTATGGCGACATCGCGCCCGAGGCGCGCCGCGCCGTCGACCTGCGCGCCGACATATCGCGGCGCGAGGCCTGGCAGGGCACCATCGCCCGCACGCTGGCGCGCACCGATGTCACGCAGGAGGCGCTCGGGCGGCTGTCGGACATCGCGACGCAGTTCTACACCGAGGCGATCCGCATGGACGGCACCTCGGGCGTGCGCATCTCGGCCGTGGCGGCGCAGGCGCGCGCCGCGATGGAGGAGGTCGCGAACCTGCTGAACGAACGCTATGCCGGGGAATACATCTTCGGCGGCACCGACAGCGCCAACCCGCCGGTGCCCGACCCGCGCGGCGTCGCGACCGGCGGCATGGCGACCGACATCGCCGCCGCCGTCGCCGCGCTGGGCGGCGGCAATGCGGCCACGGTGGTTGCCGCCACGCTGGCCGCCGCGCAATCGGATGCGACCGGCACCACGCCGTTCTCCACCTTCCTGTCCGACCCGGCGCAGGGCCTGGCCGAGCCGCGCCGCGCCGTGCCGGCGGCGGATGGCGAGCGCGTGGCCTATGGCGTGCTGGCCAACCGCAATGCGGCGGCGACCAGCGAGGGCGAGACCACCGGGTCGTGGGCGCGCGACATCCTGCGGGGCCTGGCGGGCTTCGCCGCGCTGGATCCGGCGCAGGCGCAGCTCGGCACCGACTTCACCGATTTCGTCGCCAGCCTGCGCGAGGGCATGCGCAGCGCGATCGATGCGCTGGGGGAGGAACGCGGCGCGCTCGGTGCCGTCGAGCAGCGGCTGGAAGCGACGGCGCGCCGCCATTCCGAGGTGAATGTCGCGCTGACCGCCCAGGTCGCCGCCATCGAGGAGGTCGACATGGCCGAGACGATCAGCCGCCTGCAGGCGACCCAGACGCAGCTCGAGGCATCCTACCGCGCGATCTCGGTGACCTCGGGGCTGACGCTGACGCGCTTCCTGGGCTGATGATGCGCCGTCGATTCAGCCTCCCTTAACCAGCGCCACGGCATCCTGCCTTCGACACCGCAAGACGCGGCGCGCAACCCGGCCTCTGCATCGGACAAGACCCATCGGTCACGATCCGTGGGGCCATCGCATCCAGGGGAAGACCCCGCATGTCGCTGAATTCCGTCAACACCAACATGGGCGCCATGGTGGCGCTGCAGTCCCTCAATCGCACGAACGAGGCGCTGAACGTCACCCAGAAGCGCATCTCGACCGGCCTGCGCGTCAATGACGCGAAGGACGACGGCGCCGCCTTCGCGGTGGCGCAGGCGGTCCGTGCGGATGTCGCGGGCCTGTCCGCCGCCAACGAACAGCTGGGCGGCGTGAAGGGCATCCTGGACACCTCCCTGTCCGGCCTCACCAAGGTCTCCGAGACCATGGTCAAGGTCCGCGAGACGCTGGTGCGCCTGGCCGACGACACGCTGAACGCCGACCAGCGCGCGCAGTACGAATCGCAGTACACCGCGCTGCAGACGCAGATCACGAACTTCATCGACGACGCCACCTACAACGGCCGCACGCTGCTCGCGACGGCCGCGCCGGGTGGCGACATCACCACCACCCGCAACGAGAGCGGCACCACCTACAGCATCACCGCGGTGGATGGGGCGGGCACGCTGATCGTGGCGGCCGCACCGACCGATGCGGCCGGCGCGCAGGCGGCGCTGGCCGATGGCGGCGACTTCGACACGGTGCAGACGGCGATCGGCAATGCGCTGAACACCTTCGGCTCCGATGCCCGCTACATCGACAGCCAGATCTCCTACAACAAGGACAAGGCGGATTCGCTGGAAGCGGGCCTCGGCGCGCTGATCGATGCGGACCTCGCCAAGGAATCGGCTCGGTTGCAGTCGCTGCAGATCCGCCAGCAGCTCGGCACCCAGGCGCTGTCGATCGCCAACCAGGCGCCGCAGACCCTGCTGAGCCTGTTCCGCTGATCTCCCGGGCGGCGCCGGCCCCCGCCGGCGCCGCACCGTCGCCGGCCCCGCTGGCGCGGGCATGTCGCAACCCCCCGGGAGGACAGGATGTCCACGTTGGTGCTCGAACTCCGCCAGGGCGACCTCATGGTCGTCAACGGCGCGCCGATACGCTTCCGCAACCGCGCGCGGATCGAACTCACGGCGAAGGCGCGCTTCCTGTTCGGCAAGCAGCTGATGACGCCGGAGTCGGCGAATTCCCCCGCCCGGCGGATCTACTTCGCCCTCCAGACCGCCTATATCGGCGACGAGGACGAGCGCGAGGCGGGCCTGTCCGTCGCGCGCCGCCTGATCGCCGATTTCCAGGCCGCCACCACCTCGACCCTGGCGCGCGACCTGCTGGACCGGGCGCTTTCGGCGGCCGAATCCGATGAATGCTACCAGGCGCTCAAGCTCACGCGCCGCGTCATGCGGCACGAGGAAGTGGTGCTCGGCGTCGCACCGCCTTCCGTCCTGGCCGAGGAGGACGCATCGTGACCATGGCCGACATCGTGCGCGCCTATGGCGCCGCCCGCGCGGCGCGCGACCCGCGCGAACAGGAAGCCGACATCTTCCGCCGCGTCACCGGCGGGCTGCGCGCTGTGCAGCAGGACCAGGACGGCCCGGCGCGGGTGCGCGCCATGGCCGACAACCGGCGGCTCTGGCTCGCGGTGGAATCCGCGCTGACGGATCCGTCGAACCAGCTGCCGCCGCCGATGCGCGCGGGGCTGATCTCGCTGGGCCGCTGCGTGCAGCGCGAGATGGATGCCGGCGAGCCGGACATCGGCTTCCTCATTGAAGTGAACGAACAGGTCGCACAGGGTCTGGTCGCGCGCGGCTGACGGCGCGGCGGGCTGAACCGGCGCCTGCGCGCAGCCATGGCGTCCGCGCGATGCGGGCTGCCACGGTTGCGTGGCGGCGCCGAACCGCTTGCGCGGGCAGGGGGGCGATCTGTCGTCGCCCGGCGGCGGCATCACTCCGCGGCGGCGGTCTCGGCCTGCGCCTGCGGGGCGGCGGGTTGCAGCGGCGGCGGTGCCGGCAGCTCCGGCGCGGCGGGTGCGCTCACGCCCGGCTCCGACCGCGCCGCGACGCCCACCGGGACCGGCGCGTTCGAGACGACCGCGGCGCGATAGGCGGCGATCTGCCGCGGCGTCGGGATGGTGTTCGCGACGTCCCCGACCTGGTCGCGGAATTCGATCACCACCATGCCGAGGCTGCCATCCAGCCGCAGCCGCGGATTGGGCGTGGCGGGCGCGGCGGGCGGCGGCGCGGCGCCGGCATCGCGCTCCGGGCCCGCGGCGCGCACGGGCGCGCGGGGCGGATCGCTGGTCGTCACGGGTCGAAGGGCGAGATCGGAGGTCATGGCTTTGCTCCCATCCCATCCTGCAAGACGCAGGTTAAGGAAGCATGACCATCGCAAGGCTTTGACGCGGCCGGCGCGCGGGGCGACGTTGCCCGCATCCCCGTGCCCGAACCCCCGCCCCCCGCGCCGCCGCCCGATGCCTATCTGCGCACGCTGCTGCTCGCGGTGCTGGCGGGCGGGCTGCTGGATGCGCTGGGCCTGCCGCTCGGCTGGATGGTGGGCGCGATGCTGGCCACCGCCTATCTCGGCTGGCGCGACGCCGCGGCCGTGCCGCGCGCGGTGCACCCGGTCGGGCTGATGGTGCTGGGGCTCGGGCTCGGGCAGACCTTCACGCCGCCGGTGCTGGGCGCGGTGGCCGGGGCGCTGCCCGCGATCCTGATGGGTGGCACCGCCTCGATCCTGGCGGGCCTGGCGGTGGCGCCATTGTATCGGCGGATCGCCGGCAGCGATGGGCGCACCGCCTATTATGCCTCGGTGCCCGGGGGCATCGTCACGATGTCGGTGCTGGCGGAACGCGCCGGTGCCGTGGTCTCGGCGGTGACGGTGGCGCAGACCCTGCGGATGGCCTGCGTCGTGCTGGTGTTTCCGCCGGTGGTGGCGATCTTCGCCGAGGGTGCGCGCGATGCCGCCTTCAGCGCCGCGCTGCCGCCCTTCGCCTGGGGCGGGCTGCTGCTGGTGCTGGCGGGCGGGGCGGCGGCGGCGGCGCTCGGTATGCGGGTGGGGCTGGCGAATGCGGCGATGCTCGCCCCCTGCCTGCTGGCGATGGGGCTGTCGGGCACCGGCACATTGCCGTCATCGGTGCCGCGCTGGCTGGTGGATGCGGCGCAGGTCGCGATGGGGGCCAGCCTGGGGCTGCGCCTGACGCCACGCGCGCTGGCCGGCGGGCCGCGCCGGCAGGCGGTGGCGGGCCTTGCCACGGCCTTGGCGATCTCGGTCCTGCTGGGGCTGCTGGGGCTGGCGCTGGGGGGGCTGGCGGGGCTGCCACCCATTGCGGTGATGCTGGGAATGGCGCCGGGTGGCATGCCGGAGATGGCGGTGACGGCGAAGGCGCTCGACCTTGCGGTGCCGCTCGTGCTGGGATTCCATCTGGTGCGGATGGTGCTGTGCAACCTGCTGGTCGGTCCGATCGGGCAGCTTGCCGGACGCCTGAGGCTGATGCGATAACGGAAATGGCGCCGACCTGATATCATTTTTGTGAAAATGACGAATTAATCTATACAAATCTCACATGGTGCCGCATTCGGGCCGGGCAGGACGGGACCAAGCAGCATCATGAGCCAGAGCGTCAGCTACCAGGTGGTGGACCAGTGGGCCGCGGGCTTCAATGCCGTGGTCGGCCTGACCGCTGGCGCCGGCGGCCTGCAAGGCTGGACCATCACCTTCGAGGCCGACTTCCTGATCACCCAGATCTGGAACGCCCGCATCATCAGCCATGTCGGCGACACCTACGTGATCGGCAATGTCGAATGGAACGGCGCGCTGGCCGCGGGGCAGTCGGCGGCCTTCGGCTTCCTCGGCTCCGCCACCACCGACCCGCTGCCGGATGTGTTCGTCGTCGGCGATGGCGGGCCGGCGCCGCTGCCCAGCCTGTCCGTCGCGGACGTGACGCTGGCGGAGGGCAATTCCGGCATCAAGCGGATGGCCTTCACCGTGACGCTGTCGGCGGCCGCGGCTGCGCCGGTCACGGTGGCCTATGCCACCGCCAACGGCACCGCCATGGCGGGGTCGGACTATGTGGCGCAATCCGGCCTGCTGACCTTCGCCGCCGGCGAGACCCAGAAGATCGTGCGCGTGGCGATCAACGGCGACATGCTGGTCGAGGCGAACGAGGCCTTCAACCTGCTGCTGAGCACGCCGACTGGCGCGACCATCGCCGATGCCAGCGCCAGCGGCCGCATCAACGACGACGACACGCCACCGGCATTGCGCATCAACGACATCACCGTGACCGAGGGCAATGCCGGCACCTCCGACGCGGTCTTCACCATCCGGCTGTCCAAGGCCTGGTCGCAGGCGGTGACGGTCGGCTTCGCGACGCTGGACGGCACGGCGCGCGCCGGCAGCGACTACATCGCCAGCTCCGGCCAGCTCACCTTCGCCGCCGGCGAGACGGTCAAGACCATTGCCATCCCGGTGGTCGGCGACCGCTTGGCCGAGGGGAATGAGCGGTTCTCGGTCGTGCTGCGCGACCCGGTCGGGGCGACCATCGCCGATGGCACGGGCGTGGCGAACATCGCCGACACGGATGCCCGGCCGACCATCGCGGTGGCGGATGTCGCGGTGACCGAAGGCGATGGCGGGACCACGAGCGCGACCTTCACCGTCACGCTGAACAAGGCCTGGGATGCGTCGGTCAGCGTGCGCTTCGCCACCGCGAACGGCACCGCGCTGGCCGGCGAGGATTTCGACGCGCGCACCGGCACGCTGACCTTCGCCGCCGGGGAGACGAGCAAGACCGTGACCGTCGCGATCCGCGGCGACGCGCTGGTCGAACCCGACGAGGCCTTCTCCCTGGTGCTGTCCGGGCCGACCAACGCCACCATCCGCGACACCACCGGCATCGCCACGATCCGCAACGACGATGTCGTGGCCGGGCCGGTCGGCTTCCTGTCCACCGAGGGCAATCAGATCGTCGATGCGAACGGCAATGCGGTGCGCATCACCGGCGTGAACTGGTTCGGCATGGAATCCGACACCTACACGCCGCACGGGCTGTGGGCGCGCAACTGGTCCGACATGATGGAGCAGATGGCGCAGACCGGCTTCAACACCATCCGGCTGCCCTTCTCCCTGGAATCCCTGCAGCCGGGGAAGGTGCCGAACGGCATCGACTTCGGCCTGAACCCCGACCTCGTGGGGCTGTCCGCGCTGCAGATCCTGGACAGGATCGTCGACAAGGCGGGCGAGCTCGGGATGCGCATCATCCTCGACAACCACCGCTCCGCCGCCGGCGCCGGGCCGAACAACAACGGCCTGTGGATCGATGGAGGCTATACCGAGCAGCAATGGATCGACGGCTGGAAGCTGCTGGCCGCGCGCTATGCCGGCGACCCCACCGTGATCGGTGCCGACCTGGCGAACGAACCGCATAACGGCGTGTGGGGCGGCGGCGGCGCCAATGACTGGGCGGCGGCGGCCGAGCGCGCCGGCAATGCCATCCATGCGGTCAACGACGACTGGCTGATCTTCGTGGAGGGGGTCGAGACCTACGCCGGCGCCAATACCTGGTGGAGCGGCAACCTGATGGGCGTCGCCTTCGACCAGGTGGTGCTGAACACGCCCAACAAGGTGGTCTATTCGCCGCACGAATACGGCAATTCCATCTACGAGCAGCCCTGGTTCCAGGGCAGCGACTTCCCGAACAACATGCCCGCGCGCTTCGAGCAGTTCTGGGGCTACATCTACGAACAGGACATCGCGCCCATCATGCTGGGCGAATTCGGCAGCAAGCTGGAGGACCCCAAGGACCGCCTGTTCCTCGACAAGCTGCTGGCCTACCTGGATGGCGACCTCGATGCCAATGGCACGATCGACATCGCCGCGGGCGACCAGGGCATGAGCTGGACCTGGTGGTCGTGGAACCCGAATTCCGGCGATACCGGCGGCATCCTGTCGAACGACTGGACCACGGTGATCGAGGCGAAGCTCGATTTGCTGCAGGGCCAGCTGGCGGAACTCTGGCCGGTGGTGTGACCGCCCGCCGGCAGGCATCACCCGCGCGGCGCGAACCGTCTGCGCGGGTGTGGATCGTCGAGACAGCGACCGCCTGGCTGCGCTGGCGCGGATGCTGGCGCCGCCCCGGCGGCGTGGACCGCCACCACGCGCCGGTTGTCGCGCGCATCGCCACGCGGCCGGATCCGCCCGCTCGACCGCGGGCGACGATCGGATGGACCCACCCGATCGGGTGCGGCTGCGCGCGAAAACGCCCTACGCGTCGTAGGCGACCAGCGATTCGAAGGGCACGTCCAGCCGGCCGCGGCCGCCCAGGAAGGTGAGCTCGATCAGCGCCGCGGCGCAGGGCACCTCCGCGCCCGCCTGGCGCAGCAGCGAGATGCCGGCAGCCATGGTGCCGCCCGTTGCCAGCAGGTCGTCCAGCAGGACCACGCGCTGGCCCGCCTGGATGGCATCGGCCTGCATCTCGATCCGGTCGGTGCCGTATTCCAGCGCGTAGTCCAGCCCCATGGTCAGCCCCGGCAGCTTGCGTGGCTTGCGCAGCATGACGAAGCCCAGGCCCAGTTCCAGCGCGAGCGGCGCCGCCACCAGGAAGCCGCGGCTCTCGATGCCGGCCAGCACGTCGGGCTTGTGCGGGCGGATCGCCGCGGCCATGCGCGCCACCGCCGCGCGCCAGGCGGGCCCGTGCCGCAGCAGGGTCGAGATGTCGTAGAACAGGATGCCGGGCTTCGGGAAATCCGGAATGCCGCGGATATGCGCCTTGAGGTCGATGGTGTCGGTGGTCACGGTCGGGTGCTGCCGGTCCTGTGGGGGGCGCACCGCGGGGGACCCGCGACGCCGCCGCGCGATCGCTAGAGCATTTTGGGGCCGAGTGGAATCGCCTGGCGAAGCTGGCCCCCCCGGATCGGCGCGTGTGGCCGGGCCGGAAAGTCACGGCATCGGGCGTTCCGGCCCTTGGCGAAACCGCCCCCAGGCGGCAGATGCGTGATCATGTCCCGCCCTGCCATTGCCACCCTCGCCGGCATTGCCGGCTTCATCGCGTATGTCGTTGTCGTGCTGCTGGTCGCGGACCATGTCCGCGCGCTGCACTGGACGCTGGAGATGCTGTTCTTCGCGGTGGCCGGCATCGCCTGGGTGTGGCCGGCGAAGCGGCTGATGGCCTGGGCGCTGCGATAGGGGCGCGCCGCAGCATCAGCGGCGCCGGCGCAGGCCCGTCACCACGGTGTCCGGGCCGGCGGTGATCACCTCGATCGCGGTCGGGCCGCGACGCCAGGCGAACAGGCAGTGGCCGAGTCCCGTGCCGGCGCAGGCCACCATCTCCGGCCGCCCGGTGCAGCGTGTGTCGGTGGGGAGGCAGCGGTCGGCCTCGGGGTCGCGCAACGGCTGCCAGCGCTCCGCAAGCAGCATCCGCCGCGCCTGGTCATAGGGTGTGCCGGGGGCGATGGCGGGCAGGTCGGTCTGCGCGCCCGCGCGCATCGGCACCAGCACGCCCGCGGTGAGGGGCGCCAGCACGAGGGCGGCCAGCAGGATCAGGCGGTCCATGCCATGCAGGCTATCGCCGCGGCGGCGCAGGCCGGAAGGAAACGCTTCAGCCTGGCCGGCCATGAAAAAGGCCCCCTGATCGCTCAGGGGGCCTTGGCCGCGGCAGGGCCGGGAATGGTCGGAGTGAGAGGATTCGAACCTCCGGCCCCTGCGTCCCGAACACAGTGCTCTACCAGGCTGAGCTACACTCCGGTGGGTGGCTCCTGCCGCGGAGGCGGCGGTATAGCGGCCCGCCCCCGGCCCCGCAAGCGGGTCCTGGCGCGCGACTTTGTCACGGGTCATTGCCGATCCGGGCTGGCACCATCATCCTGGTCGCGCGCGTCCGGCGCAGCGACTTCGAGACGGAACAAGGGAGAGCTGAATGAAGATCTGGATCATGGCGGGCGCTGCCATCATGGCTGTCGGCATGACGGGCGCGGCCGTCGCGCAGGATGTCATCGCGCAGCGGCGCGAGGGGCTGCGCGGCATGGGCCGCCAGATGGAAGCCATCAAGGCAGTGACCGATGCGCGCGGCGACACCCGCCCGCTGGTCGAGCGCGTGGACGCCATGATCACCTTCTACCGCGGCCTGCCCGCGATGTTCCCCGCCGGCAGCGGCACCGGGGACACACGCGCGCTGCCGACCATCTGGTCCGACCGCGCGGGCTTCGAGCAGGCCAATGCGAACATGGTCACGCAGCTCGGCGCGCTGCGCACCGCGGCGGCGTCGGGCGATGTCGCGGCCACCACCGCGGCGTTCAACCAGACGGGCGCGACCTGCGGCGCCTGCCACCGGCCCTATCGCGGCCCGGCCCGCTGACCTGGCCTGCCGGGGGGCGGTGCGCGATGGCCTCGGACCGAGGCCGCGCAAGCCGTCCGCCGGCAGCCCCCCTTGGGCAGGCCGGCTGCCGCGGGTGCGTCCGCAATGCGCGGCGCCGAAGCGCATGGCACCCGGTGCGGCACGCGCCACCCGATCCGCCGGTGCGGTCCGATCGGGTGGAGGCATTCGTGACATCAATGGCCCGGAGCCAGTCCCGCGCGCCGCGGCAAGCGCAGGCGACCCCGGCCGCGCGCAGCGCCGGAGCTGAGCGGCCTTCTCAGCCGCCCATGCCGAGGCGGCGGACATACCAGACGCCGAACGCCGCGACGGCCAGCAAGGCCACGCCGAGCGCGGGGTGCGCCAGCCGCGGCGGCGTCGCGTGCGCCGGCGGCATCTCCTTCACGCCGGTGATCATCGGCACCACCAGGTCGTGCCCCTTCACCAGGCGATACGCGAAGACCGCCAGCACATGCAGCAGCACCGCCAGCAGCAGCACGTTGATCAGCGTGGCATGCAGGTTGGTCATGCGCTCCGACGTCGCCTCGCTGACCCAGTTCGCCAGCGGCCCGTGCTGCGAATAGGTGAAGCCGACATCGTGGTTGGCCATCAGCCCCGACACGCCCTGCGCCGCCAGCAGCCCCAGCAGCGCCACCACCATCCAAGCACCGGCGGCGTTGTGGGTGGTCTCGGTGTCGGGGCCGGGCTTGCGGAAGCCCGCCAATTGGCGGAATGCGGCCAGCGGGCTGCGCAGGAAGGTCCAGAACCGCGCGTTGCTCGACCCGAACAGGCCCCACAGGATGCGGAAGCCCACCAGCGTCAGCAGCAGGTAGCCCGACCCGTAATGCAGATTCCACGCCCCGGACTTGGCGCTGAAATAGGACACCAGCACGCAGGACACCGTCCCCCAGTGGAACAGCCGCACCCAGCCGTCCCAGACCTTCACCGGCACCGTCTTTTCGCTCATGCGACCGCTCCTGCTGCGCTGCCACCCTGGCATGGCGGGGCCTGCCTCGCGAAGCCCGTGGCGGCCCGGCGATGACGGGATTCGATGCCGTGCCCGCGGATGCCCGCGGCGCGCTGGTGGCGGCCGCTGTGGCGCTGGGGGCGCTGGCGGTGGCGCGGGTGGCGGGCTGGCCGCTGCTGCGCGGGCTGGCCGGGGCGCTGGGCCTCGCGGCGGGGTTCGTGGCGGTGACCGGGGTGGTCGGCGCATCGCCGCGGCAATTGGCCGAACGCCTGCCGATGCTGGGGCTGGGCGCGCTCGGGGTCGCGGCGCTGGGCAGCCTGCCCTGGCGGTGGCTGCGATGGCCGGCCGCCAGTGCCGGCGTGGTGGCCGCGGCGTGGTGGATGGCGGGCGCGCCGTCGCATCCCGACACGCTGTTGCGCGCGGCGCCGGTCGGGATCGGCCTGGCGGCGGCGATGGGGCTGGTGGTGTGGCGGGGCGGCGGTGCCGCGATGGCGGTGGCCTGGGCGGCGCTGGCGGCGGGCCTGGCGCTGGCGGCGGCGCGCGGGCCGCACCTGGCCTTCGCGCTGGCGGGCTTGGCGGCGGTGGTGGGCGCGGCAGCGGGGCAGGGGCGGGGCCTGGTGGCGTCACGATGGTGCTTCGGCATCGCGCTGGCCGCTGTCGCGGCGGTGCCCGTGCTGGGACGGGCGGCGCCGGCGGATTGGGCGGCGGCGGCGGCACCGGGCCTGGCGCTGCTGGCCGGGCCGTGGATCGGCGCGCGCCTGCCGCGCCGGATCGGCCCCCTGCTGGGGCCGGCCCTGGCCGCGGCACCCGCCCTGGCGGCAGTGCTGCTGCTGCGCTGACGCCGGGCGTCAGGCCGCCCGCATCGCCGCCATGCCATCGGCCTCCAGCCGGTCGAGCCAGGGGTCGAGGTCGAGCACGAAGCGCACCATGGCGCTGACCAGGGCGATCGGATTCGCCGGCGCGCAGAGCAACGACTGTGCCTCGACCCGGATCCGGTGGTCGGGCAGCAGCCGCGCCTGCCAGCCGGGCGGCAGGCTGGCGGGCAATTGCGCCAACGCGCTGAAGGCCCGCCTGCGGTCGGCGCCGGGATCGGCGGTGGAGGGGATGCGCGCGGCATCGACCGCGAGGCGCACCCCCTCGGCGCCGAGTTCCGCCCGGCAGGCGCGGCCCCGCCAGGCGAAGCGCAGGCAGGGTGCGGGATGCGGCTGGCGGGGCGCGATCGCGCCGTTCGACATGACCGCGAAGGGGCCGAGTGAGATGGTCTCCATGGATGCAGGGTTGTCCAGGACTGGTGAACACACCATAACCGGCGCCGCATGGCCCTCGGACACAGTCTTCGCCTCGTGCTTTCCCCGCCGCATCCGGCGGGGCGGCCCTTCCTCATTGGCGGGGGGGTGGCGGCGCTGCTCGGCCTGCTGCTGCTCGGCACCTGGCTGTTCTGGCTGGGGGCGGCCTTCGTCGCCTTCTGCCTGTATTTCTTCCGCGACCCCGAGCGCGTGGCCCCCGGGCGGCCGGGGCTGGTCATCGCGCCGGCCGACGGCAAGGTGGTCAGCATCGTGCCCGCGGTGCCGCCCGAGGAACTCGGCCTGGGCCCCGCGCCGCGCTGGCGTGTCGCGATCTTCCTGTCCGTGCTGGACGTGCACGTGAACCGCATGCCGGTGGATGGCACGGTCACCCGCGTGGCCTACCGCCACGGCAAGTTCCTGAGCGCGAACATGGACAAGGCGAGCGAGGAGAACGAGCGCAATGCGATCGCCCTGGCGCTGCCCGACGGGCGCGACATGGCGGTGGTGCAGATCGCCGGGCTGGTGGCGCGGCGCATCCTGTCCGATGCAAAAGTCGGTGATGCCGTGCAGGCGGGCGAGCGCTTCGGTATCATCCGCTTCGGCAGCCGCACGGATGTCTACCTGCCGGAAGGCGTCCAGGCGCTGGTCAGCGAGGGCCAGACCATGATCGGTGGCGAGACGGTGATCGCGGAGCTGGGCCCGACGTGAGCGGCGCCAGGGCGCTGCCGGCGCGCAGCCGAACCCCGCACCGCCGCCGCGGCGCCGGCGGCGCGCGATGAGCGACCCGGGCCGCGTGCGCCGCCTGCGC
>NZ_CAKKLX010000073.1 GCF_918698155.1 Roseomonas sp. CECT 9278
CCTCGCCGCCTTGGGCCCGCTGGGCGATGCCGGCGCGGCGACGCTGAAGGGCCTGGCCGCGGCCGCGCGGCGGACGCAGGGGGGAGCCGATCTCGACCAGGTTCACGGCGGGGTCCTTCGCGATACGCGCCGGCGGCGTGACCTGCCGGCGAAAAATCAACCAATGCGCGGAAATCAGTCTTGATCTTTCGCGGTTTCGTGCATGAGGTATCGGCGTCGGCAGGCGTCGGAAACGCGTCGGCGCCCCGGCCAATCGAAGGGTCCCCTGCGTGCTCAGCCCATCGGAAAGCGTCGGCGCTGCGCCGCCCCCGGCCGACCCCGCCACGCCAGCGGCGCCGCTGCGGCTGCGCCTGGGCGACACGCTGCAGGTGCTGGCCGCCGACGGCGCATCGCTGCTGCCCGGCGGGGCGCGGCCGCGCGCGCTGCTGGCCCTGCTGGCCCTGGCACCCGGGCATGTCATGCCGCGCCGCCTGGTGGCCGGGCTGCTCTGGAGCGGGACCGAGATGCGCCAGGCACTGGCGCGCCTGCGCGACGTGCTGCACGACCTGCGCGGCGGCCCGCTCGGCGGTGCCGCCGATCCGTTCGGCGCCGATGCGTCATCCCTGTGGCTGCGCGCCGACCGCGTGGTGGTCGAGACCGCGCCGCGCACCGAGGGCTGGCCCCTGTTGCCCGAATTGCGCGGCATCGACCCACAGCTGGACGATTGGCTCGCGCGCGCCGAGGCCGGCGCCGCCAACCCCACCGCCGCCGAACCCCGCCCGGCCGACCGCGGCACGCCCGCGACGCGGCGGCCCGCCGTGCTGGTGCTGCCGGTGCGCAACCTGGCCGGGCCGCGCGTCGGCCACCTGGATGCGGCGGTGAACGATGCGGTGCTGGCCGCACTCTCGGCGCTGCGCTCGGTCGCCGTGGTGGTCGAGGTGCCGGGCCGCCCGGTGCCGGCCGCGGACTACCTGCTGACCGGGAACATCCATTTGTCCGAAAGCCGGCCGCAGGCCGTGCTGCGTTTCATCGACGCCGCCGGCGGCGGCGCGGTGCTGTGGTCGCTGACCGCCGAGCCCGACCCCGCCCGCCCGGCCGGCTTCGCCGAGGAAGTCGCCGCCCTCGCCTGCGCGCGGCTCGAACACGAATTGCTGCTGCTCGAAGCCGATCGCGCATTGGCGGTGCCGCTCTCGGAGAGCAGCGCGCAGGACCTGGTCATGCGCGTGCTGCCGGACATCTACCGGCTGGAACGCGATGCCTTCCTGCGCGCCGGCAAGGTGCTGGGCATGGCGGTGAAGCGCGACCCGCGGCTCGCCGCCGCCCATGCCTGGCTGGCCTATTGGAACATCCTGCTGGTCGGCCAGGGCTGGGCCACCAACGAACGCGAGGCGCTCGCCGCCGCCGCCGCCGCCTCCGACCAGGCGGTGCTGCTCGACCCCAAGGATGCGCGCGGGCTGGCCATCGCCGGCCATGCGCGCGGCTTCCTCCAGCACCAGGTGCCCGAGGGCCTGTCGCTGTGCCGCCAGGCGCTGGCGATCAACCCGTCGCTGCCGGCGGCCTGGACCTTCTCGGGCATGGCGCATGCGTATTCGGGCGAGCTCGAGACCGGGCGGCGGCACCTGCAGCGCGCGCTGCAATTGCTGCCGCGCAACCCGCATGCCTTCTTCACCGAGGCCGGCCTCGCCACCGTCGAGATGCTGCTGGGCAATGTCGAGGCCGCGGCAGAGATGGCGCGCGCGGTGCTGCAGATGCAGCCGCGCTTCACCGCGGCGCTGCGCGCGCGCATCGCCGCGCTCGGTCACCTCGGCCGCGATGCCGAGGCACGCCCCGCGGTGCGCGCGCTGCTGGAGATCGACCCCGGCTTCACGCTGCAACGCTTCCGGCGCGCGGCACCCTACATGCGCCGGCGCGATGTCGATCACTTCCTGCGGGGCTTGCGCCTGGCCGGCGTAGCCTGAAATCTGGCGGGGCAAGGCCACGCGCCTGCCGGGAACCGTCGTGGAGAGAGAGATGTCGCTGAACCGACGCATGCTGCTGGCCGGGGGCGCGGCGCTGGCCGCCTCGCCGGCGCTCGCACAGGGCAATCCGCATGCCCATCACGGCGGGCAGTTCGAACGCCTGGCGCAGCCCGGGCGGATGGGCCTGCCCGAGCTCGCGCAGCAACACGCCGTGACCGACAGCCCCGCACCGCGCGCCGCGCAACAGGGGGCCTGGCGGGCGCTGGCGCCGCTGCCCATCCCGCGCACGGAAATGGCCTGGGCGGTGGAATACCGCGGCCGGATGCACCTGATCGGCGGCTATGCCGAACAGCGCGTGGATCGCCCCTATCACCACGCCTACGACCCGCGCACCAATGCCTGGGAGGAACTGGCGCAGCTGCCGCGCGGCGCCAACCATGTGGGCGTCGCGACGCTGGGGGATCGCATCTACGCCTTCGGCGGCTTCATCGAGCAGAACCGCACGCCGCATGACGGCGCCTTCGCCTTCGACGGCACGCGCTGGCACAATCTGCGCCGCCTGCCGGAAGCCTGCGGCGCGATGGCCTGCATCGCGCTGGATGGCAAGATCCACATCATCGGCGGCGCCATCGGGTCGGACAATCGCCGCTCGATCGACTGGCACCTGGTGTACGACCCGCAGACCGACCGCTATTCGCGCCGCCAGCCCATGCCGGTCGGGCGCGACCACACCGGCATCGTGGTGGTGGCCGGCGCCATCCACATCATCGGCGGGCGGATCGACACCTTCCACACCAATTCCAACCTGCATCATTCCTGGAACCCGCAGACCGACGACTGGACCTTCCGCACGCCCATCCCGACGGCGCGCTCCGGCCAGGGCTGCGTCTGGTATCGCGACCGCATCTTCTGCATGGGCGGCGAGGGCACCAACCGCGTCTATGGCCAGAACGAGGCCTTCAACCCCGCCACCAACGCCTGGGAGGCCTATGCGCCCATGCTCACCCCGCGCCACGGCATGGGCGCGGTGGTCATCGGCGAGGGCATCTATGTCGCCGGCGGCGGGCCGCAGATGGGCGGCGGCGTGAAAAGCGCGATCAATGAGGCCTTCACGCTCGGCTGAGGCCGCCAGGGCGCTGCCGCGCGCCTCGGCCCGCGGCAGCGCCGTTCGCGCTCATTTCCGCGTGCATCGTCACCCGACCAGGTGGGTGCGGCGGATCGGAACGCGCCGGCAGCGGCGGGGGATCAGCCCGCCCGCTTGCGCTGGGCGCGCTCCCCGCCCCAGCCCTCGCGCTGGATGCGCCGGCGCACGACATCGACAGCGAGTCCGGCGGGGTCGCCGAGGCGCGCGGCGAGGTCGCCGAAGCGGGCCGCGGTCAGCGCGATGCCGCCATTGCTGCCCTCCGCGCCGCGCGCGACGGCGTGCAGCAGGATCGGTGGCGCGGCGCCGTCCTCGCGCGCCAGCAGGATGGCCGAACCGCCGAGGCTCTCGGCGATGCGCGCATCGAGCGCCGCATCGCCGCTGCCGATGGCATCCGGCGCCGTCAGGTCGACCAGGCCCAGGGCGCGCCAGCCGCCGGGCGCCACCGCCCCGCCGAGCCGCCCGGATGCTGCCTCAGGGTTGCCCAGCGCGCGCGACACCGGGGTGCGCGGCGCCCAGATCGCCGCCATCGGGCCGACCGCCACGGCGCCGCCCGCTTCCAGGCGCAATTGCGGGTCGGCCTCGCCCGGCGCGGTCTGCACCACGATGCGCGTGCCGCTCGCGCGCACCCAGCTGCCATCCGCCACCCGGCGCAGCCCGCGCCAGGCCAGCCCCACCAGCACCGCCGCGCCGACGAGGAACAGGATGCCGAGGATCATGGCGCGGCCGATGGCTTGGCGGTGGAGGCCCCGGAGCCCGCGGCCGCGGGCGGCGGCGATGGCGGCCGGACCGGCGCCGCGGGCAGGCTGCGCGCGGCCTCGATCGCCTCGATCCGCTGCGCGACGGTCGGGCCGGGCCGCGCGGTCGCGACCGGCGCCCAGTAGCGCGGCGGCAGGGTGGTCGCCGGCAACGCCGCGGCGCGCGCGGCGGCCTCGACGAAGGCGCGGTCGGCCTCGGCGGCGTTCCAGCGCCCGATCGCGAACAGCATCCCGCCCAGCAGCACCAGCACGGCGGCGCAGATCACCAGCAGGCGGGCACGCAGGGCGGGCGGGTTCATCGGGCACCTCCCACGAAGGCGTCGGCGGCGCGGATCGCGTCGGGCCCACCGGCCACCAGCCCCGCGACCAGCCGCGGCAATGCCTGCGCGATGGCGGCGCGGGCAGTGTCATCCGCGGCGGCGTTCCAGGCGCCGATGGCGGCCTCCAGCAGGCGTCCGGCGGCGGCCTTCTCGGCCGGCTGCAGCCCCGCGCTGGCGCGCGAGAGTTCGGCCAGCAGCGCCGGCACCAGCGCGATGCGCAGCGCCTGGCGGGCCGGTTCGCCCAGCGGGGCGGGCGGCGCCGCGCGATGCCGCACCCCGCCGGTCAGCAACCAGGCATCGAGGCCCTGCCGGCCGCCGAACAGCGCCGCGACCCCGCCGAGGATCGGCGGCGCCAGCATGAAGGCCGCCCAGAAGGCGCCGCCGCGCGGCGGCATCAGCAGGCCCACCAGCAGATAGGTCACCCCGGCCGCGACCAGCGCGAAGACCAGCCGGCGCTGGCGGTCGGTCAGCAGCGTCTCGGGCGCGGCGGGCGCGCGGTCCTGGGCGCGCAGCGTGCCTTGCGACCGGGCGGTGGCGGCCATCGCTCAGCCCCCCGACGAATAGCCGGCGCCGGTCGAACCGAACCCCGCGCGCGTGATGGCGGAGGTCGGCCGCGACACCGTCGAGCCCGTCAGCCGCTGCCCGGCGGGCCCGGCATAGACGCCCATGCGGTTGGCCTGGCCCAGCGTGCGGCTGCCGCTGTCCCACGCGCGCAGCGGCCCGGTGCCCACGGCGGGGCGATAGGCCGCGGTCGGGTAGCGGTCGGCGGTCCAGGTCCAGCCCTGGTATCGCGGCCCGATGCCGCCGCCGTAGCGATGCACCCAGAAGGAATTGTAGCCGCCCCAGCTGCTGCGCGACGCCGCCGCCGCGCCGCCGGCCACGGCGGCCGCGACCAGCGCGGCGGGCGGGATCTCGACCTCGTTGCATTGGCTCCAGGTGGCGCGGCAGGCTTCCTCGGTGGCGAAGCGGGTCGGCAGTGGCAGGTCGAAGCCCTCGCAGGACTGCCATTCGGCGGCGCACAGCGCCTGGTCGGGATAGACCGGCGCCAGGCGGTAATAGGCCAGCGAGACCTGCAGCGGCGCGCGCGCGCTGGCCGCGTAGTCGAGCGTCGCGACCTGGCGCGGCTGGACCTGCTGCGCCACGCCGCCGGCGACGGCCGCCGCCGGTTCGGGCAGCGCCCAGGCGGTGCCGTCGCGGTCGCGCACCACCGGCTGCACGGCGGTCATCTGCCCGGGCACGCGCGACCAGCCGGCCAGCGCGGGGCGCCAGCCGGGCGGCACGGCGGCCAGCGTCTCGCCCTCGCAGGCGCCGCGGCCGAACAGGGTTTCGCAGGCATTGACGGTGACGAAGCGCGGGCGCGTCTCGGCCTGTTCGCGCGCCACCGCGCGTTCCAGCAGGTCGCAGCGCGCGGGGTCCTCGCCGAGGCGCCGATGCGCCGCGCGGCAGGCTTCGATGCGGGCCTCGGCCGCGCCGGGCAGGTCGCCGGGCGGCGTGTCGTCGCACCCCGCCACGCCGAGGCCGAGGGTGACCAGCGCCGCGGCGCGCACGGTGCGCGAACGGCGGGGCGATGGGGGCGGCGGATGCAGCATGCCGGCGCGTCAGCCCGACATGACGGCGTTGTTGAGCACGCCGGCGCCGACCTGCATGAAGGCGATGAACACCGCGGCACCGCCCAGCTTGTCGGCCTCGATCTCCTCCTTGAGGCGGCCTTCCAGCAGCGTGGTCAGGATCAGGTGCACCACGAGCTGCACCGCGACGGCGACGATGCACCAGATGATCTGGTCGAGCGGGCCGGCCGCGGTGCGCGCCACCGCGGCGATCGGCAGCACCATGCCCAGCGCCTTGCCGCCGAAGGCCAGCGCGCAGGGCAGGTTGCCCGCGCGCAGCAGCCTGAGTTCCGAATGCGGCGTGATGAGCGAGACCACCACCAGCCCGGCGATCCAGAACACCGCGCCGAGCGAGAAGGCGACGAGGAAGCCGAGGAAGGTGGCGGGGAAAAGGCTGAGGATCTCGGCGGCGGACATTCGCGGAACTTTCCTTCTTGGCGCGCGTCAGGGGCCGTGGCCGCGGCGCATCACGGTCACTACCCGCGCAGGATATGCGGCACGAAGCGCGCGGCCGGGCCGGTCACGGGGCCGCGCGATTCACGGAAGGCGATACCGGCAGGTTCGCCGCCGACCATCCAGACGGACAGGTTGGCATGGACGTCGCCACCCGGCGCCCTGAAGACCGGCAGCGGGCAATGCGCCTGGAACAGCAGCGGGCCCATCTCGTCCTCGGGCACCGCGCCGGGCGTCTCGCCGGGCAGGTAGACATGCTCGCCATCCCAGCCGCGGCGCGGCTTGGCCACCATCGCCCCCTGCCCCGGGCGATCGAGAAAGGTCGGCAGCAGGTTCGGCGCGCCGGGCGCCTGGTGCCACAGCAGCGCCATCATGGTCTTGTCCGCGACCAGCCGGGTCCAGGCGCCGGGCAGGATGCGCGTGCGGCATTCGGGCAGCACGTCGACATTCGGCTCGTCCTCCATCCAGTCCCAGGGATAGATCTTGACCAGCATCTGCAGGACCTCGTCGGTGTCGTCGACGAAGGCCTTCGCATCGAGATCCCATCCGACCCGGCCGATCGAGCAGATCGACGGGCGCAACCCCGCTGCGCGCGCCATCTCGGCGATGAACTCAGCGTCGAAGCGTTCGCCGGTATCGCCGGGGCGGCCATCGGGCTGCGTGTCGCCGCCGACCGCGATGGCGAACCGCACGGGCATGCCGGCGCGCGGGATATGCGCGCTGTAGGTTTCGTAGATCAGGTTCTCCTGGCTGTCGGAACTGGCGTTGTTGGCCGCCTGCCAGGCTTCGAACCATTCCCACTGGACGTAGCCGGCCTCAGCCAGGCCGAAGGGCGAATCGGCCTCGTAGTCGAGCAGGAAGGGCGTGCCATCGGGCGCGAAGGTGAAGTCCATCCGCCCGTGCAGCGGCGTGTCCTTGGCCGCCCAGGATTTCGCGATGGCGGCCTGCATCGCCGGGTTGCGGATGCCGAAATAGGAGAAGTCGCCGCTGGCCACGATCGCCTCGACCGCCGCGTAGCAGCGGGCCTGGATGCCCTTCGCCGCGGCAAAGACGCGATCGACCAGCGCCGCGTCGATCAGATAGGCGGCATCGGTCACCCACCAGGCCACGCCATCGGCATTGGGCGCCAGCATGCCGAGCTCGCGCAGCCGGGCCTCGGCCTCGGCGGGCGTGCGGATGGGGATGCGCTGGAACGGCGGATAGGTCATGCCGCGCTAGCGCCCGGCCCGCGAAGTGCGCGGGCTTCCGCACGCAGGCAACGGAGCGGCAGGCCATTGAAGACAACGGGCGGTGGCCCGAAGACGACGCCCGCAGGCCATCGGAACCGTGACACTAGCGCCCGGCCCGGCGACGGCGGGCGCATGGCGGCCCAGCGGCACTACAGCACCACATGCGGCACGAAGCGGTCCTCGAGCGTCGTCACCAGCTCGTCTCCCTCCCGTATGCCGAGCCCGCAGGGCTCGTTGCCCACCATCCAGACGCCCATGACGGGAAAGGCGTCGCCCTGCGGCGTCGCGTGTCCCGGCAGCGGCGACCAAGCCTGCCAGATGGTGGGCGATGGTGGCAAACCTTCCGCGATGTCGGTCGAGACATCCTCCGCCACGCCCTCCACGCGCATGCCGTGCCCTTCCAGCCCCAGCGCCGGCTTGCCGATCGCCGGCCCGTCGATCGCGGCGCGGTCGAGCGCGGCCGGCAGCAGCAGAGGATGGCCCGGGAACATCTCCCACAATGTGACCAGGATCGCCTTGTTCGCCGCGACCATGCGCCGCGCCGGCTCGATCCAGCGGGTGCGGCCGAGCGGCAGCAGCCGGCCGCCTTCCTCGGCATCCAGCCAGTCCCAGGGATACAGCTTGAAGCAGGCGCGCAGCGGCGTGCCTGCGGGTGTCACGAAGCCGGGGCCCTCCTGCCACGAGATCTCCTCGACCGGCAGGAATGCGGCCTCGTGGCCGGCGGCGCGCGCGGTCGCCATCAGGTAGGCGACCTGCGCGACCTCGTCCTCGCGGTGGTGCTCGGCGGCGAAGTGAACCAGCGGCGGCAGCCGCAGCGCCGGCCAGCGCGCCACCAGCGCATCGTCGATGCGGTTCCACTGGTCGGACCCGAGGCGCGCCGCGGGGGCTTCCTCGAACCAGGCGAGCTGCACGACCGCGGCTTCGAGCAGCGCGGCCGGCGTCTCGGCGTTGAATTCGAACAGCTTGATGGCGCCATCCGGGGCCAGGCGGAAGTCGAAGCGGCCGTACAGGGACGGCTCGGCGGCGCGGTGCGAGGCCTCGACCAGGGCGGCGAGCCGGTCGGTGAAGCCGAAGGCGGCGTAGTCGCCGCGGCGCACCACGGCATCGACCGCCGCGCCGATCATGGCGTCGAGCTCGCGCGCCGCGGCCTCCAGCGATGCCACCGCGCGGTCGGTGAGCGCGTAGCAGGCATCGCGCGTCCAGTATTCGCGATCGTCGGGCGCGTGGAAGGTGAAGCCCAGCGCCTCGGCGCGCCGCGGGAAGGCATCGTCGCGCGGCAGGCGATGGCGCGCGATCGCGGGCGGTGGGTGGGCCATGGGGCGCATCCTGGTGTCCTGCCCCGGAAGGTCGTCGGTTCTGCGGACGAACGGAAGGGATATGCGCGCCGCTGACGACAAGGCCGGGTGGCCTGGACCGGAAGGCTGAAGGACGTCCGATCGGGACATGGGAGCCGGTTCCGCGTGCCGCGGCGCGCTGCAACGCCTCCGGGGCATTGTTCCCGCGAGCAGCCTCTCCCGGACAGCGGATTCCATCCGAGCGGGATCTGCGCCCGAGCCCTCACCGCGCGCCCCGACGCGCCGCCGCGCCGCCGACGTTTGGCGGCGTGCGCCGATGCTCTATCCTCGGCGCCGATGTCCGCGCAGGGTCCCACGAGAATGTCCACGCCGCCGGTGCGCAACCCGCTGCCCCGCTACCCGACCGGCTGGTTCGCGGTCGCCTTCTCGCGCGACGTGGCGCCGGGGGAATTGCGCGCGCTGCACTATTTCGGCCGCGAGCTCGTGCTCTATCGCGGCCAGTCCGGCCGCGCCGTGCTGATGGATGCCTATTGCCCGCATCTGGGCGCGCATATGGGCCATGGCGGCACGATCGAGGGCGATGAGATCCGCTGCCCCTTCCACCACTGGCGCTTCGGCCCCGACGGCGCCTGCACCGCGATCCCCTGGGCCGACCGGCCGATGAAGGTCGATGTCGGCACCTTCCCCGTGGTCGAGCGCAACGGCGTGATCTGCACCTGGCACGATGCCGCCGGCGGCCCGCCATCCTGGCAGCCGGCCACCCACAAGCTGCCCGCCGGCCCCGCCATCGGCGCGCATTTCTTCATGGACGACGTGGTGGTCCATGCGCAGGAGGTGATGGAGAACAACACCGATTTCCGTCACCTCGAATCGGTCCACAGCTTCGGCCCCTGGAGCCATGAATCGCTCGAGGCCGATGGCGCGACGCTGCGCCTGCGCGGCCATGGCAGCGCCGGCGACCTGACCTACAGCGGCGAGACCACGCTGCACGGCCCCGGCTACCTCGAAGGCGTGTCGCGCATCGGCCCGGCGCCCTTCAGCGTGCAGTTGCTGCTGTACGTGACGCCGGTGGATGACCGCCTCTGTCACGTGCGCTGCACCTACGACGTGCTGCCGGATCCGGGCGTGCCGCTCGACCCCGCGATGGCGGGCCAGATCGCCGAACAGGGCTGCCGCGAGACGGAGCGGCAATTCCACCTCGACCGGCTGATCTGGGCGCACAAGATGTATGTCGAACGCCCGCCGCTGAGCACGGTGGACGGGCCGATCCGCCAGTTCCGCGCCTGGTACAGCCAGTTCTACCCGGCGGCGGCCGGGTAGCCGACCAAGCGCCCGCAGCCACCTCCCCACCGCCAACACATCGGCCCGATGCACCGCATCGGGCCGGGAGCGCACGGCGCGACCGCGCCCGGCCCGCCCGCCGCGCCCAGCGCGACAGTGCACGGCGCGCAAGCCAAGCGCCCGCATGGGCGCGCCGGCGCTTGAGGCAAGAAGAAGCCTTCCTCACCCCATCGCCACCAGCACCTCGCGCCGGCCGGTGAAGGGCCCGCGCCCATGCGCGGCCAGCATGTTGTCCACCACCAGCAGGTCGCCCTGTTCCCAGGGCACGCGCACCGTCTCGGCGGCATGGGCGGCGCGCAGCGCGGCCACGGCGTCGTCGGGGATCGGCGTGCCGTCGCCGAACAGCGTGTCGCTCGGCAGGTCCACCGATGCCACGCCGGCCAGCGCGGCGCGCGCTTCCGCATCCAGCGAGGACGGGTGGAAGAACAGCGCGTGGTTGAACCAGATCGGCGCGCCGGTGCCCGGGTGGCGGTCCACCAGCGGGCGCACCGCCTCGGTCCGCAGCGCGCCATCCGCGCGCCAGGCGAAGCGCAGCCCGCGCTGGGTGCAGCGGCGTTCCGCCTCGGCCGGTTCGTCGGTGCCGAACACCTCCTGCCAGGGCAGGCCGAGCCGGCCATCGAAGCATCGCCGGTACATCACGCCATGCTGCGCGAAGCGCGCGACCAGCGCCGGGTCGATGCGCGCATGGATGCGCCGGGTGTCGGCCAGCGGGGTCTCGCCGCCGGTCGCGGCCGCGACGCGGCACAGGAACAGCAGCATCCGCGGCCAGCCCGCCTGGTAGCTGTTCTCGTTGTGCAGCGGGATCTCGGCATGGGCCGGGTGCTCGGTGCTGGTGAAGACGCGGTCGCCCACCGCGCGGCGCGGGGAGGAGCGTTCCGTGTAGTCCAGCGGTTCCGCCCCCGCCGCGCGCAACAGGCCGCCAAGCCCCGACGCATCGCCACTCGCGAAGCCGCGGAACAGCACCGCGACATGGGTGTCGAGCCAGCCGCGCAGCGTGTCGCGATTCGCCGCGATCCAGCCTTCCAGCGCGACATCGGGCCGCGCCGGGCGCACCAGCAGCGGCAGGGACGTGCCCTCGCGGGGCGGTTCGGTGGTCACCAGCGCCTCGGTGCCGCCTGCCCGGCGGCGGCTGCCATCAAGCCGCATCGCGCACCTGCCGCATCCCCAGGGCCTCCTCCACCATCCGCACCGTGGTGCCGATCCCGTCCTCCTCGGCCATCGCCGCGCCGATCGCCGCGGCGCGGGCGCGCATCGCCTGGTCGTCCAGCGCCGCGCGGATCGCCGCCGCCAGGCCCGCCGCCGTCAGGTGCATCGGGTCGATCGGCTCCGGCGCCACGCCCAGGTCGTGCAGGCGCCAGGCCCAGAACGGCTCGTCCTGCAGGAAGGGCACCGGCACGGACGGGATGCCGGCGGCCAGCGCCGCCATGGCGGTGCCGACGCCGCAATGGTGCACCACCGCACCCAGGCGCGGGAACAGCCATTCATGCGCCACGCCGTCCATCACCACCACGCCCTCGGGAAGCGGCCCGGCCTCGGCCGGCCAGCCGAGGCCGCCCCAGCCGGGGGCGATCAGCGCGCGGATGCCGGCGATGCGAATGGCTTCCGCCACGCGGCGCGACATCCCGGCGAAATCGGCGCCATCCGGCATGCACGGCACCGAGCCATAGCCGATGAACACCGCCTTGTCCGGGTGGTCGACCAGTCGGGCGAGCTCCGGCGGCGGCGTGTAGCCCGCGGCGGGCCCTTTCCAGATGCCGGTGAAGCGTTCGCTGGGCCGCGGCGGCAGCACCTGCTCGCTCAACCCGACCAGTTCCAGCAGCGGGCGGCCGGGCTTGGCGAGGCGCGCGCGCTCGGCCTCGTTGCCCAAGGCCGCCAGCGCCTCGCGGTGGCGCCGCTGCAGGCCGAACAGCGCCGGCAGGCTGCGCCGTTCGTGCCACAGCAGTCCGATGCGTTCCGGCACCACGCCCAGATGCCCCAGCACGTTCAGCGCCGCCACCACGCCGGGCAGACGCGCGCAGGCACGGCGGCGGCGCACCATCGCGCCGATCGGCGCGCCGACGGGCACGCGCGGCAGGTCCGGCCGCAGGCCCTCGCGCGGCAGGTTCGGCGCCATCACGAAGGGAATGCCCAGCATGCGCGCCGCATCGCCGATCCAGGGGATGCGGCTGACCACCACATCGGCGCCGCGCAGCGCCGCGACCAGCGGCGGGTAGCCGGCGAACCAGGCATCCCACACCGATTTGTCGAAGATGCCGGGTTCCTGCGCGTTCTGCCGGCGCTGCCAGGCGATCACGCCATCGAGGTTGGTGAGCGCCTCGGCGAACCAGCTCACGCCGACCGAGCGCGCCAGCGCCTCGTAGCCGGCATTGGCCACCAGCCCGGCATCCCAGCCGGCGCGCGCGAAGCCGGCGGCCAGCACGCCATAGGGGCGCACATCGCCCATCGACCCCGATGCGACGATCGCGATCCGCTTCATGCCGATGCTTCCTGGAGTATGGCGGCGACGGCCGCGACATGGGGTTCGTCGAGCAGCGCCGCATGCGCCGCCGCGATGTCATGGATGGCGACCCCGCCCAGCGCGACGGCACCCCAGCCGAAGTCGCCCGCCGCCGGGTCGGTGCGCAGCAGCGTGGCGGCGAGATCCGCCGGGGCCGGCCGCCAGGACGCCAGCGCGCGCTGGTTCGCCTGCGCCACATCGCGCAAACGCGCCGCCTGTTCGGGCGAGAAGCCCTCCGGCAGCAGCCCCTGCGCGCGCGCCTGGTCGAGCGACAGCGCCGCATCGGGCAGCGCATCCCCCGCACCGCCGGCCGCGCCGTCCAGCAGCACCAGGCGATGCAGGTCGGCGCCGAGCCGCCGCGCCATCTCGAAGGCCACCGCGCAGCCCATCGAATAGCCGGCGAGCGTGACCGGACCTGGCGCGGCGTCGCGCAGCGCCGCGACGTAGTCCTCGGCCATCGCCTCAATGCTGGCGGCGGGCTCGCCGCCAAGCAGCCCGCGCGATTGCAGCGCCAGCACCGGCCGGTCGCACCGCACCGCCAGCCGCAGGAAGCAGGCGACATCGCCGCCCAGCGGATGCACCAGCACGAGCGCCCGCCCGGCGCCGCCGCGCAGCCGCACCAGCGGCGAGGCCGGCTGCGCCACCCCCGCCAGCGCCCCCGCCAGCGCCGCGACATTCGGCGCCGCATGCAGCGCACCAAGTCCCGGCGCCGCGCCGAATTCCCGCCGCAGCAGGTTCGCCAGCCGCACCGCGGCCAGCGAATGCAACCCCAGCGCCAGCAGGTCGTCCTGCGGCCCCGGCACGGTGCCCAACACCTGCCCGGCCAGCGCGGCCACGCGCAATTCCAGCGCCCCACGCGGCAGCGCCACGGCCTGCACCGGCGCCGGTTCCGCCAGCGCCCGGCGGTCCAGCTTGCCGCTCGGCGTCAGCGGCATGCGCGCCACCGGCACCAGAGCGGCCGGCCGCATCGCCGCCGGCAGCCGCGCCGCCAGGACAGCGTCGATATCCGGCGGGACGCCCGGCGCCACCCAGGCCACCAGGCGGTCGCCGACCAGCCGCACCGCCGCCTCGCGCACATCCGGGTGGGCGAGCAGCGCGGCCTCGACCTCGCCGGTCTCGATCCGCACGCCGCGCAGCTTCACCTGCGCGTCGGATCGCCCGCGATAGAGCAGCGCGCCATCCACCCGCCAGGACGCGACATCGCCGGTGCGATACAGCCGCGCGCCGGGCGCACCGAAAGGGTCGGGGCGGAAGGCATCGGCGGTCAGCGCCGGCGCGCCGACATAGCCGGTCGCGAGCTGCACGCCACCGAGCCACAACCCGCCCTGCGCGCCCGCCGGCACGCGCCGCATCGCGCCGTCCAGCACCCGCGCGACCACATTGTCCACCGGGCGGCCGATCGGCACCTCGCCGGCTGCCTCCGCCGCGCCGCAGGGCCAGGCGGTGACGTCCACCGCCGCCTCGGTCGGGCCGTACAGGTTGTGCAGCGGCGCGGCGAAGTGCCTGCGCCAGGCGGCGACCAGGTCGGGTGTCAGCGCCTCGCCGCTGGTGAAGACCAGGCGCGGCGTGCCGCAGCGCGCCGCGATGCCGGGTGTGTCCAGGAAGGCGCGCAGCATCGACGGCACGAAATGAAGCACGCCGACATCGCGCGCGCGCATCTCGGCGGCCAGTGCGTCGGGGTCGCGATGCGCGCCGGGCGGGGCCACCACCACCGCCGCGCCCGCCGTCAGCGCCCAGAACAATTCCCAGACGCACACATCGAAGCCGAGCGGCGTCTTCTGCAACACGCGGTCGCTCGCACCGATCGGATAGGCGCGCTGCATCCAGGCCAGCCGGTTGACGATGGCGGCATGCGACACCGCGACACCCTTCGGCCGCCCGGTCGAACCCGAGGTGAACAGCACATAGGCGGTGTCGGCGCCGGCCAGCGCCGGCAGCGTGGCCGCATCCGCCGCCGCATCCAGTGGCAGGCCGGCGCAGCCCTCCGGCGCCGCGATGCCCGGCCCGCACAGCACCACGCGCAGCCGCGCAGCGGCGGCCATGGCGGCGCGGCGCGGCGCCGGCTGGTCGGGCTCCAGCGGGCACCACGCCGCGCCCGCCATCAGGATGCCGAGCAGCGCGGGCAGCAGCGCCTCGCCGCGTTCGGCCGCCAGGCCCACCACATCGCCGCGCGCGACACCGGCCGCCTGCAAGGCACCGGCCACGCCCCGCGCGCGCGCCGCCAGCGCGGCATAGGTCATGCGCGTCCCGCCCCACAGCACCGCCGGCGCAGCGGGCGTGCGCGCCGCCTGGGCCAGCACCAGCGCGTGCAACGTCGCTGTGCCGTGGTCGATCGCGGGGCCGGCCTCGAAGCCTTCCGTGCCGCCGCGCGGCAACAGCGCGCCGAGCGTCGCGGCGGTGGCGAAGCCCGCCAGCAGCGCGGCCACCTGGTCGAGCCGCCGCGCCGCCTCCGCCGCCGTGAAGCGCGCCGGGTCGTGGCGCAACGAGAGCAGCATCGCCTCGCCCTCCAGCCCCGCCAGCAGCGACAGCGGGAAGGAGGATTGCTCCATCGCCTGCACCGCCGCGATGCGCGGCCCCTGCGCGCGCGGCGCCGCCAGCGACGGGTCGGTCGGGTAGTTCTCGTAGGTGAACAGGCTGGTCGCCAGCGTGGTGCCGGCCGGCAGCCCCGCCGCCGCCAGCAGGTCGGCCGGCGGGCAGCGTTCATGCGCGCGCAGGGCCGCGAGGTCGGTCTGCAGCCGCCGCAGGAAGGCGGCGGGCGCGGCGGCGGCGTCGATCGCGAGGCGCACCGGCAGCACGGTCAGGAACAGGCCGACCGCGGTCTCGGCGCCAGGCAGGTCGGCGGGGCGACCGCTGCTGGTCATGCCGAACACGGCTTCGTCGCGCCCCGCCTGGTCCGCCAGCGCCAGGCCCCAGGCGGCTGCCACCAGCGTGGCGGGTGTCACGCCGGCCTGCCGCGCGAAGGCCAGCAGCGGCGCGGCGGCGATGCGCCGGTCCTGCCGCGCCGTCGCGCGCGCCGGGCCGGCGGCCGCGCGTCCGCCCAGCGGCGTCGGTTCCGCGCCGGCCAGCCGGTCGCGCCACAAGGCCAGGTCCGCCTCCGCATCGCGCGCCGCCAGCGAACCCGAGACCGCCACGGGGCCCACCGGCGGCGGCAGGTCGGGCCCTTCGGCCTGCGCCACCAACTCGCC
>NZ_CAKKLX010000074.1 GCF_918698155.1 Roseomonas sp. CECT 9278
GCCGCGGCGCCACCGCAGGCGCCGCGCCGCGCCGCGCCCCGCCCGGTCTCGGCGGCGCCCGCGCGGACCTGGCGCGTCGCGGTCGGTGGGCTGCGCGTGGCCCTGCGCGCCACCGAGGATGACCGCGGCCGGCTGCGCGAGATCGCCTTCAGCCTGCCGCGCGAAGGTGCCGCCGCGCGCGGCCTGCTGGAGGCGCTGGCCCAGGCGGTCTCGCTCGGCCTCGCGCATGGGGTGCCGCTCGCGGCCTTCGTGGAGGCGCATGCCTATAGCCCCGGCGCCGGCGGCGTGGTGGAGGGCGATGGCGCGATCCGCCGCGCCACCTCGGTGCTGGACTGGGCGTTCCGGCGCCTGGCGCTGGATTATCTCGGCCGCGGCGACCTGCCGGACCCGGTCGAGGAGGAGACGCCCGCCGTCATCGAGGGCGCGCAGCCGCCGCTGCTGCCGCTCGACCTGCCGGCGCAGCCGGCGCCGCGGCGCGGGCGCGCCTGGCGCCACGCCGCCTGACCTTCACGGAGAGACCATCATGGCCGGACGCATCGAACAGCGACTGACGGAACTCGGCATCGCGCTGCCCACGCCGGCGGCGCCGATCGCCAATTACGTGGGCTTCAACGTCAGCGGGAAGCTGGTGGTGGTGTCCGGGCAGATCCCGCTGCGCGACGGTGCCGTGGCCTTCACCGGCAAGGTCGGCGTGGACGTGACGCCCGAGCAGGGGCAGGAGGCGGCGCGGATCTGCTTCATCAACCTGCTGGCGCAGCTGAAGGCGGCGGCGGGCGGCGACCTGGATCGCGTGGCGCGGGTGCTGCGCCTGGGCGGGTTCATCGCCGCGCCGGCATCCTTCACGCAGCATGCCGTGGTGATGAACGGCGCGTCGGACCTGGCGGTGGCGGTGTTCGGCGATGCCGGGCGGCATGCGCGCACGACCATCGGCGTGCCCTCCCTGCCGGCCGATGCGGCGGTCGAGGTCGAGGGGATGTTCGAACTCGCCTGAGGCGCGCGTGCGCGCATCCTGTGGCCTGAACGCCACAGTGTTGCGAGGAGTGAATTGAGGTCTTGCAAAGACTTATCACGGGAGAGTTATGCTCGCCGTGAGATCATTCTCGATGCGTCCCACAAGTGCAGGGAGATCGAATTCGGAATGACTCGCGGTTTGGTTGTTTCGGGCAAGGACGTATCCCCATGGGTCTTGGCATCATCGCCCTTCTGCTCGGCCTCGGCGCCGCAGGGGCAGGGGCCTATATCGGGCTCGCCACCAGCCGGCTTATGGTGGCGCTGCCGGGCGGCCTGCCGGCGCTGGCGCCGGAGACGGTCGCGATGGCGATGGTCGTGACCGGCGCGCTGACCATGCTGCTGGGCGTCCTCAGCATCTATCGATCGACCGAGGATGACAGCGGCGATGTCGGCTACGGCCGGTTGGCGGGCGCCATCCCCGCGGCGCCGCGGCGTGCCGGCGGGCCCGCCGGCAAGGCCAGGCGGGCGTAGCCGCCGCCCGGCGCGCCGGGGACCGTCACGCGCGCCCGCTTGCGCTGCGCCGCCGCCGCGCGACATTGGCGCCATGCCCGACGGATCCGCCGAACTCTCGCTGAGCCTGCATCCGCGCATCGCGGAGATCCCGGCCGCCGACTGGGATGCCTGCGCCGGTGGCGACAACCCCTTCGTCAGCCACGCCTTCCTGAGCGCGCTGGAGGATAGCGGCAGCGCCACGCCCGAGCGCGGCTGGCTGCCCCAGCACGCGGCACTGCGCGACGAGACCGGCCGCCTGGTCGCCTGCGCGCCCTGCTACGCCAAGTCCCATTCCCAGGGCGAGTATGTGTTCGACCATGGCTGGGCCGATGCGCTGGAGCGCGCCGGCGGGCAGTATTATCCGAAGCTGCAGGTCTGCGCGCCGTTCAGCCCGGTGCCGGGGCCGCGGCTGCTGCTGCGCCCGGATGCCGGCGTGCCGCATGCCGCCATCGCGCAGGGCCTGGTCCAGGGGGCGGAGGCGGTCGGTGCATCTTCGGTGCATGTCACCTTCTGCACCGAGGCCGAATGGGCGGCGCTGGGCGCGGCGGGCTGGCTGCGGCGCATCGGCACGCAGTTCCACTGGGCCAACCAGGGCTATGGCTGCTTCGACGATTTCCTGGGCGCGCTGGCCTCGCGCAAGCGCAAGGTGCTGCGGCGCGAAAGGCGGGACGTGCAGGCGGCCGGGCTGGCCCTGCGCTGCCTGCGCGGGGCCGAGATCACGCCGCGCCACTGGGATGCCTTCCACCGCTTCTACCGCAGCACCACCGACAAGAAATGGGGCCGCAGCGCGTACCTGACGAAGCGCTTCTGGCCGCTGCTGGCCGAACGCCTGGGCGATGCCGTGGTGCTGATGGTGGCCGAGCGCGACGGCGAACCGGTGGCGGGCGCGCTGAACCTGGTGGGGCGCGACGCGATCTATGGCCGCAACTGGGGTGCTACGGTGGACGTGCCGTTCCTGCATTTCGAGCTGTGCTACTACATGGCGATGGACTTCGCGATCGCGCACGGCATCGGGCGCGTCGAGGCCGGCGCCCAGGGCGAGCACAAGATCCAGCGTGGCTACCTGCCGGTGCCGACCTATTCCGCGCATTGGATCGCGCATCCGGGCCTGTCGCGCGCGGTGGGCGAATTCCTCGATCGCGAGCGCCCGGCGATGATGCGCGAGATGGAGGCGCTGGCCACGCTCTCGCCGTTCCGGCAGGAGGGCGAGGCGTAGCGCCGGCGGGATCGCCGTGCCTTCGCACGCATCACGGGCGCGCTGCGGCGCCTGCCGGCGGGGAGGGCGCGACCCATGCCGATGCCGGCGTGCTCCCCGATGTCGCGCGCGGATGGGTGGCGGCCATTGCCGCGGCGCCGCGCGTGCCGGCAGCCGGTGATTTCATCCGGCAGGACATTCGCCTAGGCTTCCCACCTTGGACGGAGGAAGCGAACATGCTGACCAGACGCGGAGCCTTTCTCGGCACGGCGGGGCTTGCGCTTGCGTCGCGCCTGCCGGGCGTGGCGCAGGCACAGGCGCCGGCGCCGGCACCTGCGCTGGCCTATCGGCCGCACAGCGTCACCACCCCCGATGGCGTGGTGCTGTCGGTGCAGGAGTGGGGCAATCCGCAAGGCCCCGCGATCCTGTTCATCCATGGGTCCTGGCAGTCGCACCTGTCCTGGGCGCGGCAGGTCAGCGACCCCGCGCTGGCGGCGCGCTACCGCATGGTGACCTTCGACCTGCGCGGCCATGGCGACAGCGCCAAGCCCGAGGGCGATGCCTTCTACAAGCCGGCCAAGCCCTGGGCGGATGATGTCGCGGCGATCATCGCGGCACTCGGCCTGCAGAGGCCGGTGCTGGCCGGCTGGTCCTATGGCGGGCGCGTCATGTGCGACTACCTGACGGTGCATGGCGCGGACAGGATCGGCGGGCTGCATTTCGTCGATGCCACGACCACGCTGGCCGATCCGGCGGCCTTCTTCGGGCCGGGGCTGCGCACGCTGGCGGCCGGCACCGCGGCCGACCAGGCGCAGCGGATCGCCGGCACCATCGCCTTCCTGCGCGTTTGCTTCGAACGCCAGCCGACCGATGCCGAGTTTCAGGCGATGCTGGCCTTCAACATGCTGACGCCGCGGCATGTGCGGATCGCGATGGGCGGCCGGCCGGCGCAGTACGAGGCCATGCTGCGCGCGCTGCGGATGCCCACGCTCGTCACGCATGGGGAGAAGGACCAGATCATCCTCCCGGCGCTGGCGCGCTGGACCGCATCGGTGGTGCCGGGCGCGCGGTTGTCGATCCATGAGGGCGCGGGCCACAGCCCGTTCTGGGAAGACACGCCGCGCTTCAACCGGGAACTGGCGGAGCTGATGGCGCAGGTGGCCGCGCGCCGCGGCTGATACCGCTTGCGCCTGGCCTACCTGCAGTTGGCGCTGTCGATGGCGCTGGTCGGCGCCAATGTGGCTGTGGCGAAGCTGCTGGCCGAGGCATTGCCGATCGCGCTGATCGCCTTCCTGCGCTGCGGGCTGGCGATGGCGGTGCTGTTTCCGTTGGCGCGCTGGATGGATGGGCGCGTGCGCGTGCCGCGCGATGTGGCGTGGAACCTGGCCTTGCAGGCGGTGTTCGGCACCGCGATCTACAATGCCGGGCTGCTGGCGGGCCTGCGCCTGACCACGGCGCTGGAGGGCGGGCTGGTGCTGGCCACGCTGCCCGCCGTGGTCGCGATCGGCGGCGCGGTGCTGCTGCGCGAACGCCTGCCGGGCCGGCAATGGAGCGCGGTGGCGCTGGCCGCCGGCGGCATGGCGGCGATCACCGTGGCGCGCGCGGCGGGCGGGGCGGGCGGGTCGCTGCTGGGCAACCTGCTGGTATTCGGCGGCGTGCTGGGGGAGGCGGCGTATGTTCTGCTGGCGCGGCGCATCGTGGGCCGCGTGCCGGTGGTGACCGCGAGCCTGTGGATGCAGGGTTTCTCCGCGCTGGTGCTGCTGCCCTTCGCCGCACCTGGCTTCGGTGCGGTGGCGGCGTTGTCGGATGCATCGCTGGCATCGCTGCTGGTGTTCCATTCGCTGACCGCGAGCGTGGTCTGCCTGTTGCTCTGGTATGCAGGTCTGCGGCGCGTGCCGGCGGGCATGGCGGGCGTGTTCACCGCCTTCCTGCCGGGCACCGCGGCGCTGGTGGCGGTGAGCCTGCTGGGCGAGGCCTTCACGGCCGTGCATGCGGCGGGCTTCGTGCTGATGATGGGCAGCGTGGCGGTGGCGACCTGGCCGCGGCGGGGGCGTGGATGAGGGCGTGGTTCCACTGCACGGGCGCCGAGCTGCTGGCGCGTGATCCCGACGAGGTCGTCGGCGTGCTCGCGGCGGAGCAGCAGCGGCGCGGATACTCCGGCGCAGCCGATCAGGATGGTGCTTGGCGCGATCAGCTCGCCGCGCTGCGCCGGGCCGTTGGCTCCGTTGGCGGCGAGGACTGGACGATCGTCCTCGAGTTCGAGCTCACGCGTCTTGAACGTCGGATCGATGCGGTGATCCTGACCGACCGCGCGATCGTCTGCTGCGAGTTCAAGGCGGGCGAGCTGACGCCTTCGCGCCTGCGCGAAGTCGATGAATACGCGATGCGGCTGCGCGATTTCCACGAGGGCAGCCGCTCACATTCGATCTATCCGCTGCTGGCGGCCGGATCGGGCCCTTTCGTGCGTCCATCGCAGGCCGGACTTCCGCTTGTAGCGATGCACCAGCCCCTTGCGACGGGGAGTGCCGGTCTGGGTGACGCTCTGCGATGGATCGCCCTGCAGGAGCCACCGCCCAGCAGGCCGCTGGACGGTCGTGCCTGGCTCGACGCGCGCTACTTGCCGGTCCCGGGCATCGTTGAAGCCGCACGCAGGCTCTTCGCGCGCCATGATGTCCTGGAACTCGGGGTTGCGCGGGCGGATGCAGGCAACCTGACGCGCACCGGAGATGCCATCCGCCGCGCCATCGGCGTCGCGCGCTCCCAGAACCGGAGGATTGCGGTCTTCGTGACGGGCATTCCCGGCGCGGGCAAGACGCTCTGCGGCCTGGACACCGTGTTTCGCAGCGACACCAAGACCGCGTTTCTCAGTGGGAATGCCCCGTTGATCGAAGTGCTGCGCGAGGCCCTGGCGCGCGACGCCGTCGCACAGGGAGCAACCACGGCGGCAGCGTCCGAACGCGTGGAGGGTTTCATCCAGAACATCCACCGCTTCCTCGAGTCACACGCGGAGCCAGGGGCACCGCCACCCGAGGAGGTGATCGTCTTCGACGAGGCGCAGCGCGCCTGGGACCAGGCCAAGGCGACGCGCAAGACGCAGAACCGCAAGTCGAAGCTGTTCATGAGCGAACCGGCGCACGCGCTGGACATCATGGGCCGGCGCGATGACTGGGCCGTGATCGTCGCGCTGATCGGCAATGGACAGGAGATCAACACCGGTGAGGCCGGACTGCGCGAGTGGGGGCGGGCCATTGCCGCGCATGGCGGATGGGAAGCGCGCGTCGCCGCGCGCGGGGTGTCCGCGACCGATCCGCGGCAATGCATCGGCAGCAGCGACGCGCCATGGATCGTGCGCGACGATGATCTCGACCTTGTCGTTCCGATCCGTTCGGTCCGGAGTTCCTCGATGGCCGCGTGGGTCGAGGCGGTGCTCGACAATGATGTCGAGCGGGCCGCGAGCCTGGCTGCGGTGGAGCCTCCACCGGTCCTCGTGACACGCGAACTTCCGGCTGCGCGTGCGGCCTTGCGCGTGCTCGCGCGCGGGCAGCGGCGTGCGGGCTTCGTTCGTGCATCGGGTGGAAGACGATTGCGCGCGGAAGGTCTCGCGGCCGAGGTGTCGTTGAAGGAGGTCGCCAACTGGTTTCTTGAGCGCTTCCCCGACGATATCCGCGCATCGGATGCGCTGGAGGCGGCTGCGACGGAATACGCCTGCCAGGGGCTCGAACTCGACGTGGTGGGCCTGGGTTGGGACCTTGATCTTCGCCGCTCGGATGGGCGCTGGACCGGCTGGCGCATCGTTGGAAAGAAGTGGCACCGCGAGTTGCAGGAATTCGACTACGTGCTGAACACCTACCGCGTGCTGCTGACCCGCGCGCGCTACGAGACCGTGATCTGGGTGCCGCACGGATCGCCGCGCGACGACCCCTTCCACGACGCCACGCGCGACGCTGCCGCCTACGACGCCATCGCGGCATTCCTGCTCGCCTGCGGTGCGCGCCCGCTTGAGGCCCTGGACGCGCCGCCCGCGCGCGCCGAACCCGCGACACTGCTATGAAGGCCGCCATGCGCCCGCTGCTGATCGCCCTGCTTGCCCTGCTCGCCCTGCCCGCCGCGGCGCAGGAGATCAAGCTCGCCGCCTGGAACATCGCCTGGCTGACCACCAAGCCGGCCGGGCATCCGGACCTGCCATCCTCCCTGCCCACCCGCACGCCCGAGGATTTCGCGCGGCTGCGCGTCTATGCCGATCGCCTGGCCGCCGATGTGGTGGCGATCCAGGAGGTGGACGGGCCGCTCGCCGCGGCGCGGGTGTTCGATGCGACGCGCTGGGATTTCCACTTCCCCGCCGAGACCGACACGCAGCGCGCCGGCTTCGCCTGGCGGCGCGGGCTGAACGTGGTGCGCAACCCCGATGTCACGGCGCTCGACCTGGCGCCGACGGCGCGGCGGTCGCTGCGGCGCGGCGCCGACATCACCGTTCGCTCGGGCGACGGGGCGCCGCTGCGGCTGCTGTCGGTCCACCTGGATGGCGGCTGCGCGCAGGGGTCGGTGCGGCGGCCGGAATCGCGCGACTGCCAGAACCTCGGCCGCCAGGGCGAGATCATCCGCGACTGGATCGCCGAGCGCCGGCGCGAGGGCGTGGCCTTCGCCGTGCTGGGCGACTTCAACCGCCGCATGGACCGCAACGACGAATTCCTCGCGACCCTGACCGAGGCCGCGCCGCTGGCCCGCCCGACCGAGGGCTTCGCCAACCCGTGCTGGGCGCGCGACGGCCAGGCGCGCGGCTTCGTCGACCACATCCTGCTGGGTGGGCCGGCGCGCGACTGGATGGTGCGCGACAGCTTCCGCGTGCTGGTCTATGTCGAGCGCGACCAGGGGCTGCGGCAGCGGATATCCGACCACTGCCCGATCAGCGTGCGGCTCGACCCGCGCTGATGGCCGCGTCACCGGGCTTCGCGCGCATCACGTTGCCGCTGGCGGCGATCAACTTCCTCAACCAATGCAATCGCGGGATGGTGGCGACGATCGGGCCGCTGCTGGCGATCGAATTCGGGTTGTCGGCCTCCGGCCTCGGGCTGCTGGCGGCGTGCTTCTTCGGGGCCTATGCGGCGGCGCAATTGCCGATCGGCGTGGCGCTGGACCTGCACGGGCCGCGGCGCGTGCAGGCCACGCTGGCGGTGGTCTCGGCCGCCGGCTTCCTGCTGTGTGCGGCGGCACCCGACGTGATGGTGCTGGCGCTGGGGCGCATCCTGTGCGGGCTGGGCCTGGCCGCCGGGCTGATGGCGATGCTGAAGGCCAATTCGCAATGGTATCCGAAGGAACGCGTGGCGGCGGTGACCGGCGCGGGGCTGTTCCTGGCGGGCATGGGCGGGATGGCCGCGACGGTGCCGGTGCAGGCGGCGCTGCCGTGGCTGGGCTGGCGGGGCATCTTCGTGCTGCTGGCGGGGCTGACCGTGTGTGCGGCGGTGTGGATCCTGACCGTGGTGCCGGACCGCCCGCCCGGCGCCGCGGTGCCGCAACGCCGCAGCCTGCTGCGCGAGATCGGCGAGTTCGGCCGCATCTTCCGCGACCGGCCGTTCCTGCGCTTCCTGCCGGCGATCATGGTGCTGTCCGCGCTGAACTTCACCTTCACCGGGCTCTGGGCCGGGCCCTGGCTGCGCGACGTGGGCGGGCTGGAAGACGGGCCGCGCGCGCTGGCGCTGCTGATCTACGCGATGGGCCTGGTGACCGGGTCGCTGGTGACCGGGCAGGCCGCCTGGTTCGCGCAGCAGCGCGGCCGTTCCGCGATGTTCGTGCCCTATGTCGGGATCGGCGGCGTGCTGCTGGCGCAGGCGGTGCTGATCGCGGGACCGGGCGGCTTCTGGCCGACCGTCGCGGCCTGGTTCGCGTTCTCCTTCTGCGGATCGGTCGGCGTGGTGGGCTATGCGGCGGTCGGGCAGGGCTTTCCGCCGGAATTGCAGGGGCGCGTGGCGACCGCCATCAACTTCTCGATGCTGGTGCTGGTGTTCATCCTGCAGATCGGCATCGGCGCCATCCTGGACCTGTGGCCGCGCACCGCGAATGGCGGCTGGGACCCGGCGGGCTATGCGGTCGCCTTGTCGGTCACCTTCCTGTTGCAGGCGCTGGCGGCGGCGTGGATCGTGGTGGCACCAAGGGGGAGGGCGGCATGATCGACCAGCGCACGCAGAAGGTCCTGGAACGCTACCGCGTCGAGTCCGGCAAGGGATTCCGCCTGAAGGATTTCGACGCCGGCGACACCGCCGGCCTCGGCATCGAGAAGGACCACGCGGCCCGGTTGCTGCAACAGGGCGTCGACCGCCTCGCGGAGCTGCAGGACATGCTCTACGCGCAGGACCGCTGGTCGGTGCTGTGCATCTTCCAGGCGATGGATGCGGCGGGCAAGGACGGCGCGATCAAGCACGTCTTCTCCGGCGTCAATCCGCAGGGCTGCCAGGTGCATTCCTTCAAGGCGCCCAATGCGATGGAACTGGACCACGATTTCCTGTGGCGCCATTCGACCGCTTTGCCCGAACGCGGGCGCATCGGCATCCACAACCGGTCCTGGTACGAGGAAGTGCTGGTGGTGCGCGTGCACCCCGAATACCTGGCGGGCCAGAAACTGCCCCCGGCGCTGGTCGGAAAATCCGTGTGGGATGAACGGCTGGAGGATATCGCGGCCTATGAACGCTACCTGGCCCGGCAGGGCACGGTGGTGCTGAAGTTCTTCCTCAATGTCAGCAAGGCGGAGCAGAAGAAGCGCTTCCTCGCGCGCATCGACGAGCCGGAGAAGAACTGGAAGTTCTCCGCCGGCGACGTGACCGAGCGTGGCCACTGGGACGCCTATATGGCGGCCTACCAGGACGCGATCCGCGGCACCGCGGGCAAGCACGCGCCGTGGTACGTGGTGCCGGCGGACGCGAAGTGGTTCACGCGCCTGGTGGTGGTGGCGGCGATCGTGCAGGCGCTGGAGGGGCTTGGCCTGCACTATCCGAAGGTGACCAAGGCGCAGAAGGCGGCGCTGGAGGGCGCGCGGAAGGCGTTGGGTTAGGACATGCTGCGTTCGCTCGCGCTCACTTCGTAGGCTCCAACTTCTTGTTTTCAGAGCATCTTCACGCGTTCAGATGATTCCACCTGAACGCGATCTGCACTAACCCTCATTCGCCCGATCCAGCGCATGCAGCGCATAGGTGAATGCCGCCCCCGCGTTCAGCGCGATCGCCACCCCCAGCGCCTCCGCGATCTCGGCTTTCGTGGCACCCGCCGCCAGCGCCTTGCGCACATGCGCGTCCATGCACCCCTCGCACTTCGTGGTGATGGCGACACCCAGCGCGATGAACTCCCGCGTCTTGGCATCGAGGTGCTGCGTCTTGGCCGCGCCGTTCGACAGCGCGACGAACCCCTTCACGATCTCCGGGTGCAGCTGGCCCAGTTCCTTGCCGCGCTCGCGCAGCGCCTCGGAATAGGCGTTCCAGTCCTTGATCGCGCTCATTGCTTCATCCCCTGAACGGAAAACGGGCGCGGAGGTGAACCCTCCGCGCCCGTCCATCTTCGCCGCTGCGGCGGCCTGACGCTACTCCGCCGTCTCCGGCTCGCGGTCGGGCTCGCCCTCGCCTTCCTCGGGCTTGGGCAGGGCCGGGGGCGTGGCCTCCATGATGTCGAAGGACAGCGCGCCGTCCTTCAGCCCCACCTTCACCGAACCGCCCTTGGCCAGCTTGCCGAACAGCAGTTCTTCCGCGAGCGGCTTCTTGATGAATTCCTGGATGACGCGCGCGAGCGGGCGCGCGCCGTACAGCGGGTCGTAGCCGCGTTCCGCCAGCCATTCCTTCGCCGCCGACGACAGCTCGATCGTCACGTTCCGATCCGCGAGCTGGGCCTCCAGCTGCATTACGAACTTCTCCACCACGCGGCCGACGATCTCGGGCGTCAGCGCGGCGAAGGGCACGATCGCATCCAGGCGATTGCGGAATTCCGGCGTGAACAGGCGCTTGATGGCTTCCTCGTCCTCGCCGATGCGGGTTTCGCGTTCGAAGCCGATCGTCGCCTTGGCCATGTCCGACGCGCCCGCATTCGTCGTCATGATCAGCACGACGTTGCGGAAATCCACGGTCTTGCCGTTGTGGTCGGTCAGCTTCCCGTGGTCCATCACCTGCAGCAGGATGTTGTACAGGTCCTGGTGCGCCTTCTCGATCTCATCGAGCAGCAGCACGGCATGCGGATGCTGGTCGATCGCATCGGTCAGCAACCCGCCCTGGTCGAAGCCGACATAGCCCGGCGGCGCGCCGATCAGTCGCGAAACCGAATGCCGCTCCATGTATTCCGACATGTCGAAGCGGATCAGCTCGATCCCCAGCGTCTTCGCCAGCTGCTTGGCGACCTCGGTCTTGCCGACGCCGGTGGGGCCGGAGAACAGGTAGTTGCCGATCGGCTTCTCGGGATCGCGCAGGCCGGCACGCGCCAGCTTGATCGCGGCGGAGAGCGCGTCGATCGCCTTGTCCTGGCCGAACACCATCGCCTTGAGGTCGCGCTCCAGCGTGCGCAGCTGCTCGCGGTCGTCGGTCGAGACCGACTTCGGCGGGATGCGCGCGATCTTGGCGACGATGTCCTCGACATCCTTCAGCGTGACCGTCTTCCGCCGCTTGCCCTCGGGCAGCAGCATGCGCGACGCGCCCACCTCGTCGATCACGTCGATCGCCTTGTCGGGCAGCTTGCGGTCGTGGATGTACTTGGCCGACAGTTCCACCGCGGCGCGGATGGCCTCGGGCGTGTAGCGGACCTTGTGGTGCTTCTCGTAGTTGGTCTTGAGGCCCTGGAGGATCTTCACCGCATCCTCGACCGTGGGTTCGTTCACGTCGATCTTCTGGAAGCGGCGGACCAGCGCGCGGTCCTTCTCGAAGTAGTTGCGGTATTCCTTGTAGGTCGTGGAACCGACGCAGCGCAGCGTGCCCTGCGCCAGCGCCGGCTTCAGCAGGTTCGACGCATCCATCGCCCCGCCGGAGGTCGCACCGGCGCCGATCACGGTATGGATCTCGTCGATGAACAGGATGGAGCCTGGCTGGGCTTCCAGCTCGTTCACCACGGCCTTCAGCCGTTCCTCGAAATCGCCGCGGTAGCGCGTGCCGGCCAGCAGGCTGCCCATGTCGAGCGCGTAGATCGTGGACTTCAGCAGCACCTCGGGCACGTCGCCCTCGACGATGCGCTTGGCCAGGCCTTCCGCGATCGCGGTCTTGCCCACGCCGGGGTCACCCACATACAGCGGGTTGTTCTTGGTGCGCCGGCACAGGATCTGGATGGTGCGCTCGATCTCCTGGTCGCGGCCGATCAGCGGGTCGATCTTGCCGGCCTGCGCCTTCTTGTTGAGGTTGACGCAGTAGTTCGTCAGCGCGTCCTGGCCGCGGCCGCCGCGGGGCTTCTCCTCCTTCTCCGGGTTCTCCTCCCCGGGGTTGTTGGACGAAGCCTGCGGCGCACCCTGCACCGGGCGCGGCGTGGAGCGCCCCGGCGCCTTGGCGATGCCATGGCTGATGAAGTTCACCGCATCGAGCCGCGTCATGTCCTGCAGCTGCAGGAAATACACGGCATGCGATTCGCGTTCGCTGAACAGGGCGACCAGCACGTTGGCGCCGGTCACCTCGTCGCGGCCGCTGCTCTGCACATGGATGGCGGCGCGCTGCACCACGCGCTGGAAGCCGGCGGTGGGCTTGGGGTCCCCCGCGCGTTCCGTGACCAGCCCGGCCAGGTCCTTGTCGAGGAATTCCGACAGGTCGCGCTTGAGGCGGTCGAGGTCGACCCCGCAGGCGCGCAGCACCGTCGCGGCATCCTGGTCATCGCCCAGGGCGAGGAGCAGGTGTTCGAGGGTCGCGTATTCGTGGCGCCGTTCGCTGGCCAGTGCCAGGGCCCGGTGGAGCGTCTGCTCGAGGTTGCGGGACAGCATGTCAGTGACGCTCCCCTGTCGGTGGCGCGTCAGCCTCATTGGGTCGGCGCGGCACCAGGTATCCAGTCGGTATGATGTGGGCTTCCCCCCGGGGTTCTGCGACCCCTGACCCCTATTCCTTCTCGATCGTGCACTGCAGAGGGTGCTGGTTCTGGCGCGCCAGGTCCATCACCTGCGTTACCTTGGTCTCCGCGACCTCGTAGGTGAAGACGCCGCAGACGCCGACTCCGCGCCGGTGCACATGCAGCATGATGCGCGTCGCTTCCTCCCGGTTCTTCTGGAAGAAGCGTTCGAGGACATGCACGACGAACTCCATCGGCGTGTAGTCGTCGTTCAGCATCAACACCTTGTACATCGCGGGCTTCTTGGTGCGCGGACGTGTCTTGACGACCACGCCCGTCTGGGGCCCGTCGCCGCCCTGCCCACCGCCGGGGCGCTTGTCCTGATCGCTCATGGCCGAAGACGTGGTTCCCTTGGGCGAGGCAACAACGGCCCCGCGCCGCATGGCAGGATATCGGAGGGCGCGGGCGGCCGTGAAGGGCCGAGCGCGCCGGCCGGTCAGATAGTTGGCCCAGAGGCATTAAAAAAGGCCCGGCCCGGGCCGACCCGGCCGCTCGCGCGGCAGGATCGACCCGGACCGGGCCCTTTTCGGCCACCCCGGCGCAGGGGGAGGGGAAGCGCCAGGCTGGCCGTGGTCACGTCACGCGTGCCCCGCCGACCCTGAGGGCCGGCAGGAGGCGGGCTCAGGCCGCGATCGGCTTCGCCATCTTCTCCATCGCGACCGTCATGCGGGCGGAGATCGGCGCCACGGCCTGCTCGGTCAGCTTGAACACGGCTTCCTGCATCTTGGCGGATTCGGCCACGGCCTTCTCCATCGCGGCCTTGGCGAACTTCGCCTGGATCTCGGCGGCCTCGTTCAGCGACTTCACGGCGGCGAGCGCCTTCGCACCCTCGAGGGAGTGGTCGGTCATGCCCTGCGCCAGCGCCATCACCTGGCGGGCCAGGTCCTGCGTGCCAACGGCCCAGGTCTGGGCGGCCTTGGTGAAGGCCTCCATGTTGCCACGGCCGAACTCGGTCGCTTCCTCGACGACCTTCATCACGCCTTCGGCGCCCTTGCTCATCTGCTCCATGCCCTTCTCCATCGCGACGCGGGCCTGCGCCGCGCCGTCGGTCACGATCTTCTGCGCCTGCGCGGCGCCCTCGGCGGCGATCTTCTTCACGTCGGGGGTCTTGGTCTCGGCCATCGTATTGTCCTCTGCCATATTGG
This sequence comes from Roseomonas sp. CECT 9278, assembly GCF_918698155.1. Classification (GTDB taxonomy): domain Bacteria; phylum Pseudomonadota; class Alphaproteobacteria; order Acetobacterales; family Acetobacteraceae; genus Neoroseomonas. The sequence continues at coordinate 13,888 of NZ_CAKKLX010000074.1, forward strand.
GGGATGGGACCGACATGGCCCCGTTCCGCTTCGGTGGCCCGGGCTTCCGGACCGCTTTGCTGCGCTGCAACATGGAAAGCCGTTTAGACGCTTCCAGAGGCGCTCTGCAAGATTTTTTTGCACTGCACCATGACATTCCTGGCCCGGTCCGGCTGGGTGTCCGGGGGCAGGGTCCGAGCGGGCTGCAACACCTCATTGTAACCCTTTGCCGAACAACGATGTCGCGGTCGTTTCGGCTGGACGGGACGGCCGCCATATCGCTATCCTGGGCATGAGTGATACCGCCCATCCACGCGATCGGGCCGCAGGGGGATTGCCTTCATGACGCTGTACCGCGTCCGACATCGCGCGACCGCGCCGTTCCGCGCCGGGCGCCCCGCGCTGGCGGCCGTGCTGGCGCTGGCCGTCGCCTGGCTGGCCCCGGCCCCCGCCGCCGCGCAGATCGGCAGCGAACGGTACTCCGCCATGGTGGTCGAGGCGCGCACCGGCCGCGTGCTGGTCGCCGCCAACCCCGACGAGACGCGCTACCCCGCCTCGCTCACCAAGATGATGACGCTCTACATGCTGTTCGACGCGCTGCAGGAAGGGCGCGTCCAGCTCAACACGCCGATCCGCATGAGCGAGGAAGCGGCATCGCGGCCGCCGTCGAAGCTCGGCCTGCCGGTCGGCGCCACGCTGTCGGTCGAACAGGCGATCCTGGCGCTGGTGACGAAAAGTGCGAACGACGTCGCCGCCGCCGTGGGCGAGCACCTGGCCGGCAGCGAGGAACGCTTCGGCCAGCTGATGACCATGCGCGCGCGCGCCATCGGCATGACGCGCACGACCTTCCGCAACGCCTCCGGCCTGCCGGACCCGGACAACACCACCACGGCGCGCGACATGGCGACGCTGGGCCTGCGGCTGATCCGCGACCACCCCACCCGCTACCACTATTTCGGCACGGTCCATTTCAACTGGGGCCGCGCGATGATCCGCAACCACAACCGCATGCTGGGCGACTATGAAGGCGCCGACGGCATCAAGACCGGCTTCATCCGCGATTCCGGCTTCAACATCGTGACCTCCGCCATCCGCGACAATGTCCGGCTGGTGGGCGTGACCATGGGCGGGTCGTCCTGGGTCGAGCGCGACCGCCACATGGGCGCGCTGATGGACCAGGGCTTCGCGCAAATGGGCGTGGCGCCGCGCGCGCCTTCGTCGATCATGGCGGCCGCGGTGCCGGCAGTGGGCGCGGCGCGGGCCGCCACCGCCGCCCGGCGCGCGGTGCCCGACCGCCGCGCGGCCACCACCCGGGCCGCGGCGACGCAGTCGCGGGT
>NZ_CAKKLX010000075.1 GCF_918698155.1 Roseomonas sp. CECT 9278
CAGGCGCTTGTGCCGAAGCCGTGAATCGGCCGCTCGGCCAAAGCGCCCGATCGGCGCAGGCGCTTGTGCCGAAGCCGTGAATCGGCCGCTCGGCCAAAGCGCCCGATCGGCGCAGGCGCTTGTGCCGGAGCCGTGGATCGGCCGCTCGGGCAGGGCCGTGACGCGCGGCGCCGGGCGTCCTAGCCTTCACGCGACACGCAAGGAGCATGACGATGGCGGGCATCGCGAAGGACGCGGCCGAACTGGCCTTGATGGAGGCCGCGCGGCGCGTGCTGCCGGCCGGCGGCTTCGGCAACTTCGCCGCCGACATCGTGGTCGCCGAGGGCCAGGGCGGGCACGTCCGCGACGTCTCGGGCCATGACTACATCGACTACCTGCTGGGCTCCGGCCCGATGTTCATCGGCCACAACCACCCCGCGGTGACCGAGGCGGTGCTCGCGCAGATCCCCAAGGGCACGACCTTCTTCGCCAATAGCGAACCAGGCATCCGCCTGGCCGAGGCAATCGTCGACGCGGTCGCCTGCGCCGACCAGGTGCGCTTCGTCTCGTCCGGGTCCGAGGCCGATGCCTATGCCATGCGCCTGGCGCGTGCGGTGTCCGGCAAGCCTAAGATCGTGAAGTTCGAGGGCGGCTACCACGGCATGTCTGACTGGGGGATGATGAGCCTGGCGCCGAAGCGCCTGGCGAATTTCCCGGAAGCCGTGCCCGACAGCCCCGGCATCCCCGATGCCATCCGCAACGAAGTCCTGGTCGCGCCCTTCAATGACATCGAGGCCGCGGTGCGCCTGATCGAGGCGCACCAGGACGAGATCGGCGGCGTCATCATGGAGCCTTTCCAGCGCCTGATCCCGCCCAGGCCCGGCTTCCTCGCCGCCATCCGCGAGGTGACGGCGCGCCTGTCCATCCCGCTGATCTTCGACGAGGTGGTGACCGGCTTCCGCTTCGCCTATGGCGGCGCGCAGGAATACTACGGCGTCACGCCCGACATCTGCACACTCGGCAAGATCATCGGCGGCGGCTTTCCGCTGGCGGCGGTGGCCGGGCGGGCCGGCATGATGAGGCACTTCGACCGCGCGGCGGTCGGCGAGGACCGTTTCCTCACGCAGGTCGGCACGCTGTCGGGCAATCCGGTCGCGGCGGTGGCGGGGCTCGCGACGTTGGCCGTGCTGCGCGAACCGGGGGCCTACCAGGGTGTCTTTGCGACCGGGCGGTCGCTGATGGACGGGCTGACGGGGCTGATCGCCGAGGCCGGCATCCCGGCCCAGGTGGTCGGCGATGCCGTGATGTTCGACGTGGTCTATGCCGAGGGCGACCTGCGCGACTATCGCGCCATCTTCCGCCAGGATGCCGCCATGCAGAAGCACGTGAACGGCGTGCTGCGCGGCCGCGGCATCCTCAAGGGCGACAGCAAGTACTACCTGTCCACGGCGCATACCGCGCAGGACGTGGCGCAGACGCTGGATGCCTTTCGCACGGCGCTCGCGAGCCTGCCGGCGACGCGCCGGGTGGCGTGACGCGGCGCGCAGCCGCCCGCGTGAAACCGGGGGCGGGCTGGCGCGCTGCATGACTTGCGCGTCGACAACCCCGCTCCGGATCGCCATATCCCGCTGATGGACATGACCTCGCTGCTCGGCCTGCTGGCCTTCATCGCCCTGTGCTTCGTCACGGCGATGTCGGGCGCCGTCTTCATGCCCGGCGAGTGGTACAGGGGGCTCGCCAAGCCGTCTTGGAACCCGCCGGACTGGGCCTTCGCGCCGGCCTGGACGGTGCTCTACATCATGATCGCGGTGGCGGGCTGGATGGTGTGGCGCGAAGCGGGCATCGCGGGCGCGGCGCTGCCGCTGGCGGTCTATGTGGTGCAGCTGCTGTTCAACGCCGGCTGGTCGGCGGTGTTCTTCGGCCTGAAGCGACCGGATCTGGCGTTCATCGAGGTGATCGGGCTGTGGCTGTCGATCCTGGCGACGATCGTGCTGTTCCTGCCGATCAGCCGCACGGCAGGGCTGCTGCTGCTGCCCTACCTGGCCTGGGTCACCTTCGCCGCGACGCTGAACTTCACCATCTGGCGCCTCAACCCCGTGCGCGGCTGACGACAGCGCGCACCCCTTCGGATCGTGCGGCTGCACGATCCGCGAGCGCACAGCGCGACCGCGCCCAGACCATCAGCCGCGCCGGGCGCGCCAGTGCAGGGCGCGAAGGCAAGGGCCGCGGACGCGGCCCGCCTGCCGTCCGAGGGCAAGTCATCTCGTCCCCCACATCCTGTCCCCGGCATCACCCAGCCCGGGCCGGATATACCCGTGGTCGTCCAGCCCCCGGTCGATCGCCGCCGTCCACAGCGGCACGTCCGGGTGGCGGTCGTGGAAATGCGCGATCCCCTCGGGCGCTGCCAGCAGGCAGACGAAGCGGATGTCGCGGCAGCCGCGCGCCTTGAAGCGGTCCACCGCCGCCACCGCCGAATGCGCGGTCGCCAGCATCGGGTCGAGCACCAGCACCGTGCGTTCCGCCACATCCGTCGGCGCCTTGAAGTAATACTCCACGGCCGCGAGCGTCGCCGGGTCCCGGTACAGCCCGACATGCGCGACGCGCGCCGCCGGCACCAGCGCCATCATGCCGTCCAGCATCCCGAGCCCCGCCCGCAGCACCGGCGCCAGCACCAGTTTCCGCCCGGCGATGCGCGGCGCCATCATGGGTTCCAGCGGGGTCGCGATCGGCACCTGCTCGACCGGCAGGTCGCGCGTCACCTCGTAGCAGAGCAGCCCCGCGATCTCGCCCAGCAGCCGCCGGAAATCGGACGACGCGCAGGCGGCCTCGCGCATCAGGGTCAGCTTGTGCTGCACCAGCGGATGCGTGACGTGATGCACCTCGCCGGTCATGCCGCGCCCCGCGCTGGCCTGAGGCTGCTGCCTGCCGTGCTGTCCATGCTCACCCCTCCCGGCCCTGCCACGTGTTTCGCGCAATCCGCGGGGCCGGGCCAGCGTTCGTCGCGGAAAATCATCCATAGGTTGAAAAACTTCCTCAATTCATCGACTATGGCGGTCGATGCCCGACACCGGTCTCCGGCCCGACGCCCCGCTGCCTGCCATCGCCCCGGCGGGCGAGGTGGTGGTGATCGGCCTCGGCTATGTCGGGCGCCCGCTGGCGCTCGAAGCCGCCGCCGCGGGCTTCCTGGTCACCGGGTTCGACCTCTGCGCGGCGGCCGGCAGAACCGCCGAGGCCGCCTGGCAGGCCACCGGGCGGCGCGGCGGCCGGCTGCGCAGCACCAGCGATCCCGCCGCCCTGCCGCCGGCCGCGACCTGGCTGGTCTGCGTGCCGACGCCGCTCGATGCGGCGGGCCGGCCGGACCTCTCGGCGGTGGCCGCGGCCTTTGCCACCTGCCGTGCGCGGATGCCGCGCGGCGCCCTGGCCTGCCTGGTGTCGACCTGCCAGCCGGGCGCGACCAACGGGCTGTGCCGCGCCGCGCTGGAACAGGATGGCTGGCGCGTCGGGCGGGACGTCTTCCTCGCGGTGTCGCCCGAACGGGAGAATCCCGGCGATGCGCAGGGCGGCCCGCGGCGCATCGCGCGGCTGCTGGGTGCGCCCGACCCGGCATCGCTGGCGCAGGCCCGCGCCTTCTGGGACCGCGTGACCGACACGGTGGTGCCGGTCGCGACGCCGGAAATCGCGGAATGCGCCAAGCTGCTCGAAAACTCCTACCGCCTGGTCAATGTCGCGCTGATGGACCAGCTGCACGCCGCCTTCGCCGCGCTGGGCGTGCCGACGCGTGACGTCGTGGCCGCGGCGGCGACCAAGCCCTTCGGCTTCGCGCCCTTCTGGCCGGGCCTGGGCGCCGGCGGCCATTGCATCCCGGTCGACCCGGCCTTCCTGCAGATGGAAGCGCGCCGCGCCGGCGCGCCGTCCCGCCTGCTGGACCTGGCGCTGGCGGCGAATGAGGCGCGCCCCGGTCGTGTCGCCGCGGCGATCGCCGACGCCTTCGGCGGCAGCATCGAGGGCCGGCGCATCCTGGTCGCCGGCGTGACCTACAAGCCGGATGTGGCGGATCTGCGCGGCGCCGCGCCGGTGGCGCTGCTGCACGGGCTGCGCGGCGCGGGGGCTGAGGCGCTGTGGTGCGATCCACTGATCGGCGACCCGCCGCCCGACCTGGCCGAGATCCCGCGCGTCGCGCATCCCGCGGACGCGGCGCCGGATGCCCTGGTGCTGGGCACGCCGCATCGCGCCTTCGACCTGGCGGCTCTCGCGCGCGCGGCGCCGCTGGTCTTCGACCCCTTCGGCCTGTTGCCGGCGGATGCCGAGGGACGCGTCCGCGCGGTGTGACGCGAGCGCCAGCACGGCCACCGCCGTGAGCATCCTGCAACGCTGGCCCGCGGGAGCGGATCCCGATCAGGCGGACTCATCCGACCGGGCGCAGCTGCGCGTGACCACGACGCGCCGGGGGCCTTCCCGCGAAACAGGGCGGACGGACATCCCGGCAGGCGGGCAGGACCGCGCCCTCGCGCCAGGCTGCACCGCAAGGCGCAGCCGCGACGCGTCGCTCAGCGCGTGGCGGCCAGCCGCTGCGGGAGCACCACCTGGTCGCCCACCGCATACAATGTGCAATTGCCCGGCAGGCGTTCGCGCTGCGCCAGCGTGCGGCACGCGGCCAGCGCCCGCTGCGCGGCGTCCTCGGGGCTGCGCGCGCCAGTCGCCACCGCCACGCGGCCCTGCGGGTGCAACGCCATCGCCTTGGCGCCGGCCTCGCGCGCATAGCCCGTCACCTCGGCCATGTCGGCGCGCCGGCGTGCGGCGATGCCGGGCACGAGTTCGGGGTCATAGGCGCCGGCGTGCTGGATGCGCGGCATGTCGCGCCGCCGCGCCGCCAGTTCGACCGGCACGATGCTGTCATTCACCGCCACCAGGATGCACGGCGTGCCGAAGGTGAGCTGGCAGCGTTCCAGCATGACCGTCTCGGCATCCTCGGCCGAGGAGAATCCCTGCACGCGGAAGCTGGTCTGGCGCTCCGGATTCACCGCCAGCGCACGGTTCGGGCCGGGCGCCGAGAGATACCCCTGCGCTGTGCTGCGCGCATGCGCCGGCGACACATGGGGCACGCGCTGCGCCAGGTCGGTCGCGGTGATGCGCACCGCCGCGGCGGCGGGCTGCACCGGCGCCGGCGGCTGCGGCGCGGGCAGCGGTGCCACGGCGGCCAGCCGCGGCTCCTGCGCGGCGATCCGCGCGCGCGCCAGCGGCGCGAAGGTGCCGTTCGGGAAGCGTTCGAGGTAGGCGCGGTAATCCGCCACGGTATTGCCGGACCGCACGCTCTCCCAGAACAGGATCTCGGCGCGGTCGTCGCGCGGCGCCGCGGCGGCGGGCGGCGGCGCGGCGGGCACGGTGATGGCCGCCGGCACGGCAACGGGCGGCGCGATGAAGTAGAACGCCCCCTCCATCGCCGAATGCTCCCAGGGCACCTGGCGGCCGGCGGTCGCTTCGCGCACCTCGCGCCGTACCTCGGCCATCATGGAGCGCAGTTCGAGCCCCGGCGTCGCGATCTTGCGGACCAGCGCGGCGGTGAAGGGGCTGTGCATGCCGTTGCCGTCCTCCGCGACCTCGCCCGGCGCGGTGGCGAAGGCGATCAGCGTGCCGACTGCCGCGCGCACCGGCGTCAGGCCGGGGCTGGTGGCGATGCCGCGCGTGGCGGAAGCCAGCCGCAGCCTGAACGGATTGTCGCGGCAGCCATCGAGCAGCACGATCGACACCCGCGCGGATTCCAGTTGCGCCAGCACGCTGTCGAGGTCGAGCGCCTCGAAGCGCAGGTCGCGGTCGGTGCGGACATCGGTGGTGACCGGCAGCAGCCAGTTGCGCCCGCCGAATTCCAGCGCATGGCCGGCATAGAAGAACAGCGCGGCCTCAGCCCCCACGGCGCGCTGGCCGAGCCGTCGCACCGCCTGTTCCATCTCAAGCCGGTCGGGATCCAGCACCAGGTCCACGTCGAAGCCGGTGCGCCGCAGCTGGTCGGCGATGGCGCGGGCATCGTTCGGCGGATTGGCCAGCGCCGGAATGGCGCGATAGCTGCCCACCCCCATCACCAGCGCCACCCGCGCGCCGGGCTGCGCCACCGCCGCGGGCACGGCCAGCAGCAGCATGGCGAAGGCGACGAGAAGGGCGCGCAGCCTGGGCATGGAGAGCGGTCCATACCACGAAGGCGCGCGGCGGCGCAGCGTCGTGCATCACGCCATGCGAAGGGTTTCGCAGCCGTCAGGCGGCGGCATCGCGCAGCGCCGCCACCAGACCCTGCAACCGTGACGCGAGCGACAACGATTCGCCGATAGCAACGGGTGCATCCACGGCGCCCGGCACAGCGCCGGCCGGGGTTGCGTGCATGGAAGCGGCAAGTCCGCCGGGCGGCGCCAGCGCCGGCAGCACCAGCGCGACCTCCTGCAGCAGCGCACTGCGATGCGCCGCGCGCGCCGGCACCACCACATCGAGCGCCCGCGCGATATCCTGGTTGGCGGCGGGGTCGCGGTCATCCTCGACCAGCCAGCCGACCACCGGCCCGGCGAAGCCCGCCGCGCGCAGGGTGCCGACCCAGGCGCCGCCATCATGCGCGCGCAGGATCCGCACCACGATGTCGAGCGCCGCGGCATCGCCCGGCAGCCGCGGCGCGACCTCCAGCGCAATGCCCGCGGACGCCAGGGTCGCGACGGCCGCGGCCTGCGCCTGCGGGCTGAGTGTCTCCGCGGCGCGGGCATCCACCAGCAGCAGGCGCAGCGGCCGGCGCGCCAGCGCGGCGCGTAGCGCATCGCGGATCGCGGCGGCGCGCATCGCCGGCGGCGCCGGCGTGGTGAAGCGGTCGCGCACCGCCACCTGCTCCGCCGCCAGGGCCGCGCGCCCGGCGCTGCGCTGCGCGCCGTGCAGCCGGTACAGGGCGACCGGCCACGGGATCGTCACGATGCGCGGCGCGGCCGCCGCCGCGCGCAGCCACATCTCGTAGTCGAACACCGCCGACAGCGAGGTATCGAGCCGCCCGCCGATACGCTCCCAGAAGCGCCGCGCCACCAGCGCCTCGGGCTGCAAAAAGTAGTCTCCCTGCGCCCAGCGGCCGAACACGTCGGCCAGCCCGTCGACCGTGAAGCCCTGCGGTCCCGCCGCCAGCGCGCGATGCACGCCCAGCACCTGCCGCCCGCGATGCGCCAGCGCGAAGCCGTGGACGATATCCGCCGAATGATCCGCCGCGAAGGCCGCGCCGATCCGGTGCAGCGCGCCGGGGGCGAGCAGGTCGTCGGCATTGATCCAGCCGAGCAGCTCCGCGTCGCTGTCGGCGAAGCCCTTGCAGATCGCCTCGGCCGGGCCGCCATCGGGTTCGCGGATCACGCCATGCAGGCGGTCGCGGTGGCGCGCCAGCACCGCCGCCGTGCCGTCGGTCGAACAGGCATCGACCACGACATGCTCGACCGCCGGATAACCCTGTGCGGCGACCGACAGGATGGTCTCCTCCAGCCACGGCCCGGGGTTGAAGCAGGGCGTCACCAGCCGGATGCGTGGCCAGCCATCGCGCGGCGGCGCGGCGGGCGGCGCGCCGAAGGGCCAGGGCAAGGCACCGAAGCAGGGCCAGGCGGCCTGGCGCATCGCGTCCGCGCCGCAGGCGGGCAGGGCCGCGACCAGCGTCTGCGCCCGCAACGCATCGCCTGCCGCCAGCGCCGCCATGCCGGTGTTGAACAGCGCCGCCGGGTCGGTCGGCGTGGCGGCCAGCGCGGCCTCGAAGGCGATGCCGGCCTGCGCGGCGCGACCGGTCGCCAGCAGCGCCAGCCCCGCCGCCATCGGCGCCTCGCCCGCGAAGCCGCCGATCCGGGCGGCGCGGTCCGGCGCGCCGGCGGCCAGCGCCGCCAGGCCCAGCGCACGCACCAGGTCGTCGCGCCCGGCATCGGCCGCGAGCCGCGCGAGCTCGGCCAGGTCGGATACCGGCAGGGTCGCGATGCCGGCCAGCGCGGCCTCGGTCATCTCGGCCAGCAGCGCGTCGTCGGCGCCCTCGTTCAGGCTGCGGCGATAGGCCGGCAGCCCGGCCGCCAGCAGCGCGCGCAGCATCACCGGGCGCGGGCTGGCGCGCCACGCCGCGCGCAGCATGGCGCAGCCCTCCGCCAGGGCGCCGTTGCGCGCCAGCGTATCGCCCAGCATGGCGATGCGGTCGGCCAGCGCGGCGTCGGTCCGCGCGGCATCGATCACCGGCGCGGCGGTCGCGGCGGCGCTGCCATGCGCGCCGATGCGCGCCTGCACCACTGCCATCGCGACGCGCAGCGCCAGGTCCTGCGGCGCCGCGTCGACGGCGGCGCGGGTCAGCGCCAGGGTATCCGCCGCGCCCCCGCCGGCATGCGCGGCCTGCGCCAGCCGTGCCGCCGGCGCCAGGGCGGCATCGGTCGCGTCCAGCCGCGCCTGCGCACCGGGCGGCAGCGCGGCCACCGCCTGCTATTCCGCCGCGCGCATCGCGGTCGCGGGCAGCACGGCGGCCAGCGAGGTCCGCACCACGATCGCCGCCGGCCCCGGCGCGGCCAGCGCGGCTGCCAGCGCGGGCATGTCGGCGGTGCTGTCGATACGCGTCACCGGCACGCCGAAGCAGCCGCACCAGGCGACGAAATCCGGGTTCTCCAGCGTGGTGCCGCTGACGCGCCCCGGATGCGCGCGCTCCTGGTGGATGCGGATCGACGCATAGGACCCGTTGTCGGACAGGATCATCTTCAGCGGCACGCCGCGCGCCACCGCCACGGCGAATTCGCCCCCGGTCATCAGCGCCCCGCCATCGCCCACCGCCGCGATCACCTGGCGGCCAGGGTAGCGCAGCGCCGCCGCGACACCCGCCGGCACGCCGAAGCCCATCGCGCCCGAGACGGGGGCGACCAGCCGCTGCGGCGGCGTCCAGGACACCTTGCGGTAGAAGGGCGCGCCGAAGGTGCCGGCATCGAGAGTCACGATCGCATCCGGCGCGGCGATCTCGCCGATGCGCCGCGCCACCTCCGCGAAGGCCACGCCGTCATTGTGCTGCGCCGCGCGGATGCCGGTATCGGCGACATGGATGGCGCGCAGCCGGGCGTTCCAGCCCTCGCGCGCGGCGGGCGCGGCCGGCGCTTCATCCGCCAGCGCCGCGATCAGCGCCGCCGCATCGGCGGCCAGCGCCATCTCGGCCGGGAAGTGCCAGCCCAGGAAGCGCGGTTCGGCACACACATGCACCAGCCGCTGCCCGGCCGCCGGCCAGCTCCAGCCCTGCGAGGTGATGTCGGTCAGCCGCGTGCCCAGCGCCAGCACCAGGTCGGCTTCGGCGAACGCCGCGCGCTGCGCGTCCGGGTTCCGCAGGCCGAGGTCGCCGGCATAGAGCGCGTGGCGGTTCGGGAACAGGTCCTGTCGGCGGAACGACACGGCGACAGGCAGGGTCCATGCTTCCGCGAAGGCCAGCAGCGCGTCGCGCGCGCCAGGGCGGTCGAAGGCGTGGCCGGCCAGCAGGATCGGGCGTTCGGCGCCGCGCAGCAGTTCCGCCAGCCGCGCCACCTCCGCGGGTGCCGGGATCGCGGGCGCCACGAGGGTCGCGGGCACCTCCGGCGCATCGCAGGCCTCGGCCAGCAGGTCCTCGGGCAGGGAGAGCACGACCGGCCCGGGCACGCCCTGCATCGCCATGGCATAGGCACGCGCGATCAGTTCCGGCACCTGCGATGCCTCGGTCGCCTCGCCCACCCATTTCGCGATGCCGCCGAACATCCGGGCGTAGTCGATCTCCTGGAAGGCGTTGCGGCGCAGGTCGCGCTTCTCGACCTGGCCGACCAGCAGGATCAGCGGCGTGGCGTCCTGTTCCGCCGTGTGCACGGCGATGGAGGCATTGCAGGCACCGGGCCCGCGCGAGACCAGCACCACCCCCGGCCGCCCGGTCAGCTTGGCATCGGCCACCGCCATGAAGCCCGCGCCGCCCTCGCTGCGGCAGGTCACCAGGTCGATGGCCGGATGCGCGTGCAGCGCATCCAGCAGCGCGATGTAGGATTCGCCCGGCACGCAGAAGGCGCGGTCGATGCCCTGGCGGGCGAGGAAGTCGATCAGGCGTTGGGCGGCGGTGGGCATGCGGCGGCGTTTCCCTCGGGCCCGCATCCGATAGCGCGGCGCGCGCCGATGATCCATGCCGGGGGGTGGCGTCGCCGGTGGTTCGGGGTAAGACATGGTCCCGAAGGCCCGGCCACGGCCCGCCCTCCCGCCTCGGGGGGCGCCGGGGCCGGCCTTGGGCTGCGCCTCTCGGCGCCGCCTTGAACAGTCTGTAGGATGGGCTGTCCATCGACGGCACGACCGGACGAACCGGCCGGCCCGCAACCGAATGCCAGGGAGATTCCTCCATGACGCCGACCCGCCGTTCCACGCTCGGCCTCGCGATGGCCGGCCTTGCCGCGCCGGCGCTCGTGCAGGCGCAGGGGTCCGCCTGGCGCCCGACGCGCCCGATCCGCCTGATCGTGCCCTTCGCGCCGGGCGGGTCGAACGACATCGTGGGCCGCATCATCTCCGAACCCGCCGGCCAGATCCTCGGCCAGGCCATCGTCATCGAGAACCGCGCCGGCGCCGGCAGCGTGATCGGCAGCGAGGCCGCGGCGCGCGCCCCGGCGGATGGCCATACGGTCCTGATCAACAGCGCCCATGCGGCGGTGCCGGCCGTGGTCGCCCGCATGCCCTATAACGCCGTGACCGATTTCGAGGGCGTGGCGGTGGCCGGCTTCTCGCCGCATACGCTGGTCGTGAACCCGCGCGTGGAGGCCCGCACGGCGGCCGAGCTGGTCGCACGGGTGCGCGCCAATCCCGGGCGCATGAACCAGGCCACGGCCGGCATCGGCAGCAGCGTGCACATCGCCGGCCTGGTCTTCGCCAACCGGATGAACCTGCAGGCCGAGATGGTGCACTACCGCGGTGGCGGACCCGCCGTGGCGGCGCTGGTCGCGGGCGAATCGCAGTTCGGCACCCCGACCATGGCCTCCTCGCTCGGCCAGATCCGCGGCGACGGCGTGCGCGCCCTGGCGGTGCTGGCGAACCAGCGCAGCCCTGCCTTGCCGAACGTGCCGAGCGCGACCGAAGCCGGCATCCCCGGCGTGGTGCTCGAGGAGTTCTTCCCCATCACCGTGCCGAAGGGCACGCCGGTCGAGATCGTCGCCGCCCTCGGCGCCGCCTTCCGCCAGGCGATCCAGCAGAGCGCGCCGCGGCTGATCGAACTCGCCGGCGTGGCGCCGCGCGCCGGCTACGACACCAACGCGCAGGTGATGACCCTGGTGCGCGAGGGGGTGGAGGAATACACCCGCATCCTGCGCGCCGCCGGCGTCCAGCCCGAGTGACGCAGGCCCCCGGGCGGCCTGCCAGTCGGACGCCCGGGTGCTTCGCCTGCACCATGACCAACGCAACCAGGCCGGCCGCCAGAAGCCGCGCCGCAGGGAGACCATCGTGATGACCACGCGCCGCGCCGCGCTCGCGCTTGCCCTTGCCGCCCCCGCCATCGCCCAGGCCCAGGCCGGTTGGCGGCCGACACGGGCGGTCCGGCTCATTGTGCCCGCCGCGCCGGGTGGGTCGAACGACATCGTCGGGCGCATCGTCGCCGAGGCCGCCAGCCAGATCCTCGGCCAGCCGATCATCATCGACAACCGCGCCGGCGCCGGCAGCGTGATCGGCTCCGAGGCCGCCGCGCGGGCCCCGGCCGACGGCTACACGCTGCTGATCAACAGCTCGCTCGCGACCGTGCCGGCGATGGTCGCGCGCATGCCCTACAACACCCTGACGGATTTCGAGGGCGTGGCGGTGGCCGGCTTCTCGCCGCACCTGCTGGTGGTGAACCCGCGCGTCGAGGCGCGCAGCGCGCAGGAGTTCGTCGCCCTGCTGCGCGCCAGTCCCGGGCGCTTCAACTACGCCTCGGCCGGCCTGGGCAGCGGCCCGCATATCGGCGGCCTGCTGTTCATGAGCCTGATGAACGTGCAGGCCGAGACGGTGCACTACCGTGGCGGCGGCCCCGGCATCGCGGCGCTGGTCTCGGGCGAGGCGCATTTCGGCACGCCCACCATGGCCTCCGCGATCGGCCAGGTGCGCGGCGGCGCGCTGCGGGCGCTGGCGGTGCTGTCCGGCCAGCGCAGCCCGGCGCTGCCCGACGTGCCCAACGCCACGGAAGCCGGCCTGCCCGGCGTGGTCCACGAGGAGTTCTTCCCCATCGTGGCCCCGAAGGGCACGCCGCCCGAGGTCGTCGCGGCCCTTGGCGCCGCCTTCCGCCAGGCGATCCAGCAGAGCTCGGCGCGGCTGAACGAGCTGACCGGCGTGGCGCCGCGCGCCGGCTTCGAGACCAACGCGCAGGTGATGGCGCTGGTGCGCGAGGGCATCGAGACCTACACGCGCATCCTGCGCGCCGCCGGCGTGCAGCCGGAGTAGAAGCGACTGCCCCGGGCGGGCCCGACGCGGCCGCCCGGACGCCACGACACGCGAACAAGGCCGGCCGACAGACGCCGCGCCACAGGGAGACCACCGCCATGACCACGCGCCGCGCAGCACTCGCGCTTGCCCTCGTGACACCCGCCATCGCCCGCGCCCAACCGGCCTGGCGCCCCGACCGCCCGATCCGGCTGGTGGTGCCCTTCGCACCCGGCGGCGCCACCGACGTGGTGGCGCGCGCCCTGTCCGAGACGGTGGGCGGGCTGCTCGGCCAGACCGTGGTGGTCGAGAACCGCGCCGGCGGCGCCGCCGGGCTGATCGGCTCCGAGATGGTCGCGAAGTCCGCGCCCGACGGCCAGACCGTGCTGCTGCATTCCAACGCCCATGTGATCGCGCCGAACCTGGTGGCGCGCATGCCCTATGACGTGCTCGGCGACTTCACGGCGGTGGCGCATCTGGGGCGCGTGCCGCAGGTGCTGGTGGTGAACCCGCGGCTGCCGATCACCGACATGGCCTCGCTGCTGGCGTGGCTGCGCGCCAATTCGGGCAAGGTGGACTTCGCCTCGGCCGGCATCGGCAGCGGCAACCACCTGGCCTCCGAGATCTTCCGCGCCGCGGTGCCCGGCGTGCAGATGGAGATGGTGCAGTTCCGCGGCGGCGGGCCCGCCATGGCGGCGGTGATCGCCGGCAACGCGCATATGTGCATCGACCCGATCGCCTCGGCGGTCGGCCACATCCGCGGCGGCACGGTGCGCGCGGTGGCGGTGGCGGGGCCGACCCGCGCGGCGATCCTGCCGGACGTGCCCTCGGCCACCGAAGGCGGGCTGCCGGCCTGGAACGCGGAGGCCTGGTTCGGCGCCTTCGTGCCGGCGCGCACGCCGGCGGCCGCGGTCGCGGCGCTGAACGCGGCCTTCAACGCCGGCATGCAACGCATGGCGCCGCGCCTGTCGGAGATCGGCGTCGAGGTGCAGCCGCAATACGCGACGCCGGCCGCCTTCGAGGCCTTCGTGCGGGCGGACCTGCCGCGCGTGGCGGCGGTGCTGCAGGCGGCAGGGGTGCGGCCGGAGTAGCGGGCGGGGGAGGGCTTGCCCTCCCCCGGACCCCCACCCACCAAAGGCCTAAAGGCCTTGTATCTTCCCCTTGCCGTCACGGCCTGAGACGGCGAGGCTGGAGGTGGACGGGAGCCCGCGCAGGCCTTGGGTGATCGAGCCCGCTCCAGAGCAAGGGACCCCGTCCATCGTCCCATCCGG
>NZ_CAKKLX010000076.1 GCF_918698155.1 Roseomonas sp. CECT 9278
GGGCTTCGCCCTCCCCCGGACCCCCACCCACCAAGGGCTTAAGGCCCTTGGATCCCTCGACTTGATCGGGGGAATTGGGGAGGGGCATCGTCGGTGGCACCGACACGACAGGCACGCCATGCCCCTCCCCAATTCCCCCGACCAAAACTCCGCGGTCCAGGGGGCCGTAGCCCCCTGGTGGGGGGAGGTCCGGAGGGGGGCAATGCCCCTCTCCGGCAGCGTGCCCTACGCCGCCTTCGCCAGCATGTCGTCCAGTGTCGCGCCGATCGCTGCGACGGCGCGGCGGATGTCGTCGGTGGTGATGGCGCCGATGGCGCCGATGCGCAGGGTGGGGGCGCTGGTGTTGTAGAAGTTGCTGATCAGCACGCCGCGGCGCTTCAGGGCGTCGACGAATTGCATCAGGTCGAAGCGTGGGTCGGCGGGCTGGTGGATGGTGACGATCACCGGCCCTTGGTGCTGCTTGTCCAGGTAGGGCCGCAGGCCGAGCGCGACCAGGCCGTCGTACAGCGCATCGGCATTGGCGCGGTAGCGGGCGTGGCGTGCGGGCTGGCCGCCTTCTGCCTCGTACAGGTCGAGCGCGACGTCGAAGGCGGCGATCGCCTGCACGGGCGGGGTGAAGCGGATGGAGCCCCAGCCGGCGCGCTTCGCGTTGGCCAGCACGTCGGACAGGTCCAGCGACCAGGACTGCGCGTTGCCCGCGCAGGCTTCGGCCCGGTCCATGCGCGCCACGGCGAAGCCCATGCCCGGCATGCCTTCCAGGCACTTGCCCGAGGTGAAGACCAGTGCGTCGCATTCCGGGTGGTCGGCCAGCGGAAAGGGCAGCACGCCGAAGGCGGAGACGGCGTCGAGGATGAGGCGGATACCACGCGCGCGCAGCGAGTCGCCGATGCCCGGCGCGTCGTTGACGATGCCGCTGCCGGTCTCGTTGAACACCATGGCGACGGTGCCGATCGACGGGTCGGCGTCCAGCGCGGGCAGGATGTCGGCGGCGGTCGCGCCGCGGGTGTCGGTCAGCGGCAGTTCAACCACGACGCGCCCGGCCTCCCGCGCCAGGCGCGCCATGCGCTGGGCATAGGCACCGTTCATCGGGATCAGCACCTTCGCACCGGGGGCGACGAAGGTGCGGATGGCGGCCTCGGTCACGAAATGCCCCGCGCCCTGCAGCGGCAGGGTGGCGTGGACGCCCGGCGTGCCGCCGGCGACGGCGACGATGCGCTCGCGGATGCGGGCGTAGACGGCCTGGAAGTCACGGTCCCACGGCGCGATGTCCTGCGCCATGGCGGCGCGGGTTTCCGGGCGGGTCTGCACGGGTCCGGGAATGAGCAGGAGCATGGCGGGCCGATCACGCAAGGGATCGCGCCTTCTGCCCCGTCGGGCCGCGCCGATGCAAGCCGGTCAGGGCGGCCGCCGTGCCGCTCGGTCAACGCCGCGTATCGGCAGCCATGACCTGCGCGCGCAGCCAGTCCGCCAGGGCGGCGCGCCGGTCGCCTTCCTCCGCCCGTTCCAGGAACACCGCCAGATGCCCCGGCCGGCGGTCCGGCACCACGCGGTAGGCGTGGGTCCAGACGCCATGGCCGCGATGCAGCACGACATACAGCCAGGAGGGCTCGATCCGCCCCATGCGCGTCGGCCAGTCGCAGAGCGCGACGAACTGCGCCTGGTCGCCCTGTGCGAGCAGCAGGTCGAGGTCGGGAGCGGGTGCCACGTCGCGCATCGGTTCCTCCTTGGTCGAAGGAGCGGAGTCGACGCAGCGGCGCTTCCCGTTTGGTTGCCGGAACGGCCGCATCCCTCCTTGCGGAGGCGCCACCTTGCCCGGGAAGGCAGGTTGGCGTTGGGCGCCGGCCCAACTCCTGATGCGCGTCGAGGTAAGCCATGGACGGAAGGAAATGGCAAGGCAGGGCGAAGGCGCCCCCCGCCCGGTGCGCTTGACGCCGGCGACCGCACCCGCCGAGACTGTCCGCGTGATCCCGCCCCGCGCCACCTTCGTGTCGCTGAAAAAGTGCCTCCGCAGGGGCACCACGGATCGTCGCGCGCCTTAGCCACCGCGACCCCAGGATCACGTTGGACCCCGCCGGTTTCGGACGGGGTCAGGTGGCAGGTCCCGTCTCCGGCTTTCACAGGAGACACCCCATGCCGCACCCCCATCACCCCGGCTTCGGCGGCCTCTGGCTGCCGCTGGTGACGCCGTTCCGCGACGGCGCGCTGGACCAGGCGTCGCTGCGTCGCCTCGTGCGGCACTACGCGGCGGAACCGCTCGACGGCCTGATCCTCGCCGCCACCACGGGCGAGGGCCTGACCATCGACGAGGACGAGACCGAGCGCGTCGTCGCGATCGTCGCGGACAGCCTTGCCGCCGCCGGTCGGCGCCTGCCGGTCTTCCTCGGCCTGTGCGGCAGCGACACGCGCCGGATGGCGACGGCGCTCGCGCGCACAGCGTCGCTGCCGATCGACGGCCATCTCATCGCCTGCCCCTACTACACCCGTCCCTCGCAGGCCGGCATGGTGCGGCACTTCACCGCCTTGGCGACGGCCACGGCGCTGCCGATCATGATCTACAACATCCCCTATCGGACCGGCGTGAACCTCGGCAATGCGGCGATGGCCGAGCTGGCGGCACTGCCCAATATCGTCGGCGTGAAGGACTGCTGCGCCGACATGGCGCAATCCTTCGACCTGATCCGCCGCAACCCCGAGGGCTTCGCGGTGCTGACCGGCGAGGATGCGTTCTTCCACACCATGCTCGCCGCCGGCGCGCAGGGCGGCATCACGGCCTCGGCCCATGTCGCGCCGCGCGGCTTCGCCGCGGTGCGCGATGCCATCGGCGCGGGCGATGCGCCGGGCGCGCTGGCCGCCTGGCACGCGATCGCCGACCTGCCGCCGCTGCTGTTTGCCGAACCCAGCCCGGCGCCGATCAAGCACTGGCTCTGGCGCATCGGCCTGATCGCGAGCCCGGAGGTGCGGCTGCCGATGACGCCGGTGAGCGACGCGCTGGCCGCGCGCATCGACCAGGCGGTCGGGACGACACGCGTGCAGCGCGCGGATCGCGTCGCCTCGGCGTGAAGACCTTTTGAGGCTACCGGAAGCGGCCCGCCGCTGCACCCAGCCACCCACGCACGTGTCCGCGACGGGTGTCCCGGTGGGCGAGCGGGCCGGTGCCGGACAGGCCTCAAGCAGTCGCGTGGCCCGCCGCGGCGATGCGGCGCCTCACGCGATCGCGGCGCCGCCGATCTCGCGCAGCAGCTTGGCGCGGATCGCCTCGGCGAAGGCGCCGTAGTCCGGCGTGTGCATGGCGAAGGACCCCGGCCCGCCGATCACCTCCTGCATGTAGTGGTCGAGCAGGTCCGGCTCCTCGTTCAGCACCGCGAGGGCATTGATGGTGACCCCCGCCGCCACGCCGATGTCGCGCACCGGCGCGGGCGGACGCCCCTGGTTGTGCCGCCCGTCGCCCGAGACATCGAGCACCAGGCGCGTCGCCTCCGCCGGGCAGGCGGCAAGCAACGCGAGCGCCGCCGCCATCCCCTCCCCCAGCGCGGTGGCGCCCGCCGCCACCAGCCGCGGCGCGGCATCGAGCGCGGCGGCGAGGCCGGCCGATGCGACCGCGCCGTCGATCCGCGTCCAGGGCGCCGCCACCGCCTGCGCGCCCGGCCCCGACCACAGCAGCATCGCCACCGCCGTCGCGCCATGGCGCCCGCCCGTCAGCGCCGCGATCACCCATTCGTCCCGGAAGGCCGCGGCATAGCCGCCGAGCATCAACCCGAACTCGTCGTAGTCCACCGAGGACGACGCATCCACGGCGAGGCACAGCGCGAGATCGACCATCTCCATGCCCGCTTGTCGCATGCGCGGCGCTTGGACGCACCCGCCCGGGCGTGCAATCTGCCCTGGAACGAACGGGAGATTTCGCGATGCGACGCAGGCACCTTCTGGGCGGCGCGGCGGGCACGCTGCTGGCCGCCCCCACCCTGGCGCAGGGCGGCTTCCCCGCGCGCAACATCCGCATGGTGGTGCCCTACCCGCCCGGCGGCGCGACCGACGCGATGTCCCGCCTGGCCGCGCAGAAGATCCAGGAGAAGATGGGCGTCACGGTGGTGGTGGAGAACCGCTCCGGCGCCAATGGCCAGGTCGGCTCGCAGGCGGTGCTGCAGGCGGGCGCCGATGGCTATACCATCCTGGGCTCGGCCTCGATCCACGTGATGGCGCGCCATGTCATGCGCAACGTGCCCTACGACCCGGTGGCCGACTTCGTGCCGCTGGCGCGCACCGCGCGCGGCCCGCTGGTCATGGTCATGAGCCCGCAGCGCCCGCAACGCACGGTCCCGGAGATCGTGGCCGCGGCGAAGGCGGAACCGGCGCGCTGGTCCTTCGCGACCTCCTCGCTGGGCTCCGCCGGGCATCTCGGCACCATCGAGTTCAACCGCGTCACGGGGTCGAGCATCGAGATCGTCGGCTATCGGGGCACCGCGCCCGCCCTGACCGATGTCGCGGCGGGCAACGCCCAGCTGATGTTCGACCCGGTGCTGGCGACGCTGCCCATGGTGCGTGGCGGGCAGCTGCGGGGCCTGGGCATCGCCACCGCGGCGCGCACCCCGCTGGCGCCGGACCTGCCGACCATGGCGGAAGCCGGGCTGCCCGGCTTCGAATTCTATTCCTGGTACGGCATCTGGGCCCCGCGCGGCGTGCCGGCGGAGATCGTCGCGCGCTACAACGCCGCGCTGGTCGAGGGGCTGCGCGAGCCCGCGGTGGTGGAACGCCTGACCGGCCTGGGCTTCGAACCGGTGGCCGAGAGCGTGGCGCAGGCCGAGCGCTTCATCACCGAGGATGTGCGCCGCAATGCCGAGTTGCTGCGCATCGCGAATTTCCAGCCGGACTGAGGCCTGGCCCGCGACCTGGGGGCGCGCCGGGCACCGCACGGGCCGTGGCGCCGGCGCACGATGATTTGCCCCACCATCGCCCGGCGCCGCGCTAAGGTGCCCTGCGCGGTCCCCCGGGGCCGCGCACCGCACCGAGGCATCGGAGCACAAGGCCATGAAGGACCGCCCCCTCATCGAGGTCGCGCCGCATCGCCCCGCCATCTGCCTGCCGCCCGGCACCAGCGTGCAGGCCGCCTGCGCGCGGATGCACGAACACCAGGCGAGCGCGGTCATGGTGACCGACGCCGAGGACCGCCTGCTCGGCATCTTCACAGGCCGCGACGCGATCGGCCGCATGCTTGCCCATGGCCGCGACGCGGCCACCACCACGCTCGGCGAGGTGATGACCGCGCAGGTCGAGGTGCTGGGACCCGGCGCGCGCGCGATCGACGCGCTGCACCTGATGCATGATGGCGGCTTCCGCCACCTGCCGGTGGTCGAGAACGGCCGCGTCCGCGCCCTGGTGCTGCGCAGCGACTTCCGCGCCCTGGAACGCGCGCAGATCGAGGTCGAGGACGAGATCTTCCAGCGCCTGCGGTAGCCGCAGGTGGCGGTCTAGGCACCCTCGCCGCCGCGCCCTAGTCTCGCGGCGCCGAGGAGGACGCCATGCCAGACAGCCCCACAGACGCGCGCCACGCCATGGCGGGCACCCTGCCGCTTTCGGGCATCGTCGTGCTCGACCTGACGCTGGCCCGCGCCGGCCCGACCTGCGTGCGCCACCTGGCCGACTGGGGGGCCGAGGTCATCCGCATCGAACCCCCCGCCTTCAATGATGGCCTGGGCGGGTCGCGCGAGGGCTACGACTTCCAGAACCTGCACCGCAACAAGCGCTCCATCGCCCTCGACCTCAAGACCGAGGAAGGCAAGGCCGCCTTCTTCAAGCTCGCGGCGAAGGCGGACGTGCTGGTCGAGAACATGCGCGTGCGGGTGAAGCATCGCCTCGGCGTGGACTACGACAAGGTCGCCGCGGTGAACCCGCGCATCGTTTATGCCTCGATCTCCGGCTTCGGCCAGACCGGCCCGTATTCCGAGCGCGCCGGCGTCGACCAGATCGCCCAGGGCATGGGCGGCATGATGACCATCACCGGCGAACCCGGCCGCGGGCCGATGCGCGCGGGCATCCCCTTCGTCGACCTCACCGCCGGCAACCTGCTGGCGCTGGCCGTGATGATCGCGCTGTTCGAACGCGAGAAGACCGGCCGCGGCCGCTACGTCCATACCTCGCTGCTCGAAGCCATGGTCTTCATGCTGGACCTGCAGGCGGCGCGCTACCTGATGGATGGCGAGGTGCCCGGCCAGGCCGGCAACGACCACCCCGTGAACATCCCGATGGGCGCCTTCCCGACCGCCGACAAGCCGGTGAACATCGCCGCCTCCTCCACCAAGATGTGGGCGCAGTTCGCCGAGGCCGTCGGCCACCCCGAATGGCTGGAAGACGAGGTCTGGAAGACGCTGGCGGGCCGTTCGAAGGACCGCGCCCGGCTGAACGCCGCCATCGCCGAGGTGTTCAAGCAGAAGCCCTCCGACCACTGGATCGACCTGCTGGAGCGCATCGGCATCCCGTGCGGGCCGATCAACAAGGTCGACGAGGTCTTCGCCGACCCGCAGGTGCAGCACCTGCGCATGGCCATGCCGATCGCCCACCCGACGCGCGGGTCCACGCACCTGGTCTCCTCCGCCATCAACATGGAGGGGATCGAGAGCGAGGTGCGCATGGTGCCGCCGCGCCTGGGCGAACATTCCGCCGAGATCCTGAAGGAAGCCGGCTACAGCGACGACGACATCGCCCGGCTCAAGGGCCTCGGCGTCATCATGGAAAGCTGAGCGTGATGGAATTCGCGGACGGCAAGATCCTCGCCGGGATCAAGGACGGCGTCGGGCGCATCACCTTCAACCAGCCCGAGAAGCGCAACGCCATGTCGGTGGCGATGTGGGCCGGCATGGCGCAGGCGCTCGACATCTTCGAGGCCGATGCGGCGGTGCGCTGCATCGTGCTGACCGGCGCGGGGGACAAGGCCTTCGTCTCCGGCGCCGACATCAGCCAGTTCGACAAGCTGCGGTCCGACGCCGATGCGCAGCGCGAATACAGCAAGCAGACCGCCGGCGGGCGGCTCAAGCTCGCGACCTTCCCCAAGCCGGTGATCGCGGAGATCCGCGGCTTCTGCATGGGCGGTGGCCTTGGCATCGCGATGTCCTGCGACATCCGCCTCGCGGCCGAGGGCAGCATCTTCGGCATCCCGGCGGCGCGGCTCGGCATCGCCTATGGCTTCGACATGGTGCGCCACCTGGTCAGCCTGGTCGGCCCCGCGCATGCCAACATGATCCTGATGACGGGCGGGCGCTTCGATGCGGCCGAGGCGGCGCGCTTCGGCCTCATCAACAAGGTCGTGCCGGCCGATGCGCTGGCCAACGAAGTGGCGGGACTGACCGCGACCATCGCGGTGAACGCACCGCTGTCGCTCTATGCGAACAAGCGCACGGTGCAGGCGGTGCTGTCGGACCGCGTCGATCGCGACATCGCGGCGCTGAACGCGGCGATGGCCGCCTGCTTCGACAGCACCGACTACCAGGAAGGCCGCCGCGCCTTCATGGAGAAGCGCAAGCCGGTGTTCCAAGGCCGCTGACGCGGTGGTTTCTCTTGCCCTCAGTCGCCGGGCGCCCGCTCCGCGGGCTTGGCTGCGCGCCGTGCACTGACGCGCCGGGCGCGGCTGGTGGTCTGGGCGCGGTCGCGCCGTGCGCTCCCGGATCGTGCAGCCGCACGATCCGCTTTCTGGCCCTCAGTCGCCGGGCGCCCGCTCCGCGGGCTTGGCTGCGCGCCGTGCACTGACGCGCCGGGCGCGGCTGATGGTCTGGGCGCGGTCGCGCCGTGCGCTCCCGGATCGTGCAGCCGCACGATCCGTTTTTCTGGCCCTCAAGCGCCGGGCGCGGCTTCGCGGGCTTGGCTGCGCGCCGTGCTCTGGCGCGCCGGGCGCGGCTGATGGTCTGGGCGCGGTCGCGCCGTGCGCTCCCGGATCGTGCAGCCGCACGATCCGCTTTCTGGCCCTCAAGCGCCGGGCGCCCGCTCCGCGGGCTTGGCTGCGCGCCGTGCTCTGGCGCGCCGGGCGCGGCTGATGGTCTGGGCGCGGTCGCGCCGTGCGCTCCCGGATCGTGCAGCCGCACGATCCGTTTTTCTGGCCCTCAAGCGCCGGGCGCGGCTTCGCCGGACATTGCCGTCCAGCCGACCTCTCCCACCGGTTGCCGAAAGGTCATGACGGCGCCCGTTCCGCCGCGGGTGGCGGATGTGCTACCCCTCCGGCACCGGGCAGCCACCAAGCCATCAAGGGGGCGATCGGCGGGAGCAGGACACAGGCGTGGACGGAACCAGCGACAGCAAGGCACCCGGCGCGGCACAGGACCATGTCGCCCATGCGACCCCGCTCGACGACCACGCCACCGCCCCGATCACCCGCCTCATCGCCGAAGTCGCGGCGCAATGCCCGGGCGAACGCATCACCCTCGGCGAAATGGCCGAGGCCTTCGGCGACCGCGCCTTCGGCCTGCTGATCCTGCTGCTGTGCCTGCCCGGGCTGCTGCCCGGCATGGCGAGCGTCTTCGGCACGCCGATGCTGATCCTGGGCGTGCAGATGGGGCTCGGCTTCGCCAAGCCGAGGTTGCCAGGCTTCATCGCACGGCAGTCGCTGAAGCGGACCGACCTGATGCGGCTCTCGGCGGGGTCGGACACGCGCGTCTCGCGCGCCATCGCGAAGATCGAACGCTGGGTGCGGCCGCGCCCGGGGCCCTTCACCGGGCCGCTGGCCGACAAGGCGGTGGGGTGGCTCACCGCCTATGCCGCCATCATGCTGATCCTGCCGGGGCCCGGCACCAACGGGCCGCCGGCCTTCGGAACCATCGTCATGGCGCTGGGCCTGGTCGAGAACGACAGCAAGGTGGTCGGGCTCGGGATGGCGCTGACCTTCCTCGGCAACCTGTTCGCCACCGCGGTGCTGGTGGCGCTGGCCTGGTTCGGAATCGAGGCGCTGGGGTATGTTTTTTGAAGTCCTCAGACGCCGGGCGTCGGCCATCCGGCCGCCTTGGCTTCGCGCCATGCACGGGCGCGCCCGGCATCGCTGACCGTCTGGGCGCGGTCGCGCCTTGCGCTCGTGGATCGTGCCTCCGCACGATCCGCTTGCCTGCGTCCGCGCCCATGGACGCCGCGCCGCCCCCGCACTAGGGTCCGCCCATGCGCCGGTGGCCCGAAAGGGCTGAAACGGGAACGCGCGACGCGGTGAGACCCACCGCCCATCCGCGGCTGCCCCCGCAACTGTAGGCGACGTGTCCGGTCCCCACTGCCATTGCGCCTCGGCGCGAGAAGGCGGGGCCGGCGGAGGCGGCGCAAGCCCCCTTCCCGTCGCGAGCCAGGAGACCGGCCGGCGCAGAGTTGTCTCGCGCGTGCCGGGCGGGGTGCACCGGCGCAACGGACCCAGGGTGCGCCTGCCACGCGGCGGGTGCTCCTTCCGTATGCGAGCACGACGCCAGCCCGCGCCCCGGCCACCCGGCCAGGGCGCGAAACGCGGCCCGTGCACGGAGGGATTCCCGGATGAAACACCGGATCCTCGCTACGCTTGCTCTCCTCCCCCTCGCCCCCGCCTGGGCGCAGGACCCGCAACCCATCCCGGACACGATCGTCAGCGCCACGCGCGTGCCGACGCCGGCCGAACGCATCCCCGCCGCCACCACCGTGGTCACGCGCCAGGACATCGAGGAGTACGGCTACGTCACGCTGGCCGATGCGCTGGCCGCCGTGCCGGGCTTTCGCCTGGTGCAGGCGGGCGGGCCGGGCCAGCAGGCCTCGGGCTTCGTGCGCGGCACCAATTCGCGCCATGTGCTGGTGCTGCGCGACGGCGTGCCGCTGAACGATTCGTCGGACCCCAACGGCGCCTTCAACTTCGGCAATGAATTGCTGGGCGATGTCGAGCGCATCGAGGTGGTGCGCGGCCCCGTCTCGGCCGTCTATGGCACGGCGGCGATCGGCGGCGTGGTCAACCTGATCACCCGCCAGGCGCCGCGCGACCGAACCTTCGCCCCCTATGGAGAGGTCGCCGGCGGCACGCAGCGCACCGCGCGCGGGTATGTCGGCGCCGGCGGCACGGTCGGGAACGTCGACTACGGCGTCACCGGCCAGGCGCTGTCCACCGAGGGCTTCAACGTCATCGCCCCGCGCATCGCCACCAACCAGGGCGAGCGCGACGGGCTGCGCGCCGCCGCCATGACCGCGCGCATCGGCGTCAACATCGGCGAGACCACGCCCGACGCCGCGATCGGCCAGACGCGCATCGACGGCCTGCTGCGCTGGCGGGAGAACACCTCCGGGCTGGACAACGTGCCCAACGACGACCCGAACTACACCGGGCAGGACCGCAACTGGTTCGGCTTCCTGCGCAGCCGCACGGAACTCGCGGGCGGCGCCTGGACCACCGGCTTTCGCGTCTCGGGCAGCCATGACCGCCGCCGCTACACCAACTTCCCCGACAGCCTCAGCCGATCGACGGCCGACGACCTTTACAACGGCGAGCGCCGCGGCATCGCCTGGGACAATGCGCTGCGCCTGCCCACGGCCGAGGGCGTGTTCACCGACGCCATCGTGACCTTCGGCGGCGGCTGGGAACGCGAACAGGTGGAAGCCGCGGCGGGCTCGCCCTTCTTCCGCACCACCACCGATGCGCGCGCAACCAGCGGCTACGGCTACATCGGCATCCAGGCGCGGTTCCTCGACCGGGTGGACGTCACCGCCTCGGCGCGGCTCGATGACACCGACGACTACGGCTCGAACACCAGCTGGCGGCTGGGCGCGGTGCTCGACCTACCCGAGATCGGCTCGCGCATCCGCGCCTCCGGCGGCAGCGCGTTCAAGGCGCCGTCGCTGTACCAGCGCTATGGCCAGATCGGATCGTTCTTCCGCGGCAATCCGAACCTGCAGGCGGAAACCTCGGAATCCTGGGAGGTCGGCTGGGAGACCGATATCGGGCGCTACGCCACGCTCTCGGCGCTGTATTTCGACAACCGCATCACCAACCTCATCAACTTCGACCCCACCTTCACCACGCTCGAGAACATCGACCGCGCGCGCATCCGCGGCGGCGAATTCGCGGTGACCGTGCGGCCGGTGGACTGGGTCTCGGTGACTGGCTCCTGGACGGTGCTGGAGGCGCGCGACGTCGAGACCGACACGCCGCTGCCGCGCCGCCCGCGCAACGTCGCCAGCCTGAACGCGCGCATCGCGCCCGAGGTCGGCTGGTTCGGCGTGCCGCGCTCGCGCTTCGTGATCGCGCCGGAGATCCTGTATGTCGGCGCCTCCCCCGAAGGCGCCTTCGCGCGCTACGACGACCGCGGGAATTCCATCCCGACCGCCGGCAAGAACCCCGAAGGCTGGCTGTTCAACCTGACCGCCTCGCTGCCGGTGACGGCGCAGCTCACGGCCTTCGTGGAGGTCCGCAACATCGGCAATACCCGCTACGAGCCGGCCAATGCCTTCGTGGTGCCCGGACGCAGCGCGATCCTGGGGATGCGCGGGCAGTTCTGACATCAGGGGTCGCGCAGGCGACCCCTGGCTTCCTTCATGCCCTCGGGCGCCGGGCGCCGCCGCCAGCGGCTTGGCTTGCGCGCCACGCACTGGCGTGCCCGGCGCCGAGGATGGTCTGGGCGCGGTCGCGCCTTGCGCTCCCGGATCGCGCCGGGGCGCGATCCGCGTCGTGTCGCCCTCGGCGGGCGCGCGGCGTCCCGGCCGCCGGATCGCGTGGCGTGGTCGCGCTCAGCGCGTCGCGCCAGGCACCCACAGCACGTCGCCACCCGCCTGCGCGTTGAAGTGGCGCGACAGCACGAACAGATGGTCCGACAGGCGGTTGAGGTAGCGCACCACCGCCGGGTTCACCTCCTCCTCCGCGGCCAACGCCACCACCAGGCGTTCGGCGCGGCGCACCACGGTGCGCGCGACATGCGCCGTCGCCGCCGCCGCGCAACCCGCCGGCAGCACGAAGGATGTCAGCGCCGGAAGATCGGCGTTCATCGCCGCGATCTCGCCCTCCAGCCGCGCCGACTGCGTATCCGCCACGCGCAGCCGCGCGCCGGCCTCGCCGGGCACGCACAGGTCGGCGCCGACATCGAACAGCTCGTTCTGGATGCGCGCCAGCATCGCGTCCGACACCGCATCGGCGTGCAGCCGCACCAGGCCGAGCGCGGCATTCGCCTCGTCCACCGTGCCGAAGGCCTCGACACGCAGCGCATCCTTGCGCACGCGCCGCCCGTCGCCGAGCGAGGTCTCCCCCGCATCGCCGCCGCGCGTCGTGATGACATCGAGCTTCACCAAGGTGGAACCTCCTGCGGCGGCGGCAGCCCCAGCGCCTGCGCGACATCGCGCGCGGCCGCCTGGGTCTTGACCGGATGATAGGCAAGGTGCGGCGCGTCCGGCCGCATGCGGCGCCAGTGGAAACTCTCGGCGGAGGTGATGGGCGGCACGCCGGCGCGCGCGGCGGCGTCGTTCCAGGTCTCCAGGGCCAGGCCGCGGGCGGCGGCGATGCTCGGCACCGAGACCTCGCAATGGCCCCGCCACCCGTCATTGTAGCCGGCCTCCATCGCGTCGAGCAGCCGCGCCGACCAGCGCGCCAGCGGGAACAGCATCTTGCACAGCGGCGCGCCGGGATCGCCCGCGCCAGGTGCGGCGGCCCGCCAATGCACCCAGTCAGGCTCCTGTTCAGGCAGCCGCAGGTCGCAGGCGACCAGGTCGGCCTGCGAGGCCGCATCCGCCGCCCGCAGCGCGGCGAAGCCGCCCGGCAGGAACACGTCGTATTCGGCGACCACCAGTTGCCGCCACGCCGGCACGCGCCGGAACGCCGCCAGCACCACGAGATCGACGTTGCCCGGGACGATCTTGCCGCTGGCGGCCTTGCGCCGCAGCTCGGCGCGGAAAATCTCCGCCGGCGCGATGGTCAGCACGTCATCCAGGCCGAGCGCCGCCGCCGCTGCATCATGCGGCGCCGTCAGCACCAGCCGCGTGTCGTGGGTGGCGGACCAGCCGGCGCGCCATTCGCGCCAGCGGGCCAGCGTCACGTCATCCAGCGCATGGGCCAGCATCAGCGCGGCGCGCGCCTGGCGCGGCGGGGCGTCGGGGGGGTTCATCGCCCCGTTATGGCGTGCTGCGCCGGCAGGGCAAGCCGCCACGCATCATCGGCCGCGTCCTTCGGTCAGGCGGAAATGCACGGCGGTGGGCAGGGTGGCGGCAACCGCCTGCCCGGCCTGCATCGCCGGGCGGAATCGCCACCGCCGCGCCGCCGCGACCGCCGCCTGGTCGAGCCGCACGAAGCCCGAGCTGCCGGACACCTCGGCGGCCTCGACCCGCCCGTCGCTGCCCACGCGCAGCGCCAGCCGCACCACGCCTTCCTCCCCGCGGCGGCGGCTTTCGGCGGGGTAGTCAGGCGGCGCATTGGGCTGGCCGGCATCGGCGCCGGGCGGCACCACGGCGCCCATCGCCTGCGCCCCGAAGGACGGGTCCGGCAGCGCGCCGATCCCGGCATCGAGGCGCATCGGCGGCGACGCCGGCGCCGGCCGGGTCGGGCGCGGCTGCCGCGGCGGGGCAGCGGCCTGCACGGGCGGTGGCGTCGGG
>NZ_CAKKLX010000077.1 GCF_918698155.1 Roseomonas sp. CECT 9278
GCGCGAGGCCGGCGTCGCGCTCGCGAGCACCGGCGGCGTCGCCGGGCGGCCGGGCGCGCGGATGCGTGTCGCGGCCGCGAGGTCCGCGAGCACGGCATCGGCGCTCGGCGCCGGCGCGACCGGGCGCGCCTCGGCGGCATCGGGGCCCGGGTCGAGCACGTCGACCACCAGCTTCGGCCCATGATGGAAATGCCGGAAGCGCGCCCCGGGGCGCGCATCGATGCGCACCACCGCGCCATCGGCGGAGACCGCCACCACGTTGCGCGGCACCGCGACGCCCTGGGCGATCTGCCCGGCGGCAGCGAAGCGGATGACCAGGCCCTCGGCGGTCGCCTCGGCCTGGTAGTCGGTGCGCGATGGCCAGTCGAAGACGATGCGCCCGTAGCCCGGATGGGTGCCGGTGCGCACCGCGATCCGCGGGCCCGCCTGGTCGGCGGTCGCCACCGGGACTTCATTCGCGACGGCGGCGGGCAGCGCGACGCCCGCCAGAAGAACGACGGCCAGGGGCATCATGCGGAACACCCGCGCCTGCCCCGACGCCTTCCAGGCCAGATGGGGTGGAGCGCCTCCGGCCCGGTGTCCTTCATTCATCGGAACGTAACCTCCTGCTGCGAGCCGCCCTGAATAATACGCATGCGCGTCGAAGGGGAAGGTGCCTGCGGACCGGTAAGCGCGGAGGAAACGTCGGAACCGAAAACCAGCGAAGGGCGCGGGCCGGTCGCCTCGGGCACGCCCTCGATTGAACGGACCGCGAGGGAGATGCGTCCGAGCTGGACCGCCACCGCCAGCCGCTCGGCCTGCTCGGGCGTCGTTTCAAGCGTTACCGTACGGGCCACCACCCGTGCTGCCGTCGCGTCGGTTCCGCTGTGACTGATCTGCTGATCCACCGCGATCACCCTGACGGCGGACAGGATGGTCTCGCCGACGACGCGGCGTCCAGCCGATTCCGGCCCCTGCTGCCCCTGCTGCTGCTGGAGGTTCTGGGTCAGGATCAGGTCGACCTCGTCGCCCGGCCAGATCAGGCCCGAGGCGCCGGTCACGACATCGACGCCGATCGAGATGGCGCGCGTGCCCGGCCGCAGCACCGCGGCCAGGAAGCCACGGTCGCGCGGGCGCAGCACGTCGGTGCCAATCACCGGCTGGTTGGGATCGATGAAGCGGCGCAGCAGCGCGCCGCGCAGTTCCGCCAGGGAGGCCGAGCCGCCGGTGAAGGCGCCTTCCGGCACGGCGTCGGCGGCGACCTCGCTTTCGCGGAAATCCTCGTCCTTCAGCAGCGTGCCGATCGACAGCGGCCGCGCGGCCACCAGCATGCGGACCCTGGGCGGCGGCGCGACCACCGGCGGCGCCTCCACGCGGGCGACCTGCTGGGGGTTGCCTGCCGGCTGGATCAGCTGGAGGGCCAGGATCCCGAGGCCGGTGGCGCTCAGGACCAAGGAGACGACGACAAGAAGCCGCAGGAACATGGGTCAGGCCCTCGGCAAGGAGATCAGGAGGAGGAGGCCGCCGCAGGCGATGGCGACGGCGTAGGGAAGTGGCCCGCGGCGACGGATGCGCCAGGCCTCGACCGCCAGCACGCGGCGCAGCAGCGTGGCGTCGCCAGCCACGCGCGTCTCGGGCACCAGGTAGCGGCCCAGGATATAGGCGACGCCCAGCGCGCCGCCGGCGAAGACGGTGGCGACGGTGAAGTCCCAGGTGAGCGCGGGCGGCAGGCCGACCGCCATCGCCGCGAGCAGCTTGACGTCGCCGCCGCCCAGCCAGCCGCGGGCGGCGATGGGCACCAGCACCAGGAAGATGCCGGCGCCCAGCAGCAGGGAGGTGCCGGCCGCCGCCCAGCCGTCGAAGGCGCGGGCGACAAGGCCGGCGAGCGCGATGGCGATGGGAATGGCGTCGGGGATCAGGCGCGTCGCGATGTCCCGCAGCGCCGCGATGACGAGCAACGGCAGCGCCAACGACAGGAACACGACGGTTGCGGACACGGTGCGATCATCCCTCGCTCAAGCGCCATCAGCGGTTCGCCGCAAGGGAAGCCTGCGCGTCGAGAAGGACTTCCCCGAGTATACGAAAGGCAGAATTGTTCGGCTCGATCAGAATGACGACGGCCGTCCCGACAACGATGACGACGCCAACCGACAGAATGGCGTATTCGGCCGCGACGACGCCGCGCCTGGTGCTCGCAATCCTGGCGATCACTCGGGCCATCTTGGCCATTACCGCGCCCCCTTGCTGATGGCGGATCCTCCGCGCGCTCAGCGTGCTCTATTTTCCGCAGTCGTTCAACGACTTGTGAGGCGCCCCCACGTCCTGGGGTGCTCTCCGGGGCGCCGCAAGGCGTTTGCGGCGGCAGGAAACAGGTCTTGCGTCACCAGGCCGAGGGTGCGGCGGGCGGCCTGGGCCACCCGCCGCAATCCTCGCAGTTCGTCAGCGGATCTGGTTGGCGCCGGCGACTTCGCCCTGCGTGGTGGTGATCTGCTGGCCGACCGCGGTGAACGCGTCACGCAGCGACTGGCCGAACAGCGACACGGCCGAACCCACGATGATGACCACGCCCACGGCGAGGATGGCGTACTCGGCGGCGGTCACGCCCTTGCGGTTGGCAGCGGCGCCACGGAAAGAAGCCAGGAACTTGCGAATCATGTCGATCCCCTTCGGTTAATCTCAATAACGAGCCTCATTGCGTGAGACCAACCACTCCCGCTCGCCTGGGTATCAGCGGTTGGCCTGCGAAGGGGATCAACTGGGTGCAGTTGGACCCCCGCGACAACGCAACCAAACCACAGGGGTTAACCGACCGTCAATGAAAAAAAACACGAAATTGTATTTTTTTTAAGACGATTGCCGAAACTGCCCAAAAATGGGGGCGAACCCGACCCTCCATCGCGACCCTACACGACCGCCGCAGGGACGAAACCAACGCATCGCGCGCATGCCGCGGCGCGATCTATCGCCGTTTCGTCCAAATTTCGGGAAGTCGCGCGAATTCGCAGCGTCGCGCGGGCCGCCGCTCCGCCCCCGCAACATCAATGTTTCGTGATTCGGCCAGCCAGCCCTGGCGGCTGCCCCGCCCCGCGCCGCCGGCGATTGCCCGCCCGGGCCGATCGGGCATGATCGCCCCCAGGAACCAGACCCAAGGAACGTCCCATGCGCCTCGGCCAGGGCAGCCCCACCCGCCCCACCACGCGCCTGCGCGCCCTGATCGAGGCGCATCGCCCGCTGGTCGTGCCCGGCTGCTTCAACGCCATGTCCGCCCGCATCCTGGAGGATGCCGGCTTCCCGGCGCTGTACATGTCGGGCTACGGCACCTCGCTGAACCTGCTCGGCCTGCCCGATGCCGGGCTCGCCACCCTCACCGAGATGGCGTTGAACGCCAAGCTGATCGCCGCCGCGGTGAAGGTGCCGCTGATCGCCGATGCCGATACCGGCTTCGGCAACGCGATCAACGTGGTCCGCACGGTCGAGGAATACATCCGCGCCGGCGTCGCCGGCCTGCACCTGGAGGACCAGGTGGCGCCCAAGCGCTGCGGCCATGTCGCGGGGCGCGAGGTGATCGGCCGCGACGAGGCGGTGCTCAAGATCCGCGCGGCGGCCCGCACGCGCGATGCGCTCGACCCCGATTTCGTGGTGATCGCCCGCACCGATGCGCGCGGCGCGCATGGTGGATCGCTGGACGACGCGATCGACCGCGCCAATGCCTTCCTCGATGCCGGCGCCGACCTCGCCTTCGTCGAGGGGCCGAAGGATGTCGCCGAGGTCGCGCGCATCGGCGCCGAGGTGCGCGGGCCGGTCTTCTACAACATGACCGGCATCTCGCCCCGCCTGTCGGCCGAGCAGATGGCGGAGCTGGGCATCCGCGTGTGCATCCTGCCGGGGGCGGCGATGCGCGCGACGATCATGGCGATCCACGATTTCGCGCATGCCCTCAAGACCGACGGCCCGATGGCGGAGGCCGCCTACGACGCCCGGTTCCGGCAGCACCCGATGGGCAATCTGCACGGCTTCGCGGGCTTCGACCGCATCCGCGACATGGAGGCCGAGTTCCTGCCCGAGCAGAACGCGCAGAAATACGAGGGGGGCCTGGGCTACGCGCCCAAGGCGGCTGAGTAGCCCCCTACCCTACGCGCAACCCGGTCGCCACGACGATCCGCCGCGCCGTCTCGCGATCGCGCCGGATCACCGCCGCGAAGGCCTCCGGGTCCGACTGCACGGCATCCGCGCCCGCGGCATCGAGCCGCCGGCGGGCCTCGGGGTCGGCCAGCGCGGCGCGCATCGCCGCGCTGATCCGCTGCACCGCCGCCTCCGGCGTGCCGGCAGGCGCGAACACCCCGGTCCAGGACGACATGTCGTAGCCGGGGAAGCTCTCCGCGATCACCGGGATCTGCGGCAGCGAGGCCTGGCGACGCCCCGCCGTGCTGGCGATCAGCGTGGTGCCGCGCTCCACCGCCGGGCGCAGGCTGGAATAGGAGATGATCCCCGCATCGATCCGCCCCCCGGCGAGTTCCCGCGCCACGTCGGCGCCGCCGCGGAAGGGCACGTGTTCAAGCCGGATGCCGGCCGCCATCTGCAGCGCCTCGCCCATGAAGTGGCCGATATGCGCGACCCCCGGCGTGCCATAGGTCACCAGCCCCGGCCGCTGCTGCGCCTGCGCCACGAAGCCGGCCAGGTCGGTGGCGGGAAAGCCGGCGCGCACGCCGATGATGTAGGGCTGCGTCGTCACCTGCACGACCGGGATGAAGGCCCTGGCGTAGTCGAAGGGCAGGTCGCGGCGCACCTCGGGCAGCGTCGCGAAGGTCGCGCCTTCGAACAGCAGCGTGTGGCCGTCGGCGGGCGCGCCGTGCACCGCCTGCGCGCCGATCGCGCCCGATGCCCCGGTCCGGTTCTCGATGATGAAGGACTGCCCGAGGTGCTCGCTGACGCGGGCCTGCAGGATGCGGGCGATGGTGTCCGCCACGCCGCCGGCGCTGTAGGGCACGACCAGGCGGACCGGGCGGTCCGGCCAGGCCGCCTGCCCGCGCGCCACGCCGGGCAGCGCCAGCATGCCGAGCCCGAACAGGCGCCGCGTCATCCTCGCCATGCACCCTCTCCCGTTCCCGCGGGCGCTTGACCGCACCCGTCCATCGCGGCGTGATGCCGCCGCTGCGCCGGACGCTCCCTTGCCCGCCCGCCAGCGTCAAGCACCCGGGAGGAAGGCGGCCATGCCGCGGACGATGTTCGACAGGATCTGGGACCCGCATGTGGTGGCGGACCTGGGTGGCGGCTGGTCGCTGCTGCATTGCGACAGGGTGCTGGTGCACGATCTGTCGGGCGCGCGCGCCCTGCAGGAAGTGGGCGAGGCCGGCCATGCGGTGGCGCGCCCCGACCTGGTCTTCGCGACGCCCGACCACGCCGTCTCCTCGGCGCCGGGGCGCACCTCGGAGACCTTCCCGACCGGCGCGCGCCTGCTGGCCGGGCTGCGCAGGCGCGCGGCCGAGACCGGCGTGCGGCTGTTCGACCTGGGCCAGGACGGCAACGGCATCGTGCATGTGATGGGGCCGGAACTCGGCATCGTGCTGCCCGGCACGGTGCTGGTCTGCGGCGACAGCCATACCTGCACCAATGGCGGGGTGGGGTCGATCTCCTTCGGCATCGGCGCGTCGGAGCTGCGGCACGTGCTGGCCACGCAATGCCTGCCGCAGAAGAAGCCGCGGACCATGCGGATCCGCTTCGAGGGCGAAGCCCCGCCCGGTGTGACGCCCAAGGACATGATCCTGGCCGCGATCGGGCGCTTCGGCGCGGCGGCGGGCACCGGCTATGCCGTCGAATACGCCGGGTCCGCGGTGCGCGCGCTGTCCGTCGAGGGCCGCCTGACGCTGTGCAACCTGTCGATCGAGATGGGTGCGAAGATCGGCATGGTCGCCCCGGACGAGACCACCTTCGCCTGGCTGAAGGGCCGCGACTTCGCCCCGCGCGGCGCATCGTGGGATGCCGCGCTGGCCGATTGGCGCGCCCTGCCGTCGGATGACGATGCGGTGTTCGACCGCGACCTGCTGATCGACATGCGCGACATCGCCCCGCAGATCACCTGGGGCACCAGCCCCGAGCAGGTGCTGCCCGTCACCGGCCACGTCCCGGACCCAGCCGACGCGCCGAACGACGAAAAGCGCGCCGACTGGGAGAAGGCGCTGGACTACATGGGCCTGACCGCCGGCGCGCCGATCGAGGGCACGAAGGTCGATTGGGTCTTCATCGGATCCTGCACCAATTCCCGCATCGAGGACCTGCGCGCCGCCGCCGCCGTCCTTCGAGGGCGCCGTGTCGCCTCGCATGTCACCGCCTGGGTGGTGCCGGGCAGCGAGCGCGTGAAGCACGCCGCCGAGGCCGAGGGCCTGCACACCGCCTTCCTGGACGCCGGCTTCGAATGGCGCGAACCCGGCTGCGCGCTGTGCGTCGCGGCCAATGGGGAATTCGTGCCGGCGGGGGCGCGCTGCGTCTCCACCTCCAACCGCAACTTCGTGGGCCGGCAGGGCACGGGGGCGCGCACGCACCTGGCCTCGCCCGCCATGGCGGCGGCGGCGGCGCTGGCGGGCGCGATCGCCGATGTCCGGTCCTTCGCGGCGTAAGGGGGCAGCACCGATGGACAGGTTCACCACCGTCAGCGGCCCCGCCGCGCCGATGCTGGGTGCGAATATCGACACCGATGTCATCATCCCGATCCAGCGCCTGGTCGGCACCGGGCGCACCGGGCTCGGACCGCACGCCTTCGAACGGCTGCGCTACAACAAGGACGGCTCCGACAATCCCGACTTCGTGCTGAACCGCGCGCAGTACCGCGACAGCCCGATCCTGCTGGCGGGGCCGAACTTCGGCTGCGGTTCCTCGCGCGAGGGTGCGGTCTGGGCGCTGATGGGCATGGGATTCCGCGCCGTCATCGCGCCGTCCTTCGGCGACATCTTCTTCAACAACTGCTTCCAGAACGGGTTGCTGCCGGTGCGCCTGCCCGAGGACGTGATCCGCCGCATCGCGGAGGAGACGGAAGCGGCGCAAGGGGCGCGCCACACGGTGGTTGACCTCGCGCGCCAGGTGGTGGTGACGCCCGAGGGCGCCGAGATCCCGTTCAGCGTCGATGCGCGCAAGCGCGACGCGCTGCTGGAAGGGCTCGACGACATCGCGCTGACGCTGAAGCAGAAGGACGCCATCCTGGCCTGGCAGAAGGCCGACCGGGCGAAGCGCGCCTGGGCGTGGGAGACGGTGGAGCGTTAGAACGGTTCGCGTTCAGATGGAATCGTCCGAACGCGTGAAGATGCTCTGAAAACAACAGGCTGGAGCCAGCGACGTGAGCGCGAGCGAACGCGGCATGCTCCAGGTCCTGCCCACAAGATGCGTGGGTTTCCCCATGCACGCAGCGGACCGGCAGGGCACTGGAGCCCAGGGCCGGTGGCCCGAAGACGAAGCCCGCGGGACGCCGGAACCGCGACACTGGCGCCGCTTCCGTTCGACCGGAGCCGGCCGGATGGCCAGGGATGCCCGGAAGACCAACCGGCCAATGTGTCTGCCGTGATCCCTGGCGCACGGGACATCCGCTGGCCGTGGCCACCTGATTCGCCTTCCGCGACGCTTCCGTCCTAGCCTTCCCGCAACGAAACGGGAGGGAGGTTCCATGCGTCGCATCCTGCTGGCCGCCGCGGCGGTGTTCATCGCATTCCCCGCCGCCGCGCAGGAGCGCACGATCCGCGTGATCTCCGGCTTCGCCGCCGGCGGCGCCGGCGACCTCATGGCGCGCCTGATCGCCGAATATGTCCCGCCCATCATGCCCGCGCGCGGCGTGGTCGAGAACCGCACCGGCGCCAACGGCCTGATCGGCGCCGAGGCCGTCGCGCGCAGCGCGCCCGACGGCAATACCGTGCTGCAATGCCCGATGGGCAGCATGACCATCACGCCGAACCTCCCCGGCGTTTCCATGCCCATCGACCCACGCACCGAGATGACCGGCGTGGCGAATGTCGCGCTGTCCACCTATGCGCTGATCGTCGCCGCGCGCGGCCCGCACCAGGACGTGCCCGGCCTGCTGGCCGCCGCCCGCGCGCGCCCGGGCGGGCTGTCCTATGCCTCGGCCGGCGTGGGGTCGGCGCAGCACCTCTCGGCCGAGTTGCTGAAGGCGCGCGCGGGGGTCGACATCGTGCACGTGCCCTATCGCGGCGCCACGCCCGCGGTGGTCGACATCCTGGGCGGGCGCATCGACTTCATGATCACCAACCTCGGCGACGTGATGCGCCAGATCCAGGGCGGCGAGTTGCGCCTGCTCGCCCTCGGCGACGATGCGGGGTCGCCGCTGTTCCCGAATGCGCGGCCGATCTCGGCCTTCGTGCCGGGGCTGCAGATGGCCGGCTGGTTCGGCATCTGCGGGCCGCGCGGCATGACCGCCGCCGCGCTGGCGCAATGGTCCGACGCGACGCGCCGCGGCCTCGAGAACCCGCAATTCCGCGAACGGCTGCTGGCCAATGGCCTGACGCCGCATTTCGAGGACACCGCCTCCTTCAACGCCCGCATCGCGCGCGACCTGACCTCCTGGGGCGAAGTGATCCGCGCCGCCGGCGTGCGCGGCGACTGATGCGCCTGGCCGCCTTCACCAAGAACGGGGTCAACCCGAACTACCAGGCCTTCTTCCGCGGCGTGGAACGCGCCGCGGCGCACCAGGACGCGCGCGCCACCTGGCATGTCCCGGCCACGCCCGACGACCCCGCGCAGCAGATCGCCCTGCTGGACGCCGTGGTCGCCGAGCGCCCCGACGCCATCATCTTCGCCCCCGCCGACGATGCGCGGCTGGAAGCACCGGTGGCGCAGGCCATCGCGCGGGGCATCCCCTTCATCGGCTTCGTCAACCGCATGGCCGGCGACTTCGTCACCTTCATCGGCGCCGACGACGTGGCGATGGGGCGCACCATCGCCGGCGTCATCGTCGATGCGCTGGGCGGTGCCGGCGATGTCGTGCTGGTCGAAGGCCCCGACACCGCGCCCACCAGCCGCGACCGCGGCCGCGGCTTCCGCGAGACACTGGCGCGCCACCCCGGCATCCGCGTGCTCGGCACCGCGCCGGGACGCTACCTGCGCGAACCGGGACGCACCGCGATGCAAGCCCTGCTCGCGCAGCATCCGCGCATCGACGGCGTGATCTGCACCAACGACCTGATGGCGCTGGGCGCGCTGGATGCGCTGGACGCCGCCGGGCGCCACGCGCTGGTGGTCGGCAACAACGGCACCATCGAGGCCGCCGGGCAGATCGCCGCCGGCCGCCTGCTCGCCTCCATGGACTACGATGGCCAGCGCATGGGCGCGGTGGCCGCCATGGCCGCGCTGCGCCACCTGCGCGGGCAGCCGGTCCCGCGCGAGATCCTGCTGCCCGCCATCCCGATCACGCGCGCCAACCACGCCGCCTGGCTGGTGCCGATCGACCAACGACCCCTGCCCCTTTGGGCCGACATCGTCCCGGAATGAACGCCATGACCATGACCCGACGCGCCGTCGCAGCCGCCATCGGCGCTGCCTTCGCGACACCCGCGCTGGCCCAGCCCGGCTGGCCGACGCGCCCGGTGCGCCTGATCAGCCCCTTCGCGCCGGGCGGGCCGCAGGACGTGCCGGCGCGCTACTTCGTGGACTACCTCACGCCACGGCTCGGCCAGCCGGTGGTCTATGACAGCCGCGCGGGCGCGGGCGGCCAGGTCGGCATGCAGCATGTCGCCACGGCAACCGACGGGCACAGCTTCCTGATCACATCGAACTCCGTCGCCACGCTGCCGGCCTTGCGGCGGGAGCTCGGCTTCGACCCCTTCACCGACCTGCTGCCGGTGACGATGGTGACCGAGGCGCCGCTGGTCTATTGCGTGCGGGCCAATGGGCCGGCCGACCTCGCCGCGTATGTCGCACGCGCGAAGGAAGCGCCGGGGCGGGTCTCGGTCGGCAGTTCCGGCATCGGGTCGGCGACGCACCTCGCCTCGGCCTTCCTGATGCAGAAGGCCGGCATCGAGTTGCTGCACGTGCCCTATCGCGGTGCCGGGCTGATCATGACCGCGCTGCTGGGCGGCGAGATCGACACCTTCGTGGGCGACCTGTCGCTGGCGCTGGAACACATCCGCGCCGGCACCATCCGCCCGATCGGCGTGACCACCGCCACGCGCGCGCCGCTGCTGCCCCAGACCCCCGCGATCGGCGAGAGCATCCCCGGCTACGCGGTCCCGTTCTGGTTCGGGCTGTTCGCCGCCCGGCAGACCGCGCCCGACGCGATCCGGCGCCTGAACACCGAGCTCGCCCCCCTCGCCGCGCCGGACAGCGAGCTGTCGCGGCGCATGGCGGATCGCGGGTCGAAGCTGCTGCTGGACGGACCGGCGCCGCTGGCCGCGCGGCTGGCGGCCGAGGTGCCGCAGTGGCGCCAGGTGGTGCAGGCCGCCGGCATCACCATGGAGTAGCCGCCCCGTTGCGCCGCGGGGCCGGACCTGCGAAGGACGCGCCATGCTGCTGAACATCGGCAAGTCGGCGCTCGACCCCGCGATCCTGTCGGCCTTCGAGGTCGAGACCCTCGCGGTCCGCGTGCCGGGCCTCGCGCGCCCGGTGCTGCTGCGCACGCGCGAGACCGACCAGCAGGTGTTCCGCAAGGTCTTCGTGCGGTCCGAATACCAGCACCGCTTCGCGCCGCACGCCGCCACCATCATCGACGCCGGCGCCAATGTCGGCGTCTCGGTCCTGTGGTTCCGCCTGCGCTACCCCGAGGCGCTGATCGTCGCGCTCGAGCCCGACCCGGCGAATTTCGAATGCCTGCAGGCGAATTGCGGGCATCTGGACCGCGTCGTGCTGATCAACGCGGCGCTCTGGAGCGACGACACGGAACTGGCGCTGCAGACGACCCTCGCGGGCAAGCCGATGGAGTCGTGGTCGACCCGCACCATCGCCGCCGGTGCCGCCGACACGCCGGGCGTCGCGATGACGCGCGCGCTGTCGCTGCGGTCGGTGATGGCGCAGGCCGGCATCGACCATGTCGACCTGCTGAAGATCGACATCGAGGGCGCGGAGAAGGACGTCTTCGAGGCCACGGACCTCGAATGGCTGGACCGGACCTCGGCGATGACGGTCGAATTTCACGACCGCTTCCGGCCCGGCTGCAGCGCGGCGGTGCAGGCCGCGCTCGCGGGGCGCGCGCATGAATCCGCGCGCAAGGGCGAGAATTCCTGGTTCCGCCTGCTGCGGTAGCGCGGATCCCGGCGCGCCGCGCCAGGCCCGCTGTCAGGGACGCATGGTGAAGGCGGCCAGGCCCGGCGCGCGCAGCGGGTCGGCCAGCCGCGCGAATTCGCACAGCAGGCGCCGGCTGTCGCGCGGGTCGATGATCTCCTCGACCCAGAAGGCCTCCGCCGTCCGGAAGGGCGATCGCAGCTTCTGCAGACGCGTCTCGATCTCCGCGACCTTGGCGTCGCGATCCTCCGCGGCGGTCACCTCGGCCGCATAGGCGGCTTCCACGCCACCTTCCAGCGGCAGCGATCCCCAGCGCGCGGACGGCCACGCATAGCGCATGGAATACCGCCCCGCCGGCTGGTGCACCACGCCCGCCACGCCGAAGGCATTGCGCAGGATCACCGTGCACCAGGGCACGCGGGCCTGGTTGACGGCCGCCATGGCACGCACGCCCCAGCGGATGGTGGCGGTCTTCTCCGCCTCCAGCCCCACCGCGAAGCCGGGGCAATCCATCAGGTAGACCACCGGCAGGTGGAAGGTTTCCGCCAGGTCCACGAAGCGGATGATCTTCTGGCAGGCATCCGCGGTCCAGGAGCCGCCCTGGAAGACCGGGTCGCTCGCGAGCACCGCGACCGCGCGGCCGTCCAGGCGCGCGAAGCCCGTGATGACAGGGCGGCCGAACCACGCGCCCATCTCGAAGAACGAGCCCTTGTCCACCAGCGTCTCGATGATCGGGCGCATCTTGTAGGCCTGGCGCGGGTCGCGCGGGATCGCGGACAGCAGCTTCTCGTCGCGCCGCGCGGCGTCGTCGCGCGGGCGCACCGCCGGCGGCAGGTCGAACACCGAGGACGGCAGGTAGGACAGGAAGCGCCGCGCGCGGTCGAAGGCCTCGGCCTCCGTCTCGACCGCATCGTCGACGCCGCCGGCCCTGCACTGGATCTCCCAGCCGCCGAGGTCGCGCTTGTCGAGCTTCTCGCCCAGGCGCGCCACCACCGGCGGCCCCGCGACGAACATCGCGGAGGTCTTCGTCATCACCGAGTAATGCGCCGCCGCCAGCCGCGCCGCGCCGAGCCCGGCGACCGACCCCAGCCCCAGCGTCACCACCGGCACCAGCCCCATGTTCGCAGTGGTCTGGTAATACAGCTGCGTGCCGCCGACGCCGCCCGGCAGGTTGGCCCGCCCGGTCGTCTCGATGGTCTTGACCGACC
This sequence comes from Roseomonas sp. CECT 9278, assembly GCF_918698155.1. Classification (GTDB taxonomy): domain Bacteria; phylum Pseudomonadota; class Alphaproteobacteria; order Acetobacterales; family Acetobacteraceae; genus Neoroseomonas. The sequence continues at coordinate 12,399 of NZ_CAKKLX010000077.1, forward strand.
CGCCGCCGCCCGAGCCCTCGATCATGCGGATGATCGGCAGGCGGAGTTCGGCCGCCATGCGCTCCGCCATGATCGGCTTGTCGCGGATGGTGGCGTCGGCGCTGCCGCCGCGCACGGTGAAATCGTCGCCCACCACCACGACCGGGCGGCCATCGACCAGCGCGCGGCCCATCACGCAGTTGGACGGCGTGAAGGATGCCAGTTCGCCCTGCGCATCGTAGTCGGCGCGGCCGGCGATGGCGCCGACCTCGTGGAACGACCCGCGGTCGGCGAGTGCCTCGACGCGTTCGCGCACGGTCAGGCGGCCGCCATCGTGCTGGCGCTTGACCTTGTCGGGCCCGCCCATGGCGCGGGCCAGCGCCTCGCGCCGGCGCAATTCGTCGAGTTCAGGCTGCCAGGTCATGCGTGGAGAACGTCCCTTGCTCGCGGCAGTCTCACGCCGCGGCGCACGGTCGTCCAGCCATGCACGCAGACCCTTCGGCGATGCGCGACAGCGGACACGCCCACGCCGCGGCGCACCTCCGGCGATGCGTGCGCCGGCGGCCACGCGGCATGGCAGGTCAGGGCGGCAGCACGTCGGCGCGCAGGAACCACAGCGTCAGCGTATCGCCATTCACCAGGCGCAGGCGCACCAGGTCGGCCTCGGCCGCCTCCAGCACCCAGGCATTCAGCCGGAATGTCGTGCGGCAGCCACCGGCGGCGCGGGCCTCGGCGAGCAGGCGCGGCGGCGTATCGGCGGCCTGCCGCAGCAGGCGCAGCGGTGCGGCGTCGGCACAGCCCAGCGTGCCGTCGCGCGCGACGCGCCAGGCGGTGGGCGCCGGCGGCACGGCAGAGGCCGGCGCGGCGGCGGGCGCCGGGGTGGCGGG
>NZ_CAKKLX010000078.1 GCF_918698155.1 Roseomonas sp. CECT 9278
GTGCGGCGGTGGGCGGCGCGGCCGCGACCGGCGGCGCGGGTGGCACCGGCGGCGTCGGCAAGGGCGGGGGTGGCGGTGGCGCAGGCAGCGCGCCGGGGTCGGGGGTGGGGGCGTCCTCGGGTGCCTCGGCGGCGCGCGGCGCCTGGTCGGACCCGCCCTGGAACACCACGGCGAAGGTGGGCGGCGGCAGTTCCTCGGGCCGGCGGGCGCGGCGCGGGTCGATATCCAGCACCACCGCCGCGATGAACAGCCCGTGCAGCAGCACCGATACCAGCGCCGCGACCGGCAGCCTGCCGCCGCCCCGGCGGCGCGGCGCCATCGGCCCCCAGGGCATGGGCGCAGACGCGGCGGCCGGCGCCTGCGGCGGTTGGCGGTCTCGGGGCGAAAGGCGCATCGACGGGTCCGGGGGCCCTCGGGAGATGGGGGCGGCCCGGCCGAATCGGAGTCGGGTTCGGGTTGCCGCGGGAGGTCGCTCTGCTACACGAAAGGACGGCGCCGGGTTAGCACAGTGGTAGTGCAGCGGTTTTGTAAACCGAAGGTCGGGGGTTCGAATCCCTCACCCGGCATGCCCGCGGCCCCGCCCCTGTGACCCGCGTCGCAGACACCGGCGCCGGATTCGGCCCCATTTGCGCCCATCGCCGCGCCGGGTGATCCTGTCGCCATGCCCGGTGGCCGGGCCCGGCCGGCGGGCGCGCACGATCCCCCGGGTCGCCGCCACGGGCGCGCAGAACAGGAAGCCTGGTCCGCCGATGCGCAACGCCGCCCTCCTCGCCTTCGACCTGTACCGCCGGCTTCCCTTCCGCGCCGTGCTCGACGCCATCGTGGTGCGCGTCCTGGTGCGCGGCGTGCGGCTGCGGCGCGGGCTGCGGCGCGGCGAGATGTTCGTGCACGACGCCCAGGGCCTGCGCATGAACATCGACATCGACCAGCGGATCGATTCGCGCATCTACTTCACCGGCACCTGGGAACCCGAGACGGTCGAGACCGCCCGGCGGCTGCTGCCGCAGGGCGGTGTGGCGATCGACGTCGGCGCCAATATCGGCTTCGTCACGCTGGTCATGGCGCGGCTGGTCGGCCCCACCGGCCGCGTCATCGCCTTCGAACCGGCGGATTGGACCTATGCCCGGCTGCAGGCGAACCTGGCGCTCAACGCCGTCCCGCAGGTCACCACCGTGCAGGCCGGGCTGTCGGACACCGAGGAAACCTGCCCGCCGGCCGATATCCCGGTGGGCTACCGGCTGGACGGGCGGGTGGAGACGCGGCGCCAGGCGATCCGCCTGGCCACGCTCGATGCCTACCTGGCGCAGGATCCGGTGACGCGGGTCGACTTCATCAAGTGCGACACCGATGGGTTCGAGACGCGCGTCGTGCAGGGCGCGATGGACACGCTGCGGCGGTTCCGCCCGGCGATCGACCTCGAGCTCTATCAGGGCACGCCTTCCGACAGCCGCGAGGTCGCGGAGCGCCTGCTGCGCCTGCTCGCGACGCTCGGCTACGGCTTCCACCGGCCGGGCGACCTCCAGGCCTATGCGGGGATCGCGGCGGTGCTGGACGCGCTGCCGCCGGGCCAGCGCGCGGCGAATGTGGTCGCCATCGCCGCCGCGGGCACCACCGTCCCCGGCTGACCGCCGGCACCGCGCCGCGCCCTGGCCGGGCGCGACGCGGCGGCCAGGGCGAGGCCGGCACCCTGCCACTGCGGCCCGGCCAGGCTCGCGACAACGCCCGGGTCCCTGGTCGTCGAAAGCATCGTCACCCGGCCGGAAGATTCCCTCCGACCGGGATCTGTCGTAGCGTCCTGTCCGCTGCGTCCGCGCCCTTCGCGACGAACGGAGCGGACCAGCAGGCCACTGAAAAGCTGGGCCTGGTGGGCCAGGAACGAAGGCCGAAGGACCCGAGGATCGGGACACCGACGTCCCTGCGGTCCATGGACGCTGTGGGGGGAAATCACGCATGCCACGCATCGACCCGACGCGCCGTGCGCTGCTCGCGCTGCCCGGAGTGCTGGTCCCCACCGCGTTGCGCGCCCAGCCCGCCTGGCCCGACCGGCCGGTGCGGCTGCTGATCGGCTTCCCGCCGGGTGGGCCGACCGACTTCATCGGCCGCATCGCCGCCACCGGCCTGCAGGCCGCCTGGGGCCAGGCCGTGGTGGTCGAGAACCGCGCCGGCGCCTCCTCCTCGGTCGCCGCCGAGGTCGTCGCGCGCGCGGCGCCGGACGGGCTCACGCTGTTCTTCGCGTCCAATTCGGTCGTGCTGAACGCGGCGATCCACCCCAGCCTGCCCTACGCCCTGCCGGAGGCCTTCGCGCCGGTCGGCACCTTCTGCTCGGCGCCCAACGTGTTCTGGTGCGCGGCGGGCCAGCCGTGGCGGGACATCGCCGCGGTCGTGGCCGCCGCGCGCGCCGCGCCCGGCACGCTCGCCTTCGGCAGCACCGGGGTCGGCGGCACCGGGCATTTCGGCGGGGAGACGATGTCCCGCGCGCTCGGCATTCAGCTCAACCACGTGCCCTATCGCGGCACGGCGCCGCTGATGCAGGACGTGATCGGCGGGCGCGTGCCGCTGCTGGCGCACGGCATGGCGGGCGCGGTCGGGCCCTACCAGGCGGGGCATATCCGGCCGCTGGCCGTGCTCGGCCCGCGGCGCGCGGCCGAACTGCCGGACGTGCCGACGATGGCCGAACTCGGCCATCCGGTGCCCGATTCCGGCGTGTGGTTCGGCGTCATGGCGCCGGCGCGCACGCCGTCCGACCTGGTCGCGCGCATCGCCCGCGACCTCGCGGCCATCAGCCGCACCGAGGACACCCGCACCAAGCTCGCGACCCAGGCGGCGGTGCCGGATTTCTCGGGACCCGAGGCCTTCACCACCCGCATCCGCACGGAACTGGCGACCTGGCGGCAGGTCGCGCAGAGCGTCGGCATCAGGCCGGAATAGCCTCGGTCAGGGCGGCGGCAGGGTCCGGTCGTTCTGGCAGCGCGCCAGCGGCAGTTGCTCGACGGCGTGGATGCGCCGCACGGTGCGGCGCGCATCGGCGTCCATCACCACGCAGGCGCAGCCATAGCCATAGTAGCCATTGGTACGCACCCACTGCCGCACGGTCATGTCCGGCACGCGGTTCATGCCGGGCGTCTGCGGCGCGCCCTGGCTTGCCATGATCCAGTCGCCGTCGCGGTCGGTCAGCCAGTAGTTGCCGGGGCTGGGATTGTGCAGCCACCCGCAGCGCCGGTCGGACGCCTCGGCGGGGCTGGCCAGGGGGCCACCAAGGAGGGGGATAAGGCAAAGGCTCAGCCAGGCGGCACGCATCATCGGCTCCAGTGTCGATTCGTGATCCTGGCACGCTTGCGCCGGCGCGACGACAGGGCGACACATCGCCTGTGATGACCCTGGCCACCGCCCCCGCCCGACCGGTCCTGCGCCGCCCCGACGCCCTGCCGCGAATCGCCGCCGCCCGCCGGAGCCGCCCCCGGTGAACGAGGCCGAGGCCATTGCCCGCGCCTTCGCCGCGCCGGGCCGCATCAGCTTCCCCTTCGGCGATGCGATCCATGACCCGGACAATCCGGTCTGGCTGCATGCCTATCGCCCCGAGGGCTACACGCCGGACCGCCCGGTGGTCTTCGTGCTGCACGGCATGGCCCGCAACGCCGAGGAATACCGCGACTACTGGATCGACGCCGCGGACCGCCACCGCGCGCTGATCCTGGCCCCCGGCTTCCCGCAGGAGACCCATCCCGGCGCACGGGCCTACGACGATGGCGGCGTGGTGGATGCGCATGGCGAGGTCACGCCATCGCGCCGCTGGGCCTATCATGTGCCGGCGCGCATGCTGGCGCTGGTGCAGCGCGCCGGCATCACGAAGCGCCGCCAGGCTTTCCTGTTCGGGCATTCCGCCGGCGCCGGCTTCGCCCAGCGCATGGTCCTGCTGACCGACCGCTCGCCCTTCTGCGCCGTCGTGGCGGCCAATGCCAACTGGTATGGCCTGCCCACCCTGCTGCGGCCCTTCCCCGAGGGCATCGGCGGGCTGGGCCTGACGGATGCGGATGTCGAGGCGCGGCTCGCATGGCCGCTGACCATCCTGGCCGGCGAGGCGGATCTCGATACCACCGGCCCCTCGGTGCCGACGCTGCCGGCCGCGCTGGCGCAGGGTGCGAACCGCTTCGCCCGCGCGCAGCACCTGCTGGCCTTCGCGCGCGCCGAGGCGGTGCGCCGCGGCACCGCCTGCCATTGGCGGCTGGAGACGGCCAGCGGGATCGCCCATGACGGCTACGCCCTGTCGCAGGTCTGCGCCGCCCTGTGGTTCGAGGGGCAGATGCCCGACGCCGCCCGGATGGCGGCGCTGGCGGGCAAGCCGCGGGCCTGAGCATGCCCGCCGCAGCGTCCGGTCCGTTGACCCTGGCGATCGCCGGCTGGGCGCGGCGCGACCCCGGGCGCCTGGCCTTCGTCGATCGCGGCGCCGGCGTCAGCTATGGCGCGCTCGACCGCCGCATCGGCGCGCTGGCCGCGTGGCTGGCGCGCCAGGGGATCGCACCAGGCGACATGGTCGCGCTGACGCTGCGCGACGACATGGCCCACATCACCGCCGCGCTGGCCCTGCTGCGCCTGGGCTGCGACCAGGTGTCGCTGGCAAGCCACGACCCGCCGGCGCTGCGCCAGGCCATCGCGGGGCGGCTGCGGCCGGCGCTGCTGCTCGGCGACGAGGCGGCGGATGCGCTGCCGGGCCTGGCCTTCCTGCGCCTCGATCCCGCGGCCGCGATGGCCGGCGGGCACGACGCGCCGGCGCGCACGGGGCGGTTTGTCCTCAGCAGTTCGGGCACCACGGGCCGGCCCAAGCTGGTGCGGCTGGGCGAAGCGGACATCGCCGCGCAGATCGCCCGGCGCACCGGCGAAGGCCGCGTCTACTACCGATCCATCACGGTCGAGCACAACAATGCGCGCAAGTACCATCTTGGCCTGCTGAGCCTGGGCGCGACCACGGTGCTGTCCAATTGCGCGACGCTGCCCGACCTCGCGGAGGCCTGCGCGCGCTTTCGGATCGAGCGCGTGACGCTGCCGCCCGAACGCGCCGCCGCGCTGGCCGACCTGCAGGCGCGCGCGGGCGCGCATCCGTGGCCGGCGCATACCTCGCTGGCGGTGTTCGGCGCCGCGGTGGCGCCGGCGCTGCGCCGGCGGCTGATGGCCGAGGTCACCCCCGGCCTGGTGGTGAACTATTCGACCACCGAGGTCGGCACGATCACGCTCGCCGGACCCGCGGACCATGCGCGCCACCCCGATGGCGTCGGCCGCCCGCTGGAGGGCGTGGCGCTGCGCATCGTGGACGATGCCGGCCGCGACCTGCCGCCGGGCGTCCCGGGCCTGGTGCGGCTGCGCGCGCCGGGCATGGCGCAAGGCTACCTGGACGATCCGCCGGCGGCGGCGCGCGCCTTCCACGACGGCTGGTTCCAGCCCGGCGATCGCGGCTGGATCGAGCCCGACGGCACGCTGGTCTTCGCCGGCCGTGATGCCGAGATGATGATGCTCGGCACCATCAACATCTTTCCCGCGGAGATCGAGCGTGCGGCGGAGGGCTTCCCCGGCGTCGCGGACTGTGCCGCCTTCGCGCTGCGATCGCCCGCGCTGGGCGACATCCCGGCGCTGGCGGTGGTCGAGACCGCGCCCGGCGCGCTGGATGTCGCGGCGCTGGCGGCGGCCTGCCGGGCGAAGCTGGGGCTGCGCGCGCCGCGCCGGGTGGTGGTGGTGGGGACGCTGCCGCGCACCGCCACGGGCAAGGTGCAGCGGGACCGGCTGGCGGCGCTGGCGGGCGGCTGATCCGGCTGGCGCGGGCGGATTCGTCCTGGCCGGCTGGCGCCGGAGCGTTCGTCTTGGCCGGCTGGCGCCGGAGCGTTCATCTCGGCCGGCTGGCGCCGGAGCGTTCGTCTTGGCCGGCTGGCGCCGGCGGGCGCCACACCCCATCTTGCGCGCATGAACCTGATCGCGCCCGGCCCCGTCCTGTTCATGCCGCAGAAGCGGCCCGCGCCACCCTCGGAGAACCGCCTCAAGGTGGTGTCCCCCTTCGAGCCCAATGGCGACCAGCCGGCGGCGATCCGCGAGCTGACCGCCGGCCTGCAGCAGGGCGAGCGCGACCAGGTGCTGCTGGGCGTCACCGGCTCCGGCAAGACCTTCACCATGGCCAAGGTGATCGAGGCCCTGCAGCGCCCGGCGCTGGTGCTCGCCCCCAACAAGACCCTGGCCGCGCAGCTCTATGGCGAGATGAAGTCGTTCTTCCCGGACAACGCGGTGGAATACTTCGTCTCCTACTACGACTACTTCCAGCCGGAAGCCTATGTGCCGCGCACCGACACGTATATCGAGAAGGACTCGCAGATCAACGAGCAGATCGACCGCATGCGCCATTCCGCCACGCAGGCGCTGCTCGAACGCAACGACGTGGTCATCGTGGCCTCGGTGTCCTGCATCTACGGCATCGGCTCGGTCGAGACCTACAGCCGGATGGTCGTGAAGCTCGAACGCGGCGGGCGGATCGACCGCGACGCGCTGGTCAAGGGCCTGGTCGAACAGCAATACCGCCGCAATGACGCCTTCTTCGCGCGCGGCACCTTCCGCGTGCGCGGCGAGAGCGTGGACATCTGGCCATCGCACCTCGATGACCGCGCCTGGCGCATCTCCCTGTTCGGCGACGAGATCGACGGCATCCGCGAATTCGACCCGCTGACCGGCGAGGTCACGTCCGAGATGGAGCGCGTCGCGATCTACGCCAACAGCCACTACGTCACGCCGCGCCCCACGCTCACGCAGGCCATCGGGCGCATCAAGGAGGAGCTGAAGGAACGCCTCGCGGTGCTGGAGGCCGAGGGCAAGCTGCTGGAGCGCCAGCGCCTCGAACAGCGCACCATCTTCGACATCGAGATGATGGAGACGACCGGCTCCTGCAAAGGCATCGAGAACTATTCCCGCTACCTGACCGGCCGCAACCCGGGCGACCCGCCGCCGACGCTGTTCGAGTACCTGCCCGACAACGCCGTGCTGGTGGTCGACGAAAGCCACGTGACCGTGCCGCAGATCGGCGGGATGTATCGCGGCGACTACGCGCGCAAGGCGATCCTGAGCGAATTCGGCTTCCGCCTGCCGAGTTGCACCGACAACCGCCCGCTGAAATTCGAGGAATGGGACGCTTATCGCCCGCAGACGGTGTTCGTGTCCGCGACACCCGGCCCGTGGGAGATGGAACGCACCGGCGGCGCCTTCGCCGAACAGGTGATCCGCCCGACCGGCCTGGTCGACCCGGTCTGCGAAATCCGTCCCGTCGAAGGCCAGGTGGACGACCTGCTGGCGGAATGCCGCACCGTGTCGCAGGCCGGCGGGCGCGTGCTTGTGACCACGCTGACCAAGCGCATGGCCGAGGACCTGACCGAATACATGACGGAAGCGGGCATCCGCGTGCGCTACCTGCACAGCGATGTCGACACGCTCGAGCGCATCGAGATCATCCGCGATCTCCGCAAGGGCGTCTTCGACGTGCTGGTCGGCATCAACCTGCTGCGCGAGGGCCTCGACATTCCCGAATGCGCGCTGGTCGCGATCCTGGATGCCGACAAGGAAGGATTCCTGCGGTCGGCCACCGCGCTGATCCAGACCATCGGCCGCGCCGCGCGCAACGTCGAGGGCCGCGTGGTGCTCTATGCCGACACCATGACCAACAGCCTCAAGCGTGCGCTGGAGGAAACCGAGCGCCGCCGCACCAAGCAGACCGCCTGGAACACCGACCACGGCATCACCCCCACCACCATCAGGCGCGAGATCGCCGACGTGCTGCGCGATGTGTCGCAGGGCGACTACGTCACGGTCGAGGCGGTCGAGGACGACACCACGACGAACTTCGTCGGCAAGGACCTGCGCGCGTCGATCGCCGAGTTGGAACGCAAGATGCGCGCGGCTGCCGCGGACCTGGAATTCGAGACCGCCGCGCGTCTGCGCGACGAGATCAAGCGGCTGGAGGCGCTCGACCTCGGCCTGGAGCCGAACCTCGCCGGCCGTTCGCTGCGCGAGGCGGCGCCCCGCGCCGACTGGAAGCCCAAGCCGCTCGGCCCCGGCGGTGGTGGCTACGACCCGAAGAAGATGAAGGGCGGGCGGAAGAAGAAAGCCGGCTGAAGCGTTCGTGATTCCAGGGGCAGGGCTTGCCCCGATTTTGCCCGATCCGCGCCGCACGCCCCGGCTGTGCTGCGCGCATCGGACACAGCAGAAGGGAATCGCGCATGTCCTGGACTTCCATTCGTGTCGCCGCCGTGGCGCTGCTCGGGCTTGGCGTGGCGGCGTGTTCCGACCCTGTCGGCCAGCGCGCGCTGCTGGGCGGTGGGCTCGGTGCGGCTGGCGGTGCGGGCATTGCCGCGCTCACCGGCGGGTCGCCGCTGGCGGGTGCGGCGATCGGCGGCGCCGGCGGTGCGGCGGTGGGCGCGCTGACCGCACCGCGCCAGCGTCGCGGCTATTACTGAAGCCAGGCCCCTGGCGGTTTCACCCTCGCGCTCTCCAGGCGGCGGGCGGAACGCCGTCCGTCACGCCTGAGGCTTGCGCGCGCTCGCGAGCACGTAGTCGAGGCCGGCATAGACATCGCCGGCCTCGAAGCGCAGTAGCGGGCGGTATGCCAGTCGCGCGGATCCCGGCAGCCGCGCGAAGAACGCCGCGTCCTCGCGCAGCGCGTGGTGGAAGCCGGGGAAGACATCCGCGCCGATCGACCGGATCTCCGGCGCGGCGAAGCCGGCAGCACCGAAGCGCGCGGCGTAGCCGTCCCGCGCGTCGGCATTGGCGGCGGGGATCGCCAGCGCGCGGGCCAGGGCGCGCCAGGATGCACGCTGCCAGCGCCGCCGCAGCGCGCCCCCCGCCGCTGCCGCGGGGATGATGTCCGCCAGCACGATGCGCCCGCCCGGGCGCAACACGCGAAAGGCCTCGGCCAGGAAACCCGCGCGCGTGTCGAAGTGGAAGGCGCATTCCAGCGCGGTCACCACGTCGCAGCAGGCATCGGGCAGCGGCATGGCGGTGGCCGATCCCTCGCGCAGGTCGATGCGGTCCGCGAGCCCCGCGCGCCGCACCCGCGCGCGCCCCAGCCGCACATGCAGCGGCGTCACGTTCAGGCCGGTGATGCGGCGCGGCGCGAATTGGCGGGCCCACAGCATGTCCTGGTCGGCGAAGCCGAAGCCGACATCGACGACGTCATCCTCCGGCCCGATCGCCGCGGCCTGGCCGACCAGCAGCGCGAGCGCGGGGCAGGCTTCCTCGATGCTGCGCGCATCCCGCCAATAGCCGAGGTTCAGCCACAGCCCGCGCGCGGTGAAGGCGCGCGTGCCCAGCAGGCCGTACAACGCATCGACCGCCGGCGGCCGCAGCATCGCCCAGGCCTGCGCGAACAGGCCGCCGCCGGGAAGGGTCGCGTGATCCGTCATGCCCTGCAGATGGGCTGCCATCGCGATGCGCAAGGCCTCGGGCAACGACGCGGCGGACCGTCGCGCCGATGCGCGCATCCATCCGCGACGGGGCGCGCCTGGCCCCACCGCCGGTCGCGGCGATGGCCGGATGCGCCGTGCGTCGAGGGCGCGACACGCGGCGCGGCGTCTCGCGCCCGGCCGATGCCGCGCCGCAATGCCAGCGCCGCACGCATCGCCGGCTGTCGCGCGGACCGCCCGCGCCTCAGGTGAAGTCCAGTTCCACCCGCCCCAGCCCGTCGAATTCCACCACGGTGTGGCACGGCCCGTCGATCCAGATCGGCGGCGTGACCGATCCCAGGAACACCACCTGCCCCGCGCGCAGCCCGCCGAACACTGCGGCGCAGCCCGACCCGGCCAGCCAGGCGAGGGCCGCGAACGGGTGCCCCATCAGGTCCGCGCCGATACCCTCGCCCTTCACCGCGCCATCCACCGACACCCGCCCGCGCACCGCCGCGAGGTCCAGCCCCAGCGCCCGCCACCCCGCCACCGGCGGGCCCAGCACGCCGCCGGCATGGAAGACCTGGTCGGCGATCAGCGTCGGCGTGCCCAGCACCGCCAGGTCGCCATAACGCCGATCCACGATCTCCATGGCGGCGAAGACCTCGCCCACCGCATCCGCCGCTTCCTCCGCGGTACACCGCCCGGCCGGGATGTCGCGTGCGAGCCGCAGGCCGACCTCGCATTCGATGCCCGGGTCGACGTAGTCCGCGTGCCGGACGCTGGCCGGCGTGCGCTTCAGCCCGGCCTTCGGCACGAAGCCCGCCGCCGGGCCGGACAGCCCCAGATAGGCCTGCATCTGCGTCGTGGTGGCGCCGATCTTGAAGCCCGCCGGTGGCAGCCCGCCCAGGCGCAGCGCGACCTCCTTCTGCAGCGCGTAGCCGGCCTCGGGTGTGGCCGGCGCCAGCCTGCCGAGCGGTGCGAGGATGCGGCGGCTGCGGCGTGCCTCGATGATGGCTTCGGCGGCGTCGGAGGCCATGGCGGTGTCCCTTCCCTGCGGCGATGTCGCGGCGTCGGCGCAGGCTCGCGCAGGCAGGTCGCGGGATCAATGCGCGGGGGGGGCGCGGTCGGCGAAGGATGCACTGGCATCGTTGCGCGACCGACGATAGCCTCCCGCCCGCCCAACAGGAGCCGATCCGATGGCCGACACGCGCAAGGAAACCGACAGCCTCGGGGTGGTCGAGGTACCCGCGGACAAGCTGTGGGGCGCGCAGACGCAGCGATCGCTGGAACACTTTTCCATCGCGCGCGACCTGATCCCGCGCGAGATGATCACGTCCTACGCCATCCTCAAGAAGGGTGCCGCCATCGCGAACCACGCGGACAAGCGCCTGGCGGACGAACAGTTCAGGCTGATCGTCGCCACCTGCGACGAGATCCTGGCCGGCCAGCACCACGACATGTTCCCGCTGCATGTCTGGATGACCGGCTCCGGCACGCAGTTCAACATGAACGTGAATGAGGTGATCTCCAACCGCTGCTGCCAGATGGCCGGCACGCCGCTCGGCTCCCACGCGCCGGTGCATCCGAACGACCACGTCAACATGGCGCAGTCGTCCAATGATTCATTCCCCTCGGCGATGTACATCGCGACCGCGCTGGGCGCGAAGCAGCGCCTGCTGCCCGCACTCCAGGCGCTGCACGATGCCATCGCCAGGAAGGCCGAGGAATGGAAGGACATCGTCAAGATCGGCCGCACCCACATGCAGGACGCCACACCGCTCACGCTCGGCCAGGAATGGTCGGGCTATGCGGGCCTGCTGGCCGATGGCATCGCGCGCATCGAGGCCGCGCTGGGCGATGTCTACAAGCTCGCACTCGGCGGCACCGCGGTCGGCACCGGCATCAATTCCGCGCCGGGCTTCGATGTCGCGGCGGCGGCGCAGATCGCGAAGCTCACGGGCCTGCCTTTCGTCACCGCGCCCAACAAGTTCACCGTGCAGGGCAGCCATGACGCGCTGGTGCAGTTCTCCGGCTGCCTGCGCACGCTGGCGGTCTCGCTCTACAAGATCGGCAACGACATCCGCCTGATGTCCTGCGGCCCGCGTGCCGGCTTCGCGGAACTCAACGTGCCGGCCAACGAGCCCGGATCGTCGATCATGCCCGGCAAGGTCAACCCGACCCAGGCCGAGGCACTGACCATGGCCGCCGTGCAGGTCATGGCGAACGACATGGCGGTCGGCTTCGGCGGCGCGGGCGGCTACCTCGAGATGAATGTCTACAAGCCGCTGATCATCTACAACGTCACGCACTCCATCACGCTGCTGACCGACAGCATGACCAATTTCCGCACCTTCCTGGTCGAGGGCACCACACCCAACCTCAAGAAGATCGCGGGCTATGTCGAACAGTCGCTGATGCTGGTCACCGCGCTGTCGCCGGTGATCGGCTACGACAAGGCCTCGGCCATCGCGCACTACGCCATGGACCACGACCTCACGCTCAAGGCCGCCGCACTCAAGCTCGGCTATGTGGACGAGGCCGAATTCGACCGCGTGGTCGACCCTGCCAAGATGGTGAAGCCCTACGTCGCGGCGGAGGGCTGAACGTGGCGCCCCACGGACAGGACGCGCTCGCGCAGCAGGTCGGCCCCGAGCGCTTCAATGCCGACTGGCGCAACCCCGAGCACCGCGCCCGCCGCCTGGTGGCGGAATTCATCGGCACGGCGGGGCTGACCTTCGTGCTCTCGGCCGGCGCGGCGATCCTGGCGCTGTATGCCGGCGCGCCCGTGCATCCCTTCCAGGCGGCCTTCATCCTGTCGGCCGTCTCGGCGCTGTGGCTGGTCGCGGCGGTGTATTTCCTCGGCGATATCAGCGCGCATTTCAACCCGGCCATGACCTTCGCCTTCACGCTGCGCGGCGACATGGGCTGGGTGATGTGCGGCGCCTACGTGGTCGTGCAGCTCATCGCCGGGGTCGCCGGCTCCATGCTCGCCCGCGGCTTCTTCGGCATCGAGGGCAACCTGGCCGCGACCCAACCGCCACCCGGCCTCGCGCCCCAGGCCGCGGCCTTCGAAGCCGTCCTCACCTTCGGCATGGTGCTCATGGTGCTCTCCATGGCGAACGGCCCAAAGCTGAACGGCCAGTTCATCCCGATCGCGGTGGGCGCCTACGTCATGTCGCTCGGCACCATGGGCGGCCCCTTCCAGGGCGCGGCGATGAACCCCGCCCGCGCCTTCGGCCCCGACGTGGCGCGCGGCGACCTCTCGACCTGGTGGGTCTACATCATCGGCCCCCTGACCGGCGCCATCCTCGCCGTCGTCGTCGCCCGCTTCCTGCGCGGCCCGGCCAAGGCCCAGGAAGCCCAGGCCGCGATGGGGACGCCGCTGGGGCGGGAATGACGCGGCGGGGGAGGGCTTTGCCCTCCCCCGGACCCCCACCCACCAAGGGCTTAAGGCC
>NZ_CAKKLX010000079.1 GCF_918698155.1 Roseomonas sp. CECT 9278
CCGACTGCCGCGTCCAGCGCACCAGTGCATGGCGCGCAAGCCAAGCGGCCGGACGGCCGCGCCCGGCGTTTGAGGGCACACAAAGACTCGGATCGCGCCCCACGCGATCCGGGAGCGCACAGCGCGACCGCGCCCAAACCGACTGCCGCGTCCAGCGCACCAGTGCATGGCGCGCAAGCCAAGCGGCCGGACGGCCGCGCCCGGCGTTTGAGGGCACACAAAGACTCGGATCGCGCCCCACGCGATCCGGGAGCGCACAGCGCGATCGCGCCCAACCTGCCCGCCGCGCCCGGCGCACCACTGCGTGGCGCGAAGCCAAGCCGGCCGGATGGCCGGCGCCCGGCGTCTGAGGGTTCACACAGTGACACGCAAAAAACGCCGCCTGATGGTGCTGCTGCTCGCCGGCCTCGGCCTCGGCAGCGCGACCGCACTCACGCTCACCGCCTTCCAGGACAACATCGTCTTCTTCTTCTCGCCCTCCGACGTGCTGGCCAATCGCCCGGCAGGCGACCGCGCCTTCCGCCTCGGCGGCCTGGTCGAAGCCGGCTCCGTCGAACGCCGCACCGGCGCCGATGGCCGCCCCGCCGCCACCTTCCGCGTCACCGACGGGGCCAACCAGATCAGCGTCACCTACACCGGCGTCCTGCCCGACCTGTTCCGCGAAGGCCAAGGCGTCGTCACCCTCGGGCGCCTGCTGCCCGACAACACCTTCCGCGCCACCGAAGTCCTCGCCCGCCACGACGAAACCTACATGCCCCCCGAAGTCGCCGACGCGCTGCGCCGCGCCGGCCGCTGGAACCCCGCCGAAGGCGCAGCACCACCCGCGGAAACCTGGAACACCGCGCCACGGCCACGCGAAGGACGGAGCGGGGGATGATGCAGTTGGTGGTTTCGATGGTTGGGCGCGAGCCGGGGGGCCAGCCCCCCGGACGCGCGGCTTTGACGGGGAGGGATGAGGGAGGGGCTCGCGGGCGCACCCTCGATCACGGACACGCCATGCCCCTCCCTCATCCCTCCCCATTCACGGCGGGGTCCGGGGAGGCACTGCCTCCCCGGCGGGGGTCCAGGGGGCAGCGCCCCCTGGCAGCGCCCACCCACGAAAGCACCACCGCATGATCCCCGAACTCGGTCATTTCGCTTTGGCCTTGGCGTGTGTCCTGGCTGTCGCGCAGTCGGTGATGCCCATTGTCGGCGCGCATCGGCGTGATGTGCGGTGGATGGCGACGGCGGGGCCTTTGGCGGCGGGTGTGCTGGTGTCGGTGGGGGTGGCGTTTGGCTGCCTGGTCTGGGCTTTCGCGGTGAATGACACGACGGTGTCGAATGTCGTTGCCAACAGCCATTCGGCGAAGCCGCTGATCTACAAGGTGTCGGGCGCCTGGGGGAACCACGAGGGTTCGATGGTGCTCTGGGTGTTGATCCTGGCGCTGTGCGGCGGCGCGGTGGCGGGCTTCGGGCGGGATTTGCCGACGGCGTTGAAGGCGCGGGTCATCGGTGTGCTGGGCTGGGTGGCCTCGGGCTTCCTGCTGTTCATCATCTTCACGTCGAATCCGTTCGATCGCATCTGGCCGCCGCCGCCGGATGGGCAGGGGCTGAATCCGGTGCTGCAGGATATCGGCTTGGCGCTGCATCCGCCGATGCTCTACCTCGGCTATGTCGGGTATGCGGTGACCTTTGCCTTTGCGGTGGCGGCGCTGCTCGAAGGGCGTGTGGATGCGGCCTGGGGGCGCTGGGTGCGGCCGTGGTCGCTGATGGCCTGGTCGTTCCTCACGATGGGCATCGCGCTGGGGTCGTGGTGGGCGTATTACGAGCTCGGCTGGGGTGGCTACTGGTTCTGGGATCCGGTGGAGAATGCCTCGCTGCTGCCCTGGCTGGTTGGCACCGCACTGCTGCATTCGGCGATCGTCGTCGAAAAGCGCGACGCGCTGAAGATCTGGACCGTGCTGCTGGCGATCATGGCCTTCGCCATGAGCCTGCTCGGCACCTTCCTGGTGCGCTCGGGCGTGCTGAATTCCGTGCATGCCTTCGCCAATGACCCGACGCGCGGCGTGTTCATCCTGGCCCTGCTGATGATCTACGTGGCCGGGGCCTTCGCCATCTTCGCCTGGCGGGCGCAGAAGCTGGCACCCACCGGCATCTTCGCGCCGATCTCGCGCGAGGGCGCGCTGGTGCTGAACAACCTGCTGCTGTGCTCGATCGCAGCGGTGGTGCTGGCCGGCACGCTGTGGCCGATGTTCGCGGATATCCTGACCGGCGCGAAAATCTCGGTCGGCCCGCCCTTCTTCAACCTGGCGACGGCGCCGCTGGCGATCCCGTTGGTGCTGGCCATGCCGATCGGCGCCATGCTGCCGTGGAAACGCGGCGATGTGTGGGGCGCGCTGCAACGCCTGTGGTGGGCGGCCTGCGCGGCGCTCGCGGTCGGCTTCCTGATGCTGGTGGGCGCCGGGCTGCCGGTATGGCCGGCCATCGGCATGGGCATGGCCATGTGGCTGATCGTGGGCGCGACCGCCGATGTGGCGGATCGCATCGCGCTGTTCCGCCGCCCGGCCCAGGCCTGGCAGCGCGCGAAGGGCCTGCCGCGCGCGGCCTGGGGTGCCGCCATCGCCCATGCCGGCATGGGCGTCACCATCGCCGGCATCGCCGGCATGGGTGTCGCGACCGATACCCTGATTGCACTGAAACCCGGCGAGACCGCGCGCCTGGCCGGCTACGAATGGCGGCTCGACTCCATCACCGACGCGCAGGGGCCGAACTACGCCGCGCGTCGCGCCACCATCACCGTCTCGCGCAACGGCGCCGTGGTCACGGTGCTGGAACCCGAACGCCGCACCTTCCAGGTCGACCGCCAGACCACCACCGAGGCCGCCATCCACACCAACGCCATGCGCGACCTGTATGCCGTGCTCGGCGAGGAACGCGACGGCGCCGGGGTGCTGCGCCTGCATCACAACCCGCTCGCGCCCTGGATCTGGTTCGGCGCGGTCATCATGGCGCTCGGTGGCGGGTTGTCGCTGTCCGACCGGCGGATGCGCGTCGCCGCCCCCGCCCCCAAAGGCGCGACAGCCCCCGCATGAGCGACACCCAGGCCCCGCCGCCGCGCTCGCGCCGCTGGATGCTCTACGCGCCGCTCGGCTTCGCCGCCGCCGCGGGCGCCGGCTTCTTCGTCATGCTGCGCGGGCTGCAGACCGGCGGCTACAACCCGCGCGGCGTGCCCTCCGCCCTGATCGGCCAGCCGGCACCCGACTTCAGCCTGCCGGCGCTCGACACCACCAGCCTGCCGGCCCTCAGCGCCGCAGACCTGCGCGCCCCGCTGGCCGCGCCCGTGCTGGTCAACTTCTGGGCCTCCTGGTGCGTGCCCTGCATCGTCGAGCATCCGCAGCTGATGCGCCTGCATCGCGAGGGCACCCGCGTGCTCGGCATCAACTACAAGGACCGCCCGACCGATGCCGCCGCCTTCCTGACCCGCCACGGCAACCCCTTCAGCAAACTGGGCCGCGACGAACCCGGCCGCGTCGCCATCGACTGGGGCGTCTACGGCGTGCCCGAAACCTACCTGGTCGACCGCCAAGGCCTGATCCGCTGGCGCTTCGCCGGGCCGATCACGCCCGAGGTGCTGGACCAGGAACTGAGGCCACTGCTGCGGGGGTATGCGTGAGCGCGGCCAGGGCAGACGGAGAGGGGCTTTGCCCCCCTCCGGACCTCCCCCCACCAAGGGGCAACGGCCCCTTGGATCGCGGTTTTGCATCGGGGGAATTGGGGAGGGGCATCGTCGGTGGTACCGACGCGACGGCCACGCCATGCCCCTCCCCGATTCCTCCGATCAAGTCGAGGGTTCCAAGGGCCTTTAGGCCTTTGGTGGGAGGGGTCCGGGGAGGGCAAAGCCCTCCCCGCCGCGCCCTTGCCCGCCTCATTGCAACCCTCCCGCTGCTGTTGGCCTTGGCCTGTCCTGCCCTCGCGGCGGTGGGTCGGCCGGAGGATCGCTTGTCGGATGCGGCCATGGAGGCGCGGGCGCAGGAGATCGGGCGCGAGTTGCGGTGCATGGTCTGTCAGAACCAGTCGATCGAGGACAGTGATGCGGATCTGGCGCGCGACTTGCGGCGGATCGTGCGGGAGCGCGTGGTGGCTGGCGATGATGCGTCGGCGGTGATGCGGTTCGTCCATGCGCGATATGGCGATTTTGTCTTGTTGCGGCCGCCCTTCAATCCGGTGACGGCGTTGTTGTGGGCGATGCCGGTGATTGCGCTCGGGGGTGGCCTGGTGGTGATTGTCCTGCGGCGGCGGCGTGGCCTGGCCGGGGTTGATCCCGTGCCGCTGACCGAGGCGGAGCAGCGGCGTCTGGCGGAACTGGAGCGTGGCGGCGGCGCATGACTTCGTGGATTCCGTTGGTTCTGTTGGCGCTGGCCGCGCTGTTGCCGCTTGGCGCCGCGGTGTTGCGCCCCGGCGTGACGCGTGGGCGGCGGGAGGCTGATGTCGCGCTGTATCGCGCGCAGCTGGCGGAGCTGGATCGCGAGCGCGAGGCCGGGCGGCTGGATGAGGCCGGGCATCGTGCCGCACGCATCGAGGTGCAGCGCCGCCTGATCGCCGCGGCCGACCAGGCGGAGCAGGCGACGACGGCGCGCGGGCCGGCGGTGCTGGCGGCGGTGCTGCCGCTGTTGGCGGCGGCCGGGGTGGGGCTGTACCTGCTGCGCGGGTCGCCGGGGATGCCCTCGGCGCCGTATGACCTGCGGGCCGAGGCGGCGGCGCGCGACGACCAGATCCTGGCGACGCTGCGCGAGAGGCTGGCGTCGCTCGACCAGCGCAGCGACCAGGCGCGGCAGGGCTGGATTCTGCTGGGCAATGCCGAACGTGCGCGCGGCAATGCGGAGGCCGCGATCGCGGCCTGGACGCGCGCGCTCGATGCGCGCTTCGAGGCCGACCTGGCCGGCGATATCGCGGAGATGGAGATCGCCCGTGGCGCTCCGGCGGCGGCGACGCCCTGGCTGGTGCGCGCCCTGGCGGAGCAGCCGGAGGACCCGCGCTACCGCTTCCTTGCCGGCCTGGCCGAGGCCGAGAGCGGCCGCCCCGCCAATGCGCGAACGTTGTGGCAGGCGCTGCTGGCGGAAACGCCGCCCGATGCGCCGTGGCGCGGGCTGCTGGAGCGCCGGCTCAACGCGCTGCCCTGACCCGCGGCGCGGGGGGCGGTCGCGGCAGCGCGGCGGGTTGCGCGGCCGGTCGCGGCGCCGTGGCCTGGGCGGCGGCCGGGGCGCCGGCATTGGTGCGCGCCGGCGGCGCGGCGGTGCCGATCTCCTGCAGCGCGACGAGCACCTGGCGGTGCAGATCGATGTCCTTGTCGATCGACAGGTGGCTCTCGCCGTCCACCTGGCGGTTGTCGATGCGCCCGTCGAAGCCGCGGCCGGGTGTCAGGCGCCGGGCGTAGGTGTCGCGGTCCTGGTGGAAGTTGATGACGCGGCGCGGACCGCGCGGCACGGCCAGCACCCAGGACGGGTCGAAGGTGACCAGCAGGTCGACCGGGATGTCCGCCGCACCCAGCCGGCCCGACAGCAGGATGGCGTCGTCCGCCCCGAAGGAATGGCCGATCACGGCCAACGGCCGCGGCAGGGCATCGCCGCGCGCGGCGGCGATGGTGCGGGCCGCCAGGGTGCGCCATTCGGCGTGGTTGTGGACCGTCGCGTCGTAGCCGGCGCCGCGCAGCATGAAGGTCAGCTGGTTCATGCCGGTGGAGAACATGTTCAGCAGCCCGCGCAACACCACGACCCGCCCGCGCACGGCCTGCGCGAGTGGCTGCACCGTGGTGGTGCCGCAGGCAGCCAGCGCGGGCAGCAGCGCCAGCGCGGCGCGGCGGGGAAGTCGGGATGGGGTCACGAGACGGGGATGCCGGCCGGCCTTGGCAGGATGATGGCGGCGCCTGGCGCCGGTCGGCCGCTGCGGGGCGCGCGCCATGGGCCGCCCATGGCGGAGGCGGCGTCAGCGGACGGGGCGCCGAGGGACGGGCCGGCAGCGCGGGGCAAGGGTCGAGGCACGCGCAGGCCGGCGTCAGGCCCGGCGGCGTGGCGCCGGGCGCGGCGGGGCTGCGGGGTGCGTCGCATCGAGCAGCGCGACCACCTCGCGGTGCAGCGCGGGGTCCTTGTCGATGGTGAAGTGGTTGTCGCCGCGCACGGGGCGGTTCTCCAGCGTGCCGGTGAAGCCGCGCGCCGCGGTCAGGCTGCCGCCGCCCCACAGGTCGGATTGCTGGAAGTAGTTCCGCACCAGGGCGGGGCCGCGCGGCACGGTGCGCACCAGCACCGGGTCGAAGGTCACCAGCACGTCCATCATCCCGGTCGCCTGGCCGAAGCGCGCGGCCAGCAGGATGCCGTCATCGGCGCCGAGCGAATGGCCGATCACGGCGAAGGGCCGCGGCAGGCGGTTTTCCCGCGCGAGGACCAGCGCCGCATCGGCCTGCGCGGCCCAGTCGAGGTGATTGAACACCTGCGCGTCGTAGCCGTCGCGGCGCAGGGTTTCCTCCAGCTCGTCGATGCCGGTCGAGAACACGTTGGCCAGGCCACGCAGCAGCACCACGCGGCCGCGCGGCGGGCCGGCCAGCGGAATGTCCTCGTCGCCGCCGGCGCAGGCGGCGGTGGTGGCGGCGGCAAGGCCGAGCAGGGCGGCGCGGCGGGTGGTCTGGGGCATGGCGGGTTCGCGGGTCAGTGGCTGCGGGGCGGGGCGAGCGGGATGATGCGTGGGGTGCGCGCGGCATAGGAATCCCATTCGGCACCGAAAGTTTCACGCATCAGCGATTCCTCGCGGGCGACGCGCAGCAGGTAGAGCGTGCCGAAGCCGATGATTCCGGCCGGCCCGGCGACCCAGTTCTGCAGCGTGAAGGCCTGGGCGATCGCCCAGATCCAGAAGGCCGTGTACATCGGGTGGCGCACGAAGCGGTACACGCCGCCGGTCACCAGGGAATGTTCCTCGCGGACCGCCAGCGTGACCGACCAGTTGCGCCCGAGCGCCTTGTGCGTCGCGTAGAACAGCGCCAGCGCGGCGGCGAAGACCGCCAGCCCCGCAATGGCCCGCGCCGGCGAGAAGACCTGGTCCAGAGCCGCGGGGAAGCCGGTCGCGATATAGACGAAGGGGATCACCCCGAGGCCGGCGAAGGACACGCCGAGCACCGCCTTCTCGCGCAGGTCCATGGCGTCGCGCAGCAGCACGTTGCGCTTGGACTTGCGCTCGAAGGGCCGGCGGATGACCCACCAGGCGACCATGCACAGGCCGTGCAGCAGCTTGGCGACCAGTGGCGTCATGCGGCGGTCTCCTGCGGGGCGTGGCGCAGCGAGCCGTCGGCGGCGATCAGCCGGTCGGGGCACGGGTCGCGCCCCACCGCCGCCGGGCCGCAGGCGATCAGCCCCCAGTCGTAGAAATACCGGCGGCCATTGCCGGTCAGGTAGATGCGGTGCGCGCGCAGCATCGAAAGCCGCACGCGCCGCCAGCCCGCGGCATCCAGCATGGCGCGCGGATGAATGCGTTCCATCCGTGGGCCGCGCCCCGCCAGCCGCAGCGCGGCGACCGGATCCGCCCGGTGGAACGACACCAGGTCGCGCCGCGAGGTGTATTCCAGCCAGCTCAGCCCGGGCGCGGCCGCGATGCGCGACACCGCCGCCCGCAGCGCGCCGGCCGCCGGCATCAGCGCGATCTTCAGCAGCGAGGAGCCCAGCCCGACCAGCACCAGGCGGGGCGCCGGCCGTGGCGGGTCGGGGTCCTGCGCCAGCGCCGCCGCCAGCGCCTGCGCCAGCAGCACCATGCCCAGGCTGTGGCCGGTCAGCACCACCTCGTCCACCTCGCGCGTGCGGCGCGCGGCCGCGACCTCCTGCGCGAAGCGCGCGATGCGCGCGGCGATGTCCGGCCGCGTGCCGTCGGCAAGGTCGCGCGCGAAGGACCAGTCGGCGAACAGATGCCCCAGATGGGCGCGGCGGTCGGCCAGCAGCACGAGACCCAGCGCCAGCGCCACGCCCAGCGCGACCCCGGCCCAGCCGCCCAGCGCGACCCCGGCCAGCAGCCCGGCGACCAGCGCGCCGCCCAGCAGGGCCAGCGGCAGCGCCACGAACAGCAAATAGCGCCAATGCGCCGCGCCGTAGCGCGCCAGCGTGCCATCCGCCAGCAGCCGCGCCAGCGCCGCCCCGCCGCGCAGGATGCGCCGCGGCAAGGGCACGCGCAGGTCCTGCGCGATCAGGTCGTCCCAGGCGAGGATGCGGATCTCGGCCTCGGTCGCCCAGTCGGGGCCGGAGAGCCGGGCCGGGAAGGACCGCACCACGCGATCGGCCGATTCCACGCCGGGACCGGTCTCGACCGCCAGGCCCCAGCACGCGGCACTGCGACCGAGCGTACGCGCCAGGCGGCGCTGCTGCGCCCCGGCGCTCAGCGGCTCATACCCCGGGACGTGCAACACCAGGCGGCGACGGACCGGGAGCAAGGGCGTGGATGGCGCGACAGTCATCTTCGGCGGTCCCGTCACGCGCGACAGGGGTGGCTGTCAACCGGATTCGATGCGTCGGCCAGGGGCGCTGCCCCCTGGACCCCCGCCGGGGAGGCAGCGCCTCCCCAGACCCCGCCATCCCATCACATCCGCGGGTCTGGGAGGCCGCAGCCTCCCAGCGGGGGGTCCGGGGGGCTGGCCCCCCGTCTCACGCCGCCCCGCCGGCCCTGCTCGCCGGCGCCACCAGCCGCCGGATCGCGGACACGAAGTCCGGCGCGTCCCAGGCCGCGTCCCCTTCCAGCCTTGCGCGTTCGCGGCCGCCGCGGTCAATGATCAGCGTGGTGGGCAGGCCGCGGGCGCCCAGGGCGCGGCCGGCGGCGCCGCGCGGGTCGAGCCAGATGCCCAGCGCCTTGACCCCGGTGCGTTCGTAGAAGGCCTGCACCACCGGCAGGCCGCCGCGGTCGGAGGATAGCGGCAGGACCAGGATGCCGTCCGGTGCCAGCATCCTGGCGAGGCGATCGAGGGCCGGCATCTCCGCCACGCAGGGCGGGCACCAGGTGGCCCAGAGGTTGAGCACCAGGCCCTGTCCGCGAAAATCCGCGACCTCCTGCGCATTGCCCCGGGAATCGGTGAAGCTGATGTCGGGCAGCGCCGCGTCGGCCTCGCGCAGGCGGTTCAGCCCATGCGCGGTGGCGGCGATGGCTGGACGCGCCGGAAGCCCGGCCTGTATCAGGGTGGCCGCCGCCAGCGCCGGGGCGGCGAGCAGCACGGAACGGCGCGTCGGAACCAGCACGAAAGACACCCCCAACGGTGAGCAGCAACGCCAATCGGCAATGGGGCGGACGCTTCGCGGAAGGCCCCTCCGCCATCATGGAGGCGATCAATGCCTCGATCGGCTTCGACCGCAAGATGTGGCGGCAGGATATCCGCGGCTCGCTCGCCCATGCCGCGATGTTGGCGCATGTGGGGATCATCTCGGCCGATGACGAGGCCGACATCCGCCGCGGCCTGACCGACATCGCCGCGCGCATCGAGAAGGGCGACTTCCCCTTCGACGAGGCGCTGGAAGACATCCACATGAACGTCGAGGCGCGGCTGTCGGCCGTGATCGGCGATGCCGGCAAGCGCCTGCACACCGGGCGCAGCCGCAACGACCAGGTGGCACTCGATGTGCGCCTGTGGGTGCGCGATGCGATCGACGGCCTGTCCGGCCAGATCGAGGATGTGATGCGCGCCCTGGTGGCGCGTGCCGAGGAACATGCCGGCACGGTAATGCCCGGCTTCACGCATCTGCAGCCAGCGCAGCCCGTCACGCTCGGCCATCATTTCCTGGCGTATGTGGAGATGCTCTCGCGCGACCTGTCGCGCCTGCGCGACTGCCGCGCGCGCATGAACGAATGCCCCCTCGGCGCAGCGGCGCTGGCGGGCACCGGCTTCCCGATCGACCGGCACATGACGGCCAGGGCGCTGGGCTTCGACGGCCCCACGCGCAACAGCCTGGACAGTGTCGCGAGCCGCGATTTCGCGGCGGAATTCCTGTTCGCGTGCAGCATGTGCGCCACGCACCTCTCGCGCTTCGCCGAGGAGATCGTGATCTGGACGAACCCCTATTTCGGGTTCGTGAAACTGTCGGATTCCTTCACCACCGGCAGTTCGATCATGCCGCAGAAGCGCAACCCCGATGCGGCGGAACTGGTGCGCGGCAAGACCGGCCGCGTGGTGGGTGCGCTGGTCGGGCTGCTGACCGTGATGAAGGGCCTGGCGCTGACCTATTTCAAGGACATGCAGGAGGACAAGGAAGGCGTCTTCGACGCCGCCGAGACCATGACGCTGGTGCTGGCCGCGGTGGCCGGCATGGTGCGCGACCTGAAGCCGGATGTCGGGCGGCTGTCCTCGGCCGCCGGCGCTGGGTTTTCCACCGCGACCGACCTGGCGGACTGGCTGGTGCGCGAATTGAAGATGCCCTTCCGCGACGCCCACCACGTCACCGGCGCGCTGGTGCAGAAGGCCGAGGGCCTGGGCGTCGACCTGGCCGGCCTGACCATCGAGGAAATGCGCGAGGCCGAGCCCCGCATCACCGAGGGCGTCTACGACGTGCTGTCCGTCGCGGCCTCGGTGCGGTCGCGCACGTCGTTCGGCGGCACGGCGCCGGCCAATGTCGCGGCGATGGCGGCGGAGTGGAAGGCGAAGCTGGCATGACGCGCGCCCGATCGCCGAAGGGCGCAGGCGAAGCCGAGCACCGCAGGCGTGAATCGGCCGCGCCTGGCACAAGCGCCCGATCGCCGAAGGGTGCAGGCGAAGCCGAGCACCGCAGGCGTGAATCGGCCGCGCCTGGCACAAGCGCCCGATCGCCGAAGGGCGCAGGCGAAGCCGAGCACCGCAGGCGTGAATCGGCCGCGCCTCGCACGACTCACGCGGTGCTGGGCGCGCTGGCGTTGCTGCTGCTGCTGGGCGCCTGCGGCAAGGTCGGGCCGGTGCGCGCGCCCGGGCCGCCGGAGGAGGTCACCTACCCGCGGATCTATCCGAACCGCTGAAACGTCACCCGCCGACAACTTCCCGTCTTGTCGGTTTCGTGGCACACCACGACCGAACCTGACGGACCCTGGCGCGCGGCATGAAGCATGAGATCGAACGCAAGTTCCTGGTCATCGACGATGGCTGGCGGGCGGCGGTCACCGAGACTGTTCATCTGCGGGACGGGCTGGTCGCGACGTTCGGCGGCGGCAAGGTGCGGGTGCGCATCGCCACCGCGCAGGGTGCCCCGCCGCGCGCCTGGGTCACGCTGAAGGGCCCGCGCAGCGGAATCTCGCGGCGCGAATTCGAATACGCGATCCCGCTCGCCGAGGCCGAGGCGATGCTCGCCGAATTCTGCGACGGGCACGTGGTCGAGAAGCACCGCCACCTGGTGCCCCATGCCGGCCAGGTCTGGGAGGTCGATGTCTATGGCGGCCCGCTGACCGGCGTCGTGCACGCCGAGATCGAGCTCGACAGCGCCACTGCGGCGGTCATCCCGCCGCCCTGGCTCGGCCCGGAAGTGACCGGCCAGCCGCAGCACAGCAAGCGCGCGCTGATCATCGCATCGGTCGGCGCGCAGCGCGACGTGGCGCGCCGACAGGGCATCTGAGAGGCCGCGCCTGCGGGCTGCGCTCCGGCGAGCCCCGTCGCCGGGGAATGCGCGCGCCCGCGGCGCCCCGGCGCTATCGCAGCGCGGCGCTGCCGGCTGCCACCGGCGCCGGCGCGTCGGCGCAGGCGCGCGGTTCCACCAGCCCCCAGCCGAACACCGGGTCGCGCCCGGGCGCCCCGGCATCGCGTGCCAGCGTCGCCAGGTCCTGCAGCCCGGCGGGCCCCAGGCGCGGCAGGCCAGCCAGCGCCGCGGCCACCACCGGCGCGGCGAAGGATGTCCCTGACCAGCGCCGGGCCGCCGGGCTGCCCGGCGCATCGAGCGTGACCTCGACCCCATGCGCGGCGAAGGCGATGTGCGGCCCGGCCGCCGAGCGCGCCCAGGGCCGCCCCTGCACATCCACCGCCGCCACCGCGATCGCCCAGGGATAGGCGGCCGGGTGCAGCGGCGGCGCGCGCGGCCCGTCATTGCCGGCGGCGGCGACGATCACCACGCCCCGCGCCGCGGTCGCGGCCCCCAGGCGTTCCACCACCGCATTCGCCGGCCCGACCACCGAGACATTGGCGATGGTGGCGCCGATCTCGGCCGCGCGCGCCAGGGCGGCGGCGATGTCGAAGGCGTCGGCGGCCTCGCCATTCGGGCCGAGGTGGAAGGAATCGAGCACGGCGATGCGCGCGCCGGGGGCGGCGGCGGCCAGCCGCAGGGCCACCGCCGTGCCATGCGCGGTGCGTGCCGGCCGGCGGCCGGGGCCGCGCAGCACCTCCTGCCGGTCGATCCGCCCGGCCAGCAGCGGGTGGCGCGCATCGACGCCGGTATCGACCAGCGCGATCAACCCCGTGGGTGCCGCGCAGCCAGGGGCGGCGTCCGTGGCGGGCGGGTCGGCATCGGCGGGGGCCTCGCCGGCCAGCCGATAGGCATGGTTGCGGTCCGTCGTCGCGCCAGGCGCCAGCGCGCGCAGCCGGGCCAGCGCCTGCGCTTCCGGCAGGCCGGCCGGGCCGCGCAGTCGTGCCAGGCCCTGCGGCGCGCGTTCCGCGACCACGGCGAAGCCCTCGGCGCGCAGCCGCGCGAGGGCGCCGGGCGGC
>NZ_CAKKLX010000080.1 GCF_918698155.1 Roseomonas sp. CECT 9278
CGGCCGGGGCGCCTGTGCCGGTGTCAGGTACCGCCGGGGCCTGCGCCGCGGCCGCGCGCGCGCGCGCCTCCGCCGCATGGCGGGCGGCCTCGGCGGCCAGGGCATCCTGGCGCGACACGTCCGCCAGGCTCCGCGGCAGGCCGGTATCGGCCGCCGCGGTGCGCCGTGGCGTGGCGCCGGGGGCCGGCGGCCCGGCGTCGTTGATCATGGGCGGGCGTCCCGCAGCGGCGCCACCACCACCCGGCGTGGCAGCATCAGCAGCAGCGCGCCCACCGGCAGCAGCCACGCGATGCGCGCCTGGTAGCGCGGGAACACGCCCGAGAGCCCGCCCGTCGCCGCCGCATTGCCGATCACGCCGACCAGGATCGCCGCCAGCAGCCCGATGCGGACCGGGTCGCGCGCCCGCACCGCGCGCCAGCCGGCCAGCGCCAGCAATGGCAAGGCGGCCAGCAGCGCCACGGCATGCAGCGGCGCGACCCACAGCATCGCGGCGCGCAATTCCCCGCGCGCCTGAAGCCCGGCGTCGTAGGCGGCCAGTTCGCGGGGCGGAAAGCCCTCCGCGATGCGCGGGCGCAGCGCGGCGGCGAGGTTCTCCGGCCCCAGCGTGTCGCCGATGCCGGCGGTCACGAGTTGCATGACCGTATTGTGCAGGATCGCGCGCGCCACGGCGACAGGCTGTGCGCGCAGCGTCTCGTTCACGATCTGCCCGGCCTCGGCCGACAGCATGGCGCCCCCCAGGAAGCGCGGCGTGCCATCGGGCGCGCGGTTCACCGGGCTCGCGGCATCCCACAGGAAGTCATTGGCCTCCATCGGCAGGCGGTCGGCGAAGGCGCACAGATACCAGCCGGCATCCGGGCAGCGCGCCCGGATCACCTGCGCGGCCGGCCCATCGGCCTGCAGCCGCGCCAGCAGGAAAGTCGCGCCATGCGGCGAGAGCACCGCGCGCCCGTGCCCCACCAGGTTGGTCGCCAGCAGCAGCGCCACCGCGGCGCCGACCGCCGCCGCCGCGAAGGCCGCGCCGCGCCACTGCGCGCCCAGCAGCGCCACCCCCACCATCGCCAGCGCCAGCGGCAGGTGTGCGAGGTGCGCCGCGACGCCGACGGTGGCCAGCACGACCAGCCAGGCGACCTCGGCCCGCGACAGCCACCGCCACGCGAAGCCCAGCAGCGCCAGCGCCAGCACCACCGGCGCGGCGAAGACATCGGGCATCAGCAGCGCCACGGTGAAGGGCGCCGTGGTCAGCGCCGCCGCCACCGCGCAGGCGGCCAGGTGCGCGCCGGGTGTCGCGGCCCCGCGCAGCACGCGCTGCGCCAGCCACACCAGGTGCGACACCACCACCGCCTGTGCCGCGAGCGGCAGCCACAGGCTGACCCGCCAATGGAACAGGTGCAGCACCGGCCCATGCACCCAGGGCTTGTCCCACAGCATCAGCGGGCCGAGCGTCTGGTGCAGGAAGCCGCCGGTGTCGCTGAACACCAGCGGGTAGCCGTTGACCAGCGCCGGCCAGGCCAGCAGCAGCGCGCCGCCCAGGATGGCGGCCCAGCGCCGCGCCGCGGTCACCCCGATGCCGCCAGCGCCAGCACGTTGCCCTCGGGGTCGGCGACATGCATCTCGACCCCGCCGCAAGGGCGCGGGCCGGGGGCTTCGAGCACCGCGACATGCGACATCAGGAGCCGGCGGTGCCAGCGTTCGACTTCGTCACGCGAGGGCAGGTGGAAGCGCAGCATGACGCCGGGCGTGCCCTCGCGCGGGAACAGCGCGTCGCCGCGCGCGCGCAGCACCAGGAACAGCGCGCCGAGGTCGAAGCGCACCAGCCCGCCGCGCGCCTCGACCGGCGGGCGTTCCAGGATGCGCTCGTAGAAGGCGCGCTGGCGCGTCACGTCGCGGCAGGGGATGACCACCTCCGCCAGGCTCAGCGCGGGCGTCACGCCTTCGCCCGGGGCGCGGCGGCGTCATGCGACGACCGCGCCGTCGTGTCATGCGAAGCGCGCGCGGTCGGGTCATGCTCCCAGCGCGCCGTCGCTTCATCATCCTCGGCGCGCGCGGCGACCCAGCGGTGTGACCCCGCGGCGAATTCCTCGCGCTTCCAGAACGGCGCGCGGGTCTTCAGCCAGTCGATCAGGAAGGCGCAGGCTTCGAGTGCCGCCGCACGATGGGCCGAGGCGGTCAGCACCAGCACGATGCCCTCGCCGGGCAGGATCCGCCCGACGCGGTGGATCACGGTGCAGCCGGTCAGCGGCCAGCGCGCCTCGGCCTGCTCGGCGATGCGCGCGATCGCGCGTTCGGTCATGCCGGGATAATGTTCCAGCACCAGCGCCTCGAGCCCGTCATCGGCGCGGCAGACACCGAGGAACGACCCGACGCCGCCGACATCGGTGCGCCCCGCGGTCAGCGCCGCGGTCTCGGCGGCGATGTCGAAGGGGGCGTCCTGGATCAGGATCCGGGGCATGTCAGGCGCCGTCCCGCAGGTCGCCACGCGTCGCCAGGCGTGTTGCGATGGCCGGCGAATGGCGGGCTGGGCGCGCGGGCCGGTGCTGGCGTCTCACGATCGGCCTCAGCCGCCGGTGACCGGCGGGAAGAAGGCGACCTCGTCATTCGCCGCGACCGGATGGTCGGGGGCGGCGAAATCCTGGTTCACCGCGGCGCGCACCTGCCGGGGGTCGGCGAAGGCGGCTGCGTGCCCGGGCGTGCGGGCGGCGAGCCAGGCCACCAGGCCGGCCACGTCGCGCACCTCGGCCGGCGGCGCCAGCTCCTCCTCCGCGATGCCGACCTTCTGTCGCACCCAGGCAAAATACAGCACGCGCATCGCTGCTACCGCGGCGTCGGCACGGTGGTGACGCGGCCGCCGGGCTGGATGATCGTGGTATTGCCGCCATCCTGGATGGCCACGCCGCCGGCCGGGTTGCCCGGCTGCGTGAAGGTCTGGATGCGCCCGGTGCCGGACACCACGCCCGGCGGTTGGCCCGGCACGGTGACCACGCGCGCGGCGCTGGGCGCCGGCGCCGGCGCGACCACGGGCGGCAGCGGCGCCGAGACGCGCGCGCGTTCCGGCGGCGCGATCGGCGCCACGATCGATGGCGGGGTGGAACTGCCGGCCGCCGGGCGAACGCAGCCATCGCCGCGGCAGCGCGTGCCGCCGTCCGCGGGCGGGGCGACCGCCGCATCGATGCCCGGCCGCTCCACCGGCGCATAGCTCGGGATCGCATTCAGCGCCGCTTCGGGCGAGCTGGGGCGTGAGGAGATCAGCGCGCTCGCGGTCGCGCGCAATTGCGCGGCGCTCTCGCTGCGCAGCGTGACGAATTGCGGGTCGCCGCCGGTCACGCGCTGCACCGTCAGGCTGTCGCCCTGCACCGCCGGCGCGCTCGAGACGTTCCAGGATGGCTGCCAGTCGGGCCCGCACCCGGCCAGTGCCATCGCCAGCCCGAGGGTTCCGCCCGCCATTGCGCGTCGCATCGCTGTCCGCCCCGCCATCATGGTTGCAAGATGAGCCTGCCGCGCGCGCCGCTCAAGGGCGCGCGGGCGTCTCGCCGGGATCGGCGCCGGCGTTTGCCGCCGCATCCGCCCGTCCGGCGTGGTTGAGCCCGGCCTGCAGGTAGTCCCAGCCGGTCGCGAGCGTGAGGGCGGCGGCCAGCCACAGGCCGACCTCGCCGATCAGCGATACCGGCAGGAAGCCGAGCCCGATCGTGTGCGCCCCGGTGTCGCCCGCCAGCAGGGTGCCGACCGCGCCCATCTGGAAGCCGGTCTTCCATTTCGCGAGCTTCGTCACCGGCAGCCCGACGCGCAGCTCCGCCAGGTATTCGCGCAGGCCGGAGACCGCGATTTCGCGCAGCATGATCACGATGGCGGGATACAGCGCCGGATGCGACAGCCGGTCGAGCCCGGCCAGCACCATCAGCGCCGCGCCGACCAGCAGCTTGTCGGCGATCGGGTCGAGCATCCGCCCGAAGGACGACGTGACGCCGCGCTCGCGCGCGATCTTGCCGTCGAAATAGTCGGTGATGCCGGCGGCGGCGAAGACGACGCAGGCGGCCATGTCGGCCCAGGGCGCGCCGATCGCGGCAAAGGCCACCATCACCGGGATGGCGGCGATGCGCGAGACGGTCAGCAGGTTGGGCAGGTCGGTCGGCATGTCGCGGGCCCTGCTTACGGCAGATCCCGACCGGATGAAATCATCCGTTCGGGTAGGGTGCTCGCGAAAACAGAATCGTAGCGGCAGTGCCGCGAGCCGGGGCGAGCGGGGGCGGCTCTCGGGCATGATCCGGCCCGGGGGGTCGATCGGGCCTGCACCTGCTCTAGCCCGTCCGCTCGCGCGGGGCCACCGTGTCGGCGGGCCGTGACGGGCTGGCCGCGCCGGGGTGGAAATGCTCGTGGATGCGCCGCGCCACCGCCGGGCCGATGCCCGGGCAGGCCTCGAGATCCGCGAGCCCGGCCTGGCGCACCCCGCGCGCCGACCCGAAATGATTGAGCAGCCGCCGCTTGATGGCGGTTCCCACCCCCGGGATATCGTCCAGCTCCGATTTCGTCAGCGCCTTCGACCGCCCGGCGCGATGGGCCGAGATGGCGAAGCGGTGCGCCTCGTCGCGCAGGCGCTGCAGGTAGTACAGGACCGGGTCTCTCGGTGGCAGCTGCACCGGGTCGCGCCCGGCCATGTGGAAGCATTCGCGCCCGGCATCGCGGTCCGGGCCCTTGGCGACGGCGACCAGCGGCACGTCCTCCACGCCGAGCTCGGCCATCACCGATTGCGCGGCGGAAAGCTGCCCGGCGCCGCCATCGATCAGCACCAGGTCGGGCCAGGATTCGGATTCGCGGGCCGGATCCTCGCGCAGGGCGCGGCCGAAGCGGCGTTCGAACACCTCGCGCATCATGGCGAAGTCGTCATTGCCCTGCGCGGTCTTGATCGAGAACTTCCGATAGGCCTGCTTCATGAACCCCGACGGCCCCGCCACCACCATGACGCCATACGGGTTGGCCCCCTGGATGTGGCTGTTGTCGTAGATCTCGATGCGCTCGGGCGCGCCGGGCAGGCCGAACATGGTGCCGACGCCGTCCAGCAGCTGCGCCTGCGCGGTGCCTTCGGCCAGGCGGCGCTCCAGCGCCTCGCGCGCGTTGGTGGCGGCGTGATCCACCACGGATTTCTTGTCGCCGCGTTGCGGGCGATGCAGTTCGACGCGCCGGCCGGCCTTGAGCGCCAGCGCCTCGGCGATCAGCGCCGCCTCGGCCGGGTCGTGGGAGAGCAGCACGAGCGGCGGCGGCGGCAGGTCGTCATAGAGCTGCGCGAGGAAGGTGCCCATCACCTCCTCGGGCGTCTGGTCCTGCTTCGCGGTCGACAGGAAATACGGCCGGTTGCCGTTGTTGCGCCCGCCGCGGAAGAAGAACACCTGCACGCAGGCCTGGCCCGCCGCCTGGTGCAGCGCCACCACATCGGCATCGCCCACGCCATCGAGGTTCACCCGGTCATGGCCCTGCACATGCGTCAGGCCGCGGATGCGGTCGCGCAGCGCGGCGGCGCGTTCGAATTCCAGCTTCTCGGCGGCCGTCTCCATCTCCGCCGCCAGGCGCTTCTGGATGGAGGGGGTGCCGCCCGACAGGAACTCCTTCGCCTCGCGCACCAGGTCGCGATAGCCCTCCTGGCTGATGCGCTCGACGCAAGGCGCGGAGCAGCGCTTGATCTGGAACAGCAGGCAGGGCCGCGTGCGCTGGTCGAACACCGTGTCGCGGCAGGACCGCAGCAGGAACACGCGCTGCAGCGCCGTGATGGTCTGGTTCACGGCCCAGACGGACGCGAAGGGCCCGTAGTAGGTGGCGCCCTTGCGCCGTTCGCCGCGATGCTTGGCGATCTGCGGATAGGGATGGTCGTCCGACAGCATCAGCCACGGATAGGATTTGTCGTCGCGCAGCACGATGTTGAAGCGCGGCCGCAGGCGCTTGATGAAGTTCGCCTCGAGCAGCAGCGCCTCGGCCTCGCTGGCCGTGGTGACGATCTCGAGGCTGCGCGTCTCGAACACCATGCGCCGCAGGCGTTCCGACAGCCGCGAGACCTGCGTGTAGGACGTGACGCGCTTGCGCAGCGACCGCGCCTTGCCGACATACAGCGCATCGCCCTTGGCATCGAGCATGCGATACACGCCGGGCGCGAGCGGCAGCGTCGCCAGCGCGGCCTCGATCACCGTGACGCCGTCGGTCGGCGTCGGATCTGCGTCCTGGCCGATCATGCCGGTCGATTGTCCACCAATGCTGTGGATAAGTCTGTGGGGGAACTGCGGGGCATCGGCGCCCGGGCCTTGTTACAGTGCGGTTTCGTCGACTTGCCGCAGATTTGGGCGCTCGACGTCGATCTCATTAGAGCATTGATTTTGAACGTAAAAATTCCTCTGCTCCTGCGGCCGGAATAGGTCAAGTCGGATTTTGCGCTTGACGCCACCCGGGGCAAGTGGGCGGCCCGGGCGCGGTGGACAAAACGCGCGGGGCGCGTGTTTCAAAATCGCGTCCTTTCAACGACAACGCCGACAGTGGTGACATCCGGCAGCACATCCGGCTTCTCCACGGATACCCGCACGCGTTGCACGCGCGCATCGTCCAGCAGCGCGATCGCGATCCGTTCGGCCAGCGTCTCGGCCAGGCGGACATGCGTCTGCTGCGCGATGCTGCGCGCCGTCGCGGCCGCCACGCCGTAGTCCACCACGCGCGACAGCGTGTCCGCGCCCTCGTGCGATGGCGCGGATTCGTCGCTCACCGCAAGGTCGATGCCGATCACCACACGCTGCGGCTGTGCATGTTCGTGCGCATGCACGCCCAGCAGCGCCTGCACCGTCAGGCCGCGCACGAACACATGGCGCAATCCGCGCGCGGCGTCGGGGGCGAAGCTCATGCGGGTCGCCCCGTGCCGGGCAGCTGCCGCGCGGAACGCGGGGTGATGGATGCGACGCGCGGGATCATTCCTCGGGCACTCCGGCATGGTGCGGCGCCCATTGCATGTGCTGCCCGCCATCGAGCGCGATCATTTGCCCCGTCATCGAGGGCAGCGCCAGGATCGCCAGCAGGGCGCGCGCCACTTCCTCGGGCGAGGTGCCGTGCCGCAGCGGCACGGAGGCGCATTGCCGCGCGAACTGCTCGGCTGTCTGGCGCGGGCTGGGCAGGGCGGGGCCGGGGCCGATGCCGTTCACCCGGATGCGCGGTGCCAGCGCCAGCGCGAGCGACTGCGTAAGCGCCCAAAGCCCCGCCTTCGAGACGGTGTAGGACACGAAATGCGGGGTCAGCGACCAGACCCGCTGGTCGAGCATGTTCACCACCACGCCCTCCCGGTCCGCCGGCAGCGCGGTCGCGAACCCCTGCGCCAGCACGAAGGGCGCGCGCAGGTTGGGTTCAACGTGGCGGTCCCAGGAGTCGCGCGTGGCGTCGTGCCATTCGTCGCGTTCGAAGGCCGAGGCGTTGTTCACCAGCACGCCGATCGGGCCGAGCGCGGCGGTGGCATCCGGCACCAGGCGAGCGACCTCGCCCTCGCGCGCCAGGTCGGCGCGCAGCGTGACCGCGCGACGGCCGCGCGCGGCGATCTCGTCGGCGGTCGCCTCCGCCTCCGCCTCGCTGCTGGCGTAGTGGATCGCGACATCGAAGCCGGCCTCGGCCAGCGCCAGCGCCATGGCGCGGCCCAGGCGCTTCGCGCCGCCGGTGACCAGCGCGGCGCGGGGGATGGTGGGGGGAATCGCCATGCCCGATTGAATGGCGCTTCCCATGGCGAAGGGCAACGCCCATCTCCGCCGCCATGGACCGGCCCTGCGTGAAGATCTACGACCACGACGACGACAGCGGCTGGTGCCGCGGCTGCGGCATGACCAAGCCGGAACGCAAGGCTTGGAAGCGCGTGCCGGGCTATCGCGCGGCGATCCTGGCGGCGCTGCCCGCGCGGATCGAGGCCATGGCGCAGCAGGGGCACGCGGTGGGCGAGGCGGCGCGCCGGCGCAAATAGCCCGTCAGGCAGCGGCCGCCTTGCGGACCTCCTCGCGGATCTCGCCCATCAGCCGGGCCTTCAGCGCGGCGAAACCGGGCGTGGTCTTCATGGTCCAGTCGCGCGGATGGGGCAACGCGACCGGCACCTCGGCCTTGATGCGGCCGGGCCGGGCGGACATCACCACCACGCGGTTGGCCAGGAAGATCGCCTCGTCGATGTCGTGGGTGACGAACAGGACGGTCTTCCGGTCCGCTTCCCAGATTTCCAGCAGCAATTCCTGCATCAGCTCGCGCGTCTGGTGATCGAGCGCGCCGAAGGGTTCGTCGAGCAGCAGGATCTCGGGGTCGTTGGCCAGCGCGCGGGCCAGCGCGCAACGTTGCTGCATGCCGCCGGAGAGCTGGCGCGGCCAGTGGTTCTCGAAGCCCCGCAGCCCGGTGCGGGCGATGAAGCGTTCCACGATGGCGCGCTGCTCGGCCTCGGGCACGCCGCGTTCGGCCAGGCCGAAGCGGATGTTCTGCGCGACGGTCAGCCAGGGGAACAGCGTGTAGGACTGGAACACCATGCCGCGGTCGGGGCCGGGGTCGCGCACCGCCGCGCCATCCAGCGTGACGCTGCCCGCGGTGGGTTGGTCGAGCCCCGCGACGATCCGCAGCAGCGTCGATTTCCCGCAGCCCGAGGGCCCGAGGATCGCGACGAATTCGCCGGGCTGCACGACCAGGTCGGTGGGTTGCAGCGCGAGCGTGGGCGCGGCGCGCCCCTGGCCAGGGAAGGTGCGCGTCACGCCGGCGATGCGCAGGGTCTTGGCGCTCACAGCACCGCCCAGGGGAACAACCGCCGATTCAGGGCCTTGAACAGAAAATCCGTCACCAGCCCGATCACCCCGATCACGACGATGCCGAAGATCATCTGGCCAGTGTCGAGCAAACGCTGGCTGTCCATGATCATGTGGCCGATGCCGCTCGTGGCGCCGATCAGCTCCGCCACGATCACGTAGGTCCAGGCCCAGCCCAGCACCAGCCGCAGCGTCTCCATCACCTGTGGCGCGGCCGAGGGGATGATCACGCGCTTCACCACGCCGCCCGCGCGCGCGCCCAGCGTATACGCCGCCTCCACCAGGTCCATGCGCGTCGCCCCCGCGATCACCGCCACCATCATCACCACCTGGAAGAACGACCCGATGAAGATGACGGACAGCTTCTGCGCCTCCCCCACGCCAGCCCACAGGATCAGCAGCGGGATGAAGGCCGATGCGGGCAGGTAGCGCGCGAAGGAGATGAAGGGTTCGAAGAAGGCCTCGACCGGCTTGAACGCCCCCATCATCAGCCCGAGCGGTACGCCCAGAACTGCGGCGATCGCGAAGCCGCCGAACACCCGCCAGATCGTGATGGCGATGTCGCCCGCGAAGCCGAATTCGGTCAGCAGCGACCAGCCCGCGCGCAGCGTGCGTTCCGGGCTCGCGAGGAACAGTGGCGGCACCCAGCCCGACCACGTCGCCGCCCCCCAGGCGAGCACGAACAGCACGAAGAACCCGGCGCCCAGGACCACCCGGGCGCCGGCCGAAATGGGCGCGAGCGGCTTCATCTCACCCCAGGAATGACGTGTTCAGCAGCGCGCCCAGGTTCACATCCTGGCGAATCACGCCGGCCTCGCGCTGCACGGTGTGCGCCTTCTGCATGAACTGCGGCAGGCCGTTCGCGACATAGTCGCGATTCTTCGCCTGGTCGAGCCATTCGATGTACTGCGCGCTGGCGGCGAATTGCGCGGCGGTCTGGTTGACGCGCCGGCCCATGATCTCGTTGGAGCGATCGGGTTCGCGCTGGATCATCGCCAGCGCATCCCACCAGGATTTCACCACGCGGCGCACCGCTTCGGGGTTCGCCTGGATGAAGGCCGGCTGGAAGGCCAGCGTATCGACCACGCAGGGGTGGTCCAGCGTGGTCGCGAGGATTTTTCCCTTGTCCGCGCCCATGCCGCGCACCTGCGACAGGTACGGCTCGTAGGTCGAACAGCCGTCGAATTGCCCGGCCACGAAGGCCTGCGCGGCGGGCTGCGGCGCCAGCGTGGCGGCGGTCACGTCGCGGATCGACATGCCGTTCTCGCGCATCATGTAGGCCAGCACGAAATACGGCGTGGTGCCGGCGCCATCGACCGCGATGGTCTTGCCGCGCAGATCAGCCCAGGAATTGATCGCCGGGCGCACCGCGATGCCATCGCCGCCGCGCGAGCGGTCGAGCACCAGCACCTGCACCAGTGGTGCGGCCGACGCCCACAGGATCATGGTGTCCACCGTGGTCACCACGCAGTTCAGCGCGCCACCGACCAGGGCCAGGTTGCGCTCGCGCTGCGGCACGAAGCGGGTTTCCACCTCGATGCCATTGGCGCGGAACAGCCCGGCCTGCTCGGCCAGCGTCAGCGGCGCGAAGCCGGTCCAGCCGGACATGCCGATGGTGATCTTGGGCAGCGCCTGGGCGCGCAGTGCGGCCGGCGCGGCCAGCAGGCCGGCGGCGGCGCCGAGGAGGATACGGCGGTCCATCTGTGTCGCTCCGATGACGGAAGCGGCAGAAACTACCGAAGGTCCCCGCGCGCGCAAGCGGCGCGTCGAACGCCGCGGCGCGGCGCGGCGGCGCGCTGCCCGTCCTGCCGCCAGTGCGGCTGCGGCGCTGCGCGGTGCGCGGGCATCCATCGCTTGACCCGCGCTGCACCGCCCGCATCGGGATCGCCGCGAGCGCATCCGGTCACGAAGTCGCCTACTACCGCGCTGCACCGCCCGCATCGGGATCGCCCCTTGCATCGCGCGCCTGCCGTGCCCTAGCATCCATCCCATGATGCAGGACCGCATCCCGACCTCTCGATTTTGGTACCGCTGGTATATTCCGGCGGCCTAGGGAAACGCGTCTGCATCGTTCCACCCGAAAAGCCGCAAGCCAGGAGCTGGCGGCTTTCGTGTTTCGGGGACATCACACCCCGCTTCCCACCAAGGCACGAGGCTCCCGGCCGACACAGCCACAGGAAGCCTTGCCATGCACCGCACCGACTACGATTTCGACGTGATCTCCGGCCCCTCCACGCCGCCGCGCCCGCCCGCGCCCAAGCCGGCGGACAAGCCCACAGCGCCCGGCGGCAAGTGACGGGGCGTTAACCGCGGCACGGCATGCTGCGCCGCGTGGCCCCCCGAGCCGCGAACCGCGCCAGGACGGCGGATGACCCGGATGGAAACCCCGTGCGGCCTGCCGAATGGAATCTGTTGTCCGAGGACCAGCAGTTGGTCCTCTCGCGAGAGGCGCTGCGCCGCGCCGCCGAAACGCTTGCCGACCACGCCGAGATCCTCGCGAAGGAGATGGAGCACGGCGCGCTGCTCGATCGCGGCGGGCCGGACGCGCTGCGGCTGTTCGCGGCCGTGGTGCGCACCACCAACCGCGAGGCCTTCGGCGAGGTCGGCCACGCCTGACCGCCGGCCGCGTCAGCGGCGGTGCAGGATGTAGTTGATCGTCAGGTCGATGGTGACCTCCTCCTCCGCCGTGCCGGGCGGGAAGGCGGGCAGCGTCGCGCCGCGGAACACCGCCTGCGAATAGTGGTTCAGGAAGATCGATCGCGTGCCCTGGCGCAGCTCGACGCTGCGCACGCGCCCATCGGCGCCGGTGGTGATCCGCACCGTCACCGGCCCCTGTTCGCCAAGCTCCGCCGCATCGCGCGGGTAGCGCAGCGTGCGGTCGAGCCATTGCCGGAAGGCGTTGCGCCAGTCCGGGCCCGCCTGGGCGCCGCGCACCCGCAGGTTCTCCACATCCCCGGGTCCCGGCAGGCTGGCGCCGGGCCGCATGTCCAGCCCGCGCTGCGGCGCGGCCGGCTGGCCCAGCCGGATCGGCGGCCGGCTGGTGAGGTCGAGCGGCTCGCGCCCGGGCGTCACCTCGACCGGCGGGGGCGGGGGCGGCGCGGGCGGCGGCAGCGGCAGCGCGGCGATCTGCGGCGGCGCGGGGGAGACCGGCCGCTCAGGCGTGGCGGCGGGC
>NZ_CAKKLX010000081.1 GCF_918698155.1 Roseomonas sp. CECT 9278
GGCCTGGCCTTTGCCGCCGCCGCGCGCGCCGGCGCCTTGGCGGGCGCCGCCTTGCGCGCCGCCGCCGGCTTGCCGGGGGGCGCATCCGCGGCGGCCTTGCGCGGCGCGGCCTTGGCGCTCGATGCCTTGCGCCCGGCCGCCCCGCGCGGCTTCAGCGCCTTGCCCTTCTCGGCCAGCAGCGCGACCGCGTCCTCCAGCGTGATGTCCTCCATCGCGACATCGCGCGGCAGGTTGGCCACCGTCTTGCCGTGCTGGGCATAGGGGCCGAACCGCCCCTTGCGGACCGTCACGGGGTCCTTGTCCTTCGGATGCGGGCCCAGTTCGCGCACGCGCGCCCGCGCATCGGCCAGCAGTGCCAGGGCGCGGTTCATGCCGACGCTGAGCACGTCGTCATCCTTGTCGAGCGACTTGAACACCGTGCCCGCCCGAACATACGGGCCGAAGCGGCCGAGGCCGGCGGTGATCTCCTCGCCGGTCTCTGGGTCTCGGCCGACGATGCGCGGCAGCGACAGCAGGCCGAGCGCGTGGTTCAGCGTGACCGTATCGGGGGCCACGCCATCGGGCAGGCTGGTGCGCTTGGGCTTGGTCGGCTTGCCCTTGGCGTCCGTGCCCGGGTCGCCGAGCTGGATGTAGAAGCCATAGGGGCCGCGCTTGAGCGTGACCTTCTGGCCGGTGGCGGGGTCCTCGCCCAGTTCCTGCTCGGACGGCGCAGCGCCCTCGCCGGTGCCCGAATCCACGCCGAAGGGCCGCGTGTAGCGGCATTCGGGATAGTTCGAGCACCCCACGAAGGCTCCCGTCCGCCCGAGCCGCAGCCCCAGCCGCCCATTGCCGCAGGTGGGGCAGACGCGCGGGTCCGTGCCATCCGCCCGCGCGGGGAACATGTGCGGGCCCAGATCCTCGTCCAGCGCATCGATCACGTCGCGGATCTTGAGGTCGCGCGTGGCCTCCACCGCGGCCGAGAACTCGCTCCAGAAGGCGCGCATCACCGCCCGCCAATCGGTCTGCCCCGCCGAAATTTCGTCGAGCTTCTCCTCCATCGCGGAGGTGAAGCCGGTGTCCACATACTTGTCGAAGAAGCGCACCAGGAAGGTGGTCACCATCCGCCCGAGATCCTGGGCGATGAAGCGCCGCTTCTCGAGGCTCACGTATTTCAGGTCCTGCAGCCGCTGCAGGATGGAGGCATAGGTCGAGGGCCGCCCGATCCCGAGCTCCTCCAGCCGCTTGACCAGGCTCGCTTCCGAATAGCGCGGCGGCGGCTGGGTGAAGTGCTGGCTGGCGGTGACCTCGCCGCGCTTCAGCGCATCGTTCTGCGCCATCGGCGGCAGGATGCGGCTGTCGTCATCCTCCGCCGGCTGGTCGGCGGGCTTGAGGCCGGCGCGGGCATCGGCGGCGCGGTCGTCCTCATCCTCGCGATACAGCTTCAGGAAGCCGTCGAAGGCCACCACCGACCCCGTCGCGCGGAAGCGCAGCGTCTTGTCGGCGCTGTCGATATCGACCGCGGTCTGGTCCAGTTCCGCGGACGACATCTGCGACGCGACGGCGCGCTTCCACACCAGCTCATACAGCCTGGCCTGCGCGCCATCCAACTCGCGCGCCATCGCCTCGGGCGTGCGGGTCACGTCGGTCGGGCGGATCGCCTCGTGCGCCTCCTGGGCGTTCTTCTGCTTCGAGGTGTATTCGCGCGGCGCGGCGGGCATGTAGGACGGCCCGAAGGCCTCCTTCACATGGTCGCGGATGGCGGCGATCGCCTCGCGCGACATCTGCACGCCGTCGGTCCGCATATAGGTGATGTGCCCAGCCTCATAGAGCGCCTGCGCCGTGCGCATCGCCTGCTGCGCGCCCATCCCCAGCTTGCGCGACGCTTCCATCTGCAAGGTGGACGTCATGAAGGGCGGCGGCGGGTTGCGCCGCGTGCGCTTCTTCTCGACCGACGCCACCGCATAGGTCGCGGCTTCCGCCCGCGCCTTGGCGGCATTCGCCGTGCCGGCATCATGCAGGTCGAACTGGTCGAGCTTGCGGCCATCCAGATGCGTCAGCCGCGCATTGAACGGCGCGCCGGCGGGGGTGAAGAACTTCGCTTCCAGCGTCCAGTATTCGCGCGGCTTGAAGGCCTCGATCTCGGCCTCGCGCTCGCACAGCAGCCGCAGTGCCACCGACTGCACGCGCCCCGCCGACCGCGACCCCGGCAGCTTGCGCCACAGCAGCGGCGACAGCGTATAGCCCACCAGGTAATCCAGCGCCCGGCGCGCGAGATACGCGTCGATCAGCGGGATATCGAGGTCGCGCGGATGCTCCACCGCATACTGCACGGCGCGCTTGGTGATCTCGTTGAAGGTGATGCGCTGGACATCCTTGCCCTTCAGCGCGCCGCGCTGCCCCAGCATGTCCTTCACGTGCCAGGAAATCGCCTCGCCTTCGCGATCGGGGTCGGTGGCGAGCCACAGCCGCTTGGCCCCCTTCAGCGCGGTCGCGATCTTGGCGACCTGCGCCTCGCCGCGCCCATCCTTGCCCCAGACCATCGCGAAATCCTGGTCGGGCAGGACGGCGCCGTCCTTTTCCTCCAGGTCGCGAACGTGCCCAAAGGAGGCAAGCACGGTGAAGTCACGCCCGAGATACTTCTCGATCGTCTTGGCCTTGGCCGGTGATTCCACCACGACGACGTCGGTCATTTTCGGCCCGGATCACCCGTTCGTGCTGCGCATGACGCGATGGCCGGGCAGGAGTTGCACGCGGCCGTCCAGCTCCAGGTCGGTCAGCACGGCCTGGAGTTCGGGGGCAGTCAGGTGGCAGCGTCGCAGCACCTCGTCAACCGATACCGGTGACATTCCAATGAGTTCAAGCACTTCACCCGACCCTTCCGGAGGCGGGCCGAGGGCCTCCGGCGGGTCCTCGGCGGTCCCGGCCATGCGGGACGGGTCGAACAGCGGCCCGGCGCGGGGCTGTTCGGGCAGGTGGTCGAGCACGTCCTCCGCCGTCTCGGTCAGGTGCGCGCCCTGGCGGATCAGGTCGTTCGACCCCCGGCAGC
Organism: Roseomonas sp. CECT 9278; assembly: GCF_918698155.1. GTDB lineage: Bacteria > Pseudomonadota > Alphaproteobacteria > Acetobacterales > Acetobacteraceae > Neoroseomonas. The sequence continues at coordinate 3,026 of NZ_CAKKLX010000081.1, forward strand.
GCGCGTCGAGCGGCGAGCCGGGCACGGCGAAGATCTCGCGCCCCTGTTCCAGCGCAAGCCGCGCGGTGATCAGCGTGCCCGACCGATGCGCCGCCTCCACCACCACGACACCCAGCGAAAGCCCCGCCACGATCCTGTTGCGCTTGGGGAAATGCCGGTTGGTCGGCGTGGTGCCGAGCGGCGCCTCCGCCACCACCGCCCCGCGCGCGGCGATGCGCGCGATCAGCGCGGCGTTCTCGGGCGGGTAGGCCACGTCCACGCCACCGGGCAGCACGGCGATGGTCCCGCCGGTCCGCAGCGCGCCCTCATGCGCGGCGGTGTCGATGCCGCGCGCCAGGCCTGAGACCACGGTCAGCCCCTTGGCGGCCAGGCTGTCCGCCAGCTCCGCCGCGACGCGCAGCCCGGCGGCCGAGGCGTTGCGCGCGCCGACGATGGCCACCGCCGGCGCGGCCAGCAGCGCTGCATCGCCCAGCACGGCCAGCACCGGCGGCGCATCCGGCAGCAGCGCCAGCAGCGGCGGGTAGAGCGGATCGTCGAGATAGACGAAGCGCCCGCCGAGCTTCGCCAGCGCCGCGGCCTCGCGCTTCGCGTCGGCGAGCGGCGGCGGGGTGTAGGGGGTGGTGCGTCCCACCGACAGGGCGGGCAAGGCGGCGAGCGCCGCATCGCCATCCCGGTGGCGGGCCAGCAGCTTGCGGAAGGTGAGGGGGCCGATGCCCTCGGTGCGCGCCAGACGCAGCAGCGCGAGGCTCATGGACCACCGCGCCGGCGCCGCCCGGCAAGGCAGTGCCGAGGGCGGCTGCCCGCACCGCCGCCGACCGCCGCAGCCGCCGGAGCGCCAGCGTCACCCCGAGCCAGGCCGGGACCACATAATCCTGTCATGCGTCATTAGATATCGTGAATTCACCTGACAGGCGAATGATGAAGCCTGCGCCTCCCGAGCATGAAGGCCGCCACCGCCAAGCCCTGCACCACCAGGGTCAGCACCAGCATGGGCGTCACCCCGCCGACCTCCCGCACCAGCCCGAACACCGCCGGCGCGAAGGCATAGGCCGCCTGCGCGCTTGCCACGATCAGCGGCACCACCCGTGCGGCATCCGCCGGACGAACTCCGCCTGCGCGATCAGCGGCGGCAGCGACGTCGCATTGCCGATCCCGAAGCCGAACAGCAGCACGCCCGCCAGGATCGCCGAAGGCCCCTCCAACCCAGACGCCATCAGCGCCACCACGCCCGCGGCCTGCACCGCGTAGCTGGCCGAGGCCCAGACCCGCCGATCCGCGCCCGCCGGCATCATCCAGCCGAACATCGTCCGTCCCACGATCGCCGAGGCCGTCGCCAGCCCCGCCACCACCCCGGCGAGCCCTGTGCCCAGCGGCGAAGCGATGAGGGAATAGAGATGCGCAACGAGCCCGATCTGCGCGAAGAGCCCGAGCGCCATCGCTGCCGCCAGCGTCCGGAACCCCCGGTCGCGCCACAGCGCACCCGCGGGCAGTGCCGCACCCTGCGACGCGGCCGCGGCAGCGGGCCCGGCGGCCTCGCCATCCGGGAACTGGCCGAGCTCCGACGGCTTGACGGCGACGATTCGCGTCGCGATGCCGCCCACCACGACCAAGGCCGCCACGCCGAGCACAACGGCCGCGGCCAGGAAGCCGAACCGCTCGATCAGGAACACCCAGAGCGGCGCGAAGACGATGCCGCCGACGCTCGCGCCGTTATAGGCCATCGAGAGCGCCCGCGGCCGCAGCCGCGCGAACCACGGCGCGACCATGGCGTTGATCGCCGCCGCGCCGAGCGTCACCCATCCGCAGCCGGTGAACAGCGTCGCGACAAACAACTGCCAGGGCGCCTGCGCGGCCGCCCAGCCGACCAGGCCGAGCGCGAGCGCCAGCGTGCCCAGGCGGGTCACGCGGCCAAGGCCGAAGCGGGCATAGAGCCGCGGCAGGACCGCGATCAACGCGGCGCCGCTGAGGTAATGCAGGGTCGTGGCACCCGAGACCAGGCCGACCGACCAGCCGCGCTGGTCGGTCAGGGCATGCAGGTAGATGGGTGGCCCGTAGAAGCCGAGCCCCCAGCCGAACACCGCGATGACGAAGGCGCCGGCGACGACGCGCCAGCCGTGGAACGGGCGAGGGGATGTGTGCATGGCGCAGGTATCGCGCGGCCCGGGGCGTCGATGCTCCGGTCCCGGCCGAAGCCTGCGCCGCCGCCCCGCCGATATCCCGGGGACCGCGATCGGCGCTACGCTCCCTGCCGCCCCTGCCCACGGAGAGCCCGGCGTGCTGACGGATCGCTACGACCTGCCCGTTTCCACCGCCTCCAGCGCCGCGCGCGACGCCTATGTCCGGGGCCTCGACCGCCTGCTGATGCTGCATGACGGCGTGCTCGACGCCTTCGATGCCGCGGTGGCGGCCGACCCCGGCTTCGCCCTGGCGCATGCCGCGCGCGCCCATGTGCTGCTGAGCTTCGCCGACGCCGCCGGCGCGCGCGCCGCGCTCGACCAGGCGGAGTCCCTGCTGCCGGGTGCCACCGCGCGCGAGGCGAGCCAGATCCGCTTCTTCCGCACCATGATGACCGAGCCCGTCGCGACGACGCTCGCCGCGCTGCAAGCCCACCTGGCGCAATGGCCGCGCGATGCGATCGTGCTCAACACCACCGCCAATCCGAACGGGCTGCACGGGTCGTCCGGCGAGCGCGGGCAGAAGGCGCGGCTGGCGGCGCTGATGACCGCGCTCGCGCCGCATTACGGCGAGGATTGGTGGTTCGATTCCAGCTACGCCATGGCGCTGAACGAGGACGGCCAGCGCGACGCCGCGCGGCCGATCATCGCGCGGTCCTACGCGAAGCAGCCGGCCAGCGGCTGGATCGCCCATTCCCAGGCGCATCTGTTCTACGAGGATGGCGAGCCCGGCGCGGCGCGGGCCTTCCTGGCCGAGTGGCTGCAAAGCTACCCGCGCGGCGGCATCCTGCATGGCCACCTGCACTGGCACCAGGCGCTTGGCGCGCTGGCCGAGGGCGACCTGGCCGAGGCCGCGCGGCTGTATCGCGCGGCGTTTTCGCTGGCCGGCCACAGCGGCTTCCCGCGCCAGAAGCTGCAGGATGCGGTGTCCTTCCTGTGGCGGATGGAACTGGCCGGCGCACCGCGCGACGAGGCAGCGTGGCGGGAGATGCATGAGTTCGCGGTCAGCCACTTCCCCCGCGCGGCCGCATCCTTCCCCGACCTGCATGTGGTGCTGGCGCAGAGCGTGGCGGGCGACGCGGCCGGGCTGGAGGCGCGCATCGCGCAGATGGCGGCGCTGGCGCGGGAGGGGCGGTATCCGTCGGGGTCGGTGATCCCGGCGGCGGCGGGCGGGTTCTTGGCTTTTGCGCGGGGGGATTACGACGCGGCGATCGAGGCGTTGGAGCCTCTGCTGGCCGAGAGCGAACGCATCGGCGGCAGCCGCGCGCAGACGGACCTGGTGGAGTTCACGCTGCTGAAGGCCTGCGTGGCGGCGGGGCGGGTGGAGGACTTGCGGCGGCTGGTGGGGGTGCGGCGTCCTGGGCCGGCGGGGGTTCCGGTGGCGGGGGTGCATTGAGCGGAGCCAGACGGTGATCGCGTGGCGCGGCGTGAGGAGGCGCCGGGATGCGAGGGCTGCCAGCGTCTCTCGCGCACGCCGTCAGCACGCCTGCACGCGATCTGGCGCTCGCGTATGCAGGGCCTCGCCAGGGCGCCGCCGCGCACCGGATCGCGCCCGGCGAAGCATGCCGTCGCGACGCTTTTCCCTTGTCAAGCGCGAATGTTCTTGTTATGTTCAGGATTGGTCTTTGGAGCTGTCGATCTGCCAGTCGAACCCGAAATGGCCTGTATCCGTGCATCGCGACGCAGGAGCCGCTCGCGATCGGCGCCGACGAAACGTCCGGGAGCGGCCCATGCACGCGCCACCCATGTGGATGTCCGAAACCGTGGAGAGCACGTGGCGGCTTGTGAAGCCCACGGGCAATCGCGCGCTGCTTCCAACCGGCATTTGTCCGAAACCGCCGTGGCCGCCTTGCCTAAAATCCTAAAGGGCTAAAAATCCGCCCTACCGCCCCTGCCCAATCCGCGGCTCCGTCCCGGCCAGCAGCCGCCGGATATTCCCCTCGTGCTTCCAGACCACCAGCACCGCGACCAGCAGCGCCATCAGCGCATGCTCGGCATCCGAAAACACCAGCGCCAGCAGCGGAGACGCCGCCATCGGCACCAGCGTCGCCACGGATGAAATCCGCACCAGCTTCGCCGTCGCCAGCCACAGCGCCACGCAGCACAGCGCCACCGGCCACATCGCCGCGGCGCAGACGCCCAGCGCCGTGGCACCCCCCTTGCCGCCCTTGAAGCCCAGCCAGACCGGCATGGTGTGCCCCAGTACCGCCGCCGTCCCCGCCACCAGGTCCTGTTCCGGCGCCACCCAGCGCATCAGCAGCACCGCCGCCACGCCCTTCAGCGCATCCAGCACCAGCGTCGCCGCCGCCAGCCCTTTGCGTCCGGTCCGCAGCACGTTGGTCGCGCCGATATTCCCCGACCCGATCGCCCGGATATCCCCCAGCCCCGCCGCCCGTGTCAGCAAAAGCCCAAAGGGGATCGACCCGATCAGATAGGCGCCCAGCAGCGCCACCACGAAGCCCATCGAAGGATCGGTGATCACGCCCCGAACACCCGCCGCCCGGCCTTCCAGGTGCCGAGCACGCGTCCCTCCAGCGCCCGCCCGTCGAACGGCGAGTTCTGCGCCTTGCCCGGCAGCTTCCCCGCCTCGACCTTCCAGCCGCGCTCGGCGTGGAACAGCACCAGATCCGCCGGCGCGCCCACCGCCAGCCGCCCCACCGGCAGCCCGAGCAGCGCCGCCGGCCTGCAGGTCAGCAGCGCCAACGCGGCCAGCATGGACAAATCGCCCCCATGCACCCGCGCCAGCGTCACGCCCAACAGCGTGGCCAAGCCTGCGCCCCCGGCCTCGGCCTGCGCGAAGGGCAGGCGCTTGTCATCGGCATCGCGCGGCTGGTGGTCCGATGCGATGGCATCGATCGTGCCATCCGCCAGCGCCGCCACCACCGCCTGCCGGTCCGCCTCCGTCCGCAAGGGCGGCGAGAGCTTCGCATAGGTCCGGTAGTCGCCGATCGCCGTCTCGTTGAGGTCGAAATAGGGTGGCGCCGTGTCGCAGGTCACGCGCAGCCCTTCCGCCTTCGCCGCGCGCACCAGGTCCAGCGCCGCGCCGGTGGACAGATGCGCGAAATGCACATGCCCGCCGGTCAGCCGCGCAAGTGCGACGTCCCGCGCCACCATCATCGCCTCCGCCGCCGGCGGGATGCCCGGCAGGCCCAGCCGCGTCGCCAGTTCCCCCTCGGTCGCGGCGCCGCCGCCCGCCAGCGACGGCTCCTCGGGGTGCTGCACCACGAAGGCGCCGAAGGCCCGCGCATAGGACAAGGCGATCCGCATCATCCGCGCCGACCCGATCGCGCGTGCGCCGTCGGTGAAGGCGATCGCCCCGGCTTCCCGCAGCAGGCCGAGCTCCGCCAGTTCCTTCCCCGCGCAGCCCGCCGTCGCGGCGCCATAGGGCAGCAGCGCGACCGACCCCGTCGCTTCGCCGCGGCGGATCACGAAGGACAGCAGCGCCGGATCATCCAGCGCCGGATCGGTATCCGGCAGCACGCACAGCGTGGTGATGCCCCCGGCGGCCGCGGCCAGCGCCGCGGAGGCGATGGTCTCGCGATGCTCTGCCCCCGGCTCGCCAAGGTTCGCCCGCAGGTCGACCAGCCCTGGTGCGAGGCAGGCGCCGCCGGCATCGAGCGTCTCCGCGCCCTCCGGCGCGACCAGGCCCGGCCCGAGTTCGGCCACCACCCCCCCGCGCACCAGCAGCGCCCCCGGGCCATCGAGGCCGGAGGCAGGGTCGAGCAGCCGGGCATTGGTGATCAGGAGGTCGCGCATCGCCGGTGGTTATAGACGCAAGCGCCGGTCCCGCCAGCCGCCCGCGCGCGGCGCCCGTGGCGGCGCGGATGGGCGTGGCGCCGGCCCGCGACTCGCCGGCCTGGTCGTGGCCTGTCCAACGCCCGCGCCGGGCGATCGCTCGACCCCCCCGCCGCATCGCCTGCCGGGCCGGCGCCGACCCGTCCTCGGCATGGAATGCCGGGCAACGCGGCGACGTCGCCTCCGCTGGCCCCGCCATGTGATCCCTCGCGATTGACATGGTCCGCCCGCACCGCTGCGCTGGCGCTTTCCGACCATCGGCGCAAGGACCCGCCCATGCCGCTGCTGAACTCCGCCGCCGGCTATGGCGGCCTGACCAAGGCGCTGCACTGGGTCGTCGTGGCGCTGTTCGCCGTGCAGGTCGGCGGCGGCCTGGTGATGACCCGCCTGCCCGACGATGCCGGCGCGGCGGGCGATGCGCTGTACAACTGGCACAAGACGCTGGGCCTGGTGGCGCTGGCGGTGGCGCTGGTGCGGCTGTGGGCGCGCCGCGCGGGGGAATTGCCGCCCTGGGCGCCGTGCCTGACGCCGCGCGACCAGCGCGTGGTGCATCATGCGGAGAACGGCCTGTACCTCGCCATGTTCCTGATGCCGGTCAGCGGCTTCGTGCATGTCATGGCCGGCGGCTATGGCGTGCTGTTCGCCGGCGCTGTCGCGCTGCCCAACCCGCTGCCGCGCTGGGAATGGCTCGCGCTGGCGGGCAAGTGGGTGCATGTCGGCGGCGCGCTGCTGCTGGCGGCGGCGCTCGCCGCGCATCTGGCGGTGGTGCTGCGCCATAGCCTGGTGCATCGCCACGGGCTGATCCGGCGCATGCTGCCGGGCCGGTGAAGGGCCGCCGCGGCGGCCGCTACCGGTTGCGCGGCAGCCGCCGCGCCAGGATGTCCAGCACCGCCATGCGGCAGGCGACGCCCATCTCCACCTGCTCCCCGATCACGCTGCGCGTCGGGTGGTCGGCGATGGCGCTGTCGATCTCGACGCCGCGGTTCATCGGCCCCGGATGCATCACGATGCTGTCGGGCTTGGCCAAAGCCAGCTTCTCGGCATCCAGGCCATAGAAGCGGAAGAACTCGCGCGCCGAGGGCACCAGGCCACCGGCCGCCATGCGTTCACGCTGCAGGCGCAGCATCATCACCACGTCGGCGTCCTTCAGGCCGGCGCGCATGTCGGTGAAGACCTCGACCCCCAGCCGCGCGGCATCCGCCGGGATCAGCGTGGGCGGCCCCACGATCCGCACCCGCGCGCCCATCGTGCCCAGCAAATGAATGTTCGACCGCGCCACCCGCGAATGTGCGATGTCCCCGCAGATCGCGACGATCAGCCCTTCGAGCCGCCCCTTGTGCCGTCGGATGGTCAGCGCATCGAGCAGCGCCTGCGTCGGGTGTTCATGCGTGCCGTCCCCGGCATTGATCACCGCGGCGTCGACCTTCTGGGACAGCAGGGCCGGCGCACCCGACTGCGCATGGCGGATCACCAGCAGGTCGCATTGCATCGCGTTGAGCGTGGAGGCGGTGTCCAGCAGCGTCTCGCCCTTGTTCACCGACGACGTGCTGACCGACATGTTGATCACGTCCGCCCCCAGCCGCTTGCCGGCCAGTTCGAACGACGTGCGGGTGCGCGTGCTGTCCTCGAAGAACAGGTTGATCAGCGTGCGGCCCTTCAGCAGGTCGCGCTGCGTCTTTCCGCTGCGGTTCAGCAGCGCGTAGGATTCCGCGAGGTCGAGCAGGTCCGCGATATGCGGCGGCTCAAGGCCCTCGATGGCCAACAGGTGCTTCGACGGATGCGACACGGCCGGACCCCGGAGACGCTGGCGCGCCTGGCCGCGGCGCCGGTGCAGCGCCGCACGGCCCGGGGCCCGGGGCCGTCATAATCCGGCGGGCCGGATTCGGCCAGCGTCAGCCCAGCCGCAGCGCGGCGCGCAGCCTGGCGGCCAGGGCGCGCTGGTCCTCGGGGTCGCGGCCTTCGCGGATCATGCGCTCGGCGGCATCCTGCGCGACCATGTAGGTCTGCCAGTACGGGTCGCCCTCGTCATCCTTGCCTTCGCGGACCTCGACGGCGGCGATGGCGCCGGGCGGCCAGGTCTCGACCTCGCGCCCGAAGGGCGTGCGGCGCACCAGCTGCGCGGCGCCATCCGCATCGACCGAGAGCCTGGTGCAGGGCTTGGCCAGCACATGCCCCGCCACCGTGAGCCCGACGATCCAGAACCCCGCCAGCACGCCCTGCTGCAGCAGCGCCGGCTGCGAGGGGTGCGGCCCATCGCGCCCCATGATGAAGGTGAACATCAGCAGCATGCCGAGCCAGACGGCCATGAAGCCCCAGCCCACGGCGGCCATGCGGTTGCGGACCTGGAAGATCGGGGCGGCCATGCGCCGCGACATCTAGCGCCCCCGCAGCGGCGGGGAAATGCCGGTCCCGCCGGCCGCCCGGTCAACAGGGGGTTTACCGGTCCTGTGGCAGGCTGCCCGACCAAATAAACCTGCCGGGACCTCAACCCATGTCGCTGCGTTCGCTGACACCGCGTCTTGCCGCCCGCGAGGTATCGCTGCTGCTGGCCCTGCTTGTCCTGGCCAGCGGCGTCGCGGTCGGCGTGGCGATCTTCCATTCGGGGCAGAACCTGGTCGCCACGAACCGCATCACGGAGGTGAACCGCAACGCCGCGACCCTGTTCCGCGCCAGCGACGGCATCCAGATCGAGCGCGGGCGGGCGAACAATGCGCTGCTGGCGGCCCGGCCGGCCTCGGCCGAGGCGATGGAGGCGATCGCCGCGCCGCGCCGCGCCGCGCGGGAGGCCGCCGGCCCGGCGCTCGACGCGCTGGGCGCCGGCGCGGGCCCCGCGCT
>NZ_CAKKLX010000082.1 GCF_918698155.1 Roseomonas sp. CECT 9278
GGCCGCCACGGCGCTCGCCGCCGGCCACGCCGCCGCAGCCGCGGCCGCGCGCGACGCCGCCGAGGAGGTCGCGCGGCTCGCCCTCGCGATGCTGGATGCGGCGCTGCCGGGCCTCGCCGCGGGCCATGGCGGCGCGCTGGCGGCGGGCTTCGCGCAGCGGTTGCGGCCGATGCTGGAAGGCGCGCCCGAGGCGCGGCTGCTGGTGGCGCCAGGCTTTGTCGATGCGACGCGCGAGCTGCTCGGCGACGGCATCGCCATCGCGGAGGACGCCGGCCTGGCCGCGGGCGATGCGCGCGCCGAATGGCGGTCGGGCGGCGCGACGCTCGATCTCGCGGCGCGGCGCCAGGCGATCCGCGGCGTTCTGGAAGCGGCCGGCCTCGGCCCCAGGGAGTAGACCATGTCGGGCAATACGAATTTCGAACCGCTGTCGGCCGCCAGCGAGGAAGCGCGCCAGGCCGCCGCCGGCCCGGTGCGGGAGCTGGAAGCGGTCTACGACATCCCGGTGCAGATCTCCGCCGTGCTGGGGCGCGCCACCATGCAGGTGTCGCAGCTGCTCAAGCTCGGCCGCGGCGCGGTGGTGGAACTGGACCGCAAGCTGGGCGAGGCGGTGGACATCTACGTCAACAACCGCCTGGTCGCGCGCGGCGAGGTGGTGATGGTCGACGACAACCGGCTGGGCGTCACCATGACCGAGATCGTGAAGTCGGACCGGGGGGTCTGAGCATGGCGCGCGTCCTCGTCATCGGATCGCTGGAGGCGGAGCTCGGCACCGCCGCGCGCATCGCCGCCGCGCGCGGCGCGCGGATCGCCACCGCCGAGGGCGCCGCCGCCGGGCTGGCGCGCCTGCGCGCGGACGGCGCCGACCTGGTGCTGTGCGATGTGCGCCACGACGTGGGTTGGCTGGTGGCGCAGCTCGCGGGCGAACGCATCGCCTGCCCGGTCATCGCCTGCGGCCGCCCGCAGGATGCCGATGCCGCGGTGCGCGCCATCCAGGCCGGGGCGAAGGATTTCCTGCCGCTGCCGCCCGATGCCGACCTGATCGCCGCCATGCTGCAGGCTGTGGCGGGCGAACCCGACCGGCCGGTCGTGCAGGATCCGGGGATGGCCGCGCTGCTGGCGCGGGCCGAGCAGGTGGCGCGCGCCGAGGCCTCGGTCCTCATCATGGGCGAGAGCGGCACCGGCAAGGAGGTGCTGGCGCGCCACATCCACGCCGCCTCGCGCCGCGCGCGCGGCCCCTTCGTGGCGTTGAACTGCGCGGCGCTGCCCGAAGCCCTGCTGGAATCCGAGCTGTTCGGCCACGAGAAGGGTGCCTTCAGCGGCGCCGTCGCCTCCCGCAAGGGCAAGTTCGAACAGGCCGAGGGCGGCACCCTGCTGCTCGACGAGATCGGCGAGATGGACCCGCGGCTACAAGCAAAAATCCTGCGCGCCATCCAGGAACGCGAGATCGACCGGCTGGGCGGCTCCGCCCCGGTGAAGGTGGATGTCCGCATCCTGGCAGCGACGCATCGCGACCTCGCCACCGAAGTGGCGCGCGGGCGCTTCCGCGAGGACCTGTATTTCCGCCTGGCGGTGGTGCGCCTGCGCATCCCCGCGCTGCGTGAACGCCGCGGGGACATCCTGCCGCTGGCGCGCCACTTCGCCGAACGCTACGCGCGCGCCAATGGCCTGCCCGAACGCGGCCTGCTGCCCGCCGCCGAGGCGCTGCTGCTGGCCCATCCCTGGCCGGGCAATGTGCGCGAACTGGAGAACACGCTGCACCGCGCCGTGCTGCTGGCCGAGGGCCACGCCATCGGGCCGGAGGCGATCGACCTGCTGGAAGCCGCGCCGGCGCTGCATGCCGAAGCGGTCGCGCCGGGCGTGCCATCCGCCGTGCCGCCGGTCACCGCGCTGGTCGGCCGCCGCGTCGAGGAGGTCGAGCGCGACCTGATCCTGGAGACGCTGTCGCACTGCCTGGGCAACCGGACGCGCGCGGCGGAGATGCTCGGCATCTCGATCCGCACGCTGCGCAACAAGCTGCATGAATACCGCGCGGCGGGCGCCACCGTGCCGCCGGTGCCGGGCCAGCCGCCCTATGCCCTGCCGGTCGGGTAGCGCGTGAACGAACTCGTCATCCCGGCCTGGCTGCGGCGCGCCCAGCCCGGCAACGACGTCACGCTGGCGCTGGGCGTGGTGGCGCTGCTGGTGGTGCTGGTGGTGCCGCTGCCCACGGTGCTGCTCGACCTCGGGCTGGCGTTGTCGATCACGATCTCGGTGCTGGTGCTGATGACGGCGCTGTTCCTGAAGCGTCCGCTCGACTTCACGTCGTTTCCCACGCTGCTGCTGCTGACCACGCTGCTGCGCCTGGCGCTGAACGTGGCGACCACCCGCACCGTGCTGACGCATGGCCACGAAGGGCCGCAGGCGGCGGGGCATGTGGTCTCGGCCTTCGGCGGCTTCCTGATGGGCGGCGACGTGGTGGTGGGGCTGATCGTCTTCGCCATCCTGCTGGTGGTGAACTTCATGGTCATCACCAAGGGCTCGGGGCGCATCGCGGAAGTGGCGGCGCGCTTCAGCCTCGATGCGCTGCCGGGCAAGCAGATGGCGATCGACGCCGACCTGTCGGCGGGTTCGATCGACGAGAACGAGGCGCGGCGGCGGCGGCGCGAGCTGGAGGAGGAGACCGGCTTCTACGGCGCGATGGATGGCGCGGCGAAATTCGTCCGCGGCGACGCCATCGCCGGGCTCATCATCACCTTCATCAACCTGCTGGGCGGCATGGCGATCGGCGTCGCGCGGCATGGCATGGCCTTCGGCGATGCGGCGCAGACCTTCTCGCTGCTGACCGTCGGCGACGGGCTGGTCAGCCAGATCCCCGCGCTGCTGGTCTCGATCGCCGCCGGCATCGTGGTGACCAAGGGCAATACCGAGGGCACCGCCGACCAGATGCTGATCGGCCAGCTCGGCGCGGGGCCGAAGCCGCTTGCGATCGCGGCCGGTGTGGCGGGGGTGATGGCGCTGCTGCCCGGCATGCCGATGCTGCCCTTCCTGGCGCTGGCCGGTGCGGCGGGCGCCGCGGCCTGGGCGAAGCAGAAGGCGATCGACGCGCCGCCGGTTGCCGCCGATGCGCCCGCCGCCGCCGCCGACCCGCCGATCGCCGACACGCTGCGGATGGACCTGCTGCGCCTCGAACTCGGCTATGGGCTGCTGTCGCTGGCCGCCGGCGACGCGCCGCGGCTGACCGAGCAGATCAAGGGCCTGCGCCGGTCCATCGCGCAGGAGATGGGCTTCGTGCTGCCCTCCGTCCGCATCCAGGACAACCTCTCGCTCTCACCCGACACCTACGCGATCCGCGTGAAGGAGATCGAGGCCGGGCGCGGCCGGTTGCGCCCACCGCTGGTGCTGGCCATCGACCCGGCCGGCGGCGTGCCCGACCTGCCCGGCGAACGCTGCAACGAACCGACCTTCGGCCTGCCCGCCCTCTGGATCGAGGAAGCGCAGCGCGAGGACGCGCTGGCGCGCGGCTGCACCGTGGTCGATGCCGCCGGCGTCGTCGCCACGCACCTGACCGAGATGGTGCGCGAGAACATGGCCGAACTGCTCTCCTTCGCCGAGACGCAGAAGCTGCTGGATGACCTGCCGGCCGAACACCGCAAGCTGGTGGCCGACCTGGTGCCGGCGATGATCGGCGTGGGCGGCATCCAGCGCGTGCTGCAGGCGCTGCTGGCCGAACGCGTGTCGATCCGTGACCTGCCGACCATCCTGGAAGGCATCCAGGAGGCATCCGCCGCGGGGGCGCGGTCGGTGCCGGGCATCCTTGCCATCGTTCGCGCGCGCCTGGCGCGGCAGCTGTCCGATGCGGCGCGCGGGGCGGGCACGCATGTGCCGATGGTGACGCTGTCGGCCGATTGGGAAGTCGCCTTCACCGAGGCGCTGGTCGGCCCGCCGGAGGAACGCCAGCTGGCCATGGCGCCGTCGCGCCTGGGCGACTTCATGCAGCGCGTGAAGGACGTGTTCGACGCCGCGAACAATGCCGGCGAGCATCCGGTGATGGTGTGCTCCGCCGCCATCCGCCCGCATGTGCGCGCCATCGTGGAACGCTTCCGTCCCTCGACGGCGGTGCTCGCGCATACCGAGATCCACCCGCGCGCCAGGATCCGCACCGTTGGCACGCTGTAGGTCAGCGCGCCATCGCCGCGAGTTGCGCGCGGACCAGCGCCTGCGCCTCGGCTGCGGGAATGCGCGCGAGCGCCGCCAGGTCGCGCCCCTGCGCGATGCGATCCACGATCGCCGCACCCAGCGCGTAGCCGCTGCGCGCCGGGATGTCGCCGCGATAGCCATGGGCCAGGTATCGCGCACGCGCCTCGCCGGTGGTCTCGTGCAGCCGGTCGGGCAATTCGGCAGCGATGCGCCGGAACAGCGCCGGGCCGGCCTCGGCCAGCGCGGCATCGCCCAGGAAGATGGCGCGCCGCGGCAGGCCGGGGTTCAGCACCGCGGTCGCGTGCACCGCCATCCCTTCCTTCCAGATGCCGAGCCAGAGCGGGTCGCCGCCCGGCAGGATCAGCGAAGGGTTCACCTCGTGGTGGTACATGTGGAAGCGTTCGTGATCGAGCAGCGGCCCCACCGCCTCGCCATGCAACAGCACCATCATGTCCAGGCCGAAGAACAGGCCGACACGCCCGCGCCAGGGCCGCGTCGCGGCATCGAAGTTCAGGAAGGACACGAAGCTGAGGGCGGGGACATCGAGCGCCGCATCCGGCAGGACGCCGCGGAAGTGCGTGATGCGCGCGCACCACAGCGCGGGCAGCGCGGCCGACAGGCGCCGCGCCGGCGCCGCCACCGGATCGAACACCGCCAGCCATCGCGCCAGGTCGACCCGCCCGATGCGCGCCGCGCGATAGGCGTCGATCATGGGCGTGAACCAGGTGGCGACCAGGGCGCGGCCGCGCGTGATGTCGTCGCCCGGCGGCAGGGCATCATAGGCCGCCCAGAAGGCGGGCATCAGGTCGTCATGGCCAGCGCAGGAGGCCGGCGCCGCCTGCGCGCGGGCTTGCGCCCCGCCGGCCAACACCACCGCGAATCCCCGCCGCCCGATGGCCACGCCCGCCCTCCCGGCCCGCACGCCGCCAGCATAGCCGCGCCGCATCGCGCGAGGCATCCCGGATGCGCCTGAAGACCTTCCGCGCGCCCCGCATGGCCGATGCCATGGCCCTGCTGCGCGATGAACTGGGCGCCGAGGCCATCATCCTCGGCACGCGCCGCGTGGCGCAGGGCGTCGAGGTCACGGCGGCGCTCGAACCCGAGGAACCGCTGCTGATCCCGCCCATGGCCGCGCCGACGGCGCCGGTGCAGGGGCCGCTCGGCTTCCACAACATCCCGCCGGCGCTGGGCACCGCGCTGGCCGCCGGGCCGCTGGAGGCGACGATCGCCGCGCGGCTCGGCTTCGCGGCCCTGCCCGCGGGGCGCGAACGCCCGGTGATGTTCGTGGGCCCGCCCGGCGCGGGCAAGACCCTCACCTGCGCCAAGCTCGCGGCGCGGCTGGTGATGCGCGGCGGGCACCCGGCCGTGGTCACCGCCGATGGCCAGCGCGCCGGCGCCACGGCGCAGCTCGCGGCCTTCACCGGCGTGCTGGGGCTGACCCTCGCGGTGGCGCCTACCCCGGCCACGCTCGCCAAGGCGCTGGCGCGGCGCGCGCGGGCCGAGGCCGTGCTGGTCGACACCGCCGGCTGCGACCCCTTCGACCCGCCGCAGGCGGTGGCGCTGCGGCGGCTGGCGACCATCGCCGAGGCCGACATCGTGCTGGTGCTGCCGGCCGGCCTCGATGCCGCCGAAGCCGCCGACCTCGCGCGTGCCTTCGCGGCACTCGGCGCGCGGCACCTGGTCGCGACGCGGCTCGATTCCGCGCGGCGCCTGGGCGCGGTGCTCGCCGCCGCCGAGGCCGGGCCGCTGCTGCTCACGGAAGGCGGCATCGGCCCGGACGTGGCGGATGGGCTGGAGCCTCTCTCGCCCGCGCGCCTGGCCGCGCGGCTTGAGGCACCCCGCCGCGCCGCGATACCCCCGCTGGAGGCCGCCTGATGCGCCACGCCATCGCCACCCCGCAGCCCGCGCGCGGGCGCGTCCTTGCCGTCGCCTCCGGCAAGGGGGGGGTGGGCAAGACCTGGTTCGCGATCACGCTGGCCCAGGCGCTTGCACGGCAGGGGGCGCGCGTGCTGCTGGTCGATGCCGATCTCGGCCTCGCGAATGTCGATGTGCAGCTGGGCTTCCAGCCGGAGCACGACCTCTCGGCCGTCATCGCCGGGCGCCTGGCCCCGGACGCCGCGGCGGCGCGCCATGCCGCGGCGGGGATCGACATCCTGGCCGGGCGGTCGGGCTCGGGCGCGCTGGCGGCGCTTGAAGGCGCCGCGCTGGACGCCGTCCTGGCCGCCATCGGCACGGCCGCGGCGGCCTGGGACCGCGTGGTGGTCGACCTCGGCGCCGGGCTGGAGGCGCCGCAGCGGCGCATCGCCGCGAGCGCCGACACGCTGCTCGTCGTCGCCACCGACGAACCCACCAGCCTGACCGATGCCTATGCCGTGCTGAAGCTGCATGCGCGCGACCGGCCGGGTGGCGATGCGCGCATCGTGGTGAACCTGGCCGGCGACACCGCCGGGGGGCAGCGCACCCATGCGGCGCTGGCGCGCGCGGCCGCCACCTTCCTGAAGCGGGAGATCCCGCTGGCCGGCGTGATCCGCCGCGATGCCAAGGTGCGCGACGCCATCCGCCACCAGGCGCCGCTGCTGACGCGCCACCCCGGATGCACCGCCGCGCAGGATGTCGAGGCGATCGCGCGCACGCTCGCGTGACGGCGCCCGGGCGGGCTTGCGCGCCAGCGCGGGCCGGTGTTCACCGGGGGGGATGCTCTCCCTCATCCGGCTCGACCGCGACCTTCGCGTGGACATCGTCCGCGGCTTCGCGCTGTGGGCGATCTTCGTGAACCACACGCCGGGCAATTGGCTCGGCTATGTCACGCCGCGCAACTACACGCTGGCGGATGCGACCGAGGCCTTCGTCATGCTGGCCGGCTATGCGGCGGGCCTCGCCTATGGGCTGGTGATGGACCGGCAGGGCTGGTTCTTCGCGGCGTCGCGCGTGATGGGGCGGGTCTTCACGCTGTATGTCGCGCATATCTTCCTGCTGGTGCTGTTCACCGCGCAGGTCGGCTTCTCGGCCGAGCGGCTGGACGCGGCGGCGTATCTCGACGAACTCCACCTCGACCCCTTCGCCGCCGAGCCGTATCGCGCGCTGCTGGAGGCGCTGCTGCTGCGCTACCAGCCTTCGTTCCTGAACATCCTGCCGCTGTACATCGTGGTGCTGGCGATGTTCGCGCTGGCCATGCCGCTGATGCGCCGGCCGTGGCTGATGCTTGGGCTGTCGGCCGCGCTGTGGGCGGGCGCGCGTGTCTTCGACATCACCCTGCCGTCCTGGCGGGGCGAGGACTGGTTCTTCAACCCGCTGGCCTGGCAGCTGCTGTTCTTCATCGGCTGCGCGATCGGCTACCGGCCGCCCGGCGGGGCGCCGCTGGCGGTGCCCTGGCGGGCCTGGGCGGGCGCGCTGTGCTGGGTGCTGCTGGCGGCGGGCGCGGCGATGACGGTGCTGATCTATTTCACGTGGGACTACGCCCAGGCGGCGCTGCCAGGCTTCGCGCCCTTCCTGGCGGCGATCGACAAGGCCGCCCTGCACCCGATGCGCCTGCTGACCATGCTGGCCTTGACGTACCTGATCGCCCACGGCGTCCCGCGCGACGCAGCCTGGATGCGCGCGCGGCCGGCGCTGGTGCTGGCCTTGCTCGGCCAGCAGGCGCTGCCGGTGTTCTGCGCGGGCATCGCGCTGTCCTTCGCGGCCCGCCTGGCGCTTGAATTCGACGATCGCTGGGCGATGCAGGCGGCGGTGAACCTGGGCGGGGCCGGGCTGCTGGTCGCGCTGGCGGTGCTGACCGCCTGGTACGGGGCCGAAAAGCGCGCCCCGCGCCGTCCGCCCTTGCCCAGCGCGGCGGCGGGCGATAGTCGTTGACCATGCGCCGCCTCCTGGCCCTGCTGGTCGGGCTGAGCCTTGCGTGGCCGGTCGCGGCCTCGCCGGGGCCGGGCTGTGGCGCGCCCGCGGAATGGCTGGAATCCCCGCCGCTGCGCGCGACAGCCACCGGCATCGCGACGGGGCGTCTGCGCATCCTGGCGGTGGGGTCGGCATCGGTCACCGGCGCGGGCGTGACCAGCCCGGCGGCGGCCTGGCCGATCCGGCTCGAGGCCATGCTGCGCGAACGCCGCCCGGACCTGTCGCTGAGCTTCGAGGTCCGCGGCACCCGCGGCGCCACCGCCGCCGACCAGTGGCGGCTGATCGAGGAAGCACTGCGCGCCACCCCGGTCGACCTGGTGATCTGGCAGGCCGGCATGACCGAAGCGGTGCGCGGCCTGCCGATCGACGACATGGCGACGGTCATCGGCCAGGGGCTGGAGCGGCTGCATGCGCGCGGCGTCGACGCCATCATCATGGGCATCCAGTACAGCCGCTTCCTGCGCGCCAATGCCGAGGTCGATCCCTATCGCGACGCGCTGCGCATGCTGGCGGCGGCGGGGCATGCGGGGTTCTTCTCCCGCTACGACATCATGCGCGCCTGGGCCGATGCGGGCACGGTGGACATGGAACGCGCGCAGCGCGACCGCCGCGCCGCCGAGATCGACAAGCTGAACGACTGCCTGGCGCGCGCGCTGGGCGCCTTCATCCGCGACGGGGTGGAGGAAGCGCGGCGCTGACGGCGTTGCCCGCTGCAGCACGATCTCACCTGGCGCGCGACCGCCGCGACGCTGCTGCGAGGCCCTGCGGATCGCTGTCCAGCCGCGATCCGGGAGCGCAAAGCGCGACCGCGCCCGGAGCACCTGCTGCCGCCAATGCTCCAGTGCATGGCGCGAAAGCCAAGCCCGCGCATGCGGGCGCCGATGTCTGAGGCAGGCTAAAACAATCCCTCGATCCGTCCCTGCGCATCAAGCCGGATGCTCTCCGCCGCCGGCACGCGCGGCAGCCCGGGCATGGTCATGATGTCGCCGCACACCGCCACCACGAAGCCGGCGCCCGCGGACAGGCGCACCTCGCGCACCGGCAGCACGTGGCCTTCGGGCGCGCCCAGCTTCGTCGGGTCGGCGCTGAAGGAATACTGCGTCTTGGCGATGCAGACCGGCAGATCGCGGTGGCCGTCCTTCTCGAAGCGTTCGAGCTTCTGCGCCACCGGCGCGGGGATGGCGACCGACGCCGCGCGATAGACCTCGCGCGCGATGGCCTCGATCTTGCCCGCCAGCGAGACCTGGTCGGCATAGAGCGGCGCGAAGGCTGCGCGCTTGCCCGCGATCATGCCCTGCACGGCGCGCGCGAGGTCGGTCGCACCCTTCGCCCCTTCCCCCCAATGCGTGCACAGGATCGCCTCGGTGCCGAGCGCACGCATCGCCTGCTGCACCGCCGCGATCTCGGCATCGCTGTCGCCGGTGAAGCGGTTCAGCCCGACCACCACCGGCACGCCGAACTTGCCGACATTCTCGACATGCCGCGCCAGGTTCACCACGCCGCGCTGCACCGCGGCCACGTCCTCGCGCCCGAGATCCGCCTTCGCGACGCCGCCATGCATCTTGAGCGCGCGCACCGTCGCCACCACGACGCAGGCGGATGGTGCCAGGCCCGCCTGGCGGCACTTGATGTCCATGAACTTCTCGGCGCCAAGGTCGGCGCCGAAGCCGGCCTCGGTCACGACCACATCCGCCAGCTTCAGCGCCAGGCGCGTCGCCATCACGGAGTTGCAGCCATGCGCGATGTTCGCGAAGGGCCCGCCATGCACCAGCGCAGGCGACCCCGCGATGGTCTGCACCAGGTTGGGCGCGAAGGCATCGCGCAGCAGCACCGCCATGGCGCCATCGGCCTTCAATTCAGCAGCCGTCACGGACCGCCCATCGCGCGTCTGCCCCACGATCATGCGCCCCAGCCGCGCCTGCAGGTCCGCGAGGTCCCTGGCCAGGCAGAACACCGCCATCACTTCCGACGCCACGGTGATGTCGAAGCCGTCCTCGCGCGGGAAGCCATTCGCCACGCCGCCCAGCGAGGACACCACGGACCGCAGCGCCCGGTCGTTCATGTCGAGCGAACGCCGCCACGACATCCGTCGCGCATCGAGGCCGAGCGCGTTGCCCCAGTAGACGTGGTTGTCCACCATCGCCGCCAGCAGGTTGTTGGCGCTGGTGATGGCGTGGAAATCACCGGTGAAATGGAGGTTGATGTCCTCCATCGGCAGCACCTGCGCGTAGCCGCCGCCGGTGGCCCCCCCCTTCACGCCGAAGCAGGGGCCGAGCGAGGGCTCGCGCAGCGCGATCATCGTCTTCACGCCGATCGCGTTCAGCGCATCGCCGAGGCCAACCGTGGTGGTGGTCTTGCCCTCGCCGGCCGGCGTCGGGCTGATGCCGGTGACCAGCACCAGCGCGCCATCCGGGCGGTCCTGCTGCGCGGCGATGAAATCGAGCCCGACCTTCGCCTTGTACTTGCCGTAGGGTTCCAGCGCGTCATCGGGAATGCCGGCACGCTCGGCGATCTCGCGGATCGGCTTCAGCGTCGCGGCGCGCGCGATCTCGAGGTCGATGGACATGCGTTTTCCCCCAGGCAGGTGTTTCGCGCTTACGGGGAGTGCCGCGCGCTTGCAAGCCCGGCGAGCCCGCCGGCGCAGGCCAGGCTTCGCAAGGCGTGCCACGCGCCGTATCGTGCCGCCAAACGCCCCGGGAGAACGACCATGATCCGCCGCCGCAGCCTGCTCGCCGCCGCGCCCGCCACGGCCCTTGCCCTGCCATCGCAGGCCCAGGATGCCTGGCCGACCAGACCCGTCACCATCGTCGTGCCCTTCGTCGCCGGCGGCCCGTCGGACATCGTCGGGCGCGTCATCGCGCTGCGCATGGGCGCCGCGCTCGGGCAGCCGGTGGTCGCCGAGAACCGCGCCGGCGCCAATGGCGAGGTCGCCGCGCGCGCGGTGGCCCGCGCCACGCCCGATGGCCACACGCTGCTGGTGGGTTCGATCGGCGTCTTCGCCATCAACGCCGCGCTGCGCCCGAACCTCGGCTACGACCCGGTGCGCGAATTCGCGCCCATCACGCTGGCGGTCACGACGCCCAACGTGCTGGTGGTGAACCCGCAGCGCGTGCCGGTGAACACGATGGCCGAGCTGGTGGCCTGGCTGAAGGCGAATGTCGGGCGGACCTCCTACTCGACCTCCGGCGTCGGGTCCTCCGACCACCTGACGATGGAGCTGTTCAAGCAGGTGACCGGCACCGACCCGACCCACGTGCCCTATGGCGGCGGCGCCGCCGCGGCGACCGACCTGATCGCCGGCAACGTGCAACTGTCCTTCCAGAACCTCGGCACCGTCGCCGGGCATATCCAGGGCGGGCGGCTGAAGGCGATCGCCGTCACCTCCCGCCAGCGGCACCCCATCCTGCCCGACGTGCCGACCGCCATCGAAGGCGGCATCGCCGACTTCGAAGTGACCTCCTGGCAAGCCCTGATGGCCCCCGCCGCGGTGCCCGCGCCCATCCTCGCGCGCCTCAACGCCGAAGCCACCGCCGCGCTGAAGCACCCCGAAAGCCGCCAACGGCTGGAACAGATCGGCTTCACCGTCGTCGCCGGCAGCGCGGCCGACTACAGCACCTTCCAACGCGCCGAAATCGACCGCTGGCGGCGCGTGGTGCAGACGGCGAACATCCGGGCGGAGTAGGCGTTGGGCGGCGCGCGGGGGAGGGCTTCGCCCTCCCCCGGACCCCCAC
>NZ_CAKKLX010000083.1 GCF_918698155.1 Roseomonas sp. CECT 9278
GGGCTCGGACATGTGTATCAGAGCCCGCAGCGGCACCGCCCGCCGCCGCCCCGCCCGCCGCGCGCCCCGCCACGCCGGCGCCCGCGCGCCCCTGAGTCGGCCGCCCGCCGACCGACAAGCCTTCCGGCCGGCCGCGTCACCCGCCATATTGCCTCCGCAGCCGCGTGCAGGACCGGAACCAGACGCATGTCCTATCGCCCGTACCAGGAAATCCTGCGCCGCAAGTCGCGGCAGATCGGCGTGGGAAAGGTGCGCGTGGGCGGCGATGCGCCGATCACCGTCCAGACCATGACCAATACGCCGACCGAGGACGCGCAGGCGACGATCGACCAGATCCGGCGCTGCGAGATGGCCGGCGCCGACATCGTCCGCGTCTCCTGCCCGACCGAGGAAGCGACCGCGGCGCTGGCCGAGATCGTGCGCGAGGTGAATGTCCCGATCGTCGCCGACATCCACTTCCATTATCGCCGCGCCATCGAGGCCGCCGAGGCCGGCGCGGCCTGCCTGCGCATCAATCCCGGCAATATCGGCAGCAAGGAGCGCGTGAAGGAGGTCGTGAAGGCCGCGCGCGACCATGGCTGTTCGATCCGGATCGGCGTGAACGCCGGCAGCCTGGAGAAGCACCTGCTCGAAAAGTTCGGGGAGCCGAACCCGGAGGCCCTGGTCGAGAGCGCGCTGTGGCATGCCGACCACCTGCTCCAGGAAGGCTTCGACGAGTTCAAGATCAGCGTGAAGGCGTCGGACGTGTTCCTTGCGGTCGCGGCCTATCAGCAGCTGGCGGAGGCCTGCGACCACCCGCTGCACATCGGCATCACCGAAGCCGGCAGCAAGCGTGCCGGCACGGTGAAGTCGGCGATCGGCCTCGGTTCGCTGCTGTGGGCCGGCATCGGGGATACGCTGCGCGTGTCGCTCTCCGCCGAGCCGGAGGAGGAGGTGACGGTCGGCTGGGAGATGCTGAAGTCCCTGCACCTGCGCCACCGCGGGGTGAAGATCATCTCCTGCCCGTCCTGCGCCAGGCAGGGCTTCGACGTAATCCGCACGGTCGAGAAGCTGGAGGAGCGCCTGGCGCATATCCAGCAGCCCATCACCCTGTCGATCATCGGCTGCGTGGTGAACGGCCCGGGCGAGGCGCTGATGACCGATATCGGCCTGACCGGCGGCGGGGCGGGGACGCACATGGTCTATGCCGCGGGCAAGACCGACCACACGATCCGCTCCGAGGAGATGGTCGACCACATCGTCGGGCTGGTGACGGCCAAGGCCGATGCGCTTGCGGCGGCGGCCCGCGCCGCGGCGGCCGAGGCGGCCCGCCAGGCGGCTGAATGATTCGGCCGGTCCTGCCGGACCGTCTGCGACTGTGCGTGCCGGCGCATCCCGACGCGCGGCCCGCGCCCCCACCCGGCGCCCCATTCCAGGATGCGCAGGGGCGTGGCCGGGCGGGGCTGCGGGCCGCGATCGGCTGCCTCGAACGGTCCGCCGCGGCAGGCGTATCGGCGCGCGGCGTTGGCGTGGCGGATGCGAACCGCATCGCGGCCACGCGGCGGTCCCGGGCGCTGCGGCGCGCCCGCCAGGGCATTGGCCTGGTTGCCGTATCGATGCTCCGCCGCTGGGGCTGCTGCCTGCTGGTCGGGCTGGCCTGCGCGGCCGCTCCCGCGGCGCATGCGCAGCCCGGCAGCCTTGAGATGCCCCCCGCCGAGGACGATGCACCGCCGACCGAGGTGCGGCCCGGCGGCGCTTCCTGCGGGACGATCAATGCGCGGGCGATGGAGGCGACGCTGGTGATCCGCCAGCACGCCAGCGCGTTGTCGGTCGGCATCGACGCCGAGTCGCGGCCGCAGGGCATCGTCCTGCTTGCCTATCTGGACCAATGGGCGGGGCGGCTGCGCGGCCTCGTCGATCTCGGCGACTTCACCGAATGCCTCGATGATGGGGAGGCCGAGACCTATCGCCGCGCGCTTGCCACCGCGACGCGCGTGGCCAACCAGGCGCGCGAGGAGCTGTTCCGCGCGCCGCGTGCGCCGCAGCCCCAGCAGCAACAGCGCAATCGCAGATTCTGACCGCTACTGACCGGACCACACCATGACAGCCTTGCAGCCCGTGCGCGGCACGCGCGACCTGATCGGCGAGGATTTCCGCCGTCACCATGCCGTCGGCGAGGCCGCGCGCCACGTCAGCGCGCTGTACGGCTTCGAGGAATGGGCGACGCCCGTCTTCGAGGACACGCGCGTCTTTGCCCGCGGGCTCGGCGATTCCTCCGACGTGGTGATGAAGGAGATGTACACCTTCGAGGATCGCGGCGGTGATTCCCTCACGCTGCGCCCGGAGATGACGGCGGGCGTCTGCCGCGCGCTGGTCTCGAACGGGCTGACGCAGTCGAACCTGCCGCGCAAGGTATTCTACGCTGGGCCGATGTTCCGCTACGAGCGCCCGCAGAAGGGGCGCTACCGGCAGTTCCACCAGATCGGGATCGAGGTGCTGGGCGCCGCCGAGCCGCTGGCCGATGCCGAGGTGATTGCCTGCGGCTGGGACATCCTGGTCGCCCTCGGCGTGTCGGAGGGCACGGTGCTCGAGATCAACACGCTGGGCGATGCCCAGAGCCGCGACGCCTACCGCGCCGCGCTGGTCGCGTATTTCGACGCGCATCGCGAGGCGCTGAGCCAGGACAGCCGCGTGCGGCTGGAGAAGAACCCGCTGCGCATCCTCGACAGCAAGGACGAAGGGGACCGCGCGATCGTGGCCGGCGCACCGCTGATCGGCGACCATCTCAGCCCGGCGGCCGCCGCATTCTACGCCGCGGTGAAGGGTTACCTGGCCGGCTTCGGGGTGCCCTTCCGCGAGAACCCGCGCATCGTCCGCGGCCTTGATTACTACAGCCATACCGCCTTCGAATTCGTGACCGACCGGCTGGGGGCGCAGGGCACGGTGATGGCGGGCGGGCGGTACAACGGCCTGGTCGAGGAGATGGGCGGGCCGGCGACGCCTTCGGTCGGCTGGGCGGCGGGGATGGAGCGGCTGGCGATGCTGCTGCCGGAGGCGCCGGAAGCGCCACGCGCGGTCGCGGTGATCCCGGCGGGCGATGCCGCCGAGGGGCCGGCGATCGAGGTCCTGCGCGAACTCCGTGCAGCCGGCGTGGCGGCCGAGATCGGCTATCGCGGCAACCTCAAGCGGCGGATGGAGCGGGCGAACAAGTCGGGCGCCTTCGCCGCGGTGATCATCGGCGATGCCGAGATCGCCGAAGGCAACGTGGTCGTGCGCGACCTGCTGGAGGGCACCCAGGACAAGGTCCCGCGCACGGAGATGCTGCGCGCCCTGGCCGAGACCGCCGGGGGGCTGGAGGCGATGCAGGCGGTGATCACCGAGATGGTGGCGGACCAGATGGCCGAGCAGGCCGGGCAGACGCCGTGACCCTCGCCCATCGCCTCGACCGCGTGCTGGCGCGCGCGGAGGAGGTCCGCCACATCCTCGCCACCGCGCCGGGGGCGGGGATTGGCGCGCTGTCGAAGGAACTCGCCGAGATCGAGCCGCTGGTCGCCAAGGTCGAGGAGCTGCGTGCCGCCACGCGCGCGCGCGACGAGGCCGAGGCGATGATGGCCGACCCCGAGATGCGCGACCTGGCCGAGGCCGAGTGGTTGGCGCAGAAGGACCGCGTGCCGGCGCTGGAGCGCGAGTTGCAGTTGCTGCTGCTGCCGCGCGACGCGGCGGATGAGCGCAGCGGCATCCTGGAGATCCGCCCCGCCGCCGGCGGCGACGAGGCCGGGCTGTTCGCGGCCGAGCTGTTCCGCGCCTACCAGCGCTATGCGGAATCGCGCGGCTGGCGTTTCGAACTTCTCGACTACGACGAGAGCGACCTCGGCGGCATCAAGGGTGCCACGGCGGAGATCGCCGGGCGCGGCGTGTTCGCGCGCCTCAAGTTCGAAAGCGGCGTGCATCGCGTCCAGCGCGTGCCGGCGACCGAGACGCAGGGGCGCATCCATACCTCGACCGTGACGGTCGCCGTGCTGCCGGAAGCCGAGGAGGTCGACGTGCAGATCAACGAGGGCGACCTGCGGATCGACACCTACCGCGCGTCCGGCGCCGGCGGGCAGCATGTGAACAAGACGGATTCGGCGGTGCGCATCACCCACCTGCCGACCGGCATCGTGGTCGCGATGCAGGAGGAGAAGTCGCAGCACAAGAACCGCGCGAAGGCGATGAAGGTGCTGCGCGCGCGGCTGTACGACGCGCAGCGCCAGGCGATCGACAGCGTGCGCGCGGCCGACCGCAAGTCGCAGGTCGGCACCGGCGACCGGTCCGAGCGCATTCGCACCTACAACTTCCCGCAGGGGCGCGTGACCGACCATCGCATCGGGCTGACGCTGCACAAGATCGACCGCGTCATGCTGGGCGAGTTCGACGAGATCTTCGACGCACTGATCGCCGAGGACCAGGCGGCGCGCCTGGCAGCCGAGGCGGCGTGAACGGCTGCGCCGATCCGGGCGGGTCGGTCGGCGCCTTCCTGTGCCAGGCGGGGCAGGTGCTGCGCGCGGCGGGGATCGACGCGCCGCGGTTCGAGGCGCGGATGCTGCTCTCGCAGGTGCTGGGCTGCCGTGAGGAAGACCTGCTGCGCGACCCGCGGGCGCCGGTGCCGCAAGCGGCCGGCGCGACCTTCGCGGCGCTGCTGCGCCGGCGCGCGGCGCATGAACCGATGGCGCATCTGGTCGGCCATGTCGGCTTCTGGACGCTGGACCTCGCGGTCTCTTCCGCCACGCTGATCCCGCGCGCGGACTCGGAGGCGGTCGTGGAGGCTGCCTTGGATGGCTTCGTCGATGGCGGGCGGGTGCTCGACCTCGGCACCGGGACCGGGGCGCTGCTGCTGGCGGTGCTCGCGGACCGGCCGGCGGCATGGGGGGTCGGGATCGACCGCGTGCCGGACGCGGCACGGCTGGCGGCCCGAAACGCGGCGGCGAACGGGCTGGCGGCGCGCACCGCCTTCCTGGTGGGGGATTGGGACGCCGCGGTCGACGGGCGGTTCGACCTGGTGCTGTCCAATCCACCGTATATCGCCACCGCCGAGATCCCGGCGCTCATGCCGGAGGTGGCGCGTCACGAACCGGCCCTGGCGCTGGATGGCGGGGCGGATGGGCTCGATGCCTATCGCTGCATCACGGGGAGGCTAGCGGCGCTGCTGGCGCCGGGCGGGCGGGCGGTGCTGGAACTCGGGGCCGGGCAGCGCGCGGCCGTCGAATCGCTGG
The DNA here is from genome assembly GCF_918698155.1 of Roseomonas sp. CECT 9278. Lineage (GTDB taxonomy): Bacteria > Pseudomonadota > Alphaproteobacteria > Acetobacterales > Acetobacteraceae > Neoroseomonas. The sequence continues at coordinate 5,232 of NZ_CAKKLX010000083.1, forward strand.
CGATCGGGGCAGGGCTTGTTCCTGTTGCGGCAGGGCGCGACCTCGGCGGGATCGACCGGGCGTTGGTGCTGGGGGTCAAGGAACCCTGCGGCGGGCCTGATTCCCTTCGCGCGGTCTGAAAAATCCGTTTGGCGGCGGGGCTGCCCGCCGCTAGGGTGCAACCGCGGTAGGGCAGGGGTTTGCCCTCTCCCTATCCGGACAGCGCAGACAGCGGGCATGTTTTCCCGCCGGAATGCTCCGGGGCCGCAAGTGTCCTGCCCGCGGGTGACGCTGAAGCCGGCGAAATCGGCGGATGAGCAGGCCACTGACACCACCGACCGGCAGACTGGTGACGACGGCCGCAGGCCGCAGGGGCCAGGATGACGGTGTGCAACGAGACCGGTCGTTTGCCGCAAGGGGCCGAACCATCCCGGTTCGACCTGCTGGGCACGGCACGGACGCAGGACAGCGAAACGCAACACCGATGAACATGAAGCGCATGCGCGGCCGTGGCGGCCATCGTCATGGCGGCGGCGGCGGCGGGGGCGGCAGCCAGTTCCGCCACACCGGCGGCGGCAGCGGGGGCGGCGACCGCCAGCCGCTCAACCGGAACCACGTCTTCGACTCGAGCGGTCCGGACATGCGGCTGCGCGGCACGTCGCAGCAGCTGTTCGAGAAGTACCTGCAGCTGGGCCGCGACGCGACCAGCGGCGGCGACCGGGTGATGGCGGAATCCTACTTCCAGCACGCGGAACACTATTTCCGCATCCTCAACGCCATGAACCAGGCCGCGGCGCAGCACCAGCAAACGCAGCAGCGGCGCTACCAGCCCAACGAGCAGGGCGAGGGCGAAGGCGGCGAGGCCACCGAGATCCAGGGCGGGAACGGCCAGGACTACGGCGATGGCGAGGCCTCCGCCGAGCCGGCCGGCGAGGCGCGCGAGCCGGCCTGACGCCGGGGTGCCGCCGGCGCCCGGTTTCAGCCTTCCGGGTCGGTGACTTCCAGCGCGTCGCCGACCGCGATGCGGCCGGCTTCCAGCACCTCCGCATAGACGCCGAGGTCGGCGTGGCCGAAGTGTTGGCGCAGCCAGCGCGGCGGCTGCGCGTCGCGTTCCGCGGTGTCGGGGTTCACCTCGGTCGCGGGGCAGCGGACGATGCGCTTGACCACGCGCAGCCGCGCCTGGCCGAGCAGGATCTCGCGCCCGATCCAGTCGAATTCCGCCCAGGGGCTGCCGCCCGAGACATAGACATTGGCGCGGAAGCGCAGCGGGTCGAGCGCCATGCCCGCGGCCTGTTCCAGCGCCTGCAGGCTGGACAGTCCGATGATCGAGACGACCTTCTTCGCGACATCGGAGAAGGAATGGCCCGGTGCCTCGACGAAGCGCGGCGTGCCGCGGGCTTCCTCGCCCAGCGCTTCGGTGAGCGTGCGCGCGATGGCGGCGCGGCCTTCCGGCGTGCGGGTGCTGGCGATGACGGGCGGCGCGCCCGCCAGGCGCAGCAGCAGGTCGCCGGTGCGGGCGTCGAAGGCGGAATGCACCAGGGCCAGGCGGGCGTTGGCCATGAGGCAGCCGAAATTGCGCTTGGGCAGCCAGGTCGGCGCCGCGGGGTCGAAGGCGGAATCGCCTTGGGCCAGGGCGAAGCGGCGGTCCTCGGGAAGTGTGGCGCCGGGGGTGAGGGCCACTTCCTCCATCGCCTCGGCCGTCAGGCCCTTCACGGGATAGCGGTAGATGGTCTCGATGCGCATGGCGCCCCCTTGAAGCAGATCAATGACGCATACCACATGAGGGGCTCATAGGAGGCGTGGCTGCTGCCCAATTGGGGGTGGCCGACGCCTGTCCGCTCAGAGAGGGACGAATATGGACATCGAGAAGTTCACCGACAGGGCGCGTGGCTTCCTGCAGGCTGCGCAGACCATCGCGATCCGCGAGTACCATCAGCAGGTGACGGCGGCGCATTTGGCGAAGGCGTTGCTGGACGATGCCGAGGGGGCGGCGAGCGGCCTGGTGCGTGCCGCCGGCGGCGACCCCGCCCGCGCCAAGCAGGCGATCGAGGCGGCGCTGGCGAAAGTGCCGAAGGTATCCGGCGGCGGCGCCGGGCAGCCGCAATTCACGCCGGATATCGTCCGGGTGCTGGATGCCGCGCAACAGCAGGCGCAGCGCGGCGGCGACGAGTATGTCGCGCAGGACCGCCTGCTGGTGGCGCTGGCCGCCAGCGACGGCGAAGCCGGGCGCGCTTTCCGCGAGGCCGGCGCCGATCCGCAGCGGCTGGAGAAGGCCGTGGCGGACCTGCGGAAGGGCCGCACCGTCAATAGCCAGAATGCCGAGCAGAGCTTCGACGCGCTGAAGAAGTACGCGCGCGACATCACGGCGGCGGCGCGGGATGGCAAGCTCGATCCCGTGATCGGGCGTGACGAGGAGATCCGGCGGTCGATCCAGGTGCTCGCACGACGCACCAAGAACAACCCGGTACTGATCGGCGAACCCGGCGTGGGGAAGACGGCGATCGTCGAGGGCCTCGCGCTGCGCATCGTCAAGGGCGACGTGCCCGAGGCGCTGAAGACCAAGAAGGTCATGGCGCTCGACCTCGGCGCCATGGTCGCGGGGGCGAAGTATCGCGGCGAGTTCGAGGAGCGGCTCAAGGGCGTGCTGGCCGAGACGCAGCAGGCCGAGGGCGAGATCATCCTGTTCATAGACGAGATGCACACGCTGGTCGGCGCGGGCAAGGCGGATGGCGCGATGGATGCGTCGAACCTGCTGAAGCCGGCACTGGCGCGCGGCGAGCTGCACTGCATCGGTGCGACGACGCTCGATGAATACCGCAAGCATGTGGAGAAGGACGCCGCACTCGCACGGCGCTTCCAGCCGGTGTTCGTGGGCGAGCCGAGCGTGGAGGACACGATCAGCATCCTGCGCGGCATCAAGGAGAAGTACGAGCTGCACCATGGCGTGCGCATCACCGATGGTGCGCTGGTGGCCGCCGCCACGCTGTCCAACCGCTACATCACCGACCGCTTCCTGCCGGACAAGGCGATCGACCTGGTGGACGAGGCGTCGTCGCGCCTGCGCATGCAGGTGGACAGCAAGCCCGAGGAACTGGACGCCATCGACCGCGACCTGATGCGGCTCAAGATCGAGCGCGAGGCGCTGAAGAAGGAGACCGACGCGGCATCGCGCGACCGGCTGGGCAAGCTCGAGAAGGAGCTGGCGGATCTCGAGGAACGCTCGAACGAGATGACGCAGCGCTGGGAGGCCGAGCGCGGCAAGGTGGTCGAGAGCCAGAAGCTCAAGGAGCAGCTGGACAAGGCACGCACCGATGTCGAGCTGGCGCAGCGCAAGGGCGACCTGGCGAAGGCATCCGAGCTGCTCTACGCCGTCATCCCGGGGATTGAGAAGAAGCTGGCCGAGGCCGGCGACGGCGATGCGCGGCTGGTCAACGAGGCGGTCACCGAGGAAGGCATCGCGGCGATCGTGTCGCGCTGGACCGGCGTGCCGGTCGAGAAGATGCTCGAGGGCGAGCGCGTGAAGCTGCTGCGCATGGAGGACGCGCTGCGCCACCGCGTGGTGGGGCAGGAGGAGGCGCTGGAGGCGGTCTCCAAGGCCGTGCGGCGCGCGCGGGCGGGGCTGCAGGATCCGAACCGTCCGATCGGGTCGTTCCTGTTCCTCGGGCCGACCGGCGTGGGCAAGACCGAGCTCGTGAAGGCGCTGGCGCAGTTCCTGTTCGACGACGAGCGGGCGATGACGCGCATCGACATGAGCGAGTTCATGGAGAAGCACGCGGTCTCCCGCCTGATCGGCGCGCCGCCGGGCTATGTCGGCTACGAGGAAGGCGGCACGCTGACCGAGGCGGTGCGGCGCCGGCCCTACCAGGTGATCCTGTTCGACGAGGTCGAGAAGGCGCATGACGATGTCTTCAACGTGCTGCTGCAGGTGCTCGATGACGGGCGGCTGACGGACGGGCAGGGGCGCACGGTCGACTTCCGCAACTGCATCATCGTGCTGACGAGCAACCTCGGCAGCCAGGCGATCGCGGAACTGCCGGAGAATGCCGAGGTCGATACGGTGCGCCCGGCGGTGATGCGCGCCGTGCGCGAGCGCTTCCGGCCGGAATTCCTGAACCGGCTCGACGAGATTGTGCTGTTCCGCCGCCTCGCGCGCGGGGACATGGCGTCGATCGTGGACATCCAGCTGCAGCGGCTGCTGAAGCTGCTGGAAGACCGCAAGGTGCGGCTCGAACTGGATGCGAAGGCACGGGAGTGGCTGGCCGAGGCCGGCTACGATCCGGTGTATGGCGCACGGCCGCTCAAGCGCGTCATCCAGCGCAACCTGCAGGACCGGCTGGCGGGGCTTCTGCTGGAAGGCAGCATCAAGGATGGCGATGTCGTGCGAGTCACCGCATCGCCGGATGGGCTGGAGGTACGGCCCGGGCTTGCCGAAGCGGCTTAGGGCGTGAATCGGGCCGGCAGCGGCGCGCTGCCGGCCCGACGCGCGTCAATTGCCGGCGAGCGCGACCTCGTCGCCGGAGCCGAAGCCGGCGGCGATTCGCGCGATGCGGGCCTGGCGGGCACGGAAATCCGTGAGGTCCTGCCCTGCCAGCCGCACCGGCGGTTGCACATGGCGGCCCGGATCGACGGCACGGCCGCGAACGACGATTTCGTAATGCAGATGTGGGCCGGTCGACATGCCGGTTGACCCCACGGCACCGATCACCGTGCCTTGGCGAACACTTCGGCCGGCGGCGATGGCACGACCGAAGCTCGACATGTGCGCGTAGCGGGTCTCCACGCCGTTGGCGTGGCGGATGCGCACGATCAGGCCGTAGCCGCGTTCGCGCCTGGCCGAGACGATCGTGCCATCGGCCGCCGCGTAGATCGGCGTGCCCGTCGGCGCGGCGAAATCGATCCCCTGGTGCATCCGGTTGAAGCCCAGGATCGGGTGGGACCGCGGCCCGAAGCCGGACGAGATGCGTGCCCCATCCAGCGGTGTGCGCATGAAGGACCGGCGCAGGCTCCGCCCCTGCGAGTCGTACCATTCGAGGTCGCCGGCGCGGGTCTTGTGGCGCCAGATCTCGAGGGTGCGGCCCGACATGGTGAGCGTGGCCTTCAGGACCTGGCCGTGGCCGAGGATGTTGCCGTCATCGTCGCGGAAGCGGTCGAACAGGACGGCAAAACGGTCGCCTGGCTGGAGGTCGCGCTGGAAGTCCACGTCGTGGCCCAGGATGCGGATCAGCGAGAGGGCCATGCCGGCCGGCACACCGTTGCGCGTCATGGCCGGGAACAGGCCGCCATCCACGCTGCCTTCGGCGCGCACGAGAAAGCGGCTGCGCGGGGCGATGGTCTGCTCGTCGGCCCAGCTTCCGTCGGGGGTGCGGTGAACGCGGATGGTCCGGCCGGGTTCGGGTTCGATCTCGAGGTCGAGCAGGGAAGGGGTGTCGCCGGGTGCCAGGCGGATCGCGATCTCATGGCCCGGCCGCAGCAGGGCAGGGCGGAAGTGGCGTGCCAGGCCGGCGATCGCGGCCTGCGCGTCGGCGTCGTCCACGCCGGCGGCATCCAGCAGCCCGGCGAGCGTATCGCCGCGGCTGACCACAAGGATGCGTTCCTGCGGTGCGGCCTGTGGGTCGGCAATGGGGGTGGGCGCGATGGGGGACTCGGGCGATGCCGCAAGCGATCCACTGAGCGGCGGGTGCGCGTCAGGGGTGATGGTGACGAGGGCCGCGCGTGTCGTGGATGGCGCGATGTCGACAGTGACGGGTGCGTCGGGGGCGCCCCGGAAGGCCGGGATGAGGGCGATCAGGGCGAGTGGGGCGATGGCAAGGCGGAGCCGCATCGTCGGGAAGGCCTCCTGGTCTGCGGTTGTCCTGGAGTTGGGCCATGAGGGGGCCTGACATGACAAGACGTTAATCCGTGATCCTGGAGTCCTTAACGAGATCAAGTGGGCGAGCTATGCGTCTGGCGCAATGCACGAAACCGCATGAAACCCGTTTGACATATCCGGGCGATGTCCGTAGAAGCCCCCTCACGCCGCTGATGAGGCTGGCGCGGGTTGACGGGACGGGGTGGTTGCCCTAGACTGTTTCCCCCGCTGAGTTCAAGCGGACTTTCGCTAGACTGGCGATTGGATGGCCTCGTTGAGGGGTCGTTGGTTGTTGGTTTGGTGGGTGTTCTTTGACAATGAAATCGGTTTTGGAAGTGTTTGGTTCTTGGCTGTCCTGAGTGTGGGATGGCTGGGTGCTGGGCTGAGGGATTGCGATGTTGTCCTGTTGAGGGCTGGTGGTGCTGAGGTGC
>NZ_CAKKLX010000084.1 GCF_918698155.1 Roseomonas sp. CECT 9278
CGCGCGGCTGCTGGCGCCGCCCTCGCCACCGCCGCGCCGCCCGCCGCCGCCCGCCGCGCCGGTGCTGGCGGCGCGCGGGGTGGTCGTGCGCTACGGGCGCGGAACGCCGGTGCTGGATGGCGTGGACCTGGCGTTGCACCGTGGCCGGACGCTGGCCGTCACGGGGCCGTCCGGCTGCGGCAAGACCTCCCTGGCGCTGGCGCTTCTGCGCCTGGTGCCGTCGCAGGGCGAGGTGCTGCTGGATGGCGCGCCGATCCCGCCGGGGCGCGCCTGGCGGCGCCGCGTGCAGATCGTGTTCCAGAACCCCGCGGCCAGCCTGTCGCCGCGGCGGTCGGTCGCGGCCACGCTCACGGAGCCGCTGCTGCTGCACGCGCGCGGGCTGGATGCCGCGGCGCGCGCGGCGCGGGTGGCGGCGGCGCTGGCCGAGGTGGGGCTCGACCCCGCGCTCGGCGCACGCATGCCGGCGGCGCTGTCGGGCGGGCAACGCCAGCGCGTGGCGATCGCGCGCGCGCTGATCGCCGGGCCCGACGTGCTGGTGCTGGACGAACCGACCTCGGCGCTGGACCGCAGCGTCGAGGCCGAGGTGCTGGCGTTGCTCGCGCGGCTGCAGGCGGCGCGCGGCTTCGCCTGCCTGCTGGTCACCCACGACCCGCGCGTGGTGGCCGCCCTGGCCGACGACGAACTGCGCCTGGAAGCCGGGCGCGTGCGCGCGCGACTGGTGCACGAGAGCCTTCCCACCCCACAGATGGAGATCATCGCATGACCGAAGCCACCACCGGATCGGACCTCCCCCCGCGCTTCGCCGTCGCCGCCACGCCGGCGCAGGCAGCCGCGCTGCTGCCTTCGCTCGGCCGCGTGCTGGTCGGGCTGTCGGCCGGGGGGGCGACGCATGAACGCATCGGCGTGGTCGAGACCGCCGTGGTCGATGGCGGCGCGCTGCGGATCGGCGGCAGCGCGCATGACGCGGTGCTCGCGCTGGAGCCGGTGGCGCGCATCGTCGCCGACCGCACCGGCGGCATGCGCGGGCGCGTGTTCCCGCGCATCGAGTTCCGCGACGGTGACGACCGGCTGCTGATGTCGGTTACCGCGATGGACGGGCTCGAGCCCTTCGACTCGGCGCTCGCGGCATGGGTGGGCGCGACCGAGGATGCGCCGCCGCGCCCGGAATCCTCCGGCGGCGGCGAGCTCGCCGCGGACGATGCCGGCGCCGGCCTGCTCGAGGCGCTGCGCGCCAGCGGCGGACAGGTCGAGATCGCGCTCGCGGCCGGACCGGCACGCCAGGCCTGGCGCGGCGTGATCGAGGACATGAAGCCCGCGATGGGCTTCGCCAACATCATCCGGTCCGACTTCCACCTGCACTGGCGCGGCGGCAGCCTGGGCGGGCTGCGCGCGGCGGGGGACGCCTTCGAGGCGCTGGACGCTGAGGGTGGCGCGACGGGGCTGACCTTCCGCCCGCTCGATGCGGAAGCGCGCAAGGCGCTGGCCACGGCAGCCTGACGGGCGCCGCGGCGCGCCCGCGACGGGTCGCGACGGCCGCGGCAGGGCGAAGGTGTCGCCGGCCCCGCCGTCGCGCGCCGCCGCCCGCCGCGGCCGGGCGGTGGACCCCCGCACGGCGCTCGGCTATTTCCCGAGGGACACAACGGCCCCGGGAGGTGCGCGATGCTCCGTCGTCCCGTCCTCGCGGCGTTCGCCGCCGGCCTTGGCGCGGTGCCGGCCGCGCACGCCCAGGACAGCCCCACCGTCTTCGCCGCGGCGAGCCTGACCGATGCGCTGCGCCTGGTTGGCCAGGACTGGGCGGCGCGCGGGAATCCCGGCCCGCGCTTCTCCTTCGCGGCCTCCTCCGCGCTGGCGCGGCAGATCGACCAGGGCGCGCCCGCCGACATCTTCGTCTCCGCCGACGAGGCCTGGATGGACCATGTGCAGGCGCGCGGCCTGATCGTGAACGCCACGCGCATCAGCCCGATCGGCAATGCGCTGGTGCTGGTCGCGCCGCGCAGCGATGCGCGCGACATCCCGCTGGCGCGCGGCACCGACCTCCTGGCGCTGCTCGGCCCCGCCGGCCGCATCGCGACGGGCGATCCGGCCCATGTGCCGGTCGGGCGCTATGCCAGGGCGGCGCTGACCTGGATGGGCCAATGGGACGCGATCGCCCCGCGCCTCGCCCGCGCCGACAATGTCCGCGGCGCGCTGCTGCTGGTCGAACGCGGGGAGGCGCCCTTCGGCATCGTCTATGCGACCGACGCCCTGGCCAGCCAGCGCCTACGTGTCGCCGGCATCTTCCCCGCCGAGAGCCATGTCCCGGTGACCTATCCCTTCGCGCTGACACGCCGCGCCGAAGGCCATGCGCAGGCGCGCGCCTTCCTCGCCTTCGCCACCGGCGCCGGGGCGCAACCGGCGTGGCGGCGCTTCGGCTTCCGCATCGCGCAGTGAGCCTCGGCCTGTCCATGGAGGAGTGGCAGGCGGTCCGCCTCAGCCTCGAAGTCGCCTCGCGCTCGGTGCTGATCTCGCTGCTGCCCGCGATCGGCATCGCCTGGCTGCTGGTGCGCGGCCGCTTCCCCGGGCGGATGCTGCTGGATGCCCTGGTGCACCTGCCGCTCGTGGTGCCGCCTGTGGTGGTGGGCTGGGGGCTGCTGATGCTGTTCGGGGTGCGCGGGCCGATCGGCGGGCCGCTCCATGACTGGTTCGGCATCCGCCTGGTCTTCACCACCGATGGCGCGGCGCTGGCGACCGCGGTGATGTCGTTTCCCCTGATCGTGCGATCGGTGCGCCTTGGCCTCGAACAGGTCGATCCGGGGCTGGAGGCGGCGGCACGCACGCTCGGCGCCGGGCCGCTCGACCGCTTCCTGACCGTGACGCTGCCGCTGATGTCGCCGGGCATCCTGGCCGGCGCCGTCACGGCCTTCGCCGCGGGCCTGGGCGAGTTCGGCGCGGTCATCACCTTCGTCTCGAACGTGCCGGGCGAAACGCAGACCCTGCCGCTCGCGATCTACAGCGCGACCCAGACGCCCGGGGGCGAGGCGGTCGCGGCGCGCCTGGCCGGCATCTCCTTCCTGCTCGCGATATGCGGGCTGCTGCTGGCCGAGGTCATTGCCCGGCGGATGCACCGCCTGCTGGGGCGTGGCTGATGCCGGGCATCGCGCTGCGACACGCCTTCGGGCGGCACGGCTTCGTTCTTGATGCCGCCTTCGACGTGCCGCAGCGCGGGGTGACCGCGCTGTTCGGCCCGTCGGGCTGCGGCAAGTCCACGATCCTGGCCGCCGTCGCCGGCCTGCTGCGCCCGCAGCAAGGGCGGGTCGAGGTCGGCGGGGCCGTGCTGCTGGACACCGCGCGCGGCGTCTGCGTGGCGCCGGAGCGCCGGCGCTGCGGCGTGGTGTTCCAGGATGCGCGGCTGTTCCCGCATCTCAGCGTGGAGACCAACCTGCGCTACGGGGAGCGCCGCGCGCCGCGCGACACGGCGGGGCCGGGCTTCGACGAAGTGGTCGCGCTGCTCGGCATCGGGCACCTGCTGGCGCGCCGGCCGGCGGGTTTGTCGGGCGGCGAACGACAGCGCGTCGCGCTCGGCCGCGCGCTGGTCGCGCGCCCGCGGATCCTGCTGATGGACGAACCGCTCGCCGCGCTCGACGCGCCGCGCCGGGCCGAGGTGCTGCCATTCCTGGCGCGGCTGCGCGACGTCGCGGGGCTGCCGATCCTGTATGTCACGCACGCGCTGGAGGAGGTCGATGCGTTGGCCGACCACCTGGTGCTGCTGGATGCCGGGCATGTCGTGGCGGAGGGACCCGTCGCGACGCTCGCGGCGCGCACCGACCTGTCGCTGGCGGCGCGTCGGGATGCGGGCGTGCTGCTGGACTGCACCGTTGCGGATGTCGCGACGGATGGGCTGACGCGGCTCGACTTCCCCGGCGGCGTGCTGGTCACGACCATGTCCCCGGGCGCGTCCGGCACGCGCCTGCGCCTGCGCATCAGGGCACGCGATGTGGCCGTAGCGACCGCGGAGCCGCATGGCATCTCGACCCACAATGTGCTGCGTGGAACGCTGGCCGAGGTCACGCCCGTTTCGGGCACGCCCGAGGTCTTCCTGCGGGTGGCAATCGGGCCCAGCGACATCCTTGCCCGCGTCACCCGTGACAGCGTCGCGCGGCTGGGCCTGGTGCCCGGCATGGCGGTGTGGGCGCTGGTGAAGGCGGTGACCTTCGACCATCGGCTGGCCAGCAGCCCGCCGGCCGCCGCGCAGGCGTGACGAAGGCGTGGGAACGAGGCTGGTGGCGGGCGACCGAGACGTCCGGATAGGATGCGGTAGGCGCGCGACCGGCGGCGCTATCGCGCGTGCCGGGGGAGCGCGAGCGGTTCGTGGCCGGCGCGCATGCCTGCGGCCGCCACATGCAGCCGGCCGCCCTGGACCCCGGCCACGGCCGGCGGCCTGGACAAACCCGGCCGGGACCGGATGCTGTGCGCAACCGCGGAGGACCCGACATTGCCCGTCCTGGAAACCGAGCGTCACGGCCAGGTGCTCGTGATTCGCATGAACCGGCCGGAGCGCCTCAATGCGCTCAACGAGGAACTGCGCATCGCCCTGGCCGAGACCTGGTCGTCCTTCCGCCACGACCCGGATCTCGAAGTGGCGGTGTTGACCGGCGCCGGGCGCGCCTTCTGCGCCGGCGAGGACATGAAGGAGACGCTGGCCAACAAGACCCCGGGCGGAAAGAAGCTCGCCATCGAGGACCCCTTCGCCACCGGCCGGCTCGAGAAGCCGGTCATCGCCGCGGTCAACGGCTTCGCGATGGGCGGCGGCTTCATGCTGGTCGAGCGGACCGACCTGCGCGTCGCCGCGACGACGGCGATCTTCGAAGTGTCGGAAGCGAAGCGGTGGCTGCTCGGCGGATACAATCACGGGCATCTCGCCAACCTGCCCTTCCCGATCGCGATGGAGATGGCGATGGGCTTCCGCTTCACGGCGGAACGCTTCTACCAGCTGGGCTTCGTGAACCGGCTGGTGGAGCCGGACCAGGTGGTGCCGGCGGCGATCGAGATGGCGAACCACCTGCTCACCCTGCCGCCGGCCGCCCGCGTCAACACCGTGCACATGATGCGCCGCATGCGCCCGGCGCCGACGCCGGCGCAACGCGACCTCGCCGCGGCGCTGCACGACCACGGCGCGAAGGGCGACCTGCTGGAGAGCCGCGCGGCCTTCGCCGAAAAGCGCGCGCCGCGCTTCGCCGGATGGGACGACCCGCAGGACCGGTACCGCCTGCCGGATCTGCAGGAGCCATAGCCAGCGGCCGGCTCATGGCCGGTTGAGCGCGTTCGCCGGCGCATCGGCGGGCCAGAGATGCGCGCGCCAGCGCCATGCAATGGCCGCGGTGCAGGCCAGCGCCGCACCGGCATAGGCCAGTCCCGTGGCGGCGAAACCGACCCAGGCGATCAGCGGCCCCGCCGCGATCAGGCCCACCGGCAAGCCATAGACCGCCAGCATCCGCAGGCCCATCACGCGACCGCGGAAACGTTCGTGCGAAACGCGCAGGATCAGCACAGCCAGCGGCACCATGCAGAAGGACTGCACGAAGCCCGCCAGCGCCAGGACGATCATGCCCGTGCCGGGCGTGGCGACCACCGCGAAGACCATCAGCAGGGCAAACCAGATCGTCGATCCGAACAGCAGGGTCCGCGCCGGCGGCAAGCGGCCGCCCTGCGCGCTCAGGATGATCGACCCGACCAGCGCGCCCGCCGCGAAGCTCGCGACCAGCGAGCCGAGCCCGGTCTCGCTGATGCCATAGACGTCGCGCGCGACATACGGCAGCAGGCCACCCGTCAGCGGATAGGCCAGCGCATTCGCGAGGAAGGCGACCAGCAGGGCCGCCGTGAGCGGCGGCGTCGCGCGCACATGCGCCACGCCTTCCGCGAGCTCCCGGCCGATCGCCGCGATCGACCTTGCGCCGCCATTCGGCTGCGATTCCTGCACCCCGCGCATCAGCAGGAGACTGACGAGATAGAGCCCCGCCACGGCGACATAGGCCGGGCCGATGCCGATCCAGGCCGCCAGTGCGGCCCCGGTCAGCGCGCCCGCGACGCGCGCGGCATCGGCGCTGGTGCGCTCGACGCCCATCGCGCCCATCAGGAGCGCTGGCGGCATGGTCGCGCCGATCAGCGCATTCCGCATGCCCATGTCGGAAGGACGCACCAGCCCCGACAGCGTCGCCACGCAGAACACCGCGACGATGCCCAGCGTCCCTGTCAACGCCATCGCCGCGAGCGTTGACGCCAGCACCAGGTAGGTCGCCCGCATCGCGACCAGCACGCGCCGGTGGCCGATGCGGTCGCCCATCACGCCGACCATCGGCGAGACCAGCGTGCCGACGAATTGCAGCGCCGCGAAGATGGTGAGCCAGACGACGGACCCGCTTTCGCTGAGCACGTACCAGGAGAGGATCAGCGTCTCCATCTCGAAGGCCCAGGAGGTGGTGAGGTCCGAGGGCCATTGGAACCGGAACGACCGCTGGCCGAAGGGCGCGAGCATCGGGACGCGCGAAGCCTTGCTCACCTGGCGAGGCCGCCGGCCATGGATGGTTTCCCCCTTGCGCCGCGGCGTTGTCCGCCGCTGCCGCCACTATGCGGGGACTCGCGGCCGGTGCGAAGGGCCACGCGGCAGGCCCTTGGCGGGCGCGCCATTCGGTGTTGCCATCCCCGGGACATGCGCGCCGATGCGCTGTCTTCCCGGAAGGAGCCGACCACCATGCCGCGCATGACCGGTGGCGATGCGATCGTCGACAGCCTTCTGCGCCACGGGGTCGATACCGTGTTCGGGCTGCCCGGCGTGCAGATGTACGGGCTGTTCGACGCCTTCGCCCGCAACGCCAACCGCATCCGCGTGATCAATGCCCGGCACGAGCAGACGACCGCCTACATGGCGCTCGGCCATGCCTGTGCGACGGGGCGGCCCGCGGTCTATTCGGTGGTGCCCGGCCCGGGCATGCTCAACACAACCGCCGCGTTGTCGACGGCCTGGAGCGTCAATGCGCCGGTGCTGTGCCTGACCGGCCAGGTGCCCTCGGCGCTGATCGGCAGGCTGCGCGGCCAGCTGCACGAATTGCCCGACCAGCTGGCGACGCTGCGGACCCTGGTGCGGCACGCCGATCGGATCGAAGACCCGACCGAGGCACCGCGCAAGGTCGCCCGCGCCTTCCAGGAGATGATGTCGGGGCGGCCCGGCCCGGTCGCGCTCGAGATCCCGCTCGACCAGTTGCCGGCCGCCGCCGAGGTGACGCCGTGCGACCCGCTGCCGCTCCATGCCAATCCAGTACCGGACCCGACCAGGATCGCGCAGCTGGCCGGGATGATCGACGCAGCTCGCCATCCGATGATCTGGGTCGGCGCCGGCGCGATGGATGCGGGGCCGGAGATCCTTGCCCTGGCCGAGCGCATCGGCGCGCCCGTGCTGCGGTATCGCGGCGGCCGCGGCATCGTCGATGACCGGCATCCGCTCAGCCTGACCGTGCCGGCCGGCTACCGGTTGTGGCCCGGGACCGACCTGCTGATCGGCTTCGGCTCGCGCCTCGATGTGCCGGTGGCGCGCTGGGGCAGGATGCCGCCGGGCTTGCGGATCGCGCGCATCGACATCGACCCGGCGGAGATGCGACGCCTTTCCGTCGACCTCGGCATTGTGGCGGATGCCGCCGATGCCGCACGCGCCATCACCGCGAGCGTCGCATCGCGCGCAGACCCGGACCGCGCGGCGGCGATCGCGCGCGCCAAGGCGGAGGTCGCCGCCGAGATCCAGTCGCTCCAGCCGCAGATGTCCTTCCTGGAGGCGATCCGCGATGCGCTGCCGCAGGACGGCATCTTCTGCGACGAGATGACGCAGGTCGGCTACGTCTCCGCGTTCGGCATGCCGTTCCACGCGCCGCGCACGGCGATCGGGTCTGGCTTCTCGGGCAATCTTGGCGCCGGCTTCCCGACCGCGCTGGGCGTCAAGGTCGCGCATCCCGACCGCGCGGTGGTGGCGGTGACCGGCGATGGCGGCTTCCTGTTCGGCGGATCGGACCTGGCGACCGCGGTGCGCTACGGCATCAACCTGGTCACGGTGCTGTTCAACAATGCGTCCTACGGCAATGTCCTGCGCGACCAGCGCCGCCTGTTCGATGGCCGGCATTCCGGCGCCGAGCTGACCAATCCCGACTTCCAGGCCTATGCGAAGGCCTTCGGCGTGCGGTCCTGGCGCGTGGCCGATGCCGCCGCCTTGCGCGACGCGGTGCGCGACGCCTTGGCCGCCAACGCGCCATGCCTGGTCGAGGTGATGACCGACATCACGCGCGAGCCGTCGCCGTTCCATTTCATCTCGCCGCACCGGGGCTGACCGTCGCGCGGCGGGGCGGTCTGCCCGCCAGGATATGCTGGCCATGCGTGCCGGCGGTATTCGCCAGCGTCGCTGATCAGGACGCGCCGGCCGCGCGCAGCGATGCAACAGGCGCGCGCGGATCCGCCCCACGCAGCGGCGCGGAAGTCGACCCCACGCGTCGCGGCTGGGTGCAACGGCTCCGGTCCGTTGGTTTCACGCGCACCGTCACCCGATCGGGACCCGCCCCAGAGCATGCTGCGTTCGCTCGGGCTCACTTCGCAGGCTCTAGCCTATAGTTTTCCGAGCATCTTCACGCGGTCAGATGAGTCCATCTGAACGCGATCTGCCTTAACGGAACAGCCTGCGCGAGGCGATCCGCGCGCCTTCCGCCATCGCGCGGATCTTTCCCCAGGCGACGTCGCCCGCCACGCGGCCGCGGCCGGCCGAGGTGTCGAAGCCGCAATCGGTGCCGGCCATGACGCGGTGCGGATCGCCGATCACCTGCGCCACACGTTCCAGCCGCTCCGCGACGACCTCCGGGTGCTCCACGAAGTTCGTGGTGGTGTCGATCACGCCGGCGACCAGGACCTGGTCGTCCGCCAGCGGTAGCTTCGAGAACACCCCGACCTCGTGCGAATGGCGCGGATTGGCGAAGGGCAGCACGAGGCCGCCCACCTTGGCCTTGAGGATGACCGGCAGGATGTCCTCCAGTGGCACGTCGGCATCGTGCGGGCCTTCGTAGTTGCCCCAGCAGACATGCAGCCGCACCCGGTCGCGCGGGATGCCCGCGAGCGATTCATTGATCGTGGCGACGACGCGCTCGCAGAAGTCGATGAAGTCGGCCAGCGGGCGATCCTGGTAGGAGCCGTGCCGTTCCAGCGCCAAGTCCGGGCAGTCGAGCTGCAGCAGGAAGCCATGGGCCACGATGGCGCGGTATTCGACGGCCAGCGCGCGGCCGAGCGCGGCGAAGTAGCGGTCTTCGGTGTCGTAGAAGCGGTTCTCGACGATCGACCCGATGATCCCGGGCGAGGGCGCAGCCAAAAAGGCCTCGGCGTAGCGACCCTGTTGCGCGGCGAGCGCCGCGGCGAAATCGTCGCATTCGGCGTCGATCACGGTGGGGTCGCCATAGGTCACCTCGGCGATCGCGGCGGGGAGGTGGCTGGTATGCGTGACGGCCTCGGCCGGTGCGCCCTCGCTCAGCGCCGCCTGGTAGTCCGGATAGGCCTTCAGGTCCTGCCAGGTCGGCCGGGCGCTTGCCCCGCCCAGCCCTGTCAGCCGGTGGCGCAGATAGAGCACGAAGGATTCGCGCTGCTGTTCCCCGTTGTTGATGACATCGAGGCCGCAATCGATCTGCCGGGGCACGATATCCTGCAGCGCGGCGTTGCCGGCCGCCGCGATCTCGGCCTCGTCGACCGGTTCCCCGCGGACGCGGCGCGCATACAGGCGCGTGAGCGCGCGCGGCCGCGGCAGGCTGCCGGTATGGGTGGTGAGGATGCGGGTGTCGCTGCGCTGCATGGTTCAGGTCACCGGCACGCCGGGGGCGTCGCGCGCGACGTTCGTGGCGTGGCCGCCGCTGGCCCCGACCGCACCCACCATCTGCCCTGCGCCCATCACCGGACATCCTCCCCCGAAGATCGCCAGCCGCGGCGCTTGCGTGATGCGGTGCGGAGCGGCTGGTTGTCCCTGGTGAAAGCGTAGCAGAGATGGTTGGCGACGCACCGCCCGATGTGACGCACGCGGTCTCCGGCCCGATCTTTGCGCTGATCGGGGAGGCTGGGCGGCACACGCGTCGTGCCTTCGGGTCGGCGAGGCCGATGCCGACATGCCCTTGGCGCGGCTTACGTATGGCCGTGACCGCCGGTTTGCTTGGGGGGCGGGCGCGCCGGAGGCTTGGCGCCATGCGACGCCTGTTGAGCGTCGCGGTACGGTTCGAGGCTATGGTGCCGGCACGCGGATTTGAACCGCGGACCTACTGATTATGAATCAGTGATCATGCCTACGGTGATACCGTTTCTCCTGAAGTGTTCATGAAGCAAAACATTGTTTTGGCGTCTCTTTATATCTCTGCCCGTCTAGACAAATCTCTCCGACGCAGCGCGTTTTGTGCCCCCGGTGTGCCCCCGTAGCTGGTCCGCTCGTATCGTCACGCGGGCCATGCACGCACGCCGCACAATGAGGATCACATGAGGCGGGATCTCCGTGATGACTGGATCAGGGCCCTCGAGGCGCCAACAACGGTCGTGTCCCATCGCGTGGTGTAGGAGCGATGATCGCTGGCGGGTTGGGCCGCCGTGTCATGCTGTCACGGCGGACAGGCTGACATGGGGAGTGTCGCTGACGGCGCCGATGGTTTCCAGGG
>NZ_CAKKLX010000085.1 GCF_918698155.1 Roseomonas sp. CECT 9278
GGCGGCGGCGGGCGTGGCGGTGAGCGAATTCACCCGCCGCGCTGTCCTCGGTTTGTCGGTGCAGCCGCGCCCCGGCTTGGCTGATGACTGCCTGTTGATGGACCTCAACCGCGTCGGCAACCTGCTGAACCAGATTGCCCGGTCCCTTCACACCGACCGCCCCGAACGTGCCGACCTCGCTGCAACGCTCGATGAGTTTCGCCAGCTCGTCGCCTTGCTGGTGGCCCGCGCATGAATTTTCAGATCGCAGGCACCGGGCGCAGCTTCAAAGGGGCTTTTGCCTACTACCTGCACGACAAACGCGCCGATCCGTCACAGCCGCACCTGATGACCGCCGAGCGCGTCGGATGGATGGAAACCCGGCATCTTGCCGTTGATGATCCCGCCTGCGTTCAGGGCGTGATGATTGCCACGGCCCGCAGCGCCGACGATTTGAAGCGGGCGGCGGGGGTGAAGATGACCGGGCGTAAGGCGACCGCCGGACCCGTCTTCGCCTACAGTCTGCAATGGCACCCTGAAAACGAAACGATCCCCGACCGGGCGGGGATGGTGGCCGCCGCCGAGGCGACGTTGCGGGCTTTGGGTGCCGAAGGCAGGCAAGCGGCCATCATCGCGCATCGAGATACCGCGCACCCGCATGTGCATATCATCGTCAACCGTGTGGACCCGGAAACCGGGCGCATGCTGGACCTGAACGACAACGCGAAGAAGCTGGACGCATGGGCGCGGCGCTATGAGCGCGAGCGCGGCGAAATCGTCAGCCCCGCCCGTGAGGCGAAATATCAGGAGCAGGAAGCGCGGCAGCAGGAGAAGGCGACCGCCGCCCTTGAGGTCGCAAAGCCGGAATCCGCGAAGGTGGCACCTGCCAAGGAACGCCCCAAGACCGTTGCCGCGCATCTTGCCGAGCGACAGACCGAACAGAAGGACCGCCACAAACAGGAATGGGCCGACCTCGCCGCGGCGAACAAAGAGCGCCGCGGGGCCGTCTATGACGAGCGCATCGACTTTAAGGCCATCGCCCGCGATCACCGCACCGAGACGAAGCCGCAATGGTCGGAGTTTGGAAAGCGCCAATGGTCCGAGCGCGGCGAATTCCAGCAGCGGGAGCGCCGCCTTTCCGGCGTCGTGAAGAACGCTATGGGGGTTGCCCGCGATCAGCAGCGCCGGGGCGTCGCGGATGATCGCGGATTCCTGTCTATGACTTTCGCTTACACCCTGAATTCACAGGCCCGCCGCGATGCCTTCATTCAACGGCAAGCCGCCGAAAAAGAGCTTTTGAAGCGGGCGACCGACGCAGCATTGATGCAGAAATTTGAGGCGGCGAAGGCCGAGCGGGCGGCGAAGCTGGCCGAGGTTCGCAAGACCTATGACGCCGACCGCGCCGCCCTGATTTCCCGGCAGGATCTTGAGCGGGATCAGATCCGCGCGGCATGGCGGAAGATCTACACCGACCGCGAAAAATTAGAGGCGGCGAAGGACCGCAGCCGCGAGCGGATGGGCCGCAGCGGCGACGAGAATTTCCGGCGGCGTCGTCGCCTCGATCGTGCGACCTGGCCGCCCTCGATCGACAACCAGGCGCAAGCACCAGGCCCCACACCGCAGCAGGAGCAGCAGCCCGTGAAGCGCGATTTTGAGCGTTCCGCCGCGAAGGTGGCACCTGCCAACCTTGGCCCCGCGCCAACGGTTCCGCGCAGTGTTGCGGTCCCGGCGCCAGCACCAGCACCCGAAGGGGTGCCACAGCCATCCGCGCGGCGCGTGGAGAACGTCCCGGCGGTCGATCAGGCGAAGGAATGGGGCAAGTCGAAAGAGGGGCAGCAGGCCACGCGCGGGAAGGCAGAGAAAGCCCCCGGCGATCTGCGGCGCGCGTATCAGCCAGCCCCGGAAAAGGTGGCACCTGCCAAGGAAACGCCTGCCGGCACCGCCGCGCCGGCGAAGGCCAAGGATTATTGGCAGCAGGCCACCCGGCCAAAGCCGGACGCCCCGCCCGTGCGCGACTATTGGACGGAAGCGGCGAAGCCGAGGGAGCGCCCCGCGCCCCGGAAGCCGGGGCATGATTTCGATAGGGAGAGATGATGATGACGGGGGCATGGGGGCCGAAACGGCCCATGGAGTTTTTCAAGCGCGACTATTGGGCCGAAGACGACAAGGCGCGGAATGAAGCGCGGCTTGTGCGCCACGCCCGCGAGGCGCGGAAGGGTTCGCAGATCGAGGAAACCCGCGTCATCACACGCGAGAGGCGCGGCGGTGCAGATTTCGACAGGGAGCGTTGAAGCATGGCGAAACTCACAATTGACCTCGATGCCCTGCCCGATGACGTCGCCGCCTATCTCGACCGATGCGGCGGGCTGGCGGGCGGGCATGCCGACATGAAACGGCGCGCGGTCGCGGCGATCATTGAGGGCTTGCGGTTGTTGGAGGCGCGGGAAAATGCCGAGCTTGATGCCGTCCCCGTGGAGGAAACAGAGGGCTGTTCGCAGCCGAGTTTGTGGGACCACTACCGGACGATAGAAGCGGAGATTCCGTTTTGATGCAGGAAGACCGCACCCGTCATGTTGTGCGCGTAGCGCGGGACGTCTTTCAGGCCGTCGCCGCTCTTGAAGTACGATGCGCCGCGCGGCGCGTCGATCCTATCCACATCATTGAGATTCGCGCCGCCCGCTTGCGCGGCCTGTGGCGCGAAGCCCTAGAATACTATCGCTTTGCGCGGGAATTTCCGGGCGTTGATGAGCCCGTCTTTCTCGTCTTCGATGATGAGAAGCGCGTTGCCAATAGGCGGGCATGGCAGGCGGCAAAGGATGAGCCGCCGCACTTCTAGCAGCGTCAGAAGGCGGAACGTTCCGGAATCGTTAGCACGATAACGCACATTATGGAAACGATTTTGCAATAATCGACAAATAACCGATAAGTTGATTTTGCCTTCCCCCCCCTATGCCTATCCCGTCAACTTGAAAATGGTAGTATTCATGCCTCGGTTGCTGCGGTGCAGCGCGGCCCTTTTACTTTCCCGGCATCGCTCCGATTACGAGGCGGGTTTTCGGGACCGGAGGGGGCGACGGGTAGAGGAAAAGCCCCTGCCCGTTCGCATCGAGAGAAGCCGCCGGGTAGACTGCCCCGGCTTGCTTGAGCGCAACCATGAACACTTCTCGGAACTTCCGAAGACGGGCGTAGTCCGCGCCGAATTGCGCATGGAGAAGCGGCCACGCGATGAAATGCCGCGACCCTTTGGGGATGCGGTGAAGCCGCTGCGCCAACCATGCGTAAACATCGAGTGCCATGGCTGAATGTGACAAGGCCCCGATTGCCAGTTCATTGAGCGGGACAGCGTGGCGCAACAGGCTTTCAAAATAGTCGGCTGACAGGTTTACCCATGAAGGCCAAAGAACCCGCTGCCGCGCATCTTTTGGCATCCACAGATCGAAGCCCGTCACGACTTGCGAGTTGATTTGAAACGCGCCTTCCGTGCCTGTGAAGGCCATGCGGATCGTTGCCGCCGACAAGGCCCCAACCTGATCTTTGATTGTGCGGATGTTCCGGCCATGCGCATGCAGCCCAATGCGCTTGACGAAATCCGTCAGGCTGTCCCCGACATCCACTTGCCGGGAGCGCGTCCGGATTGCCTCGCTGTTGAGGTGCATCAGCACCAGCCGCGCCTTCGGTCCCCACGGCAGGCTTAAATCGGCCCATTCCCCGGTTTCCGGGTCAGCGGCTGATCCCGCCTCGATCCGCAGGGAGGCATTGCCCTGTTTCCGGTCCCATTTTCTGGTCCCCGCGCCGGGGTCGCGGTAGGGAAGCCCCGTCTGACAAAGGATGGAATGCTGGTAGGCGATTTCTGCCCGGTCCTCGGTTGCGATCCGCCCGGCCGTGTCGATCACCCGGCTTTTGATGAGCGTTAGGCCCTTGCCCTGCGCGGCCGCCATACCGTCAAACAGGCTTGGCAGGCTGTCCCCCGCCGCTTTCCATGCCTCGGCCGTGCGGCGTTTCCCCCGCGTCCGTCCCACCCCTCTGCGTTGGTCTGATATCGCCATGGAATCCACCTTCCCCGACACCGTGCCGGAAGGGCTGGAGCCGGGGCAAGCGGGAGCGCAGAGTTATCCACAAATGACGTGTATTGAATGGGTTATCCACGATCACTTTGGGGCGCAAACCACGATCACTTTGGGGCAAAGAGGCACGATCACTTTGGGGCGCAAACCTATAGATTCAGATTCCTATAGATTCCTGTAGTTGGGGCGGGATAAGTCGGAAAACTCAGGATCACAGGAATCGGACGGGCCTACGGCCCGACGCCTTGCGTTTGCGGCGGCTTTGCCGCCGTGCTGCGCCCCGACCTGCTTACAGCGTGGCGTCGGCCAGTCTGCCGCGTCAAAGGGTTGGTCCTCGCCATGCTCGGCGGCTTGCCGCCTGCGCGTGGCTCCGGTCCCGGCTTCGCCGCCTTTGACCCGTCAGCCCGCCCGCCACCTCATCGAATTGCAGGGACGGGACGAGGAACGGGCTTTTTCCGGTCCGAACAAGGAACATGGGATGGATCGGGATAAGGTCGGCAAAATCGGGATGAGAAGGGCATTTTTGCGAGGCGGGAGAAGCCGAATTGTCTGCGGGCAGACAAGCCGCAGAATTTGCGTTCAGGCCCCGACCAGCCGCCGAATGTGTTCATTCCACGCGAGCTTCAGCGAGGCCGGAACATCGGTCGAGTTTAGCTGCGCGATGAAGAGAACCGTGAACTCCGCCCGGCAACGCGGGCCGATGGTCCCAAGCGTACTGACCAGCCAATCCTTGACCGGCAAGAAGCTGATATCATGCCCCTGCCCCAGATATTGCCGTGCGAGTGCGCGGGCGTCGGGGGTTGGGGTCGCGGCTGCAAAGAAGAACAGGTAGTCGCTGATTCCGTGCCGCAGCACCTTCGTCGAGAAGGTGGACTGCACCCGGGCCCGATCAATCGGGCGCTCCGTCACTTCCACGGCAAGAATGAGTTCGCTGCCAGATTTGATAGTGATATCGCCGCCCACATCCGATGCGCGATCCGCGACGTTGATCCCCTGCCACTCAATTGACCAGTTCAGGGAAAAGCATTGGTTGAGAGTCTGGAACATGGCGACGGCCAGCAGCACCGGCAGACGACCACCGCTTGGAACCTGTAGCAACCCGCCGATCAGGATTTCGTATTGCTCGACGCTGAGGCGCTGCACATGAAGCAGGGTCACGTTGGCGGCGTCGCGAAGCTTCACCAGCCCGTGCAGCAGGAAGCGAAGATACATCCGAGCGGTAGCTGCATCAGCCGCCCGCAAATGTTCGAGGAACACCAGCAGCGCGTCGAAGCCCAGCTTGTCGCGTAACCCTTCCCGCGTTTCCGGCGCGAAGCCAACGCTGCGCCGGAACACGGACAGGAAGGGACCTTTCGAACTCGGCACTTCGTGTTCGTGCAGGAAGGGATTCACCACCTGCTCGTCAAGTGTCCGGCCATTGTAGGCAGCGTCGCCCTGATTGACGTAGGGCAGCCGAACGTCAATCTGATCGTCGCTCAGCCGTGCCAAGGCGCAGCCGATCAGCACTTCCCGGTATGCCTGCGTGTTAGAGGCTAACAGGCGTTCCGTCGCGGCGGCGAGGACATCTGGCACAACGGGCGGCGTCGCAGCAGCGAAGTCAGATTCCGCTTCCATAAATATGGCCGCGAGCAAGGCCGCAGCGTCTTTGTAAATGATCGGGCGAGCCATGTAGGATGCGCCTCAGTAGTTCATCCAAAGACATTCCTGCCGCATCTTTTTGATCGAGTGGCATTGCTTTTCGTCGGCATCGAAACGCCGCCAGCCTTTATAAAGATTGTCCATGAGAGCGCAGCGATAACCGGATATCGCGGCCTTGCCTTTGATACGGTGCAGGGCCCGTGCCAACTCGTGATGCTCTTCCTGATCCATCTCGAAGCCGTAGGCGCTGCTGTCGCCGCGCGTCTCGTGCAGATAGGGCGGGTCGCAGTAGAACAGCGTTTCCGGGCTGTCATAGAGCCGGATCACATCGAGGGCGGGGCGGTTCTCGATCTGCACCCGCATGAGCCGGTCGCCGATTTCACCAAGCGCATCGACGCCGCCGAGCCAGCGCGACACCACGCCCGACATGCCCGCCCGGCTGGTATTTTTACAGTTGGCCCAGCGACCGAGTGTTGCCGTCTGTGCGAGGCCGGTGCGGGTCTGGCGAGCGCGGATATAGAACCGCCGGGCGCGTTCAAGCCGGGTGACGCCGCGCGTAGAGCCGTTGATGGCGGTGTAAAATTCCTCGCGGGAGAAGGGTGTCAGGCCGATAGCGCGGGTCAAGTCTTCTGGCGTGTCGCGCAGCACCTTGAAGAAATTGACCACATCGCCGTCTATGTCGTTGTAGGTCTCAACAGGAGACGGCGCTCTATTAAGCAATACTGCTGCCGATCCTGCGAATGGCTCACAATAATGATGCGCCGAGGGAAGCAAAGGAAGAAGCCAATCAAGATGGCTAAACTTGCCTCCATACCACCCAAAAACGATTTTCTTTCCGCCCCGTCGGGAGCGGATCGCCGGTAGTCCATTAGCGGTATTTTCGTCGAGGTATATTGGCGACAGGCCGCGTTTAGCCTCGATCGTTTTCATACCGTCACCCTGCCCGATTATGTTCTCATGCCGTATCGGATTGACCGACATACGCCAGCCTGTTCCTAGACCGCGTTACCGCGTCGCTCCAACAGCCCTTAGCCATTCTTTGGAAGACCCGCCGGAGGCGGTCTGCCCTTGCGACATTCTTCGGAGCCGACGCCATCCCCGCACCGCCGCGCGGAACGGCAGGCAAGGGCGGCGAAGCCGGGACCGGAGCCACGCGCAGCGCGAAGCGCGAGCATGGCGAGGACCCGCCCCTTGCCAGAGTGAGCACGGCGGTATGATTTCCGCCGGATACGTGAGCATTAAGGATATATTCATCGCTTTTCTATGTAATACTTGCATTGAAAGGAGTATTTAAAAATGTCTGATAAAAAGAAACCGTATGATGTTCTAATTGTTGAGGAATATGGCGAAGGAAAAACGAAATTTTATAACGTTGGTGTTGCCTTCGAGCGTGATGAGGGTGGTATGTCTGTGCTTATTCCGCCGGGTATTAGCGTATCTGGACGCCTTACGATTATGGCCCGCAAGGAGAAAGCCGAAGCACCATGAACGCCTAACGCGGCGTCGGCGCATGTGGAAGGATTAACAACCGCCCTTTCAAGTCTCGGGTATTCGCCGCCTGAAATCGTCGCCGCTTACAAGCGTCATATCAATAAATTGACAACATAACCCCGGATCGTATAAGACGGGGTTATGTTTTTACACGACTATTTCAACAACTGTTCTGCCGAAGCCCATCCGTTTGTTGATTGGGTTTCATACCTTGGCGAATGGTCCGCCCGCCTCGACGAGACTCGCCGCGCCTTGAACGGTATCCCGGAACCCACGGGCTTTGGCCTCTAGGAGGGCCCGTACAGCGGCTTTAGCTTTTCCCCCTACCGAACAGCCGAGCAATCAGCCCGCCGCGCTCAGCGACCGCCGGAGCGGGCGGAATAAGGGTTTCAGGCGATGGCGGGGGGAGCAGTTTTGTTGTCCGTTCCGCCATCTCGCGCCACTTGTCCCGGTCCTCGCGCAGATCGGCAATCACCCCGTCTTTGTCCGCAAGCCTTTCACGCAAAAGCTTAATTTCGACCTCTAACACCCCTGTTTCAATAGGGGTTTCGTCTCCTAACGTGGATGGGGTTGCGTTACTGTTACTCCCCTTACGCGCGAAGACCCGGAACAGTTCGGCGGGGTCGATCAGATACCCCTTGCCGTTGTCCAATTTTTCGGCAGTTATCTTACCATTTGCTATGGCCCGCGTGATGGTGGGCACACTCACGCCCGCCTCTTTTGCGGCCTGTCCCGCTGTCAGTTTCATGGGGGTTTCGTCTCCTAACGTGTAAGGGTTGCGTTACTCCAACAAACCCTAACACGCGGAGAGGCGAGGCGGAATCAGGCTTAGCCCTTTATCCCGAACATATTAGGGGCCGCCGCGAACCACATGCCCGCCACGAACGGGACAAGAGGGAAGGGGAAGGGCAGGATTCCGAGCAGCCCACCAACCGCCGACCCGGCCATTAAACCGAATCCAAGAATCCGCATTGCCGGGGTGTTCGATGCGGGTTTCATGTGGCCGAACATGCGGGCCGTGCCGGAGGTTCGGAAGTACGGGGCAAGGCTGAGATTCCAAATTTGCCCCGCTGCCCCGAAGACGATCATGGACCGGGCGACCTCATCATTGGGGCCTCGCCCGGTCACGCGGGCGATTTCATCCGGCGGAAGCCGAGGACGCCCCACCCGGCGCATTGCGTGGGCGTATTCGTTCATTGCGGTATCGTGTGCGGCGCGGTGATCGCGCTCCGCATAATCGAGGTCAGCGCGGGCAAGGGCATGCTTTTGGACCCGCCGCTGATGACTCGCGTGTGACCAGTCGGACGCGCTGTGGGCGGGGCTGGCGGGCGGTTTCAATGCGCCGCGCCGCTCTGACGAATCTGGCTCCCGCACCGTCACAGGCGGCGGCGTCACACCGATTTCTTCCTGTGTCAGCACGCCAATTCGGTTCGACGCGTAGCGTTGGGCATCGTCATCCTGCTCGATGCCGAAGAATGTTAGGGCGTCCGCGTTGGCGATAAACGGCTTTGCGCCTTCCGTGCCGTAGAGGTCGGGTAACTGGCTGAAATTTTGCAGGAACGGCCAGAGATGAACACCGTTCCCGGCCAGCCGCCCTGCTGCCATTTTCAGCGCATCCACGCGCCCGAGTTCCGCGAATTCATCGAGAACGAACAGGCAGGGGGTCCCTTTCAGGCGATCCAGCCCGGTTTTGCCTTCGATGGGCTTTTCCATTTCGTTGAGGGTCAGCCGCACGAACAGGCGGAAGAAGCGGGCGTGGTCTGCGATGTATCGGGAGGGGAGGACGAGGAAGACGGTACAGCGCCCTGTCTTAAGTTCGGACAGGCGGAAGGATGAATCCGCCATGACCGACTGCAGGGCCTCATCCCCAAAGTTATCAATTGCGGTGCGGGCGGCATCGACAAATTCCGGTCCCGTTCCGCTTTTGGCGGTGAGGCTGCGGAGGATCACAGCCGCCGCTGTTTGGGCCAGTCCGCCGCAGGAGGGGTTTTCGGCCATGTCTGCCGCCACATCGGCGAGGGAAGGAGGGCGGTTGCCGTCTTGGTCTTCCTCGGTGAAGGCGGGCAGGTTGAGCAGATCACGGACAGAGGCGAGGGTGCGGCGCTTCGGCGGGGCCGTGGTGATGACATGGGCAATCAGCCCGGCCAGCACAGTCACTGCGCCATTGTCCCATGTGCCGTCTTTGGCGTTGTAACGGATCACGAGGCCGTCCGCGATTATGCGGATATCGGAACGGGCTGAGGGGCTGGCCGGGTCGATTGCAGCCAGAGGGTTGAAGCTGGCCCGGATGGAATCCGGCACATCAGCTTCCCGGAAGGGGTCCAGCACATAAACCCGCTGCCCCATGGCCTGCCGCTCTTGCCACGCCAGAAAGGTGTTTTCGCCCTTGGCATCCACTACGACAGCGGAATGAGGCCATCGCCGGAGGTTCGGTACGATGAGAGCCGCGCCTTTGCCTCGCCGTGCCCCTGCGACCGTCAGAAGGTGCCTTTCGAGGGTGATTCCGACCTTATGCCCCGTCTCAGAAGTGCCAAGGAAAATGTCCCCCGGCCGATAGGGCGAGGCGTCAGCGTTGTGGAACTGGAACGGCATTCCGGTCGCTCCCAGATGGGGGGAAGGGGAGCAGGACCGTTACAGCGTGGGGAAGGCGCTGCGGCGGGTTCTCGCCCTTGGGGTCGAACACGAGGATCGAGGCGGGGCGGTTGTGCGGGTTCAGGGCGAGGAAGGTGGCAAGGTCCGGAAAGGGCATTTCGGGCGTTCCTAGAGTGGGTTAGCACTTCCTTAACCGCATTCTGCCATGGTATATGTAAAGTAGGGTAGTAAACAATCTTTTTCGTGCCGAAAAATGTTTAGTCAGGGGGCGAAAGCCACCCCCCGACACCCCCGAAAAAGAGGGCGAATGGAGACGAAGGCGAAACGATTGGGGCGGCGGAAACTGGCCCCCGGCGAGGGCCGGACGAGCCGCGTTGTCGGTTGGCTCACCGAGGCCGAGGCCGCGCAGGTCGCCGAACAGGCGGCGGCGGCGGGCGTGGCGGTGAGCGAATTCACCCGCCGCGCTGTCCTCGGTTTGTCGGTGCAGCCGCGCCCCGGCTTGGCTGATGACTGCCTGTTGATGGACCTCAACCGCGTCGGCAACCTGCTG
>NZ_CAKKLX010000086.1 GCF_918698155.1 Roseomonas sp. CECT 9278
CCGTCTCAGGCCGTGACGGCAAGGGGAAGATACAAGGCCTTTAGGCCTTTGGTGGGTGGGGGTCCGGGGGAGGGCAAAGCCCTCCCCCGCGCACCCGCACCAGCCCGGCGCAAACCGCTACCGCCAGCAGCATCGCCGCGATCCACCAGGCTTGCCAGGCGCCGAAGGACAGCAGGGCCGTGATCGCGGCTGAGGCCAGGGCGCCGGCGGCGGCGGGGGGGCAGGGGCTGCGGGCGGCGGCGGCGCCGAGGGTCCAGGCCAGACCGGCGGCGATCAGCGCGCCGATGGCGCCGAGTTCCAGCCAGATTTGCAGGGCGCCGTTGTGCGGGTGCAGCGGCAGGGTCTGCACGCCGGGCAGGCCGAACCAGTGGCGGCGGTCGGGGTCGGTGACGCGCAGGCGGTCGAGCTGCGCGGGGGTCGCGGCGTCGCGCCCGCCGGGGACGGTGCGGCTGGCTTCCATGCCCCAGCCGAGGATGGGGTGCTCGGCGATGCGCGCGCCGGTGAAGTCCCAGATCATCATGCGGTGCAGGGCCGTGATGGGCAGGCGGTCCACCGGCAGGGCGGGGATCGCGGCGGCGAGCAGCGGCATGGCCAGGATGGCGGCGGCAAGGCCGGCGCCGACCAGGCGCGGCACGAGGCGCGGTGCGAGCACGGTTGCGCCGGCGACGGCGAGGCCCAGCACGGCCGCGATCTTCGCGGTGTCGCCGGGCAGCGCCACCAGGATGCCGGCGCCGCCCAGCAGCAGAAGCGCGCGCGGCAGGACGGGCCAGGGCAGCGCGACGGCCAGCGGCAGCAGCAGCGCCATGACCGAGGCGGCTGGCTTCAGCCCGAAGGCGAGGGTGGCGGGCGCCTCCGCCAGCCCGCGCACGCCGGCGCGCAGGGCATTGCCGGTCAGCGCATCCGTGCCGGCGGCGACCAGCCCGATGGCGAGGCCGATGGCCAGCGACAGCGTCAGCCCGCGCCGCGTCGCGTCGTCGCTGTCCGCCAGCGCGCGCGCCGCGCCGCCGGCGAGCAGCGCCATGCCAGCCAGCGACAGCCCGGTGGTCAGCGCGCGGCCCGGTTCGGCGGCCCAGGCGGCGCTGGCCGCACCCCAGACCCCGAGCGCCACGGCACATGCCACCGCCGCGCCGCGCGGCCAGGGCAGCGCGCGCGTGGCGCGGAACTGCGCCACCACGCACAGCGCCAGCGCCACCAGCCCGACCGGCGCCATGGCCTTGGACTGCAGCACGACAGCCAGCGTCGCGACCAGCAGCGCCACCGCGACCGGGAGGGCAGGGGAGGTGATCTTCACGCGCGTGCGGCGCGGCGCCCCGGTGGCCGGGGCGCCGCGCGCTCAGACGGCCGCGATGCTCTCGCGCCGCAGGTCGACCGCGAGGGCGTCCAGCGCGCGGCCGACGCGGTCGAGCATCTCGGTGACTTCGTCCTTGCTGATGATCAGCGGCGGCGAGAAGCCCATGCTGTCGTTGATCATGGCGCGCAGGATCACGCCCTGTTCCTCGCCATGCTTGACCAGGCGCGCGCCGGCCTTCTTCGCCGGGTCGATCGGCTTGCGCGCGGCCTTGTCGGAGGTGAGCTCGATGGCGCCGATCAGGCCGACGCCGCGGACTTCGCCGACCAGCGGGTGGTCGGTGAAGCGGGCGCGCAGTTCGGCCTGCATGTGGGCGCCGACCTCGGCCGCATGCGCCACGATGTTGTCCTCGTCGTAGATCTTCAGCGTCTCGATCGCGACGGCGGCGGCGACCGGGTGGCCGGAATAGGTGAAGCCGTGGCCCCAGGTGCCGACCGCGGACGACCCCTCGGCGATGCCGTTGAACACTGCCTCGTTCACCATCACCGCCGAGATCGGCAGGTAGGACGACGACAGCGCCTTGGCGCAGACCAGGATGTCCGGCTGGATGTCGAAGGTCTGGCAGCCCCAGTAGTTGCCGGTGCGCCCGAAGCCGCAGATGACCTCATCGGCCACGAACAGCATGTCGTACTTCTTGAGCACGGCCTGGATCTTGGGGAAATACGTGCGCGGCGGGATGATGACGCCACCGGCACCCATGGCGGGCTCGGCCCAGAAGGCCGCGCATTCCTCGGCGCCACCTTCCTCGATGATGCGCGCTTCCAGCTCATCGGCCAGGCGCGTGGCGAAGTCTTCCTCGGATTCGCCGGGCTTGGCGTTGTGGTAGTGGTGCGGCGTGCCGACATGGCAGAAGCGCCCGCCGGCGATCGGCGCGTCGAACAGCTTGTGGTTGGCCGGCAGGCCCGTCAGCGAGGCGGCCGCCAGCGTGATGCCGTGATAGCCCTTCAGCCGCGAGAACACCTTCTTCTTCTTGGGCCGGCCCAGCGCGTTGTTCATGTACCAGACCATCTTCAGCGCGGAGTCGTTCGCCTCGGACCCCGAATTGCCGAAGAAGACCTTGGACATCGGCACCGGCGCGCGCTCGATCAGCATCTCCGCCAGGTCGATCATCGGCTCGTGCGACTTGGCGGTGAACGAATGGTAGAAGGGCAGCTTGCGCATCTGGTTGGTCGCGGCCTGCACCAGGCGTTCATTGTCGAAGCCAAGGCTGGCGCACCACAGGCCCGCCAGCGCCTCGATGTATTCGCGGCCCTGGTCGTCGTAGATCTTCACGCCCTTGCCGCGCGTGATCACCAGCGGGCCGTTGACCAGGTGCGCCTTCGCATCGGTGTAGGGATGCAGGACGTTGGCGATGTCGCGGGCGGCGTTGGAATTGCGGGGCGGGGTCATGGGCGCGGTCCTCGGCTGATGCGGCAGTCTAGGCCCGGATGGCGGCGCGACCCAAGGGGCGTTGCCCTGCCGCCCCGCTCGCGCCACCTTCGACCCGCAGGAGGAGCGCCATGACCGAGCTCAAGCCGCACGCCGCCCATTGGGGCGCCTTCGACGCCGTGGTCGAGAACGGTCGCGTGGTGGGCGTGCGCCCCTTCGCGCGCGATCCTTTCCCGGGAACGCTGATCGACAGCGTGCCCGACATCGTCCACGCGCCCTGCCGGATCGACCGCCCTTGCGTCCGCAAGGGTTGGCTTGAAGGCCGCCGGCGCGGCCACCTGCGCGGCGGCGATGCCTTCGTGCCGGTCTCCTGGGACCGCGCCACCCGCCTGGTGGCCGACGAAACGCGGCGCGTGCGCGCCGAGCACGGCCCGACCAGCATCTTCGGTGGGTCCTATGGCTGGTCCTCGGCCGGGCGCTTCCATCATGCGCGCAGCCAGTTGCAACGCTTCCTCGGGCTGGGCGGCGGCTATACCGGGCAGATCAACGCCTATTCCTACGCGGCGGCGCAGGCGCTGCTGCCGCATGTGCTCGGCACCAATGAAGTGCTGCTGGGCCGCACCACGGATTGGGCCGCCATCACGCGTCACGCGAAGGTGATGCTCTGCCTGGGCGGGCTGCCGCTGCGCAATGGCCTGGTGACGTCCGGCAGCGCCGGGCAGCACACCAACGAGATCAACCTGCGCGCGGCGGCGCAGGCCGGGCTGCGCTTCATCCAGGTCTCGCCCAACCGCGCCGACGTGCCGGACTGGTGCCAGGCCGAATGGATCCCGATCCGCCCGGGCACCGACACCGCGCTGCTGCTGGCGATGGCGCATGTGATCGTCAGCGAGAACCGGCAGGACGACGCCTTCCTCGCGACGCATTGCGTCGGATGGGACAAGCTGCGCGCCTATGTGACAGGCGACTCCGACGGGGTCGCGAAGACGCCCGCCTGGGCCGCGCCCATCACCACCATCCCGGCCGATCGCATCCGCGCCCTGGCGCTGGAACTGGCCGCGACACCCGCGATGCTGACCGCCACCTGGTCGCTGCAGCGCGCGGATTACGGCGAGCAACCCTATTGGATGCTCGCCGCGCTGGCCGCGATGCTCGGCAAGATCGGCAAGCCCGGCGAGGGCGTCGCCTACGGCTATGGCAGCGTGAACGGCATGGGCCATCCGCGCCGCGAGGTGCCCTCCCTCGCGATGCCCGCCACGCGCAACCCGACCGGCGCCTTCATCCCGGTCGCGCGCATCACCGACATGCTGGAGAACCCCGGCGGCGCCTATGACTTCAACGGGCGCGAACAGACGTATCCCGATGCGCGCATCGTCTGGTGGGCCGGCGGCAACCCGTTCCATCACCACCAGGACCTGAACCGCATGCTGCGCGGCTGGGCGCAGGCCGAGACCATCATCATCCAGGAACAGCACTGGACCGCCGCCGCGCGCCACGCCGACATCGTGCTGCCGGCGACCACCACGCTGGAGCGCAACGACATCGCCAGTTCCGGCCGCGACCGCTTCCTGCGCGCCATGCACAAGGCGATCGACCCGGTCGGCCAGGCGCGCAACGACCACGACATCCTGGCCGATATCGCCGAGGAGCTCGGCTTCCGCGACCGCTTCACCGAACAGCGCAACGAGGATGCCTGGCTGCGCCATCTGTTCGAGCAATGGCGCCAGGCCTGCGCCCGCGGCGGCGTCGAGACGCCCGATTTCGACAGCTTCTGGGACACGGGCTGGTGGGAAGCGGAGGCACCGCTTCGCGGCGAGGAATACACGCAATTCGCCGCGTTCCACGCCGCCCCCGAGGACCATCCGCTCGACACGCCGACCGGCAAGGTCGAGCTGTTCAGCGAGACCATCGCCTCCTTCGGCTACGCCGACGCGCCGGGCCATCCGGTGTGGATCGAACCGCGCGAATGGCTGGGCGCGACGCAGGCGGACCGCTTCCCGCTGCACCTGCTGTCCTTCCAGCCGGCCACGCGGCTGCATGGGCAGCTCGACCCCGGCCGCGTCGCGGCGGCCGACAAGATCGATGGCCGCGAACCCATCACGCTGAACCCGGAGGATGCCGCCGAACGCGGCCTGAAGCCCGGCGACATCGTGCGCGTGTTCAACGACCGCGGCGCCTGCCTGGGTGGCCTTCGCACCGATCCCGGGCTGATGCGCGGCGTGGCCATGATGGCGACCGGCGCCTGGTTCGACCCGCTGGAGCCGGGCGTGCCGGGCAGCCTCTGCGTGCATGGCAACCCGAATGTGCTGACGGCGGATATCGGCACCTCGCGGCTCGGCCAGGGGCCCTCGGCGCAATCCTGCCTGGTGCAGGTGGAGGCCTTCACCGAAGCCTTGCCGCCGGTGCGCGCGCACCTGCCGCCGCGCATCGAGGACGCCACGCCGTGATGCGCCGCCGCACGCTGCTGCTCGCCGCCCCGGCATTGCTGGCGGCCCCGGCGCTGCGCGCGCAGTCGCTGACCATCCGCCAGGACGACCGGCCGGCGGCGGGCTGGCGGCGTGGCGTGCTGGTCCGCTGGGGCGACCGCGTGGCCTTCGACGCGCTGCCCTTCGAACCGGGGCAGCCCTCGGTGGATGCGGCGGCGGCGCAGTTCGGCTGGGATGCGCGCATCATCGCGGTGATCGCCTCGCCCACGCCCGATGGCGTGCCGCGCGCGCTGCTGGCGGTGGCGCACCCGACCGTCGAGGCCCGCATGGCCTTCCCCGGCGGGCGCGACATGCCCGACGTGGCGGGCGCCATGCAGGGCGTGTCGATCCTGAACATCGAAAAGCGCGGCGCCTGGGCGGTGGTCGATGGCGGCTTCCAGAACCGCCGCCTGACCGCCGGCACGCTGAGCCGCGTGAGCCTGGACGGCACGCTGGCGGCCGGGCTGGTCGGCGTGACCGGCGGCTGCGCCACGCCCTGGGGCAGCCTGCTGCTGACGGAAGGCGACGCGCCCGCCTGGCGCGGGCGGCTGCCGGGGCTCGATGCCGCCACCACCGGGATGGTGGCGGAGGTCGACCCGACCAACCCGTTGTGGGTGCCATCCAAGCGCGGCGCGCTCGGCCGCTTCGCCCCGGCCGATGCGGCCGCGGCGCTGTCGGCCGATGGCCGCGCCGTGGTGTGGCTGACCGATGGGCGCGCCGGCGGGCACCTCTATCGCTTCGTCTCGGACGCGGCGGCGGGGATGGAGGCGCTGGATGGCGGGCGGATGGCGGCGGCGCAGATCGAGGGCGGGTCGCTGCGCTGGCTGCCGCTGCCCGAGGGCGATCCCGTCGCCGGCGCCCGCGCGGTCGGCGCGACCGGCTTCGACCGGCCCTGGGGGCTGGCCTTCGATGCGGCGCGCGGGCGGCTGTGCATGGCGCAGCGCGGCGGTGCGGGCAGCGTGCTGGACATCCGCGCCGCGGCCGGCGATGCCGCGGCCGAGACCGGCGTGGCGGAAACCCTGATCGACGGCATCGCGGTCGCCATGCCCGACCCGCGCGCGCCCGCCGCGCCGGTGCCGGCCTGGCCCTGGGCGCCGGCCACGCTGGGCTTCGACGCCGATGGCGCGGTGCTGGTGGGCACCGATCGCGGCGCCACGCCGGGGCCGCTGCCGGAGGCGCTGTATCGCGTGCCGGTCGACGGCGCGGAGCGTGGCCGCGCATCCCTGATCCTGGCCGCGCCGGTCGGGGCGGCGCTGGGCGGCGCGCTGGCCGCACCCGACGGCAGTATCCTGGCCGCCATCGCGCATCCCGGCGCAGCACCGGGCGCCACCTTCGACCAGCCGGCCACGCGCTGGCCGCAGCTCGACCCGCGCGTGCCGCCGCGTTCGGCGGTGGTGACGCTGGCGCGCGGGTAGGCGGCGCCCGCGGCGGCCAGGGCACGGCGCGCGAGGTCACGTCCAGATCGCACGTGTCCGGCGGCCGAAACGCAAGCGCCGCGCCCGGCCTGGCCGGACGCGGCGCGATGCAGGCGTGGCGGTGGCGTCAGGTGCCGATGATGCCGCCGTCGTTCTTCGTGATCACCAGCGTGGCCGAGAGCGGCACGCCGCTGCCGGTGGGGAAGCGGCTGGCGGTGCGCCCCGCGGCCCAGTCGGCGGCCGTGGTCGTGGCACCGGGGTGCTGCACGTTCACGAACATCGTCCGCCGGTCAGGGGTGGTGACGACGCCGGTGATCTCCTGGCCGGTCGGGCCGGTCAGGAAGCGGCGCATCTCGCCGGTCACCGGGTCGGCGGCCAGCATCTGGTTGTTGCCGAAGGGCTCCAGCGCGCCGGTGTTCTGCTCGCGCTCGCCGATGTCGGTCTGGATCCACAGGCGGCCATCGGCGTCGAACCACAGGCCATCGGGGCAGGCGGTGATATTGTCCGCGGTGATGGTCCCGCTGCCGGCGATCCGGCTGTTGCCGATCGGACCCGCGAGCAGGAACAGGTCCCAGGCGAAGCGCGTGGCCGCGTGGTCATCGCCCTGTTCGCGCCAGCGGATGATCTGGCCGAACTGGTTGTTGGCACGCGGGTTCGCGGCGTCCACCTGCGCCTCGGTGCGGCGCACGTTGTTGGTGAGCGTGAAGTAAACGCGCCCGTCGCGCGGATCGACCGCGCCCCATTCCGGGCGGTCCATCTTGGTCGCGCCCACCGCGTCGGCGGCCAGGCGCGTGTTCACCAGCACCTCGGCCTGGTCGGCGAAGCCGTTGGCGGCGGTCAGCGGGCCTTCGCCATGCACCAGCGGCAGCCATTCGCCGCTGCCATCGGCGTTGAACTTCGCCACGTAGAGCCGGCCCTCGTCGAGCAGCGAGCCATTCGCCGTGGCGCGGTTGAAGGGGCGCGCGCTGACAAACTTGTAGATGTACTCGTTCATCGAATCGTCGCCGGCATAGGCCACCACCGGGCGGCCTTCGCGCGCCGGGCCGAATACCACGCCCTCATGCGCGTAGCGGCCGAGCGCGGTGCGCTTGACCGGCGTGCTGGTGGCGTTGAACGGGTCGATCTCGACGATCCAGCCGAAATTGTTCGGCTCGTTGCGGTAGTCCTGGGTGGCGTCGGCGCCGGTGGTGCTGGCGTTGAAGCGCAGGAATTCGTCGGCGCCGCCGGCGGCCTGGTCCCAGTTGTAGCGGGTCAGGGTGCTCGGCACGCCATAGCGCGCCTGTTCGCGCGGCAGGGCCGGGCGGCCGTCGCGCTGGTCGAGGTTACGGAAGTAGCCCGCCCAGTTCTCCTCGGCCGCCAGGTAGGTGTTCCAGGGCGTCACGCCATGCGCGCAGTTGTTCAGCGTGCCGCGCGTGCGCGTGCCGTCCGGGCTGTACTTGGTGCGCAGCAGCGCGTGGCCGCGCACCGGGCCGGCGATGTCCATCGGCGTGGCGCCGGTGATGCGGCGGTTGCGCGGATCGTTGACCACCGCCCAGCGGCCATCGGCGCCGCGCGTGATGCGGACGACCGAGACGCCGTGCGCGTTCACTTCCTTCAGCGCCTCGTCGTCCGGGCGCTTGCCGTCGACCAGCGGCAGGCGGCCGCTATTGACCGACAGGCCGACCGCGCGCGCATGCATGAAGCGCGGCTCGACATATTCGTGGTTCAGCACGAGCAGCCCGTCGGTGCTGCTGCCCTGGTCGGGCGCGCGGCCTTCGATCGGGAAGAAGTGCATGCCGTCATGGTGGGCGCCGATCGCGGCGCCCTGCTCGGCGCCGGACATGGCCGTCAGCGCCTTGCCGGCCGTGCCGTCCAGCGGCGTGCCCTGGGGGATGATGACCTGCACCGAATAGCCTTCCGGCACCACCACCGTGTCGGCGGCGCTGACCGCCACCGGCTTGAAGCCGATGACCGGGCGGGCGGTGGCCGCGGCGGTGGCGCCCTGGGCGCCGGCGGGGCTGCTGCCGGCGCCGATGAAGCCGGTGATGGCGGTGGCGAGGCCACCCATCAGCATCCCGCGCCGGCCGAGGCGGCGTTCG
Source organism: Roseomonas sp. CECT 9278 (assembly GCF_918698155.1). Lineage (GTDB taxonomy): Bacteria > Pseudomonadota > Alphaproteobacteria > Acetobacterales > Acetobacteraceae > Neoroseomonas. Next base: position 8,675 of record NZ_CAKKLX010000086.1, read on the forward strand.
GCGATCTGGGCGAAGGTGGGGTTGGCGGAGGTGTTGGACGGGATCTCGTCCCCGGCGTCGAGGTCGTAGGGCAGGCGGCCCATATCATCCGGCATGGTTGCAACTCCCTGGCGTTGGCTTGTTCGGGCGGCGTCATACCGGGCGCCGGCGTCATGCCGAAGGCAGTTGCGTTGCAGATTGATGACGCGGGCGGGCGGCGCGCCAGAGCATACCCAGATCAGGTGCAAGCGTCCGGTCGGGCAACCACACGCATGAAAGAACGGTCCGTCGGCACTGCAGCGAGCCACGGCGCGCGGAGGCGGCGCCAGGGCGTGCGCGGTGGGTCATGGCGCATGGCTGACGCCCGGGCCCCGCCCCGCGCGCCGCCAGGCGATCGCGCAGCAGGCACGGTGCCCGGGGCGTCCCTGCAGCCCGGTCGATGGCGCCGCGGCCGCACGGTGCCGGGGCCGGCGCGCCGCGCGCCGACTGACCAGGGCGCCGGCAGGACCGTCGGCGGCCTGGCGCAGCGGCCTGCGTGCAGGCCGGCGCCGGGCGGTTACTGCGTGGC
>NZ_CAKKLX010000087.1 GCF_918698155.1 Roseomonas sp. CECT 9278
GTCCAGCGCCGCGCGCGCCGCCGCGGCCAGCCCGGGCACCGCCGTCGCGGCCGGCGGCTCGGGCCAGATCAGCGCGACCGGGTGCAGCGCGCCGTGGCGGTCGGCCAGGCGGCCGGATTCCGCCTCGGCCGCGCCGCGGGTCAGGGCCGCGATCGCGGCCGCGACCGCCTGGGCTTCCGGCTCCCCATAGGGCAGGCGGAAGGCGGCCAGCAGCCCGGCCAGGTCGGCGAAGCCCAGGCGCAGGCGCGGCGCGCGCCCATGGCCCAGGATGTCGAGCACCCGCACGCCCAGCGCCGCCGCGGCCACATAGCCCGGCGCGTCGAAGCCGCCCTCGGCATCCAGGAAGGCCGGCAGGTTGAGCACGAAGCGCGTCTCGTCCTTGCGGTCGCGCCAGACCTCGATGCCCGGGGCGCCGCGGCGGGCCAGCAGCACGGCGCGCAGGCGCTCGGCCAGGTCGTCGGCGTCCTCGGGGCTTTCCAGCAAACCCAGGCGACGGCCGCGGGTGGTGACGCGGCGGATCCAGCTCTCCGCCAGGCTGGGCAGCGTGACCGGGCCGCTGCCGGGCGCCAGCGCCGCGATCGCGGCGGCCGCCGTGTCGTCCCAGGCGGCCGGCAGCGCGACCGCGCGCGGGGCGGCGTCGGGATCGGCGCCGATCCTCTCGCGCCGGAGTGCCACGCCGTCCCAGAGGGTGCCGAGGATGCCTGCCATGGGCCAGAGGCTAGCCAGACTCGGCGCGCGGCGGAAGCCGCATCTTGTGGGCAAATGGCCCCGGACCCCCAATATCCTGTGGATAGCCCCGATGGGCCGGGCGATTTCGCCGCGCTGGCCCGCAGCCGCGCCGGCCGCCCCGGCCAGGCGCCCGCCCCGCCATCCCCTATGCTTTGCGCGCGACCGGGCGCTGTGGCATCACACGCCTTTCCGGGACGCCCCCAAGGACGTGGCCATGGCTTTCCTCGACACCCTGTTCATCCGCCTGACCAGCCGCCGGGTCGGGCAGGACCGCGCCGGCAACACCTATTGGGAGGCGCGGTCGAAGCGCGACGTGCAGGGCCGCCCGATCCGCCGCGTGCTCTATGCCGGCATGCCCGAGGCCAGCGCCGTGCCGCCGGAATGGTGGGGCTGGATCCATCACACCACCGCCCAGCCGCTGCCCGAGGACGCGCCCCGCCGCGCCTGGCAGAAGCCGCACCAGCCGAACCTGACCGGCACGCCGCAGGCCTGGCACCCGCCCGGCCACGATGCCCGCGGCGGCCAGCGCCCCCCCACCGCCGGCGACTACGAGGCCTGGACGCCGGGGCGCTGAACCCCGACATACCTCCGCCATGCACAAGCGCAGCCTCGCCGAAATCCTGACCGGCGCCATCGTCCTGGCCGTGGCCGGGTTCTTCCTGGTCCATGCCGTCACCGGCAGCGGGCGGTCGCTGACCGGCGGCCCGGGCATCACCCTGACCGCGCGCTTCGACCGCATCGACGGGCTGGGTGCCGGCGCCGATGTCCGCCTGGCCGGCGTGAAGATCGGCCAGGTGGTGGCGCAGCGGATCGACCCGCAGACCTTCCTGGCGGTGCTGACGCTGCGCGTCGATGCGGCGCTGAACCTGCCGGCCGACACCTCCGCCGAGATCCAGAGCGAGAGCCTGCTCGGCGGCAAGTACATCGCGCTGGTGCCCGGCGGCGGCGACCGCTTCCTGCGCGATGGCGGGGAGATCACCATCACCGCCAGCGCGGTCAGCCTGGAAAGCCTGCTGGGGCGCTTCATCTTCTCGGTAACCGAGATGAACCAGCAGCGCGGCGAGCCGCCGGCGCCGACCCCGCCGGCGGCGCCGCAATGAGCGCCATGCCCGCCACCTGGCCCGGCGCCGACGGCACCCCGGTATCGTGCCGGGAGAAGTTGAAGACGCTGGCGGAGAACCACGCCGAGGCGCGCCAGGTGCTGCAGGATGCCTTCGAGGACGCCGTGCTGATGGGCGTGGACGAGGCGGCGATGCGCCGCATCCTGGCGGAGCTGGTGGCAGAGCTGGTCAGCCCGAAGCGCGCCGCATGACGCGCCCCGCGCTGATCGCGCTGCTGGTCGCCGCCATGCCGGCCATGCTGCCGCCGCGTCCCGCCGCGGCGCAGGACTGGGTGCCGATGCGCGCGGCGCGGCTGCAGGCGCTCGACAAGGTGACGGCGCGCATCACCATCCTCGAGGCGCGCGTCGGCGAGAGCGCCACCTTCGGCACGCTGTCGATCGCGCTGCGCGCCTGCAACGGCCGCGGGCCGGACGAGGTGCCCGACGCCGCCGCCTGGATGGAGATGACCGACAGCCGCGCCGCCCCCGGCAGCCCGCCCGCCTTTCGTGGCTGGATGTTCGCCAATGCGCCGGGCGTCAGCATGCTGGAACATCCGGTGTATGACATCCGCGTGCTGGAGTGCCGTTGATTTTTGGGCCCCTCGGACGGCGGGCGGCGGCCATCCGGCCGCCTTGCCTTCGCGCCACGCACCGGCGCACCCTGCGCGACTGAGGGCCTGGGCGCGGTCGCGCCGTGCGCTCCCTGACCGGGCCTCGCATGATCCGAGCTCCCGCGCATCCCGAAGGCGCGCAGAAGTCGTTCGAGAATGCCGGCACCGGTCCGGTGCCGCGCTGCCGACTGCGCCGAACGGCGAAGTCTCAGACGGGCTTCCAGACCCCTCCGCCGCGGCGCCTACCTGATCGCGAAGAACGACTTCAGCCGCGCCAGGATGTCCTCGCGCGTCGGCGCCGCCGGCACGGCCCGGTTGCTGCCCGGCACCACGCGGTTGCGCGCCTGGCGCGCCGCCATGATCGCGGTGAGCCCTTCGAGCAGCGCCGGGCGGGCCCGCAGCACCGGGTCGATCGCCTCGCGCGTCAGGCGAAAGGCCAGCGCATCGGTCAGCGCCACGATGGTCGCGCTGCGCGGCTGGCCGGTCAGCAGCGACATCTCGCCGAACACCGCGCCGGGATGCAGCCGGTCGACCGCGACCTCGCTGCCATCGGCGCCGGCGATGCGCACTTCCAGCACGCCCTCGGCCAGCAGGAACAGGCTGTCGCCCTGTTCGCCGCGGCGCATCACCGCCTCGCCGGGCGTGAGCGGCACCTCGGCCATGCTGGCGGCCAGGCTGTCGACCTCCTCCCCCGTGAAGGGCCGGAACAGGTCGATGCTGCCGAGCAGCCGCGCCGGCGAGGCCGCCGCGGGCGTCTGCCAGGCGCGGCCAGCGCCGACCTCGCGCGCCGGTCGCGCGAAATCCAGCCCGGCGCGCTGCAGCGCTGCCTGCGCCGCGCCGGCCACCGCATCGCGCCAGCGCATCTCGGCGCCGTAGTCCGGCACGTGGAAGCGCACTGCGTACATGGCCTGGCCCTGCGCCACATCGACCAGCACGACATCGGGTGCGAAGGCCGGTTGGTCGCGCCCGGCCTCCATCGCCGCCGCCAGCAGCAGGCGCCGCGCGCGCCCCGCCGGCACGGTGGCATCGACCGGCACCAGCAGTTGCGCGCGATACCGCCCCTGCGCACCCGACCCATAGACCGCGATGCGATGCCCCGCGATCAGGCTGTTGGGCACCACCAGCGCCACGCCGTCGCGCGTCAGCAGCCGCGTCGATCGCCAGGAAATGCCGGTGACGCGCCCGGCGCAATTCTCGGTCCCCTCGATCCAGTCGCCGATCGCGTAGGGCGATTCCATGCCCAGCGCGATGCCGGAGAAGATGTCCCCCAGCGTGTTGCGCAGCGCGAAGCCGAGCACCGCGATCAGCACGGATGACGTGGCGATCAGCCCGGTCGCCGGCAATTCGAAGACCAGCTGCGTGATGACCACGAGGGCGGCGAGGAACAGCGCCGTGCCGATCAGGTCGCTCAGCAGCTTCGGGTGGTGCGCGAGCAGCAGCGCCGCCAGGCGCGCCGCCGACCAGGCAAGGGCGAGCCAGAACGCGGTGCCGGCGGCCAGCCGCAGCGCGCCCGCCGCGCCATCGACCGGCAGCAGCAGGTGCGGCAGCAGTGCGGCGATCGCGACGACGACCGGCGCGACCAGCCGGTGGAACGGGATGCGGGTCAGCGTGTCCCCCCTGGGCGCGCAGCGTGGCTCCGGCGGGGCATGGTAGAACCGATGGGGCATCGCGCGGAAGGCGCGTCGGGTCGGATCGCGCGGAAGGCGCGTCGGGTCGGATCGCGCGGAAGGCGCGGCGGGTCGCATCGCGCGCAAGGCGCGTCGGGTCGAACCGCGCGCAAGGCGCGTCGGGTCGAACCGCGCGCAAGGCGCGTGCGTGGCGTCACGCCCAAGGCACGCAACCGTCGCATCCCGCCGCCGCGCATGGGCTCGACCTCCGCGGCGTTTCGCGCGATCCCTGTCGCATCCCCGCCACGCCGGAGCCGCCGCATGACCACGCCCAACCCCCGCATCCCCTACCGGCTCGAGGGCGACAGCGCGCCGCTCGCGCCCTTCCGCGGCAAGCGCGTGATCGTCAACCTGGCGGTGAACGTCGAGTACTGGCCCTTCGACCAGCCCATGCCGCGCGCCATCCTGCCGCCGCCGCACGGCATCCGCGCGGTGCCGGACGTGCCGAACTTCACCTGGGTGGAATATGGGCTGCGCGTGGGGATGAAGCGGCTGCTCGACCTGTGCGCGGGGCTGGGCATCCGCGCGTCGAACCTGTCGAACGCGCAGATCTGCACGCATTACCCGCGCCTCGCGGAGGCGATGCTGAAGGCGAATTGGGAATTCGTCGGCCACGGCCTGTACCAGAAGGCGCTGGCCACGGTGGAGGACGACGACGCCTGGGTGCGCGACAGCCTGGCGATCATGCGCGGCTTCTCCGGCCAGAAGGTGCGTGCCTGGCTTGGCCCGGGCCTGAGCGAGAAGGACTCCACGCCCGAATTGCTGCTGCGCAACGGCGTGGACCTGCTGCACGACTGGCTGGTGGATGACGAGCCGGTCTGGATGAGCACGGCGGCCGGGCCGATGGTGGCGATCCCCTACACGGTCGAGCTGAACGACGTGCCGGTCTATGTGGTGGCGAACCAGGCGTCCTCCGCGCTGGCCGACCGCATCCGCGACACGCTGGCCTTCTGGGCACGCAGCGACTTCGACCGCACGCGGGTGATGACCATCGCGCTGCATCCGCATGTGATCGGCGTGGCGCACCGGATGGAGAGCTTCGGCACGGTGATGGCGGAACTCGCGCGGCATCCGGAGGTCGCCTTCGCGACATCCACGGACATCGGCGACTGGTTCATCGCGCAGCGCGCCGCGCCGGGCGGCTGACGCAGCGCCGGCGTGATCCGCAAGGCAGGTGCACACGCGGGCAAGCCACGGCCGCCGCACCGCGAGACGAACCCACCCCTTTCGGATCGCGCACAGCGCGACCGCGCCCAGACCGACAACCGCCGCCAGCGCACCCGTGCACGGCGCGCAACCCAAGCGCGCGGATGCGCGCGCCCGGCGCTTGAGGGCACGCTAATCCAGCGTGACGTTCGCCTCGCGCGTCAGCCGCTCCAGCAGCGCCCGCTGCTCGGTCACATAGGTCGCGAAATCCGCCCGGCTGCTGCCCACCGGCACCATGCCGATCTGGCGCAGCCGGTCCTGCGTGGCCGGCAGCGCCAGCGCCTGGCGCAGCGCGGCGTTCATCCGATCCAGGATCGGCGCCGGCGTGCCGGCCGGGGCAAACACGCCGCCCCATTCGATCCATTCGTAGCCGGGCAGCCCGGCCTCGCGCAGCGTCGGCGTGTTCGGCAATTGCGGGATGCGCGCGGCGGTGGTCACCGCATAGCCCTTCATCCGCCCTTGCTGGACCAGCGCGGTGGAGGATGCCGCCGTGCCGAAATGGAACTGCACGGTGCCGGCCAGCAGTGCTTGCACGGCCGGCCCGCCACCGCGGAAGGGCACATGCGTCGCCTCCCACCCCGCCTGCTGGAGGAACAGCACCGCGGCATAATGCGCGGCCGACCCGTTGCCGGAGGACGCATAGACCAGCGGATTGCCCGCCGCCGCACGGGCGCGACCGAGCGCGAGGAACTCCGCGATGGTGGTTGCCGGCACCGAGGGATGCGCCACCACGATCAGCGGCACCGAGGTCAGCTGCGTCACCGGTTCGAAGGCGGTCGCGTAGTTGAAGGGCAGGTTGCGCACCAGGTGTGGCGCCGAGGAATGCGACGATGCATCGAACAGGAATGTCGTCCCGTCCGCGGCGGCGGCGGCCACCGCCGATGCGGCGATGGTGCCGGTCGCACCGGGGCGGTTCTCCACCACCAGGGGCTGGCCCAGGGCCTCGCCGATCGCGGGCGCGATCAGCCGCGTGACGGTGTCGATCGCGCCGCCCGGCGGGAACGACACGATGGCGCGGATCGGCCGCGAGGGCCACGGCGCCTGCGCGATGGCGGGCGCCGGGAGGGCGGCGGCAGCGGCGGCGACCAGCATCGCGCGGCGTGGGGTCAGGTACGTCATGGATGAAGTCTCCCGAGGGGCCGGTCTGCCGCCGGCGAAGGCCGCGACGATAGCGCCCGATCGGCGCAGGCGAAATCGCCGAAGCGGCGGCTGCGTCCCGCGATCCACGATAGGTGCGGCCAAGGAAATAAAATCGCGTATCTAAGAATTTTGTCTTGACCACCCCGGCCAGTAGCGATACGAAGGATGCACCAGCGGACAGGCACGGCCTGACCCACTGGCAGCCGGGGTGGCAAGCCCCGGCCCGGCAGGACCGGACACGGTGCCTGTCGGTTAGGACGGACTACCTTGAAGCACCCTTGGCGTGGCGACCCCCCCGGTCACCCCGCCACCCCCGCCACGGGGCGCGACGACCCGCGCCCCGAACCCTCCGCCGCGCCCGCGGCATCCACCGGGACCTGCCCCCAGGTCCAGCAGACAGGAGACCCCCCGATGACCCAGACCCCGACCCTCCCGGCCCGCGAGACCGCCCAGCCCGTCGCCACGCCGGCGCTGCCCACGCTGCGCCTGGGCGGGCTGTCGCCGCTGTTCCCGCCGGCCTGCGTCGCCGATGCCGGCACGCTGCGCATGGGCGGGCTGTCGCCGGTCTTCGCCCGCGGCTGATCCCCCGCCGCCCGGCCGGCCCGGAGGCCTGGTTCCGAAGTCCCCGGATTTCGGCGCCAGGCCGCCTGGCCCCTGCCGCCCTGCCAGTCCGCGCCGGCGCCACGCCGCCGGCGCGCGTCGCGGGCAGGGCGCCAGCGCCGGCCGGGCGGTTCCCCTGCCCACCCCGCCAGGACCCGCCGCGATGCCCGATGCCGAACCCCTCGTTCGTTTCCACCAGGTCACCGGCGCCGGGCGCGCCCCGCAGCGCGCCGACCGCGCCGCCGGCGGCACCCTGCCCACCCGCGCCTTCCGCTACTGCGAATCCGCCACCACCGCGTCGGGCTTCGGCTGGCTGGTGTTTCCCCCGATCGGCCTGGCGCTGGTCTGGGACGGCAGCGAGATCCATTGGACCTGGGACGGCGCCGAGGGCTGGTACCCGCTGACCGTGGCGCAATGCCCCGGCTTCCGCGAGCGTTTCGACGCCGCCGCGCCCGAGGGCGTGCGCGGCTTCTCCCCGCCGCTGGTCGGCGCCCTGCCCGAACCTGGCCTGGTGAACCTGTGGTCCGGCCTGATGGCGCGCTCGCGCCCCGGCTGGAGCCTGCTGGTGCGCCCCCCGGTCAACCTGCCCCGCCCCGCCGGCTTCGAGGTCTATGAAGGCCTGGTCGAGGCCGACCGCTGGTTCGGCCCGCTTTTCGTGAACCTGCGCCTGACGCGTACCCATGCCCCGGTGCGCTTCGACCCCGACCTGCCGATCTTCCAGGTCCAGCCCATCCCGCGCGCCGCCTATGCCGAGGACGCGCTGAACGACTTCCCCGTGGCCGAGGGGCTGGAGGGCATGGCCGCGGCCGACTGGGCCGACTACGAACGGTCGGTGGTGGCGCCGCGGCGCGGCGGCCAATGCCCGCTGGGGCGCCATGCCGCCGAGGTGCGAAAGCGGCGCCGCAGCGCGGCGTGACGGTGCGGCCTGCGGCCCAAGAGGCGGGCGGAACATCGCTGCCACCAGCGCGACACCCGCGCCCCTGATCGCCTCGCGCCACTGCGGATCGTGCGAATGCACGATCCGGGACCGCATAGCGCGACCGCGCCCAGACCAACAACCACCGCCGGGACCGCCAGCGCATGGCGCGAAGGCAAGGGCTGCTGACGCGGCCCACTCGCCGTTTGAGCGCCAAAATAGCCCGCGCCGCAGGGGGGTGGACCCTGCGGCGCGGTTCCCGGATTGCGGGTCGCGGCCGCCCCACCGGCCCCGACGCCATGTCCGCCCCGGAATTCCGTCGCGGTGCTCAGCCCATCAGGCCAAGCCCGCGCAGCGATGCCGGGGCGCCCCGCCCCAGCACCAGGTGGTCGCGCAGGTCCATCTCCAGCACCTGCGCTGCCGCCGCGACACGCCGTGCCAGCGCCGCGTCCGCCTCCAGCGCGGTCGGGTCGCCATCGGCAGCGTGGCGCAGCAGGATCATCGCCACGGCATTGAGCGCGACCGCCCGGCGCAGCACCCGCGCGGCGGCCCCGCCATCGGCGCCGCCGATCGCCTCCTCCGAGATCACCCGGTCCCGTGCGTCCAGGAAGATGGCCCGCAGCCCGGCCGGCATCGGCCCGCTCGCGCGCAGATAGGCCAGGATGGCGGGCAGGCCGCGCAGCACGGGGCGCTCCGGCGGCTGCAGCGACCCCAGGTGGTGCGCGGCCGCGGCCAGGCCCTTCAGCGTCGCCGCGCCGGCATCGCCCAGCGGGCCCAAGGCGGCGAGGTCGCCTTCCGCCGCCGCCAAGGTGCCGGCCAGCCCGCCGAAGCGCAGCAGCGCCGCCTCGGCCGCCTCGGCCGCCTCCATCCAGCCGAGGCAGGGGGCCAGCACGCCGAACAGGATCTCGTGCTCGGCCGCGTCGATGCCTGGCGCGGGCTGGGGCCGGTCCCTTATACACCTCTGACGCTGCCGACGATATGCAGTGTGTAGATCCTGCAGG
>NZ_CAKKLX010000088.1 GCF_918698155.1 Roseomonas sp. CECT 9278
CATCGTCGGTGCCGCCTGACCCCACGGGCATGCCATGCCCCTCCCCAATCCCCCCGATCAAGTCGAGGGTTCCAAGGGCCTTAAGCCCTTGGCGGGGAGAGGTTTGGAGAGGGGCAGAGCCCCTCTCCAAGGCGCCACACACGGGCACGCTACGCCACGCTCTCCTTGAGGGTGTCGATGACTTCGCGCAGGTGGATGCCGTCGGCGCGGGCCGCGAAGGTCAGGGCCATGCGGTGGCGCAGGACGGGTTCGGCGAGGGCCAGGACGTCGTCGACGCTGGGGGACAGGCGGCCGTCGAGCAAGGCGCGGGCGCGGGTGGCGAGCATCAGGGCCTGGGCGGCGCGCGGGCCGGGGCCCCAGGCGAGGTGTTGGCGGACGCTGTCGAGGGTGGTGGTTTCGGGGCGGGCGCCACGGACCAGCTTCAGGATGGCGTCGAGCACCTGTTCGCCGACCGGGATGCGGCGGATCAGCGCCTGGGCGGCCATGAGTTCGGCGCCGGTCATGGCCTGGATGGGCTTGGCTTCGCGCGCGCCGGTGGTGGCCAGCAGCATGGCGCGTTCGGCGGCTTCGTCGGGGTAGCCGACCTCGATTTCCAGCAGGAAGCGGTCGAGCTGCGCTTCCGGCAGTGGGTAGGTGCCTTCCTGCTCGATCGGGTTCTGGGTGGCCAGCACGTGGAAGGGCGTGGGCAGGGCGTGGATCTCGCCGCCGATCGCGACGCGGTGTTCCTGCATGGCCTGCAGCAGCGCGGATTGGGTGCGCGGCGAGGCGCGGTTGATCTCGTCCGCCATCAGCAGCTGGCAGAAGATCGGGCCCTTGATGAAGCGGAAGGCGCGCTTGCCGGACGCGTCTTCCTCGAGCACTTCGCTGCCCAGGATGTCGGCGGGCATCAGGTCCGGCGTGAACTGCACACGGCGCGGATCGAGGCCCAGCACCGTGCCGAGCGTGTCCACCAGCTTGGTCTTGCCCAGCCCCGGCACGCCGACCAGCAGCACGTGGCCGCCCGAGAGCAGCGTGATCAGCACGCGCTCGACCACCAGCTCCTGCCCGAAGATGACGCGGCCGACAGCTTCGCGCACCCGGGCCAGGCGGGTGCCGAGGGCTTCGACCTCCGCCACCAGCACGGCGGGGTCCTGTGTCGTCTCGGCCACTTCACTCATGAGGGCTCGGCTCCCTATATGACGGCGGCGGAGGCGCACGGGCCGGTGCACCCCCCCGGGTCAGACTACCACTTGGAATTAGCTCGCATCGGCCACGCTGAGTGCAAGGGCGACGGAATGCAATGACGCTCGGACAGGACATGCCAACGCCACAGGCGATGCAAAAACCGGGCTGCGCGGGGCCGCCGGCCGGCGCCGTGCTCGCACGGGCAAGGATGGAATGCGGCGACTACGCGATTCGTATCGCCCGCGACGGGACCTGGCTCTACAAGGGCAGCCCGATCAACCGGAAGCCGCTGGTCTGCCTGTTCGCCTCGGTGCTGAAGCGCGGCGAGGACGGCGCCTTCTGGCTGGAGACGCCGGCCGAGCGCGGGCGGATCGAGGTGGATGACGCGCCGTTCCTCGCCGTTGAACTTTTCTGGCGCGATTGCGACTGCGGCTGCGCAAAGCCGCAGCAATGCCTGACCTTCCGCACCAACCTCGATGAGATGGTGACAGCCGGGCCGAACCACCCGATCCGGGTGGCGATCTGCCCGCAGACGCGCGAACCGCGCCCCTACATCCTGGTGCGCGCGGGCCTGGAGGCGCGGATCAGCCGCGCGGTCTTTTACGAACTGGTCGCGCTGGCGCAGTCCGAGACGGTGGACGGGCGCGACGTGCTGGGGGTCTGGAGCGAGGGGGTGTTCTTCCCGATCGACGACAAGCCCGCCCTGGACATGGCGGCGGAGTGAGCGCGACGGCGTTGCGCCTGGACCCATGATGGCCCTCCCAAGCCTGCGGCTTGACCCATGATCGCCCCCCCAAGCCTGCGGCTTGACCCATGATCGCCCCCCCAAGCCTGCGGCTTGACCCATGATCGCCCCCCCAAGCCTGCGGCTTGACCCATGATCGCCCTCCCAAGCCTGCGGCTTGACCCGGATCGGCTGCGCGCGCGCCTGGCCGATCCCGACGCCCTGCCGCGCGACCGGCCCTCGCCGGAGGATGACCTCGACCGCGCCGCGCGCACCGGGGGGCGGGTGGTCGATGCGGCGGTGCTGGTGCCGCTGGTGCTGCATCCCGAACCGACCATCCTGCTGACGCTGCGCTCGGCGCGGCTGAGTTCCCATGCCGGCCAGGTCGCGTTTCCCGGCGGGCGGATGGAACCCGGCGAGACGCCCGAGCAGGCCGCCCTGCGCGAGGCGCAGGAGGAGGTCGGTCTGGACCCCGCCCTGCCGCAGCTGCTGGGCCGCCTGCCGGCGCTGATGACCGGCACCGGGTATTGCGTGACGCCGGTGGTGGCGCTGCTGCGCCCGCCCTTCGACCTGCGGCACGATCCGGGCGAAGTGGCGGAGGCCTTCGAATACCCGCTGGCGCAGTTGCTGGATCCCGCCGCGCCGGAGCGCCGCAGCCAGGAATTCCGCGGCAGGCTGCGCGAATTCTGGGTCTGGCCGCATGAGCGCCACTACATCTGGGGCGCCACCGCCTCGATGCTCGTGACGCTGGCGGCGGTGCTGCGCGATCAGCCATAGAGCCAGGCGCCCACCTGCCAATACAGCGGCAGCCCCAGCACCAGGTTGAACGGGAAGGTCACGCCCAGCGACGCCGTCAGGTAGATGCCCGGGCTCGCCTCGGGCAGCGCCGCCCGGCAGGCGGCGGGTGCATCGATATAGGACGCGCTGGCGCAGATCGCCCCCAGCACGAAGGCGCCGCCCTGCGACAGGCCGATGGCGTGCCCCGCGACCACCCCCACCACGCCCCAGGCGATCGGCGAAAGGATGGCGAAGGCGGTCAGGAACCGCCCGACCCGCGCGAAGTCCCGTGCCTGGCGCGCCGCGGTCATGCCCATCTCGAGCAGGAAGATCATCAGCACGCCGCGGAACAGGCCCTCGTAGACCGGGCTGATCTGCTGCCATTGCGCGTCGGTCGACAGCGCGCCGATCACCATGCCGCCCGACAGCAGCAGGATGCCCCGCCCGCGCAGCGTATCGGCCGCGAGCTGCCCGAGCGACATGGTCCCGTTCGCCCGCCCCATGGAGATGCGCGCCAGCACCAGGGCGACGATCACGCCCCATTCCATCAGCGCCACCACGGCGGTCAGGCTGCCCTCGGCCGGCCGGTCCATGGCGCGGGCGAAGGCGATGGCGGCGAAGAAGGTGACCGAGGAGACCGAGCCGTAATGCGCCGCCACGGCGGCCGCGTTCTGCACGTCGAACCCGGCCGCGCGGCGCAGCAGCAGGAAGGTGATGCCGGGGATCGCGACCGTCAGCACCAGCGCCAGGCCGAGCAGCGGCGCGACCTCGGCGAAGGCGACCTGCGCCAGCTCCCGCCCGCCCGTCAGGCCGATCGAGAACAGCAGGTAGATCGAGATCAGCTTGAGGACGGGCTCGGGCAATTCGAGTTCCGAGCGAATGAACCCCGCCACCGCCCCCAGCACGAAGGCGAGCACGATGGGGGAAAGCAGGTTGGCGAGGAGGATGTCGAAGCCCGGCATGGCGCGTGGTCCCGTTGCGTGTCGGGCGGCCTTCTGCCGGGGCTGAAACATGAGGGGAAATGAGTTTTTTGGTGTCGAATGATAAGATTTCGATATCAAAAGCGGCGCCGGCAGCTTGCTCCGGCAGCTGTCCACCCGTCCGGATGGTGCCATCCGATCGGGTGACGCTGCCCTATGCCAAGGCCGCCGCCCGCGCGATGCCGTGCTCGACCGCCGCGGCCAGCGCCTCCGCCGCCGCCGGCGCGCCCTCGCGCAGCAGCAGGCAGATCACCGTCTCCTCCAGCGGCGGCAGCCCGGCGCGGCCCGCCAGCGGCGCCAGGCCCGGCGGCACCAGGGTGCGCGGCAGCACCGTCACACCCAGCCCCGCGCGCACCGCCGCCGCCGCGCCGGCCAGGCTCGGGCTGGTATAGACGATGTCGAAGCCGCGCCCCGCGGCGGCCAGCGCCGCGGTGGCGCGTTCGCGATAGACGCAGGGCGCGGGGCTCAGCACCAGGCGCAGCGGGGCCTCGCGCGGCGGGGGGCGGGCGCCCTCGGCCGCCACCCAGACCAGCGCCTCCCGCCAGACCGGCCGCGCGCCCGGATGCAGCCGGCCGGGCGCCTGCTTGATGACCGCGAGGTCATAGGCGGCGGCCTCGACGCCCTCGATCAGCCGTCGCGTCAATTCGCAGGCGGTGGACAGGCGCACCGCGGGATGGGTCTCGACGAAGCGGGCCAGGATGGCGGGCAGGAAGGCGGTGGCGAAATCCTCCGGGCTGCCGAAGCGCACCTCGCCGGCGGCCTCCAACCCGGCCAGGCGTTCCGCGGCCTGGCCGACCAGGGCAAGGATGTCCCGCGCCACCGGCAGCAGGGCCTCGCCCTCGGGGGTCAGCGCCACGCGGCGGCGGTCGCGCGCCAGCAGGCGGGCGCCGAAGGCATCCTCCAGCCGGCGCAATTGCAGCGTGATGGCCGGCTGCGTGCGGCCGAGCCGTTCCGCGGTGCGGGTGAAGGACCGCGTTTCGGCCAGCAGCACGAAGGCGCGCAGCAGGGCGGTGTCGATGTCGGGCGCGCGGCGGGCCATGGCGGCATCCTCGCGCGGCGCGGCGGCGCCGGCCAGCGCCGGGACGCCCGGGACAGCAAAGGCGGCTTCCTCTGCACCCCCGCCGACCGCTATTGGCTGGCGCAGGCGGTCCGGTCGGGCCGCGGCGCATCATTGTTCAGGACACTGCCATGGCCACCAGCATCTCTGCCGAGCGTCACCTTCTCGGCGCGGATTTCGCGCTGATCGCGAACAGCCATCACCCGGCGCTCGGCGCGCTGTCGACCGAGGACGCGGTGGCGCTGGCCCGCCTGCTGCGCGAACACCGCGACCGCCTGCGCGGCATGGTGCATGCCAACCGCCGCGCCCGCCGCGGCAAGGGCGAACCGCGCGCCGCCGCCGGCCACGACCCCGCCCTGCTGCGCCGCAAGCAGGTGTTCGCCGCCGCGCTGAAGCGCGTGAATGCGCGCATCGAGGCGCTGCACGGCGAGGCCCGGCGCGCCTACCACGCCGCCGCGCTGAAGGACGCGCTGGCACGCAAGCGCGCCGCCGGCAGCCACCACCCCGGTGGCGGCGACAGCGCGGGCGCCGGCATGCGTGCGAAGTCCAGCGGCAAGCGCCGCACGGTGAAGGACCCGCGCAGCATCGGCAGCATCTCCCAGGCCGGCCGCAACGCGCAGGCGCGCCGCGACGCCTGACGGCGGGTTCACCCCGCATGGCCGCCCATGAGCATGTGCTCGATGGGTGGCCGGGCGGTCGCCACGGTCCCGCAGCGCCTGGCATCGTCCGCCCCCGGCGCGGCGGCGTCCCGGCAGGGGTGGCCAGGCCGGCGCCGCGTGCGCGAACTGGCGTTCGCCGCCGCGGCGGGATATCCCGGGGGCAAGGTCAACCCGGGAGAAATCGAACCATGACAACCCGCCGCACCCTGTTGTCCGCAGGCTCACGCCTGACGCTGGCCGCCGGCGCCGGCCTGCTCGCCGCGCCTGCCGTCCAGGCGCAGGGCGCATGGCCCAACCGCACCGTGCGCGTGATCGTCCCCTGGCCGCCGGGCGGGTCGACCGATGTGCTGGTGCGCATCTATTGCGAGCTGCTGCAGGGCGCGCTCGGCCAGACCTTCGTGGTCGAGAACCGCGCCGGCGCCGGCGGCAATATCGGCATCGACGCCACCGCCAAGGCCACGCCGGATGGCTACACCATGGGCGTCGCCTCGGTCGGGCACCTGGTGATCAACCGCTTCCTGTATGCGCGGCTGCCCTATGACCCGACGCGGGACCTGATGCCGGTGGGCGTGGCGTGGGAGCTGCCGAACGTCGCGGTGGTCTCGGCGCAGCACAACCCGTCGCGCACGCTGGCCGATTTCGTGGCCTGGGCGAAGGCCAAGCGCGGCGGCTTCACCTACGGCTCGCCGGGGGTGGGCACCACGGGGCATCTGTCGGGCGGGCTGTTCGCCGGGCGCATCGGCGCCGAGGGCACGCATGTGCCCTTCCGCGGCGCGGCGCAGATCATCCCGGCGATGCTGTCGGGCGACCTCGACTTCGCGCTCGACAACCTGACCTCCTACGTGCCGGTCATCAGCGAGGGGCGGATGCGCGCGCTGGCCGTGACCTCCGCCGAGCGCTGGCCGACCCTGCCCGACCTGCCCACGATGGCGGAGGCGGGGGTGCCGAACTTCGTGGTGTCCTCGTGGCAGGGCTTCGTCTTCCCGACCGGCACGCCGCCGGCGGTGATCCAGCGCATCAACGGCGCGCTGCGCGCCATCGTGGCGGAACAGTCGCTGAAGGACCGCTTCCTGCGGGTGGGCGCGCTGGCCGCCTGGTCGACGCCCGAGCAGATGGTGGCGCGCGCCGCCGCCGAGGCCGCGATGTGGCAGGAAGCGGTGCGGATTTCCGGCGCGCGGGTCGAATAGGCACGGCCGGGGGAGGTCGCCTCCCCCGCCACCCGGCGGTCAGTCTTCCATCACGCCGGGCCGCCGGCGGGCGTCGCGTGTGTAACCCTCGACGCCGCAGCTCCGCGCGCGGGCCAGTTCCGCCGCCGCGGCCTGGGCCGAGGCATGCGGGCCGGTGATGACCAGGTAGATGCCCGGCCGCAGCCCGACATAGGCGACGGAGGAATCCTGTTCGTTGCGGATGCCGCAGCGGTTGAGCGCGCCCTGCACGCGGCGCAGCGTCGCCTGGTCCGGCCTGTCCGGATCCAGCGAGGCATAGATGTTGTAGGGACGCAGGTTCTGCGGCTGGGCTTGCGCGGGCGATGCCAGCGCGGCGAAGGCGATCAGGACGAGGCGGCGCAAGCAGGACTCCCGGGCAACGAAGACGCGACGATGCCATGGGTTTTGCGGCAGGGCCATGGCGCCGCCCCGCGGCACGGCCATGGCGCGCGGCGTCGCGCCTGGAGCCGGGCGGCGCGCGCCGCGCGGCGGAGAACCCTCCCGCAGGCGCGCGAAACGCGCCATAACCGCGCGCGATGACTGCCCGCGACCTCACCCAGCCTGCCGCCCGCCGATCGGCCTGGCTGAATTCCCTGTTCGTCGACCATGCGCTGCTGCGCCTGGGCTGGCGCAACTGGGGCGTGGTGGAAAGCGGGCGGCTGTACCGGTCGAACCACCCGACGCCGTGGCAACTGGAACAGGCGGTGCGCCGGCACGGCATCCGCACCGTGATCAACCTGCGCGGCCATCGCGAGGCCTGCGGATCGGATGCGCTGGGCCGCCAGGCGGCGGCGGCGCTGGGGCTCGAGCATATCGACGCGCCGCTGGAATCGCGCGGCGCGCCGCACAAGGACCGCGTGCTGCGCCTGGCCGGCATCTTCGCGCGGCTGAGCGAGCCGGCGCTGATCCATTGCAAGTCGGGGGCGGACCGCACGGGCCTCGCGGCCGGCATCTGGCTGCTGGCGCGCGGGCGGCCGGTCGAGCAGGCGCTGGACCAGCTCTCGTTGCGCTTCGGGCATGTGGCGGCGGCGCGCACCGGCATCCTCGACGCCTTCTTCCGGTCCTATGCAGCCTTCGTGAAGCAACACGGCGCCAAGCCGTTCCTGGACTGGGTGCGCGACGACTACGCCGAGGATGCGCTGCGCGCCGCCTTCACCAGCACGCCCTGGGCGGACCGGCTGGTGGATGGGGTGCTGAAGCGCGAATGAGGGCCGCGCAGGGCAGCGCCATGCCCGTCAGGCGCGCCTGAGCGCGACGGCCTGCGGAAGGCATGGCGCAACGCCGACCCTCCGTCACGCGCGGCGCAACGCCGCACCTCCGTCACGCGCGGCGCAACGCCGCACCTCCGTCACGCGCGGCGCAACGCCGCACCTCCGTCACGCGCGGCGCAACGCCGCACCTCCGTCACGCGCGGCGCAACGCCGCACCTCCGTCACGCGCGGCGCAACGCCGCGACGTCCCCGCGCACCAGCGCCGGGATGGCGCGCGCGACGCGCTCCGCCGGCCAGTCCCACCAGGCGATCTCCAGCAGCCTGTCCACCGTGGCGGCATCGAAGCGCCGATGCGCCAGCCGCGCCGGATTGCCGGCCACCACGCCATAGGGCGGCACGTCCTGCGTCACCACGGCGCGCGCGCCGACCACCGCGCCATGGCCGATCGTGACGCCCGGCAGCACCAGGCATTCGGTGCCGAGCCAGACATCGTGCCCCACCGTGATGTCGCCGCCGCCGCGCCAGGGATAGTCGGCCAGCGCCAGCGCCTCCGCGAAGGCGCCGCCCATGATGGCGAAGGGATAGGTGGACGGTCCCGCCATCGCGTGGTTCGCCGCCGGCATCAGGAAGGTCGCGCGATGCGCGATGGCGCAATACCGCCCGATCGACAGCCGCCCGATGCCGAAATTGTAGCGCACGCAGACGTCCAGGAAGCGCCGCGGGTCCTCATGGTCGTGATAGTAGGAATACGCGCCCGCGGTGACGTTGGTGACCTGCGGGCTCAGCGCCAGCAGCGGCCGCAGGAAAACCGTGCGCGTGGTGCCCGCGATGGGGTGCAGCAGGTCGGGGTCGGGCGGTGCGGCCATGCGGGGCTCCGGGGCATGATGGGGCGACCCGCCGGGACGGATCACACGGCTGCCCGCGGCGGGGCGATGGCCACGGTCCCGCGGGCGGGGCGATGGCCGCGGTCCCGCGGCGGGGCGATGGCCGCGGTCCCGCGGCGGGGCGGGCCGGGCGCGAGGCGCGGCTGCGC
>NZ_CAKKLX010000089.1 GCF_918698155.1 Roseomonas sp. CECT 9278
CCCCCACCCGCCAAGGGCCTTAAGCCCTTGGCGGGTGGGGGTCCGGGGGAGGGCAGAGCCCTCCCCCGCCGCTTCAGCACCCGACCGCCGCGAACCGTCGCGACGGCGCCACGAACTCCTCCTGCGCCGCCACCGTCAGGATCTCCCGCGACCCGGCTTCCGCCGTCCGCCGCAGCAGCCCGAACACCGATGATGCCGCCGCGGACAGCGCGTCCGCCGCCCCGCCGCGCAGCCGGTGGAACAGGAACAGCGCCGCGATCGCATCCCCCGCGCCGTTCACCGACAGCGGCAGCATCGGCGTGGACAGCCGCCAGAACGCGCCGCCCTCACCGGCCAGCATGCCGATCTCGCCCTCCGGCGTGTCGTCCAGCCGCAGCGAGGTCACCAGCACGCAGCGCGGGCCCTTCGCCTGCAAGGCCGCGATCGCTGCCTTGGCGTCGTCCAGCGTCCGCACCTCCCGCCCGGTCAGCCATTCCAGCTCGAACTGGTTGGGCGTGATGATATCGGCCGCGGGCAGCGCCTGGTCGCGCAGGAATTCCGGAATGCCCGGCCGCACGAACACGCCGCGCCCCACATCGCCGATCACCGGGTCGCAGCACCACAGCGCCGCCGGGTTGGCCGCCTTCACGCGCCGCGCGGCATCGAGGATGGCGGCACCGATCTCGGCCGACCCCATGTAGCCCGACAGCACCGCGTCGCAGCGCGCCATCGCGCCGCGCTCCTCGATGCCCTGCACAAGCTCGTGGATCAGCTCGGCCCCGAACACCTGGCCGCGCCAGGCGCCATAGCCGGTGTGGTTGCTGAACTGAACGGTATGGATGCCCCACACCTCGGCACCCAGGCGCTGCAGCGGGAAGATCGCGCTGGCATTGCCGACATGGCCGTAGGCGACCCAGGACTGGATGGACAGGATGGCGGTCATCGCGCGGACGCTAGGAAGCAGGCGCCGCAGGGTCAATGATGGCACCGCCCTGGCGCGATCCGACCGCGACCGGCGCAATGCTCGCGCGGTCGCGCCCTTGCGCGGCTTCGCACCCTGCGTCCATGCTGCGCGCCAACCGCGGGGCCAACCCGCGGAACCCCACCCCGAGGGAGGACCCCCCATGACGCTCACGCGCCGCGAAACGCTCGCCGCCGGTTTCGGCTCCGTCCTGCTGCCGGCCACGCTCTCGGCCCAGCCGGTCGCCAAGCCGGCCGAATTCAAGATCGGCGTCACCACCTTCCTGTCCGGCCCGGCCTCGGTCTTCGGCGTGCCCTCGCGGCGCGCGTGCGAGATGCTGGTCGAACAGCTCAACGCCGCCGGCGGCCTGGCCGGCGTGCCGGTGCGCGCGATCTTCGTGGATGAAGGCCCGGGCACCGACCACCTGGTCGGCGAGATCCGCCGGCTCGTGCAGTCCGAGGGCGTGCACACCATTTTCCAGTCGATCTCGTCGGGCTCCTGCCTCGCCTGCACGCCGCTGTCGCGCGAGCTCAACAAGGTCATGCTGCTGTGGGATTGCGGCACCCAGCGCATCTTCGAGGAAGCGCGCTACGACTACGCCTTCCGCACCCAGGGCTACGCGACGCCGGAAGTGCTCGCACCGCTGCTGTACCTGCTGCGCAAGAAGCCCGACATCCGCACCGTCGCGGTGGTCAACCAGGACTACGCCTGGGGCCGCGATTCCTGGGAGATCTGGCAGGCCGCGATGGGCGCGCTCAAGCCTGGCGTGCGCGTGGTGGCCGAGATGTTTCCCCGCTTCGGATCGTCCGACTTCAGCACCGAGATCACCCGCCTGCTGGCGCTCCGCCCGGACGTCGTCTACTCGACCTCCTGGGGCGGCGAACTCGTCACCTTCATCCGCCAGGCGACCGAGCGCCGCCTGCATGAGCGCACCACCTTCGTGCTGCCGGTGGCGGAGGCGTCGATGCAGATCCTCGGCCGCAACATGCCCGAGGGCCACGTCATCGGCGCGCGCGGGGACCACTGGAACAACCACCCCGCGCCGGCCAACCCCGCGCTGTTCAACGGCTTCGTCAACGCCTACCGGCAGAAGTTCAACGAATACCCGATCTACCCCTGCCACCACATGGCGCAGGCGGTCTGGGCGCTGAAGGCGGCGGTCGAGAAGGCCGTGGCCGCGAAGAACGGCGCCTGGCCGTCCGATGCCGAACTGGCCGCCGCCTTCCGCGGCCTGACCTTCCCCACGCCGACCTCGACCATCACGCTGCGCGAGGATGGCCAGGGGCTCGAGGACCAGATCGTCGGCCTGTCGTCGTTCGACCCGCGCTTCCCCTTCGCGGTGCCGAAGGAGATGATGCGCTACTCCGCCGCGCAGGTCTCCGCCCCGGCCGGGCAGAAGTCGACCGACTGGCTCAAGACGCTGACGCCGGCGATGATCCAGTCCGCCGGCACGGCGCTGTAAGGACACGCGACGCATCATGGCCGAGTGGTTCCAGGACAATGGCCTTCTGCTCGGCCTGGCGTTGTTGGACGGGCTCTCCTCCGCGGGGTTGATCTTCCTTGTCGCGGTGGGGCTCAACCTGGTGTTCGGGGTGCTGCGCATCGTCAATGTCGCGCATGGCTCCCTTTATGCGATCGGCGCCTACAGCGCGGCGTCGATCGGCATCTTCCTGGTCGGGCTCGGCCTGCCGGCCTGGACCTCGATCCCGGTCCTGATCCTGTCCGCGGCGCTGGTCGGCGCGGTGGTCGGCCCGCTGATCGAACGCTTGCTGCTGCGGCGCATCTACGCGCAGGAGGAAGTGGTCCAGCTGCTGGTCACCTTCGCGCTGTTCATGATCCTCGAGGATGTGCAGAAGCTGATCTGGGGCGTGCAGCCCATCCACCACGATGCGGCGATGCGCTGGCTCGGCACCATCGACGTGCCCTTCGGCACCGACTTCATCCCCTTCACCAACTACCAGCTGTTCGTGCTGCCGGGCTTCGCCATCATCACACTGGCCGGCCTCGCGTGGTTCCTGCGGCGCACGCTGACCGGGCGCGTCATCGTGGCCGTCACGACGGACCGCGAGGCCGCGACGGCGATGGGGATCGACGCGGCCAGGATCTTCCTGCTGACCTTCACCTTCGGCGCGATGCTGGCCGCGCTGGGCGGCGCCCTGTCCTCGCCGACGGCAGCCCTGGTGCCGGGCGTGGGCGCGCAGACCATCGTGCTGTCCTTCGCCGTGGTCGCGACCGCGGGGCTCGGGCAGATCGAAGGGGCGGCGCTGACCTCGTTGATGATGGGCCTCGGGCGGTCCATCGCGGTGTATTTCGAACCGGAACTGGAAGTCGTGGTCCCCTACATCATCATGGTGCTGGTGCTGCTGGTCCGCCCGCAGGGGCTGTTCGGCGTGATCGAGACGCGCCGGGTATGACCGCCCCCCAGGACCGTCGCGACGACGCGCCGCAGCGGCCGCGCACCGCGATGCGCGCGGTCGAACCCTTCCTCGCGCTGCTGCTGGCCGGCGGGCTGATCGCCGCCGCCATCGCGGCACCCTGGCTGCGCTTCGTGCTCACCATCGCGCTCGCGAAGGGCATCGCGGTGATGGGCATCCTGCTGCTGCTGCGCGCCGGGCAGGTCTCCTTCGGCCATGCGCTGTACATCGGCTTCGGCGCCTATACCGTCGCCTTCCTGGCGCCGCGCTACAATGACGGCGTGCTGGTGCTGCTGGCCGCGGCGGCGGGTGCGGGGCTGCTCGGCCTGGTGGTCGGGCTGTTCGTCACGCGCTACCGCCAGATCTTCTTCGGCATGCTGAACCTCGCGATGTGCATGGTGTTCTATTCGCTGCTCGAGAAACTGTACCACTTCACCAAGGGCAGCGACGGCATCCGGGTCGAGATCATGCCCATCGCCGGCCAGGCGCTCGACCGCGTCACCTATGAATGGACGGTGTTCGGCATCGCGATGGGCCTCGCCTTCGTGGTGGGCTTCGTCATCCGCCTGTATCTCGCCTCCCCGATGGGCGAGGCGCTGGCCGGCATCAAGACACGCGAGACGCGGCTCGAATTCATGGGCGTGCCGGCACGCGGCATCCTGCTCGCGGCCTATGTCGCCTCGGCCATGCTGGGGGGCATCGGCGGGGCCATCATCGCCATGACGTCGCGCCACGTCACGCCGCTGCTGTCCTACTGGACCGCCTCCGGTGAGCTGGTCTTCATCGCCATCCTGGGCGGCGCCGGCGGCGTGCTCGGCCCCTTCCTGGGCGCCGCGGCCTATGAGCTGGTGCGGGTCTATGCCGCGGCGTCCTTCGCCGATGCCTGGCAGATGATCCTCGGCACGGTGCTGCTGCTGGTCATCCTGTTCGCGCCGGGCGGGCTGTGGGGCATGGCGGCGCGCGCCATCGGGGGGCGCGGGCGATGACCGCTGCCCTGCTCAGCGCCCGCGGCCTGCGCCTCGCCTTCGGCGGCGTGAAGGCGGCCGACGGCATCGACCTCGATGTGATGAACGGCGAGTTCCTCGCCATCATCGGCCCGAACGGTGCGGGCAAGACCACCTTCATCAACATGACCACCGGCTACCTGAAGCCCAATGCCGGCACCATCAGCTATGACGGGCGCACCATCACGGGCCTCTCGCCGCGCGCCATCGTCAAGCTCGGCATCGCGCGGTCCTTCCAGCTGCCGCAGCTGTTCCTCGAACACACCGTCGAACAGAACATCGCGCTCGCCGTCGCTTCGCGCCACGGCATCTGGTCGCCGCTGGTCCCGCTGCTGCGCCCGTCCTATCGCGACGAAGCCCGCGACCTGCTCGACCGCTTCGGCCTGGCGGGCATCGCGGATGCGCGCGCCGATGCGCTGAACGAAGGTGCGCGCAAGCTGGCGGACATCGCCATGGCGGTGGCGCTGAAGCCGCGCCTGCTGCTGATGGACGAACCGACCTCCGGCGTCGCCGCCTCCGAGAAGATGACGATCGTGGAAACCCTGGTGAACGTGCTGCGCGACGCGAAGGTCACCGCGGTCTTCGTGGAACACGACATGGACGTGGTGGAACGCTTCGCCGACCGCGTCGCGGTCTGGTCGCAGGGGCGCATCGCCGCCCTCGGCCCGCCCGCCCAGGTCCTTGCCGACCCCGCCGTGCAGCGCGACGTCATCGGGATCGAGCGGCATGCTTGAACTGGCTTCCGTGTCCGTCTCCATCGCCGGCGTGCCGGTGCTGCGCAAGGTGTCGCTGCGGGTGCCCGCGGGCGGGCGCGTCGCCCTGATCGGGCGCAACGGCGCCGGCAAGACCACCACGCTGCGCACCATCATGGGCCTGGTCCAGGCCGCCCAGGGCAAGGTCGTGATCGATGGCGAGGACGAGACCCGCCTGCCCCCGCATCACCGCCCGCGCCACGGCATCGGCTACGCGCCCGAGGATCGCCGCCTGTTCGGCTCCTTCACGGTCGAGGACAACATGCTGCTCCCCGCCCAGGTGCTGCGCCTGCCGGAGGCCGAGATCGGCCAGCGCCTGGCGCGGGTCTATTCCCTGCTGCCCGAACTGCGCGACCTCGCGCCGCGCAAGGCGGCCGGGCTGTCGGGCGGCCAGGGCAAGATGGTCGCGCTCGGTCGCGCGCTGATGGTGGGCACGCGCGCCGTGCTGCTCGACGAACCCTTCCAGGGCCTCGCCCCCGCACTGGCCATGCGCTACGCCGAGGCGCTGAAGCGCCTGCGCGCAGCCCTGCCCGACGTCGCCATCCTGATCACCGAATCGAACCCCGAGCTGCTGCGCCCGCTGGTCGAACAGACCTATGTGATCGAGCGCGGGGAGATCGCGCCCGCCTGACACGGCCGGCCCTGGCGCCCCCCCTGGTTGCGCCCCCCTGGCCTGTCCCCTATACGGCCCGCTTCCTGCCCGCCGGTCGGCATCGTCGGGCGCATCCGCGTGAGCACCGATCCATGAAGCCTGACATCCATCCCGACTACCACGAGATCAAGGTCATCATGACCGACGGGACCGAGTTCACCACGCGCTCCTGCTACGGCAAGCCGGGTGACACCATCCGCCTGGACATCGACCCCAAGTCGCACCCGGCCTGGACCGGCCAGCAGCGCGTGATGGACACCGGCGGCCAGATCGCCAAGTTCAACAAGAAGTTCGCCGGCATCGGCGCCCGCAAGAAGGCCTGAGGGCCTGCCCCGGTCGGATGGCCCCATCCGACCGGGCAAACCCGCCCGCGCGACCCGGGCGCCGACGGCGGCGCTCCACGCCGGCGCGGCAGCCCATCCCGATCAGGTGCCATCGCCTGGCCGGGTGACGATGCGCCTGCACGCCAGGGGCATGCGGCGTTGCACCGACCCACGGCGCGCCGAAGCGGCTCCAGCGCAGGCGCACCCGGCACGACCCGGTGGCGATCGCGCGCCGCGCCCGCAATCCCGGCCCGGCCCCGCGCCCGCCCGGCAGCCCGCCCCCTTCTCCGCAGGTCCGCATGACACACCCCGTCGGCACCCCCCCCCTGGTCGGCATCATCATGGGCAGCCGGTCCGACTGGGAGACCATGCGCCACGCCGCCGAGACGCTCGACCGCCTCGGCGTGCCGCATGAGACCCGCGTGGTCTCGGCCCATCGCACGCCCGCCCGCCTGGTCGACTACGCGACCTCCGCCGCGGCGCGCGGTCTGCGCGTGATCATCGCCGGCGCCGGCGGCGCGGCGCACCTGCCCGGCATGGCGGCCTCCATGACCGCGCTGCCGGTGCTGGGCGTGCCGGTCGAATCCCATGCGCTGAAGGGCATGGACAGCCTGCTGTCCATCGTCCAGATGCCGGCCGGCATTCCGGTCGGCACGCTGGCCATCGGGCGCGCGGGCGCGGTCAATGCGGGGCTGCTGGCCGCCGCCATCCTGGCCATCGCCGACCCCGCCCTGGCCGGCCGGCTGGCCGAATGGCGCGCCGCGCAGACCGCCGCCGTGCCGGACGACCCGGCATGACCCCCCTGCCACCCGGCAGCGCCATCGGCATCCTGGGCGGCGGGCAACTGGGCCGCATGTCGGCGCTGGCCGCCGCGCGCCTGGGCTACGCCTGCCACATCTATGCGCCGGAGCCCGATTCGCCGGGCATGCAGGTCGCCGCGCAGCGCACCGTCGCCGCCTATGAGGACCGCGACGCGCTGGCCCGCTTCGCCGCCGCCGTCGCCGTCGTCACCTTCGAATTCGAGAACGTGCCCGCCGCCGCGCTGGAGGCCCTCGCGGGGCTCGTGCCGTGCCGGCCCGGCCTGGCGGCGCTCGCCACCTGCCAGGACCGGGTGGCGGAGAAGGCCTTCCTCGGGCGCATCGGCGTGCCCGTCGCGCCGTGGCGCGCGGTCGAGACCGAGGCGCAGCTCGCCGCCGCGGTCGCGGAACTCGGCCTGCCGGCGGTGCTCAAGACCACGCGACTCGGCTATGACGGCCGCGGCCAGGCGGTGCTGCGAACGCCCGATGACCTGGCCCCGGCCTTTGCGCGACTCGCGCCCAGGCCGCTGGTGCTGGAAGCCTTCGTGCCCTTCGCGGCCGAGATCTCGGCTATCGCCGCGCGCGGTGCCAATGGCGCCATCGCGGTGTTCGACCCGGCGGAGAACCGCCACGCCCACCACATCCTGGACCTGTCCTTCGCGCCGGCCCGGCTGCCGGCCGCCGCCGCCGCCGCCGCGCGCGCCCATGTGGCGGCGGTGGCCGAGGGACTCGACCTGGTCGGCGTGGTGGCGCTCGAGATGTTCCTGCTGCCCGACGGCACGCTGCTGGGCAACGAGATCGCGCCCCGGCCGCACAATTCCGGCCACTGGACCATGGATGCCTGCGCCGCATCGCAGTTCGAACAGCACATCCGCGCGGTGGCCGGCCTGCCGCTGGCCAACCCCGCGCGCCACCACGACGCGGTGATGCGCAACCTGATCGGCCCCGAGGGCATGGCCGCCTGGCCCCGGCTGGTCGCGGCTCCGGGGATCGTCGGGCACCTCTATGGCAAGGACAGCGCGCGGGCCGGCCGCAAGATGGGCCACGCGACACGGCTGCTGCCGCGCGGAAGCCTCGCGGGCATGGACGATGCGCAGGCGCTCGAGGGCTTGTGACGGATTTGCCACCCCACCCAGTTGCATCGGCGCCACAGTCCCGGACGAACCTTCACACGAGGTATGGCGCGCCGGTTTTTGAGTGCTAGAACACAGGTGTTCCGGCGCGGCACCGCATCGATACCGCCGCGCAGGCCCCATCTTCCGGCCCCAAGGGGCCCCGAGCAGGAGAATTCCGATGAGCCTGAAAAAGGCGCTTCTCGCGGCGACGCTGCTGTCGCTGCCGATGGCCGCGACCGCGCAGGCGCAGAGCTGGGATCCGCGGGTGCAGGGCATCTACGTGGGTGCCGGCGCCGGCTTCAACTACCTGATGGGCAGCTCGGACACGATCG
>NZ_CAKKLX010000090.1 GCF_918698155.1 Roseomonas sp. CECT 9278
GGCGGCGTCCTCGGCCGGTGCGGCGTCACGAGGTTCGGCCTCACGCGGGGCGCGCGGCGTGCGTTCGCGTGGCGGGCCGTCGCGGCGCGGGGCGGCCTCGCGCCGCGCACCGTCGCGCCCACCGCGGCCCTTGGCAGCCGGGGCACCACGACCGCGGCCACGCCCGCGCGGGGCGCGCATCGCTTCCTCGATTTCCTCGTCCGTCACGACGTCGAGGCCCTCGACCACCATGCGCGGGATGGGCTTGCCGGTCAGCTTCTCGATCGCCGCGACGTTGCGCGCATCGTCGGCGGTCGCGATGGAATAGGCGCGGCCCTCGCGCCCGGCGCGGCCGGTGCGGCCGATCCGGTGGACATAGTCCTCGTCACGGAAGGGCACGTCGAAGTTGAACACGTGGCTGAGCCCGCCGATGTCGATGCCGCGCGCGGCGACATCGCTGCACACCAGCAGCTGCAATTCATTCGCCTTGAAGGCGTTCAGCGTGGCGAAGCGGGTGGACTGGTCCATGTCGCCATGCAGGGCACCCACGCTGAAGCCGTGCTTCTTCAGCGACTTGTACAGGATGTCGACCTCGATCTTCTTGTTGCAGAAGATCAGCGCGTTCTGCACCTGCTCGACGCGGATCATGCGCCGCAGCGCCTCGCGCTTGTCGTGCGGCTGCACATAGACGATGCCGGCGGTGATGGTGGTGGCGACGGAAGCCGGCGCCGAGACCGCGATCTCCTTGGGATTCGACAGGAAGGCATCGGCCAGGCGGCGGATCTCGGGCGCCATGGTGGCGCTGAAGAACAGCGTCTGGCGGATTTTCGGCAGCATGCCCACGATGCGCTCGACATCGGGGATGAACCCCATGTCCAGCATGCGGTCGGCCTCGTCGATCACCAGCAGCTTGCAGTCCGCCATCAGGATGCGGCCGCGGTCGAACAGGTCGAGCAGCCGGCCCGGCGTGGCGATCAGCACGTCGACGCCCTTTTCGAGCACGTCGCGCTGGTCGTTCATGCTCTCCCCGCCGATCAGCAGGGCGTGGTTGAGCTTGAGGTGCTTGCCGTATTTCTCGAAGTTCTCGGCGACCTGGAGCGCCAGTTCGCGCGTCGGCTCCAGGATCAGGCTGCGCGGCATGCGCGCCTTGGCGCGCGACCCGGTCAGGATGTCCAGCATCGGCAGCACGAAGGATGCGGTCTTGCCGGTGCCGGTCTGCGCGCAGCCCAGCACGTCCCGGTTCATCAGGACATACGGGATGGCCTGTTCCTGGATGGGCGTGGGGTGGACGTAGCCGGATTCCGTGACGGCGCGCAGGAGTTCGTCGGACAGGCCAAGGTCGGCGAAGGTGGTGCGCGCGGGCGCTTCCTCCTCGGAATAGTCGGTCACCTCGTCCTCGTCCTCGTCCTCCGCCGGCGCGGCGGCGAGGGCGGTGGCCGGCTCCGGTTCGGGCGGGGCGTCGGCCCCATCCGCGGCGGGCGCGGGCAGCGCCGCCTCGGTCCCGGTCGGCGCGGCCGCCAGGATGGTCTCGGTGGGGGGCTCCGGCTGTGCCGGGGCAGCGGTCGCCTCGGCGGCCGCAACAGGATGGTCGTTCAAATCGCTCGGTTCCATGGCCCGGCCAGGCGGGCCGCCAGGGGTGATTGCGGTGGGTGGCCGAGCCCCGGCAGGGCGCGCATCCGGGGCCGGCGGTCCGGCCCGCCAATCCACGAGCGCCGCGCATATGCGCCGCTTCGGCCAGAAGATCAAGGATTTCCGCCTCTCCCGCCGCGTGGACGGCGGCGGGGCGCGGCGGTAACACCGCGGACATGACCGATGCGCCCGTTCTTCTGCTGCTGCCCGGCCTGCTGTCCGACGCACGGCTGTGGCGCGACCAGGTCGCCGCGCTGGCGCCGCTGGCGCGGCCGGTGGTCGCCGACCTCACGCTCGACGACACGGTGGAGGCGATGGCGGCGCGCGCCCTGGCGGGTTTCGACGGGCCCTTCGCGCTCGCCGGCCTGTCGATGGGCGGCTATGTCGCGCTCGAGGTGCTGCGCCAGGCACCCGGGCGCGTCACCCGCCTGGCGCTGCTCGACACCACGGCGCGGCCGGATACGCCGGAGCAGACGAGCCGCCGCCGCGGCCTGATCGCCCTGTCGCAATCGGGCCAGTTCCGCGGCGTGACGCCGCGGCTGTTGCCGCAGCTGATCCATCCCTCGCGGCTCGACACGCCGCTGGCGGCCGAGGTCATGGCCATGGCCGAGCGGGTCGGCCAGGCGGCCTTCCTGCGCCAGCAGGGGGTCATCATGCGCCGCCCCGATTCGCGGCCGGGGCTGGCGCAGATCCGGGTGCCGACGCTGGTCGGCGTGGGTGCGGATGATGCGCTGACCCCGCCCCACCTGGCGGAGGAAATGGCCGCGATGATCCCCGGCGCCCGGCTGCGCCGCTTCGCCGATGCCGGGCACCTGCCGACCATGGAAGTGCCCGAGGCGGTGAACGCCGCCCTGGCGGCCTGGCTGGTGGCCTGACCCGCTACGCCGCGACCGCCGCGCGCGGCAGCAGCGAGACCAGGTGCCGCGCCACCGCCAGCGGTGCCGAGACGCCGGCGCGGCGCTCGGCCTCCGGGTTGTAGTTGGTGTTGGTGTTGACGTCGTAGGCGAAGGTATTGCCCTGCGCGTCCGTCACGAACTCGATCGCGCCGACGCCAATGCCGTTGGCCGCCAGGAAGGCCTCCATGCGCGGCAGCAGGGGATGCGCGAAGCCCTCCAGGATGCGGAACTTCTCCCCGGGTGCCACGGCGGGGCAGGCGGCACCCTCGGGCAGGGCGCAGGCGTCCGCCGGGCACAGCTCGAAGCCCTCCGAGGTGTCCACCTGCACCGCATAGACGAAGCGGCCGGCCACGAATTCGGCGCGGGTGATGAAGGGCTGCGGCGCCGCGATGTAGCGCTGCACCAGCCAGATGCCATCGCGCGGGAGGGCGTGCGGGTCATCGCTGGCGGCGATGCGCGCCACCGCTTCCTCGAGCGCCGCCGCCGAATGCACCAGCTGCACGCCCAGCCCCTTGCCCGCCCGGTTGTGCTTCAGGATCAGCGGGAAGCCGATGCGCGCGGCGGCCTCGCGGATGTGCTGCTCGCCCACCACCGCCACGGTCGGCGGCGTGGGGATGCCGAAGGCGGCCAGCGCCTCGTATTGCGCGACCTTGGACAGTTCCAGCTGCAGCGCTCGCCGCCCGTTCACCACCACGCGCCCGTGGCGCTCCAGCCATTCGATCACCGCGCCCGCATATTCCGGCGCATGGACATGCCCGCGCGTGTGCGACGACGCCGACATGCGGTTCCAGAACACGCCCTCGGGCGGCGGCTGCGTCAGGTCCAGCAGGCCGCGGTCGAGGAACCATTCCTCATGGAGCGCGCGCAGGCTCGCGAAGGCATCGCGGAAGGGCGCGAGCCAGGCGTCGTTCTCGTGGATGACATGGATCTTGGGCATGGCGGCGGTCCGGTCGGCTGGAGGATACGTACGATGAGAAAAAACATCGCGCGCAGGCGGCGACAACCCGCCCGAAAAAGAAAGATTTTTCTTCCAGCGCGGCGTGCCCAGGGGGTATCCGCTTGCCGTCCACCCGTGCGCCGCGCCAAGCCCTTCCCCGTTGCCCGCCGGCGCGCCAGCGCCTAATCGATGGACAGACGCAGGGATGCCCGCATGTCCGAAACCATCCTCCTCGAGACGCGTGAGACCAAGCGCTCCTACGGGCCGCTCTGGCTGCTGCTGGGCGTGCTGATGCTGGGCCTGCCCTTCCTCGGCCGCCAGCGCATCCGCCTGACCAACGAACGCATCACCGTCGTGTCCGGCTTCTGGACCAAGGTGCGCGACGACATCGAGATCTTCCGCATCCGCGACGTGGTCGTGAAGCAGAGCCTCTATCACCGCCTGCTGGGCATCGGCGACGTGGTGGTGAAGTCGATGGAGGGCCGCACCGAGGAACTGCACGTGCTGCGCGGCCTGCCCGATCCGGTCGGCGTCAGCGAGCAGATCCGCAACCTGTGGAACCGCGCCGCGCGTCCGGCCGGGCCGGCGACGACGCTCGACTGACGCCGCCCGCCACGCGCCTGCCGCATTGCGCCGCGCATCCTGCCGCGCATGACCGACAGCGCCGCGCTCGCCTGGCCGCCCATCGCGCGTTTCGTCGCCGCCGAGCGGCGGCTGTCCGCCCGCGCCGTGCGGGCCGGGCCGGTCGCGTCCGGCTGCTATGAATTCCTGCGCTTCGGCGTGAAGCAGGGCTGGGCCTGCCTGTTCGGCGGCGTGCTGCTGGCGCTGCTGGTGGCCACGCACCTGTTCTATCCGCGCGACGCGATCCTGCCGCGCTACGATTTCCTGCTGCTGGCCTGCATCGCCATCCAGGTCGGGCTGCTGCTGGCACGCCTGGAGACGCTGGAGGAAGCCCGGATCATCCTGGCCTTCCACCTGGTCGGCACGGCGATGGAGGTGTTCAAGACCGCGATGGGGTCCTGGACCTACCCGGAATTCTCCCATGCGCGGATCGGCGGCGTGCCGCTGTTCACCGGCTTCATGTACGCCGCGGTGGGGTCCTACATCGCGCGGGTTTGGCGGCTGTTCGACTTCCGCTTCACGCATCACCCGCCGGCCTGGGCGGTGCTGGGGCTGGGCGCGGCGATCTACGTGAACTTCTTCACCCACCACTTCACCTGGGATGCGCGCTGGGCGCTGTTCGCCGTGGCGGGGGCGATGTTCGGGCGCTGCCGGATCTACTTCAGGCCGTGGCGCCGCTACCGCTGGATGCCGCTGCTGGTGGGCTTCGGCCTGGTCGCGCTGTTCATCTGGTTCGCCGAGAACCTCGGCACCTTCGCCGGCGCCTGGCTGTATCCGCACCAGCGCGGCGGCTGGTCGATGGTGCCGCCGGCGAAGTTCGGCGCCTGGTTCCTGCTCATGCTGCTGTCCTATGCGCTGGTGTTTGCGCTGCATGCGGGCAATGGCGCGGTGCGCGCGCCGCCGGGGCGCGCAAACACGGCTTCCCGCGGCGCCGCCACGTCTGTCACGCTGCGCTGATGCCCGCCGCCTTCGCGCCCTTCCGCCACCCGGCCTTCCGCATGCTGTGGTGGGCGAACCTCGCGGCCAACATCGGGCTGTGGGTGCAGAACACCGGGGCGGGCTGGATGATGACCAGCCTCGATCCCTCGCCGGTGATGGTCTCGCTGGTGCAGGCGGCGTCGATGCTGCCGGTCTTCCTGATGGCGCTGCCGGCCGGCGCGCTGGCCGACATCATCGACCGGCGCGTCTACCTGATCGGCGCGCAGGCCTGGGTGCTGTCGGTGGCGACGATGCTCGCGCTGCTGACCTGGGCCGGCTGGCTCGGGCCCTGGGGGCTGCTGTTCTTCACCTTCTGCATCGGCATGGGCAATGCGCTGAACTTCCCGGCCTGGGCCGCCACCACGCCGGAACTGGTCCCGCGCGAGGACCTGGTGCAGGCCATCGCGCTGAACGGCATCGGCTTCAACCTCTCGCGCGCGGTCGGCCCGGCGATCGGCGGCTTCGCCATCGCGCTGGCCGGGACCGAGGCCGCCTTCGCGCTGAACGCGCTGTGCTTCCTCACGCTGCTGGTCGCGCTGCTGTTCTGGAAACGCGAGGCGCCGCGCAGCGCCCTGCCGCCCGAACACTTCCTGGGCGCGATGCGCGCCGGGTTGCGCTTCGTCGCCGCCAGCCCGGCGATGCGCGCGACCATCCTGCGCGCCTGCGTGTTCTTCTTCTTCACCGCGGCGGTGTGGGGGATGCTGCCGCTGGTGGTGCGGATGCGCCTCGGCCTGGGGCCTGAGGCCTATGGCATCATGCTGGGCGTCATGGGCGTGGGCGCGGTCGCCACCGGCTTCGCGCTGCCCATGCTGCGCACGCGGCTGCCCACGCGCAGCGCCATGGTCACGGCCTTCTCGCTGGTCTCGGCGGTGGCGCTGGCCTTGCTTGGCGTGTCGGGCCACTGGGCGCCGGCGGCGGTGTCGATGCTGCTGTTCGGCGCGGGGTGGCTGGGCGCGGCCAGCACCTTGCAGGCGGCCGCCCAGTTCGCCACGCCGGCCTGGGTGCGGGCGCGCGCCATCGGCATCTACCAGCTGTGCTTCTTCGGCGCGATGACGCTCGGCGCCGTGCTGTGGGGCTGGGCGGGGGCGAGCCTCGGCCTGCAGCCGGCATTGCTGTTCGCGGCCGGCGCCGCGGTGGTCTGCGCGCTGCTGGTGCGCGGCTGGCCGCTCGATGCGCAGCCGGCCACCGAGGCCCCGACCGTCCCGATGCCGCGGCCCGAGGCGCCGTCGGACGAACTGCGCGCCGTGCTGGCCGGCGATACCGGGCGCGTGCTGGAAGTGGTGCGCTACACCGTCGATCCCGCCGATCGCGACGCCTTCCTGGCGGCCATGCGCGAAGCGCGGCGGGTGCGCCTGCGGTCCGGCGCGCTCGCCTGGCGCCTGCTGGAGGATGTCGCGCATCCCGAACGCTGGATCGAACTCTGGGCCGTGGAATCCTGGACCGAGCACCTGCGCGAGGCCGGCCGCCTGGACGCCGCCGACCGCGCCGTGCTGGCCCGCGCCGCCGGCTACCAGAGCGGCGATGCCGCGCCCGAGGCGGCGCGCTACCTGGCCGTGCTGCCCTGACGCGCGGGCGCGAAACACCATATGCTGCGTCATCAGATCAGGAGTGGGGACCCATGCCGAAGACCAAGGCCGACAAGCTCCAGGCCACCCGCAACGACCTTGGCGCCAATGTGCGCGAGGCCTCCGTCGGCGTGCTGAACGCCACGCTGGCCGATGCGATGGACCTGACGAACGGCGTGCGCATGGCGCATTGGACGGTGCGCGGGCCGCATTTCGCCGCGCTGCACGCGCTGTTCGAAACCTTCTACGACCAGCTCGGCGAAGCGACCGACGACCTGGCCGAGCGCGTGGTGCAGCTGGGCGGCGCGCCGGACGGCACGACGCAGCGGATCGGCGAGAAGTCGCGCCTGGCGCCCTATCCCGCCGGGCTGCGCGACGGGATGGAGCATGTGAAGGCGCTGGCCGACCGCTACGCGGCGCTGGCCGCCACCGTGCGCGCCGGGATCGGTTCGACCGACGAGGCCGGCGATGCCGACACGGCGGACCTGCTGACCGGGCTGTCGCGCACGCTGGACAAGGCGCTCTGGATGCTCGAGGCGCATCTGGGCTGAGCAGCCGGGTCGAACTGCCGTGCTGGCCGTGAGCGCGCCGGCAACAGCGACGATGCGCGGCCAATCCTCGGGAGCGAGGCAGCGCCAGCCCCTACCGGAATTGGCGGCCCGAGGCGTGCCTCGGGCCGGGATCGCACAGCGCGACCGCGCCCGGACCGTCAGCGGCCGCCAAGACAACACGGCGTGGCACGAAGGCAGGCCGGCCGGATGGCCGGCGCCCGCCGTTTGACGGCCCGCAACGACTCCTCCCGCTGGCCGGCACCGATGCCGCGTGCTTCCCTGACGGTGCCGGAGCGCAGGAGACAACGCCGTGGATCGCCCTTCATCCGACATCCGTGATCCGCGGGTGGTCGATCCGCGCGCCCGGCCGGCCAAGCGCCGCGGAGCTTCCCGCGCCGTCCTGCTGGCCGCCGGTGCTGCCCTGGTGGTCAATGCCTGCGCCCCGCCGGGCGGCTTCGCCGATGCCGGGGAGGGCTGCCGCAACCAGCTCACCAGCTTCAACGGCGCCGGCGACGCCTTCCTCGGCTCCGGCGCGCAGCAGACCGATCCCGGGCAATTGCCGCGCGGCACCGTCGCCACCAATTTCGGCCGCGCGCCGGCGGCGGCGCCGACCGCCGCGACGGGCCTCGACGCCACGCTGTCGCAGGAGAATGCGGAGCTGGATGCGTTGCAGATCGCCTTCGACGCGCTGCTCTATTGCCGCTGGATCGAGGCGCGGGTGATCCGCGCCGAGCTCGCCGCCAACCGCGTGGCGCGGCCGGCCGCCGAGGCCCGCATGGCGGCCCTGCGCGCGCGATTGCAACGCGACCTCGGTCGGGCGCAGTCGGTGCTGGACAGCCTGGAACGCCGCGCCGCCGGCCGGGAGGGCGCGATCGAGGCGGCCGCCCCGGGCAGCCGGGCCGCCGCCCAGGCCGCGCGCCGCGGCGGGCCGACGC
>NZ_CAKKLX010000091.1 GCF_918698155.1 Roseomonas sp. CECT 9278
GCGGCGGGCGGCGCGGCGGTGGCGAGGGCGGCGCCAGCAGCCGCGCGAGCGCCGGCGGCGCGCCGTGGGCCGGCGCATCCGCGGCCATGCCGCCAACGATCCGGCCGTCCCGCATCACGACGATGCGCCCGGCTGCCGCGCGGGCCGCGGCGATGTCATGGGTGATCAGCAGCAGCGCCATGCCGCGCTGCCGGCGCAGGTCGTCGAGCAGCGCCAGGATCGACCCGCGCAGCGCGGCATCGAGCGACGCCGTCGGTTCGTCTGCCACCAGCAGCACGGGGTCGCGCGCGATTGCCATGGCGATGACCGCGCGCTGCTGCTGCCCACCCGAGAAGGCATGCGGCAGGGCTTGCGGCCGCGCGACGGCCTCCGGCAGGCCGACCAGGCCGAGCAGTTCCACCGCGCGCGCCGTCGCGGCGTCGCGCGGCAGCCCGGCCATCGCCGCCGCCTCCGTCACCTGGCGCAGCACCGGATGCAGCGGGTTCAGCGCCGCGCCGGGCTCCTGGAACACCAGCCCGATGTGGTCGCGCAGCAGCGCCCGGCGCACCTTCTCGGGCGCGCCGATCGTCTCGGTGCCGGCGAGGCGGACCGAACCGGCGATGCGGCTGGCCTGCGGCGGCGCCAGCCCGCAGGCCACCAGCGCGGTGACGGTCTTGCCCGAGCCGGAATCGCCCAGCAGCGCCACCGCCTCGCCCGCACGGACCACCAGGTCCACGCCGCGCACCGCCTGCACGGCGCCGAACGCCACCTCCAGCCCGCGCACCTCCAGCACCGCGTCCGGCACCGCGGGTGTGGACGGCAGCGGTTCCAGCACCCGGTGCGCCGGCATCAGCCGTGGGTCCAGCGCATCGCGCAGCGCCTGGCCGAACAGCGTCAGCAGCAGCAGCACGCCCGACAGCGCACCGACCGCCGCCGCCGCCAGCCAGGGCGCCTGCAGGTTGTTGCGCGCCTGCGCCAGCATCTCGCCCAACGAGGGCGTGCCTGGCGGCAATCCAAGCCCGAGCAGGTCGAGCCCGGCCAGCATCGTCATCGCCATCGCCATCAGGAAGGGCGCGGTGGACAGCGGCGCGGCCAGCGCATTTGGCAGGATGTGGCGCGCCATGATGCTGCGCGCCGGCGCCCCCAGCGCCACCGCGGCGCGCACGAAATCCTCGCCGCGCAGGCGCAGGAATTCGGCGCGGGCATAGCGCGCGATCATCATCCACATGAACAGCGACAGTACCACCGCCAGCACCCAGACGGTCGGCGCCACCGCGGTCGCGACCATCATCAGCAGGAACAGGATCGGCACGCCGGCCCAGATCTCGGTCAGCCGCTGCAGCACCAGGTCGGTGGTGCCGGCGAAGTAGCCCTGCACGGCGCCCAGCAGCAGCCCGATCACCACGGAGGCGAAGGTGACCATCGCGC
The DNA here is from genome assembly GCF_918698155.1 of Roseomonas sp. CECT 9278. Taxonomy (GTDB): domain Bacteria; phylum Pseudomonadota; class Alphaproteobacteria; order Acetobacterales; family Acetobacteraceae; genus Neoroseomonas. The sequence goes on from NZ_CAKKLX010000091.1 coordinate 1,408, forward strand.
CGAACAGCAGCGACAACCGCAGCCCCCAGATGAGCCGCGCCAGCACGTCGCGTGCCTGGTCGTCGGTGCCCAGCGGATGGCGCCACGATGGCGCGGCGGGCGCGGCATCCGGCACGCCCGGCGCCACCGAGTCCGGCGCATGGCGGATCGGCGGCCAGAGCTGCACCGCGCCCTGCGCCGCCAGCAGCGCCTGCACGCCAGGATCATGGAAGTCGGCCGGAATCGGCAGGCGTCCACCGAGCTGCCGTTCGGTCGGCCGCACCAGCGCGGGCGAGCTCAGCACGCCGTCGCGCCACAGCAGCACCGGGCGGTCATTGGCGATGAATTCCGCCGGCAACACCAGCACCACCAGCAGCAGCAGGCCGCGCGCCGGCCAGCCGCGCAGCAGGGCACGGCGGTCAGCCACGGCGCGCCTCGAAGCCGATGCGCGGGTCGACCGCGACATAGGCGAGGTCGGCCAGCAGATGCGCCAGCAGGCCGAGCAGCGTGGTCAGCCACAGCGTGCCGAAAATCACCGGGAAGTCGCGCGACAGCGCGGCCTCGATCCCCAGCAGCCCGAGGCCCTGCAGGCCGAACAGTGCCTCGATCAGCACCGTGCCGCCGGTCACTTCCGCCAGCAGCGCGGTGGGCAGGCCCGCGGTCACCACCAGCATGGCGTTGCGGAACACATGGCCGGCCAGCACGCGGCGCGGCGCCAGCCCCTTCGCCTGCGCCAGCAGCACATAGGTCTTGCCCAGTTCCTCGAGGAACAGGTTGCGCGTCATCAGCGCCAGCATCGAGAAACCGGCGATCACCATGGCGGCGACCGGCAGCGCCATGTGCCACAGCCAGTCGAGGATGCGCATCGGCCAGGACAGCTCCGCCCAATGCACGGAGACGAGCCCGCCCGGCGGAAAGGCCTGCCAGAACCGCCCGCCGGCGAACAGCACCAGCAGCGCCACCGCGATCACCATCGCCGGCAAGGCATGCGCCACCACGGTCAGCCCGGTGGCCACGCGGTCGAAGCGCGTGCCACGCCGCACCGCCAGCGCGATCCCCAGCGGCACCGCCAGCAGGTAGGTGAACAGCATCGACAGCAGGCCGAGCGACGCGGTCACCGGCAGGCGTTCCAGCAGCAGCGTCGTCACCGGACGGTCGAGGAACAACGATCGCCCGAGGTCGAAGGCGACCAGCCGCTGCAGCATCAGCCAGAAGCGTTCGAGCGGCGGCTTGTCGAAGCCGAACTGCCGCTCGATCTCGGCGACCAGGCGCGGGTCCAGCCCCTCGCTGCCGCGGTAGCGCAACGCCGGGTCGTCGAAGCCACCATCGGTCGCGTTGCCGCCGAGCACGCGCTCCGCCACGTCCTGCTGGTCGCCGGCCAGGGTCGCGATCAGGTGCTCGACCGGTCCGCCCGGCGCCAGCTGCGCGACCAGGAAGTTCAGCGCCACGATCGCCAGCAGGGTCGGCGGCACGAGCAGCAGGCGGCGCAGGATGTAGCGGGGCAGGGTCATCTGGACTCGGTGGTGGGAAGCGTCGCTATATATGCGAATGACTCTCACTCGCATAGCTCTTGCCCTCGCCCTCCTCCCCGCCGGCGCCGCGGCGCGCGACGACGCGGTCGCCGCCCATGGCGCGCCCGCCCTACCCCCGGGCTTCACCCACTTCCCGCATGTCGACCCGGATGCGCCGAAGGGCTGCACGCTGCGCATGGCGCTGCCGGGCACCTTCGATTCGCTCAATCCCTTCACGCTGCGCGGCCGCCTGGTGATGGGCGTGTGGAACTGGGTGCACGACCCGCTGCTGATGGGCGCGCCGGACGAAAGCCAGGTGGCCTACGCGCACCTCGCCGAAAGCGTTGCGATCGACGAGGCCGCGCGCCGCGTCACCTTCACCCTGCGCGCCGATGCGCGGTTCCACGATGGCCGGCCCGTCACCGCCGAGGACCTGGTGTTCACGGTGCAGGTGCTGGCCCGTCACGGCCGGCCGCATCTGCGCGCACTGGCCGAACACGCCGATCCCGTGCTGGAAGGCCCGCGTGCCGTCAGCCTGCGCCTGCCGCCTGGCGCGGCGCGGCGCGGCGTGCTGCAGCTCGGCGAATTCCAGGTATTGCCGCGCCATGCCTGGGAGGGGCGCGACTTCTCCGCGCTGACGATGGACCCGCCGATCGGCAGCGGCCCCTATCGCGTGGTGCAGGTCGAACCCGGACGCGCCGTGACCTTCGAACGCAACCGCGACTGGTGGGCGCGCGACCAGCCGACCGGCCGCGGCCGGCACAATTTCGACCGCATCGAGCAACGCTGGTACCGCGACCGCGTCGCCGCCACCGAGGCGCTGCTGGCCGGGCGCGAGGACTGGATGCAGGAACCCGACGCCCGGCGCTGGGCCCTGGGCTACGACGTGCCGCCGGTGCGCGACGGCCGCCTGCGCCGGATCGAGCAGCCGCACTGGTACACCACGGGCATGAACGGCTTCGCCTTCAACCTGCGGCGCGACCGCTTCGCCGACCCGCGGGTGCGCCAGGCGCTGTCGATGCTGCTGGATTTCGAATGGGCCAATGCCGCGCTGTTCCAGGGCAGCTTCCGCCGCACCGCATCCTTCTTCCAGAATTCCGACCTGGCCGCGACGCAGCCGCCTGACGGGGCCGAGCGCGCGCTGATGGCAGAATTCCCCGGCCTGTTCCCGGCCGAGGCCTTCGACCGCGCCTGGACACCCCCGGCCGGCGACGGCAGCGGGCGCGACCGCGCCGTGCTGGAACGCGCGCTGGCGCTGCTGGCCGAGGCCGGCTGGGCCCCGCGCGAGAGCGACGGGCGCATGGTCAACCTCGCGACCGGCGCGCCCTTCTCGCTTTCGGTGCTGGCGCAGTCCAATGCGCAGCAGGCGATCATCGGCGTGTGGTTCCGCGCGCTGCGCCGCATCGGCATCGCCCCGCGCTTCGAGGTGGCGGACGCCGCCAGCTTCACCGCCCGCACCCGGGCCTGGGATTTCGACCTGGTCTATCGCTTCACCATCCCGCCTGAATGGCCGGGGCGCGAGCAAATGAGCCTGTGGTCCTCCGAGGCGGCGCGCCGCCTCGGCAGCGGCAACCTCACCGGCGTGGCCGAGCCCGGGATCGATGCGCTGCTCGACCGCCTGGTCGCGGCGCCCGACCGCGACACGCTGCGCACCACGGTGCGGGTGCTGGACCGCGCGCTGCAATGGCGCGACCTGCTGGTGCCCGGCCACTACGACCCGGTGCGGCGGATCATCGTCGCGGCGCGCTTCGCGCCGGGGCCGCGCCAGCCCCGGCGCAGCTATGGCGACGACGCCTGGTGGTGCCGGGACGCGGCGCCCTGAAGCGCCGCGCCCGCCGGTGCCGGCCAGCGCCGGCATCCCTCACCACGTCACGCGCATGCCGATGCGGAAGTTGCGCCCCGGCGCGACCTGCAATTCGATGGGGTTCACCGCCTTGGTGTCGTTGGTGGTGAATTCCGTCCGGTTATAGGCCGTGCCGCCCGGCGCCAGCGGCATGTAGCGCGCATCGAACAGGTTGAAGATGCCGGCGTTCAGTTCGAGGAAGGGCCGCGGCCGCCAGGTCGCGAGCAGGTCGAACACCGTATAGGCCTTCGGCAGATACAGCTGCGACGTGCTGGCCTGCGCCACCTCGGCCGCGTAGTTGCCGTTGAAGGTGACGGTGGTGCCCCAGTCCGGGTTGGCCCAGGCCACGCCGGCGCTGACCGTGAGCGGCCGCGCGCCGTCGAAGGCCGTGCGCCGCGATGTCGGCGTGGCGCGCTGGCGCCCTTCCTGCCAGTTGGCGCCGCCTTGCAGGGTCCATTGCTCCGCGAAGCGCCAGGCGCCGGCGAACTCGATGCCCTGCACCGTCACCTCGCTGAGGTTCTGGTAGGTGATGTTGATGGTGCCCGGGATGGTCACGAAGCTCTGGATGAAGTCGGTGTAGTCCACCCGGAAGACACCCAGGCTGGCATAGGCATTGGGGAACTGGACGCGGATGCCGCCCTCGACGCTGCGCGCCTGTTCCGGCTTCAGGCCGGGGTTGGGCACCAGGTTGAAGGTGGTGCCGGGCAGCGACGTGAACAGCTGCTCGGCGGTCGGCATCTTGAAGCCTTCGCCGTAGTTTCCGTAGAGCGACCAGGTGTCGTCCAGCCGATAGATCGCGCCGAAGCCGAAGGAGACGTTGCTTTCGTCCTGCGTGGTCGGCTCGGCGCCGCGCACCGCCACGTAGTCGGCATCCGGGCGCGGCGAGATGCGCGTGCGCGAATGGCGCACGCCGGGCACCAGCGTCAGCCGTCCGTCGAACAGCGTGATTTCGTCCTGGAGGTAGAAGTCCAGCCGCTGCGTGTCGGCATTGGCGAAGTTGAAGCCGCCGGCGCGCGCCACCGTGGTGCGTGCGGTGGCCAGGTTCACCGTGATGTCCTCGCGCGCATAGTCGGTCGCGGTGTCGCTGGCCGAGATGCCATAGGTCAGCACGTGCCGCGTGCCGGCCAGGTCGAAGCTGGAGTTGAGCTGCACCTCGCCCTGCAGCACGTCCTCGGAATAGGTGAGGCGGTCGGCGATCTGGAGCACCTGGCCATTCGACTGCCGGCGCGTGCGCACGCCGCTGCGCGTGATCTCCTGCGGCTGGTAGCCGGCCATGACGCGCACGCTGTCGAGCCAGCTGAAGTCCGGCTGCCAGGTCACATCCAACATGAACAGCCGGCGGTCGATCTCCTGCCGGCGGTCCCAGGTCAGGTTGGTGAAGCCGCCGGTCGCCGGGCCGCGGTCGTAGGTCTGGTCCACGTCGGTGGTGCGGCTCAGGATGTCGGCGGTGAAGCGCGCCTGGAGGTTCGGCAGCGGCTGCCACACCACGCGGAAGAAGTAGTTGTCGGCCGCGATGTCCTGCGGGTCGAAGCGGTTGCAGGGCAGCGCGCCGGCGGCGACGTTGCGCGTGCAGTTCCAGATCCCGTCCGGCGAGCGCGAGTTGTTGCGCTGCGGCTCCTCCGCGTCGCGCCGCTGGTAGGAGAACATGGCGGAGAATTCGTCCACCTGCCCGGCCACCGAGATGCGGCTCTGGATGCTGTTGTCCACCGAGGCGAAGCTGGTGATCATCTCGCCGCCCCAGACCTCGCCCGGGCGGATCAGGTCGGTGGGGTTGCGGGTGATGTAGTTGACCACGCCGCCCAGCGCGTCCGATCCGTACAGCACCGAACCCGGGCCGCGCAGCACCTCGACCCGGCGCAGGTTCCACGGGTCCACCACGTCGCGCGTGCCGTCGGTGATGCGCTCGATGGTGCGGAAGCCGTCCACCAGCGTCAGCACGCGGTTGCCGCCGACGCCGCGGATGGTGATGCCGCCCAGGCTGCGGAACGGGTCCGCGCCGGTGGTTGCACGGTTCACCGTGACGCCGGGGGTGTAGCGGAACACGTCCTCGATGTTGCGGGCGAGCTGGCGGTCGATCTCCTCGCCGGTGATGACGTCGACGGTGGCGGGCGTGTCGAACAGGCGGCGCGGGTTGCGCAGGCCGGTGGTGTTGACCGGCGGCAGCAGCGTCAGCGGCGGCACGCGCACCTCGCCGGCCGGGGCGGGATCGGCGGTGGGCGCGGGATCCTGTGCGCGCGCAGGCGCGGCGACCAGCAGCGTGCCCGCGGCCCCCGCGAGAAGCAGGGACCGGGCGGTGACATGGCGGGGCCGGGGGGGATGGATGTGTCGCGGCATGGGGGCTCCTGTGCTGGCGCATATGCAAATGCGAATCATTATCAGCGTCAAGCCATAGCGGACCCCGCCAGTCCTGTTTTGCCGTGCCGTGTTCCGGCGGCCACGCCGGCGCGCCACCCCAGGGACCGTGCCGGCAGGCATCGGCCACGCGAAGGAACGCGACCGCCGTGTGCGCTCAGCGCAGGTCGAAGCCGATCGGCACCATCACGCTCGCCTGCCCGCCCGCAATGGCGGGCGGCAGCGGCGGCAAGGGCGAGACGCGGCGCAGCAGGGCCATCGCCTCCTGGTCCAACATCACGGACCCGCTGCCGCGCACCAGGCGCGGCGCCATCACCGTGCCGTCCCGCGCGATGGCGAACTGCACCATCGCGACGCCGACGATGCCCTGGTCCCGCGCGATGGCAGGGTAGCGGAGGTTGCGGCGCAGGATGCGCGCGACCGCCGCGGCGTAGTCCGGCGGCAGGCGCGGGCCATCCTGCGCGCCGGCGGCTCCGCCGGAGGATGGCGCGGAAGCCCCGGCCGGGCCGGCCGCGCCGCCCTGCGCCGGGCTGCCTTGCGCGGCGCCGCCCGGGGCGCCTGCGCCACCCGCGCGATCGGCTGCCGACTGTTCGCGGGCCGGCGCCCGTGCGCGTGGACGCGCTGCCTCGGCCGGTGGGGTGCGCGCGGCGATGCGGGGTGCGGCGGCAC
>NZ_CAKKLX010000092.1 GCF_918698155.1 Roseomonas sp. CECT 9278
GGGCAGCCGGTGCCGCCCGGCCGGCCGAACCCGCCCCCGCGCCGACCCCCGCGCCGGAACCGCAACCCTCGATCGGGTCGGTGACCAACCTGCCGCTGCCCCGCTTCGCCGCCCTGCGGTCGGACGAGGTGAACCTGCGCGCCGGCCCGGGCACGCGCTTCCCGATCGAATGGACCTACCAGCGCCGCGAATTGCCGGTGGAGATCACCCGGGAATTCGAATTGTGGCGCCGCATCCGCGACCCCGAGGGCACCGAGGGCTGGGTCCACCAATCCACCCTGATGGGCCGCCGCAGCGCCATCGTGCGCGGCGCGCCCGCCAGCGAGACCGCGCTGCGCCGCCGGCCCGAAGCCGACAGCCCGCCGGTCGCGCGGCTGCGCCCCGGCGTGGTGGTGCGCCTGCGCCAATGCGAACCGCGCAGCCCCTGGTGCGAGGCGCAGGCCGGCGAGCACCGCGGCTACATCCTGCGCTCCGAGGTCTGGGGCGTCTCGGCCGATGAGGAAGTGAAGTAGCGGCGCTGGACCGCGCGCCGCGCGGCGGCCTAACCTTCGCCCATGCCAGACGACACCCCCGTCCCCGCCATCCACGACATGGGCGGCATCGCCCGCTTCCACTGCACGCCGGTCGAGCACGACGAGGCGCCGCCCGACGCCTTCGGCCGGCAGGTCGATGCGCTGCGCCAGGTGCTCGCGCAGAAGAAGCTGATGACCGTCGACGAGCTGCGCCGTGGCATCGAGAGCATCCCGGAAGGCGAGTATTTCGCGCTCGGCTACTATGAACGCTGGCTGCGGTCGATCGCCCTGCTGATGGTCGAGAAAGGCATCGTGGAGAAGGACGTGCTGCCATGAGCGCGACTGCCGAGGCCCCGCGCTTCGCACCCGGCGCGACGGTGCGCGTGAAGGATGACTGGCCCGAGCGCCGCGGCCCCTGCCACATCCGCACGCCGCACTACATCCGCGGCCGCACCGGCACGGTCGTGCGCCCGCTCGGCGCCTTTCCGAACCCGGAGGACCTGGCCTTCGCCCGCCCGGCGCCGAAGCGCACGCTGTACCACGTGCTGTTCGCGCAGGAGCCTATCTGGCAGGAGGGCAAGCCCGGCGACACCGTGATGGTCGAGGTCTTCGAACACTGGCTGGAGGACGCCTGAGATGGCCGCCGCCCCGCGCCCCGACAGCCTCGCGCTGCTCGATCGCCTGATGGCCGCCCTGGAAGCCAAGGGCGTCGTGAGCCCGGCGGAGATCGCCGAGCGCCAGGCGAATACCGACAAGGCGAGCCCCGAGACCGGCGCCCGCATGGTGGCGAAGGCCTGGACCGATCCCGCCTATCGCGCGCTGCTGCTGTCCGACGGCAAGGCCGCCGCCGAGGCGATGGGGGTGTCGATGGCCGGCGCGCCGCCGCTCGGCGTGCTGGAGAACACGCCGGGCCGGCATCACCTGGTCGTCTGCACGCTGTGCTCCTGCTACCCGCGCGCGGTGCTGGGCTATCCGCCCAACTGGTACAAATCCTTCGCCTACCGGTCGCGCGCGGTGCGCGAGCCGCGCGCCGTGCTGGCCGAATGGGGCGTGAACATGCCCGACAGCGTCGAGATCCGCGTGGTCGACAGCACCGCGGACTACCGCTGGATGGTGCTGCCGATGCGCCCCGCCGGCACCGATGGCTGGGACGAGGCGCGGCTCGCCGCGGTGGTCACGCGGGATTGCCTGGTGGGGGTGGCGGTTCCGGCGCCATAGCCGGCGGCGCGGGCGCGGCATCCAGCGGGGCGGCGTCCTGCGGCATCGGGTCGTTGCCGACCTGCACCGTGACATCCACATGCAGCCCGGCGAAGTCGCCGGCCTTGCCGATATAGCCGCCGCCGATCGGGATCGCCTGTTCGGGCGTGCGGGTGGAGCCCACGCGGATCAGGTTCTCGCCCGCCACCAGCCCGTTGGTCGGGTCGTATTCCACCCAGCCGGCGCCGGGGACATAGACCTCGCACCAGGCATGGGTGGCGCCGCCGCCGACCATGCCGTCGCCGCCGGTCGCATCGTACAGGTAGCCGGTGACGAAGCGCGCCGCGAGGCCGAGGGCGCGCGCCGCCTCCATCATCAGCAGGGTGAAGTCGCGGCAGGCGCCGCGGCCGGTGTCGAGCGTCGCGACCGGGCTGTTGGTGCCTTCCTCGTCGCGCGCCTCATAGGTGAATTCGTCGCGGATGGCGCGCGTCATGGCTTCCAGCATCGGCAGCGTGCGCGTCTGCCCGGCGGGGTCGAGGAACCGACGCGCCCAGGCATCGACGCGCCGCTGCGGGTCGGGCAGCAGCCGCACGCGGAAATGCTCGAGATCCGGCGCTTCCTCGGCGCCGTAGGAGAACGGGAAGACCTCGACCGAGGGATCGAGCGTCGCGCGCGGCAGCGCCGGACCGGCCGGGAAATGCTCGAGGTCGAGCGTCGAGACGATCTCGAGGTGATCCGTCTGCGCGCCCTCGGTCCAGTCCAGCAGGCAGACCGAATTGCCGAAGACGTCGTGCGCCCAGCGCGTCGCGGCGGGCGGCGGGCTGACCGACATGGTCGCATCGTGCAGGCGCAGGTCGTGGCTGTCGCGCGGGCGCACCATGAGCCGATGCTGCGACAGCGCGACCGGCGCGCTGTAGGCGTAGCGCGTGGTGTGGCGGATGCGGACGCGGGCCATGCGGCAAATCCTCAACGGCGGTTGGGGGCGGAGACAGCCCCGCTTGCCGCCATGGTAGCGCGCCATGGCCCCGAGGGTTGCGCCGCAGGCCTGGGCATATCACGCCGCGGCGCCACAGGCCCGCGCCGCGTGCTACACCCCGCCGTAGATGAACACCGGCATGGGCTGGGTGTCGTCCACCACCGCCTTCACGCCGGGCACGTTCTCCGCCAGCACGCGCAGCGCCCGCTGCACCGCGTCCGACCGGCGGAAGCCGTGGAAGGTCACGGTGCCGTCCTTGACCTCGACCATCGTGTAGAAGGTGTCGGTCCAGGGTTCCTTCTTCATCGCCGCCATCACCGCGCGGCGCACCCGTTCGTCCGACAGTTCGGCATCCTGGTGCGGCGGCGCGACCAGCGCGCGCAGCAGGTCGGCGCGGCTGACGATGCCGCGCAGGCGGTCGCCCTCGGTCACCACCACGCGGCGGATGTTCCGCTGCTCCATCAGCTGCGCGACATGCGCGGCGGTTGTGTCGGGCGCCACGGTCACCACCGTCTCGGTCATCAGGTCCTTCGCCGTCACGCCATGGGTGCGCGCGAAGCGCTCGGCCTGGGTCGCCGGATCGGCGAACAGCGAGGCGAACCAGGAAGCCGGCTTGTCCTCCTCGCCGGCGAGGCGACGGACCAGGTCCGCCTCGGTGACGATACCGAGCACCTTGCTGTCCTTGTCGACCACCGGCACGGCCGAGATGCCGCGATCCGCCAGCAGCCGGGCCATGGCCATCACCGGCGTCTCGGGCGGGACGGTCACCACGTCGGGGGTCATCAGGTCGCGGGCGAGAAGGCCGGTCATGCGGGAGTTCCTCCGGATCAACGCGGCCGACATACCGCCGCCGGTGCCCCGCCGCCTTGCGCCAGATCAACGGCGCGGGCTTCAAAGCGCCGCGCAAGGCCGCTATCTACGGTGCCGCGACCAAGAACACCCAAAGGAGGACACATGTCCGGGATCACCCGACGTCACGTCATTGCCGCCGCGGCCGGCACGCTGGCCCTGCCCGGCCTGGCGCGCGCGCAGGCGGCGCAGCAGCTCGCGATCGCCACCGGCACCACCGGCGGCGTGTACTATCCGCTGGGCGGCGCGCTCGCGAACTATCTCTCGCGTGGCATCCCGGGCATGAGCTCGACGGTGGAAGTGACCGGCGGGTCGGTCGCGAACCTGCAGCTGCTCGGCGCCAATCGCGTCGGGATGGTGCTGACGCAGGTCGATGCGTCGGTGGATGCGATCCGCGGCAATGACCGCTTCCGCGGCCGGCCGGTGCCGGTGCGCGCGCTCGCGGTGCTCTACACGAACCGCATGCAGGTGGTGACGGTGGCCTCGACCGGGATCCGGTCCATGGCGGACCTCAAGGGCAAGCGCGTGTCCACCGGCGCGCCCGGCTCGGCCACGGAAGTCATGGCCTTCCGCCTGATCGAGGCGGCCGGCCTGAATCGCGACACCGACTTCCGCGCGCGCGAGCGCCTGTCGCCCGCCGAGAGCACCAACGCGATCAAGGACGGCAAGCTCGACGCGTATTTCTTCGTCTCGGGCGTGCCGACCAGCGCCATCACCGACCTCGGCGCCACGCCGGGCGTGCAACTGGTGATGATCGACCACGACCAGTACGTGCCCGCCATCGTCGAGAAATACGGCCCGGTCTATTTCGCGGAGACCATCCCGGCCGGCACCTATCCGGGCCAGACCACGCCGAACAAGCAGATGTCGGTGGCGAACATCGTCGCCGTGCGCGAGGACATGCCGGCCGCGCTGGTGACGCAGATCGTGCAGATCATGTGGTCCAACCGCGAGGACTGGGCGCGCGTGCATTCCGCGGCGCGCGACTTCACCCTGGACGGCCAGAAGACCGCCGCGGCCGGCGTGCCCTGGCACCCGGCGGCGGAGGCCTTCTGGAAGGCGCAGGGCGCGACGCTCGGCTGACCGTCGCCCCCAGGGGATCTTCGCACGGGAGCGGTCCGGCCGGGCCGCTCCCGTCCCGCATTCACGGCATGGCGCGGCCGGGCGGAATCGCCAGGCGGCCGGGACCATGCGAGAGACAAAGGCGGCCTGATCCGCGGCACCCCGGCCATCACGGGGCGATCGACCAGGCGCCGGAGCACCGCCCGTGACCACCACGCACAACCTGCCGCCCGAAGTCGCGCCCGATGCGCTGGACGACAAGACCGCCGCGCGCGTCGAGGCGCTGATCGAGGAGGAGGAGGGCGTCCAGAACCGCTTCTCCGGCTGGCTCGGCTATGTCGCGACGTTGCTGGCGCTGGCGATGTCGCTGTTCCACCTCTGGGCGGCCTGGGACATCGTGCCGACCACCACGCTGCGCTTCGTGCATGTGGGCTTCGCGCTGGTGCTGGGCTTCGTGCTGTTCCCGGTGGCGCGGCGGTATCGCAACCGCCTGATGCCGTGGGATGCCGTGCTGGCGGCGGCGGCGGTCTATGTCGTCTATTACCTGATCACCGGCGGCGACGACCTGCAGGACCGCGCCATCTTCCCCGAGCCGATGGACCTGGTGGTGGGATGGATGCTGATCGCGCTGGTACTGGAAGCGACGCGCCGCGCGACGGGCCCGGTGATGCCGGCGGTGGCGATCTTCTTCCTGCTGTATGGCTTCTTCGGCAACCACCTGCCGGCACCCTGGCAGCACCAGGGCTATGATTCCGAGCGGATGATCCCGCATATCTCGATCGGGCTCGATGGCATCTTCGGCACCGCGGTGGATGTCTCGGCCACGCTGATCATCCTGTTCACCATCTATGGCGCCATCCTGCAGGCCTCGGGCGCGGGGAAGTTCTTCGTGGACTTCTCGTTTGCCGCCACCGGCGGCAAGGCGGCCAGCGCGGGGCGCACCGTCGTGCTGTCGTCCTTCCTGCTGGGCGGGCCGTCGGGATCGGGTGTCGCCACCACCGTCACCATCGGCACCGTGGCCTGGCCGATGATGAAGCGCGTGGGCTACCGGCCGGACGATGCCGGCGGGCTGCTCGCGGCCGGCGGGCTGGGGGCGATCATCTCGCCGCCGGTGCTGGGCGCGGCGGCCTTCCTGATCGCGGAATACCTCAAGATCGGCTACCTCGACGTGCTGAAGATGGCGGCGATCCCGACCATCCTCTACTACGCCTCGCTGCTGTTCATGGTGGAGCTCGACCAGCGGCGCCTGCGCGCGCGCAACGGCGGCATGGATATTTCGGATGGCGTGGCGGTCGACCCCATGCGGGTGCTGCTGCGCCGCTACTGGTTCCACTTCACCTCGCTGATCGCGATCGTCGCCTTCATGGTCTGGGGGTATTCGGCGACGCTGTCGGTGCTCTACGCCATGGTGCTGGCGGTGCTGCTGTCCTTCATTCGGCCGGAGCAGGCGCTGTGGCCGAAGCGGCTGGTCAATGCGCTGGCCAATGGCGCGGTGCAGGCGGTGGGCATCGCCGCCACCTGCGCGTCCGCCGGCATCATCGTCGGTGTCATCACGCTGACCGGGCTCGGGCTGAAGTTCAGCGACATCGCCATCCAGGCGGCGGGCGGGTCGGTGGTGGTGACGGCGCTGTACACCGCGCTGATCGTCTGGGTGGTCGGGCTCGCGGTGCCGGTCACCGCGTCCTACATCATCTGCGCGGTGGTGGCCGCACCCGCGCTGATAAAGCTGGGCGTGCCGGACTACGCGGCGCATATGTTCGTCTTCTACTATGCGGTGCTGTCGGAAGTGTCGCCGCCCACCGCGCTGTCGCCCTTCGCGGCGGCGGCAATCACCGGCGCCGGGCCGTACCGCACCACCTTGCAGGCGTGGAAATACACCATGCCGGCCTTCCTGCTGCCCTTCGTCTTCGTCACCGACCCCGAGGGCGTCGGCCTGCTGCTGAACTTCCGCGACGGCATGACCTGGCTGGACGTGGTGTGGCAGACGGTGCTGGCGGCGGGCGGGCTGGCGGCGCTGGCCTCGGCCGCGCAGGGCTTCGCGCGGCGCGCGCTGGCCGGGTGGGAACGCCTGGGCTTCACGCTGGCCGGGTTGCTGATGATCTTCCCGGCGCTGCTGCAGCATGCGGCGGCGGATATCGTGCCCTATCCGCACCTGGTGGGCATCGCGCTGGCGGCGGGCCTGCTGGCGTTGCAGGCGCGCGGCAAGGCGGCCTGACCTGGCCGCGGGGCGTTCAGCCCCGCCGATAGGTCAGGGCCACCACGCCATTGGGGAAGGGCCGCGCAGCGTGCAGCACCAGCGCACGGGGCGTGCCCCCGGCGGCGAACAGCCGCAAGCCGTCGCCCAGCAGCACCGGGATGACGAACAGTTCCAGGCTGTCGACCAGCCCGCGCGCCAGGCAGTGCTGCGCCAGCGCCGCGCCGCCCAGCAGCCAGATGTCGCCCGGTGTTTCCGCGCGCAGCCGGGCGAGAACCGCGGCGACGTCGCCTTGCGCCGCCTCGACCCCCGCCGGCGGATCGGGCTCCAGCGCGCGATGCGTCATCACCACCACGCGCTTGCCGGCATAGGGCCATTCGCCGAAGCCGCGCGCGTGGTCGTAGGTCACGCGACCGGTCAGCACCGACCCCAGCGCGGCCATGAAGCCGGCCATGCCGTAATCCTGCGCGTCGAAGGGCGCCAGCCAGCCGACGCCGCCCGCGTCATCCGCCAGGCAGCCATCCAGCGAGATCGCCGCGTAGAGCCTGAGCCGCCCGCTCATGCGCGCCGCCGCCACTGCGCCCGCGCCGCGCGCACGCGGCCGAGCAGCGTCGTGCCGCCCCCGGCCAGCCAGCCGCGCACCGGCGCCGCGGCGCGATGCAGCGCCTGGCCCCTATACCCATCT
>NZ_CAKKLX010000093.1 GCF_918698155.1 Roseomonas sp. CECT 9278
GGCCGGGGCCCCGCCGGCGCCGGGCGCACCCGCCGCCACGCCGGCCCCGCCCGCACCTGCCGCCGCGCCGGCCGCGCCCGAGGAGCCCGCGATCCTGGCGCCCAATACGCTCGGCGCCCAGCTCCTCCAGGGCGCGTCTCAGCGGTTGTCCGGCCTGTCGGAACAGCTGGTCCGCACCGTGCAGACCATCGCCGACCTGCCCGCCATGGTGGCCTGGCTGTCCTCCATGGCGCGCGACCCCGTGACGCAGTTCCGGGTGATCGACGCCTTCTGGAAGCTGCTGCTGGTGCTGGGCCTGGGCCTGGCGGCGGAATGGCTCGCCGTGCGGGTGCTGAAGCGCGCGCGGGATGCGCTCGATTCGCGCGCGCCGGCGGAAGGCGAGCTGTTCGGCTGGCTGCGCCGCGTGCCGCTGGTGATCGCGCGGCTGTGCCTGGACCTGCTGCCGATCGCGGCCTTTGCCATCGTCTCCTATGGCGGGATCGGGCTGGTCGGGCCGCTGCCCACGACCGAGCTGGTGATGCTGACGGTGAACAACGCCTACATGGCGTCGCGCGCGGTGATGGTGGGTTCGCGCATGCTGCTCTCGCCGGCATCGCCGATGCTGCGGCTGTTGCCGGTGGCGGATGAGACGGCGGCCTACATCACGGTCTGGCTGCGGCGCATCACCTTCGTGCTGGTGGTCGGCTACGCCACCGCCGAGGCCGGGCTGCAGTTCGGCCTGCCCTGGACGGCCTATGATTCCATCCTGCGGGTCTGCCTGCTGCTGGTGACGCTGTTCCTGGTGATCGTCATCCTGCAGAACCGCGGCGCGGTGTCGGATGCGCTGCGCGCGCGCGAGCTGGCGGAGGGCGAGGCACCGACGGCGTCGCGCCGCACGCTGCGCGCGGTGCGCGACCGGCTTGCCGACATCTGGCACATCGTCGCCATCGCCTGGCTGATGGCGGCCTGGGGCGTCTGGGCGCTGGAGGTGCAGGGCGGCTTCTGGCGGCTGTCGCGCGTGTCGCTGCTGACGCTGGTGGTGCTGGGCGTGGCGAAGCTGGTCGACCTGGCGATGCGCCGGGTGCTGGCGCGCGCCTTCCGGATCACGCCGGACCTGGCGCGCCGCTATCCGGGGCTGGAGTTGCGGGCCAACCGCTACCTGCCGATCCTGAAGGGCACGTTCTCGACCATCATCACCGGGCTCGCGCTGCTGTTCCTGCTGGAGGCCTGGGGCCTCGATGCCTTCGCCTGGTTCGGGCAGGGCAAGCTGGGCAACCGGCTGGTGGGGTCGCTGGCGTCGATGGGCTTCACGCTGCTGGCGGCCATGGCGGCCTGGGAGGCGGCGAATGCCGCGATCCAGCGCCACCTGGTGAGCCTGTCGCGCGACGCCAAGGCGGCGCGATCGGCGCGCGTGCGGACCCTGCTGCCGATGCTGCGCACCGCGCTGATGGTCACCATCATCGTCATCGTGGCCTTCATCATCCTGACCGAGATCGGCGTGAACGTGGCCCCGCTGATCGCCGGTGCCGGCGTGCTCGGCATCGCCATCGGCTTCGGGTCCCAGACGCTGGTGCGCGACGTCATCACCGGCATCTTCCTGCTGTTCGAGGACGCGCTGGCGGTGGGCGACGTGGTGCAGGTGGGCGGCCTGTCGGGCGTGGTCGAACAATTGTCGATCCGGTCCATCAAGCTGCGCGCGGTGGATGGGTCGCTGCACATCATCCCGTTCAGCGCCGTGACCACCGTGACCAACATGACGCGCGACTTCGCCTTCGCGGTGATGGACGTGAACATCGCCTATGGCGAGGATACCGACCGCGTCACCGACGTGCTGCGCAACGTCGCCTCCGAGATGCGCGAGGATGCGAAGTGGCGCCCCGCGATCCGCGACGACCTGGACGTGATGGGCGTCGAGCGGCTGGGCGATTCCGGCGTGGTGCTGCGGGTGCGCTTCAAGACCGAACCGTCGCAGCGCTGGGCGGTGGCGCGCGAATTGAACCGCCGCGTCAAGAAGCGCTTCGACGAACTGGGCATCGAGATCCCGTATCCGCACCAGAAGCTGGTGATGGAGCAGGGCGCGCAGCATCCGGCCGCGCCGGCGCGGGCGGCCGAGGAGTGACGCGCGCGCCGCGCATTGCCCTCGGCGCCTTCATGCTGGAGAGCAACGGCCACGCGCCGCCCGCCACCCGCGCGGAATTCGACGCTGCCTGCTGGCTGGAAGGCGCGGCGCTGGCGGAGGACCTGGCACGGCCCGCACCGCGCGCCCCGACCGCGCTGACCGGCTTCATCCGCGCCATGGATGGCGGCCGGCCCTGGGTGGCCGTGCCGCTGGTCGCGGCCGGCGCCGGCGCCTCCGGCCCGATGGAGCAGGAGGTCTTCGACGAGCTGCTGCACCGCATGGAACACGGCCTGCGCGCGGCGATGCCGGTCGATGGCGTGTTCCTGTCGCTGCACGGCGCGGCGAGCGCGACGGTCGAGGTCGATCCCGACGGCGTGCTGCTGGCGCGCCTACGGGCGGTGGTGGGCCCCGATGTGCCGGTGATCGCGACACTCGACCTGCATGCGAATGTCTCGCGCGCCATGGTCGACCATGCCGATGTGCTGGTCGCCTTCGTCACCAACCCGCATGTCGACATGGCGGAACGCGGCGCCGAGGCGGCCGCCGCGATGCGCGCCATGCTGGGCGGGATGCGCCCGCGCAGCGGCTTCGTGAAGCTGCCGATGATCCCGCCCGCCACCAGCCAGAACACCGATGCCGGGCCCTATGCGGATGCCATCGCCTTCGGGCGCGGTTTCCTCGACCACGAGGTGATGAACATCTCGATCTCCTCGGGCTTCTCGCTGGGGGATACGCCGAAGAACGGGCTGTCGGTTGTGGTGACCGCGCGCACCGATGCCGCGCGCGCGCAGGCCGTGGCGCAGGAGATCGCGCGCTTCATCTGGGGATCGCGCGGGCGCTGGGTGGCGAAGCTGCTGCCGCTGGCCGAGGCGGTGCGCCGCGCGACGGCGGCCGGCGCCGATGCCGGCGCGGCGCCGTTGCTGCTGGCCGACGTGGCCGACAATCCCGGCGGTGGCGGGCGCGGCAATACCGTCTGGATTCTGGAGGCGTTCCACGCCGCCGGGGTGCAGGGCGCCGTGCTGGGCGTGTTCAACGACCCGGAGCTGGCGGCGGAGGCGCATCTGCTCGGTCCTGGCGCGCGCTTCACCGCGCATTTCAACCGTGTCGAGACCAATCATTTCTCCCACGGCTTCGAGGCCGCGGCGGAGGTGGTGGCGCTGCATGACGGGCGCATCATCGGCCGGCGCGGGATCTATGCCGGGCGCGAGGTGGAGATGGGTCCGATGGCGCTGCTGCGCCTCGATGGCCTGCTGGTGGCGGTGGCCACGCAGCGCCGGCAATTGTGCGAACCCGCCATGATCGAGGCGCTGGGCATCGACATCGCCCGGGTACGATCGCTGGTGGTGAAGTCGCGCGGCCATTTCCGCGCCGGCTTCGACGAGCACTTCACGCCCGACCGCATCCTGGAGGTGGATGTGCCGGGCCTGACCACCGTGATGCTGGACCGCGTCCCCTGGCGCGCCGTGCCGCGGCCGATCTGGCCGCTGGATCCGGCGCTGGACTGGGCGCCGTAGCGGCCGTCAGGCACCGTTTGGGAATGCCGGTGCCGGACAGCGGCATGCGCCGCTCGGCGGATTCTCGACCGGTCGCTCAGAACGACCCGACCAGGCTGCCCAGCGCGATCACCACCGCCAGCGCCAGCATCGCGCCGACGATCGTCGTCATCACGATGTCCAGGTAGCTGTCGCGGTGGTTCGACCCGCAGACCGCGAACAGCGTCACCACCGCGCCATTGTGCGGCAGCGCGTCCAGCGTGCCGGCGGCGATCACCGCGACGCGGTGCATCAGCCCGGGGTCCAGCCCGATCTGCGCCGCCAGCGCCATGTAGGTCGGCCCCAGCGCATCGAGCGCGATGGTCAGCCCGCCGGAGGCCGAGCCCGTCAGCGCCGACAGGATCGTCACGGCCGAGGCCAGCGACACCAGCGGCCCGCCGCCGATGCCCAGCACCCAGTCGCGCACCGCCTCGAAGGCCGGCATCGCCGCCACCACCGCGCCGAAGCCGACCAATGAGGCGACCGAGAAGATCGGCAGCACGGAGGCATTGGCGCCCGCATCCATGGTCGCGCGCAGCGACGGCAGGCGCCAGCCGCTGACCGCGAGCAGCACCAGGATGGCGACGAACAGCGCCACCGCCACCGACCACACGCCGGCGACTGCGCCGAGCGTGGTGCCGCCCCAGCGCGGCTCCGCCAGGAAGGCGGCGTCCATGCCGGGCAGCACGACCAGCGACATGACCAGGTTCACCGCCACCACCACGACCAGCGGCAGCGCGGCGAGCCCCACCGGCAATTCCTTCTGCGTGGTCTCGCTGCGATGGATCTCGGCGGGGTCGAATTCGCGCGCGGTGCTGGCGCGCTCGCGGATGATCGGGTCGTCGGCCACCGCATCGACGGATGGCGGCGGACCGTCGCCGAAGCCCTCGCCGGCGGCACGCGCGCGCGCTTCCTGCCGCTGCATCCACCACAGCCCGAAGCCGAGCATGATGACGGAGGCGATGATGCCCAGCCCCGGCGCCGCGAAGGCCGTGGTGCCGAAGAAGGGCATCGGGATGGCGTTCGGAATCGCCGGCGTGCCCGGCATGGCGGACATGGTGAAGGTGAAGGCGCCGACCGCGATCGCGCCGGGCATGAGGCGGCGCGGGATGCCGGCCTCGCGGAACAGCGCGGTGGCCATGGGGGCGAGCACGAAGATCGCAACGAACAGCGACACGCCGCCATAGGTGACGGCCGCGCCGGCCAGCGCCACCGACAGGATGGCGCGCTTGGGCCCCAGCGTGACCGTCATCCAGCGTGCGATGGTGCCGACCGCGCCGGAATCCTCCATCAGTTTCCCGAACAGCGCGCCCAGCAGGAACAGCGGGAAGAACTGCGCGACGAAGCGTGCCGCGGCGTTCATGAAGGTCTCGGTCCAATGCGCCAGCAGCGGTTCGCCGGCGAAGGCGGCGGCGATCAGCGCCGCGGCGGGGGCGAGCAGCAGCACCGACCAGCCGCGATAGGCCAGCGCGACCAGGACCGCGAGGCCGACGAGGATGCCGATCAGCCCCATCGGCTCACACCTTCTCCAGCAGGTATTCGATCGGCAGCGTGGATCGCTTGCCGAGCGCGTCGCGATGCTGCGCCAGGAAGGCCTCGGCCGCGCGGCGGCCTTCGTCGCGCAGCATGGTCAGGAAGTCCCATTCGGCGTTCAGCTTCGACGACGCCCCCAGCTCCGCCAGCAGCGCGGATTGCACCAGGTGGACGCGCATGCGCGCCCAATGCGCGGTCTTCTCGTTGCCGGCATCCGCCACCGACCGCAGCAGCGCCATCATCTGCAGTTCCTTCAGCAGGACCGCGTTGAAGGCGACCTCGTTCAGCCGGTTGAGGATGTCGCGCGCCGATTTCGGCACGCCCGGGCGCTGCACCGGGTTGATGCCGATGATGATGGTGTCGTCCGACACGCATTCGTCGATCAGCGGGGTCATGGTCGGGTTGCCGGAATAGCCGCCATCCCAATAGGCCTGGCCGTCGATCTCGACCGCCTGGAACATCATGGGCAGGCAGGCCGAGGCCATCAGCGCGGCGGGCGAGACATCGTGGTTGCGGAACACCCGCGGCCGGCCGGTGTGCACGTTGGTGGCGGTGATGAACAGCTTGACCGGGGATTGCGGCAGGCGGTCGAAATCCACCACATCCGCCAGGATCGCCGCCAGCGGGTTGGGCATGCCGAAATCGAGGTCGTAGGGGGAGAAGATGCGCGTCGCGATATCCATCGCGAGGTAGGCGGGCGAGGTGTCGAGCGTCCAGCGCCCCAGCAGCACATCGAGCGGGCCGCGCTTGAGCGGGCTCATGGCCGCGGCGTCCGACACCTTCTTCCAGAAGCGCGCCAGCGCGTCGCGCGCGCCATCGGCGCCACCGGCCAGCAGGCCGTGCGCCAGCACCGCGGCGTTCATCGCGCCGGCCGAGGTGCCGGAGGCGGCCTCGATCTCGATCCAGTCTTCCTCGAGCAGCCGGTCGAGCACGCCCCAGGTGAAGGCGCCGTGGCTGCCGCCGCCTTGCAGGGCAAGGTCGATCAGCAGCGTGTCGCGGGCCCCGGCGGGGCGGGCGGGCTTCCTGGCCATGCTGTCGCATCTCCGTGGGCGGCCACGCGCCCGTGGATTTGTGCAGTGCACAAAATCGGCCGGACACTAGACCGGTTCGCGGTCGGGTGGGAAGCGTGCAGCATCGGGGGGACGGCACGCACAGGCCGGGCATGCCTGGCATATGACAGCCTGTTCCCGCCATGCGGGTCGGTCGGTCACGCTGCGGTCGGCGACGGGCGGGGCGGAAGGACAGCGGCATGACACGCAAGATAGCCTCGCGAACCGGTGCCGCGATCGTCGCGGGGCTCGTGGCCCTGCTGCCGGGCATCGTGGCGGCCCAGGGCAGCGATGCCGCGGTCATCGCGGAACTTCGCCGCCAGCTGGAGGAGATGCGCCGGCGGCTCGAACAGCTGGAGGCGCGCAGCGCGCCGGCCCCGGCCGCGCGCACGCCGCGTGCCCCCGTGGTGGCCGCCGCGCCACCGGCGCGCCGCGGCGCCGCGCAGGTCGAGGCG
>NZ_CAKKLX010000094.1 GCF_918698155.1 Roseomonas sp. CECT 9278
AAACAATGCTCGATTGTTTTTTTTTTTTAATGATCCGGCGACCACCGAGATCTACACACTGCATATCGTCGGCGGCGTCAGATGTGTATAAGCGCCAGTCACCGTCCCCTGGGCCGAGGCCCTCGGTGCCGCGTTGCCGCCGTTGGTCGTGCAGGCGGAGCGTGTGGCCGCGACGGTCATGCAGGGGGTGCATGGCCGGCGGCGGCCCGGGCAGGGCGATGCCTTCTGGCAGTTCCGGCCGTACACGCCGGGCGATGCGGCGGCGCGGGTGGATTGGCGCCAGTCGGCCAAGTCCGACCGCCTGTATGTGCGTGAGACGGAGTGGGAGGCGGCGCAGACGGTCGCGGTGTGGTGCCAGGGCGGGCCTGGGATGGACTGGCGCAGCCATCGGGATCTGCCGGCCAAGCGGGTGCGGGCGGAGTTGCTGCTGCTGGCGCTGGCGGCGCTGTTGTTCCGGGGGGGCGAGCGCGTGCGCCTGTTCGGCCTGCCGCGCGCCTTCACCGGGCGCGGCGCGCTGAACGCGCTGGCGCAGACCCTGCCGCGCCAGGCGGAGACCGCCGATGATGGCCGCATTCCGCGCCATGCCCGCGCGGTGCTGTTCAGCGATTTCCTGGCGCCGCTCGATCAGACGCGCGATCGCGTGGCGGCGCTGGCATCGCGGTCCATCCGGGGCCATCTGGTGCAGGTGCTCGACCCCGCGGAGGAGACGCTGCCCTTCACCGGCCGCATCCGTTTCGAAGGCCCCGGCAGCGCCGAACACGCGCTGGTGCCGCGGGTCGAGGGCGTGCGCGCGCTGTATGAGGAACGGCTGGCGAGGCACCGGGATGGGTTGCAGGCGCTGGCGGCGGCGTCCGGCTGGTCCTTTGCCACGCATCGCACCGACCAGCCGCCGGAAGCGGCGCTGCTGGCGCTGCATCGTCGGCTGGCGCCCGGCTGATGTGGCAGGTCGGGCCCCTCGCCTTCGCGGCGCCGTGGTTGTTGCTGGCGCTGCCCGCCTTGCCGGTGCTGTGGTGGCTGCTGCGCGTCAGCCCGCCGGCGCCGAAGGCCCAGACCTTCCCGGCGCTGCGCCTGCTGCAGGACCTGCCGCCGACCGAGGAAACCCCGCACCGCACGCCCTGGTGGCTGCTGCTGCTGCGCCTGGTGGCGGCGGCGCTGCTGGTGATCGGCCTGGCGCGGCCGGTCTGGCAGCCGCAGGCGGGCGGCGGCGGCACCGGGCCGTTGCTGGTGGCGATCGATGATGGCTGGGCGGCCGCGCCGGACTGGCCGGCGCGCGTGGCGGCCGCGGTGGCAGCGCTGGAGGCCGCCGGGCGCGAGGGACGGCGCGTGGCGCTGCTGTCCACCGCGCCGCCCGCCAATGGCGACGCCGTCGCCGCCACCGCCCTGATGCCGGCCGAGGAAGCCCGCGCGCGCATCGCCGCGCTGCGCCCGCGCCCCTGGCCGTCCGACCATGCGGCGGCGCTGGTGGCGCTGGCGGCCTTCCGCGCCGCCAATCCCGGCGGCCTTGCCACGCTGTGGATCGCCGATGGTGTCGAGCACGCCGCGCAGGGCGAGGCCGCCGGCGCCTTTGCCGCCGCGCTGGCCGAGGCCGGGCCGCTGACGCTGGCGCGCGCCGAGGGCCGCCCCGCCCGCATCCTGCCCCCGCCGCGCGCCGAGGCCGACCGCCTGGTGGTGCGCGCCCTGCAAACCCCCGCCACGACGCCCACCGAGGCGACCGTGCTGGCCCGCACCAGCGATGGCCGCGCCATTGCCTCCGCCACGCTGGCCTTCCCGGCGGGCGCCACCGGCGCGGAGGCGTCGATCGACCTGCCCATCGAAATCCGCAACCAGGTGGTGCGGCTGGACCTGGAACCGGAGGCCGGCGCCGCCGGCACGGTGCTGCTGGACGAACGCTTCCGCCGCCGCCCGGTCGGGCTGTCCGCCGCCATCGAGACCAGCGCGGACGCGCCGCTGACCGGCGACCTGTTCTACCTGGAGCGCGCCCTGGCCCCCTACGCCGAGATCCGGCGCGGCACGCCGGAGGCGCTGCTGTCGCGCCGCCTGGCGGTGATGGTGCTGGCCGATCGCGAGGTGCCCGAGGGCCGCGAGCGCACGGCGCTGACCCGCTGGGTCGAGGAAGGCGGGCTGCTGATGCGCTTCGCCGGCCCGCGCCTGGCGGAACGCCCCGACCCGCTGCTGCCGGTGGCGCTGCGCGCCGGCGAACGGCAATTGGGCGGCGCGCTGTCCTGGGACCGGCCGCAGTCGCTGGCCCCCTTCCCGGAGGGCTCGCCCTTCGCCGGGCTGGTGCCGCCGGCCGAGGTCACGGTGGAGCGCCAGGTGCTGGCGGAACCCTCGCCGCGCCTGACCGAACGGTCCTGGGCGCGGCTGGCCGATGGCACGCCGCTGGTCACCGCCGAATCGCGCGGGCGCGGGCGGGTCGTGCTGTTCCATGTGACCGCCAATGCCGAATGGTCGAACCTGCCGCTGTCGGGCCTGTTCGTGGACATGCTGCGGCGGATGGTGGCGCTGTCCGCCGGCGTGCAGGGCGCCGAGGGCGAGGCACCGCTCGCGCCGCTCGAGATCCTGGATGGCTTTGGGCGGCTGGGGCCGGCGCCGCCGGCGGCCGCGCCCATCCCGGCGAACCGGGTGGAGGAGACCATCGCCTCCCCGCGCCATCCGCCGGGCTGGTACGGCACGCCGGGGCAGGCGGAGGATGCGGCGTGGCGCCGGGCGCTGAATCTCTCGGCGCACCTGCCGCCGCCGCGCGCCGCCGCCGCGCCGCCGCCCGGCGCGCGCGCCGAAACCATCGGCGGCGTGCCGGCGGAACGCGACCTGGGGCCGTGGCTGCTGGCGCTGGCGCTGCTGCTGCTGGCGGCGGACCTGGTGATCTCCCTGGTGCAGCGCGGGCTGGTCGGGCCGCAATGGTCGCGCCGGGCCGGGATGGCGGCGGTGCTGCTGGCGCTCGCGCTGCCGGCGCAGGCGCAGGTGCCCGAACCCGACGGCGCGACGGCGAATGCCACGCGCCTTGCGTACATCGTGACGGGGGATACGCAGGTCGATGAGGTCTCGCGCCTCGGCCTGGTCGGCCTGTCGGATTTCGTGAACCGCCGCACCGCCGCCGCGCTGGCGGAACCCCGCCCGGTGGTGCCGGGGCGCGACGACCTGTCGCTGTATCCGCTGATCTATTGGCCCGTGCTGGCCGAGGCCGCGCAGCCCGATGCCGCCGCTGCGGCCGCGCTCAACACCTTCATGCGCAATGGCGGGATCATCCTGCTGGACACCCGCGACGAAGGCTCGGGCGAGGGCATGAACCCCGGCGCGCGGGCGGCGCTGCGGCGCGTGACGCGCGACCTGGCGGTGCCGCCATTGGCGACGGTGGCCGAGGACCACGTTCTCAAGCGCGCCTTCTACCTGCTGCCCGAATTGCCCGGCCGCTTCGCCGGCGGGCAGGTCTGGGTGGCGCGCGACCAGGACCGCGCGAATGACAGCGTGAGCCCGGTGATCATCGGCGGCCATGACTGGGCGGCGGCCTGGGCGATGGATGCGCGCGGGCAGAACCCCTACGCGACCATTCCGGGCGGCGCGCGGCAGCGCATCCTGGCGTATCGCTTCGGGGTGAACCTCGTGATGTACGCGCTGACCGGCAACTACAAGGGCGACCAGGTGCACGTGCCGGCCATCCTCGAACGGCTCGGGAACTGAGCATGGTATGGGGACCGCGCGAGAGCCCGCATCGGCCCGATCTCCACATCGGGCCGCGAGCGCGAATCGCGACCGCGCCCGGACCGTCAGCCGCGCCGGGCGCACCAGCGCGGGGCGCGAAGGCAAGCCGGCCGGATGGCCGGCGCCCGCCGTCTGAGGGACCGGCAACATGACCCAGACCATCGCCGGCATCGACTTCGCGCCCGTATTGCCGCTGTGGCTGCTGGGCCTGGCCGCGGCGCTGGCGGTGCTGGCGCTGGTGCCGGCGGCATGGCGCCGCGCGCGCGGCATCGCCTGGCGCGGCGTGTCCTTCGCGCTGATCCTGCTGGCCCTGGCCAATCCGCGGCTGGTCGAGGAAACCCGCGAGACCCGCCCCGACATCGCCCTTCTGGTCGTCGACCAGACGGATTCCACCACCATCGCCACCCGCACCGCGCAGATCGACGCCGCGCGGCGCGAGGTCGAAGCCCGCGCCGCCCGCCTGCCCGAACTGGAACTGCGCACCATCGAGGTGCCCGAGGGCGGCAACCAGGGCACCCGCCTGTTCGCCGCGATCGAGCGCGCGCTGGCGGAAATCCCGCGCGCGCGCCTGGCCGGCGTGATCGCGCTGACCGACGGCCAGGCGCATGACATCCCCGCCGCCGCGCCCTTCGACGCCCCCTTCCACGCCCTGATGCCCGGCCGCGCCGGCCAGACCGACCGGCGCCTGCGCATCATTGAGGCGCCGGGCTTCGGCATCGTCGGCCGGGAGGTGGAAATCCGCGTCGCGGTCGATGACCTGGGCGTGCCCAACGCCACCGGCGCGGCGCGCCTGACCATCCGGCGCGACGGCGAGGCGGCGCGCAGCGAAAGCGTGCCGATCGGCCGCGACCACCGCATCACCGTCCCGATCCAGCGCGGCGGACCCACCGTGGTGGAGATCGAGGCCGAGGCCCGCCCCGGCGAGGTCAGCCCGCGCAACAACCGCCAGGTGGTGACCATCAACGGCGTGCGCGACCGGCTGCGCGTGCTGCTGGTGTCCGGCGAACCGCATGCCGGGGAGCGCACCTGGCGCCGGCTGCTCAAGGCCGACCCGAATGTCGACCTGGTGCACTTCACGATTCTCCGCCCGCCGGAGAAGGACGACCTGACGCCGCTGAACGAGCTCGCGCTGATCGCCTTCCCGGTGCGCGAATTGTTCCAGGTGAAGCTGCGCGAGTTCGACCTGATCGTCTTCGACCGCTTCAGCAACCGCGGCATCCTGCCGCTGGCCTACCTGCGCAACATCGCCGACTACGTGCGCGCAGGCGGCGCGCTGCTGATGTCGACCGGGCCGGAATTCTCCGGGCCGGTGTCGCTGGCGCTGACCCCGCTGGGGCAGGTGCTGCCCGCGCGCCCGGCCGGCCGCCAGAACGCGGTGGCCGAGCAGCCCTTCCGCCCGCGCGTCTCGGCGCTCGGCTTCCGCCACCCGGTCACCGAGGGGCTGATCGGCGCGAATACCGAGCAGAATGAGGCCCAATGGGGCCGCTGGTATCGCTGGCTGCGCACCGAGGCGCGCTCCGGCAGCACCGTCATGGAAGGCCCCGACAGCGCGCCGCTGCTGGTGCTCGACCGCGTCGGCGAAGGCCGCGTGGCGCTGCTGCTGTCCGACCACATCTGGCTGTGGTCGCGCGGCCATGACGGCGGCGGCCCCCAGCAGGAAGTGCTGCGCCGCGTCGCCCATTGGCTGATGCGCGAGACCGAGCTGGAAGAAGAAGACCTGACCGCGCGTATCGAAGCCGGGCGCCTGACCGTGACGCGCCGCAGCCTCGATGCCGGCCCGCCGCCCGAATTCAGCATCACCGCGCCGGACGGCACCATCACGCGCGCGCGGCCCGAGGAAGCCGGCGGCGGGCGCGCCACGCTGAGCCTGCCGGCGACGCAGCCCGGCGTCTGGCAGGCCGGCGACGGGCGGCGCACCGCCTTCGCGGCCTCGGCCGCCGCCAACCCGCTGGAGATCGCCGACCTGCGCGCCGATCCCGACCGCCTGCGGCCGCTGCTGGCCGGCACCGGCGGCGCGGCGCGCTACATGGGCGAAGCCGCGGTGCCGGCGCTGCCCGAACTGCGCCGCGTGGCGCCGGGGCGCGACGTGGCCGGCGCCGGCTGGGTCGGCCTGCGGCGCAACGGCGACCACACGGTCACCGGCATCAGCGCCCTGCCGCTGCTGCCGGCCTGGCTGGCGCTGGCGCTGGTGCTGGGCGCCGCCGTGATGGCCTGGCGGCGCGAAGGGCGATAGGAGGTTTTTTTGCCCTCAGGCGGCGGGCGCCGGCCATCCGGCCGGCTTGCCGTCGCGCCATGCACGGTTGCACGCGTGGCGGCTGAGGGTCTGGGCGCGGTCGCGCTGTGCGCTCCCGCATCGTGCTTCGCACGATCCGCAACGAGTGCTGGTCGTGGCGGGGCGCTTCGGACGCGCCGGTTCTCCGCCCCTTGCCGACAAGGTGTTCCCGCATCACCCCGAAGCGCGGTATGACCCGGGGCATGAGACGCCTCCTCGCGCTGCTCCCGCTCACCGGCCTGATGGCGCTGCCGGGGCTTCCGCTCGGCCCTGCGCCGGCGCAGGCGCAGTTCACCGGGCCGCCGCCGGCCGCCCCGGCCGCGCGACGGGCGCCGCCGCCCGCCCTGCCGGGCCTGACGGCGCGCCGCGCGCCCGACCCCATCCCCGGCGATCCGAATGCCAACCTGGCGCCCACCGCCGCGCTGTTCGACGCCATCAACCGCGGCGACCTGGCCGCGGCGCGCGATGCCGTGACGCGCGGCGCCAGCCTCGAGGAACGCAACGTGCTCGGCCTGACGGCGGTCGATGCCGCGGTCGACCAGGGCCGCAACGACATCATGTTCTTCCTGCTCTCGGCGCGGGCGACGGCGCGCGGCCCGGCGCCGCCGGCCGAGGCCTCGCTGACGGCCGCGCAACGCGCCGCGCGCGACCGGGCGCTGCAGGCCGAGGCGACGCGCGC
>NZ_CAKKLX010000095.1 GCF_918698155.1 Roseomonas sp. CECT 9278
CATGGCGGCCGAGGCGGCCACGGCCCGCGCAGTGGCCGCGGCCGGCGAGGCGGCCCGGCTGCGGGCGGAGGCGGATGGCGCGGCCGCCGCTTCGGCATCGCGCGCCGGCGCCGCGGAGGCCGATGCGCAGGCGGCGATCCGGCGTGCCGGCGCGGCCGAATCCGCCGCAGCCCAGGCAGCGCAGCGCGCCGGCTATGCCGAGGAACAGCGCCGCCTCGCGGAGTCGCAGGCGGCCGAGCAGTTGCGCCTGGCGGAAGGTGCCCGCGCGCAGGTCGCGCTGCTGTCGCGCCAGATCGAGGCGCTGCGCGCCGACCTCGCGCGGCTGTCGGCCGCGCTCGATCTCGCGCAGGGCGAACGCCAGGCGCAGGACGCGACCATCGCGCAGCTCGGCGCCCGGCTGAACGCCGCGCTGGCGCAGCGGGTCGAGGAATTGCAGCGCTTCCGGTCGGACTTCTTCGGGCGGCTGCGCCAGGTGCTGGGCGAAAGGCCCGAGGTGCGGATCGTCGGCGATCGCTTCGTGTTCCAGGGCGAGGTGCTGTTCGCGCCGGCCTCGGCCGATCTCAGCGAGGAAGGACGGCGGCAGGTGCGCGACCTGGCGCGCGTGCTGCTGGAGGTGACGCCGCGGATCCCGGCCGAGATCGCCTGGGTGGTGCGGGTGGATGGGCATGCCGACCGTTCGCCGCTGCGGGGCGGGCGCTTCGCCAGCAACTGGGAACTGGCGGCGGCGCGGGCGATCGCGGTGGCGCAGCTGCTGATCGCCGAAGGCTTGCCATCCAATCGCGTGGCGGCAACGAGCTTCGGCGATACCCAGCCGATCGATCCCGGCGAGGGGGCCGCGGCGCTGGCGCGCAACCGGCGGATCGAGGTGCGGCTGACGGATCGGTAGGGTGGGTCAACCCGCCTTGACCACCCCCGGCGGCTGCCAGGCGCCGCGGCCGACCGGCAGCAGCGACGGCGCTTCCGTGCGCGGCCAGTACAGGCGCATCACCAGGTAGATCGGCCCGTTCGGCGCCGGCAGCCAGTTCGCCCGCAGGTCGGCGCCGGGATCGTCCTTCTGGATATGGATGGTGACGCCGCCATCCGGATTGCGCTTCATGCCGGCCAGCATCGGCGTGTTGATCAGGTAGCGGTCGATCGGGTTCTGCACGAGCAGCTGGTTGCCCCCATGGTACATCGTGACCGACCAGAAGGCATTCACCGGGGGCAGCTGGTTCGCCGCGAAGGTCAGGGTGTAGCGGCCGGAGCTGCCGTCCAGCGTCTCGCCCCCCGCGGTGGTGCGGGTGAAGGGGTAGGTCGCTTCCTCGGTGCTGTTGGCGTAGATGCCGGCCTTCGCGGCGATGGCGCGCTGCATCCAGTTGCCGTTGTAGGCCTCGGGGCTGCCGGGGACGTCGGCGACGTTCCAGCCGTTCATCCTGACGCCGGCGGCGGCGACGGCGGCTTCGACGCGGCGGTTGCCCTCGAAGGCGGCGGCGAGCAGTTCCATGCGGTCGAAGAAGGACTGCGGCAGCGGCGTGCCGCGGCCGTCGATGCCGATGGACGCCATCTGCGCGCGGATCGGGGCCTCGTTGGGCTGCGGCGCGTTGAACTGCAGCGCGAAGGCGAGATAGTCGAAGAAATGGTGCTTCGCGAGGTCGGCATTGACGCGCGGCCAGCGGATCTCGGGCGCCGGCGGCGGGGGCGCGGTGCGGGCGAAGGCGGATAGTGTCTCGGCCCTGTAGCCGCGCTGCACGGCGACCACGCCGGCCATGTCGTCCGGCCCGAACAGCTGGGTGCGGAAGATCGCGAGGGCGAAGTGCGTGGTCGAGCGGATCACGCCCTTCACGCCGGGCGGCGGCGCGCCTTGCCAGCCCGGCCCGGCGACCAGCCAGGAGCCGCCGCCCTGCCCGGTCGCGCGCGACCCGATGTAGCCGACATTGTAGGTATTGGCGTCGCAGATCATGACCGAGAAGTACCGCCCGGCCGGCACGTCGGGCACGCTGAGCACGACCGGTTCGGCGCGCAGGTCCATCCAGCACATGGAATAGGGGGTGTCGCTGTTGGGCGTGGGCACGGCGGTGTCGCGCCAGGTGAAGACCTGGGCGTCGTTCCACATGGTGTTGAACGGTGCCTTGAACTGGCCGCTGTTGCGATCGACCGCGAATTCGTACAGCACCGTGTAGTTCATCACGATCGGCAGGCCGAAGACGAAGGCGGCCTCGGCCGCGTCATAGGACCCGACGGGGCCGGGGCGGCCGGCCTGGGCCAGCGCGGGGCGCGGCAGGGTCAGCGCGCCGAGCCCGGCAAGGGCTGACGCGCGGAGCATGTCTCGTTTCAGCATCGGGTGGCTTCCGTGGAACGTGGCGACGACGCGGATGGTCCGGCGGGCGGGAGACTAGAGCAGATCCCGATCAGATGGAATCATCTGATCGGGTAAAGATGCTCGCAAAAACAATGGCCTAGAGGCGTTGTGGTGAGCTGTGGCGAACGGATGCGGCTCTAGCCGCCGCCATGTCATGATCGCGAGAGATTTCCGTATCCGATTCCGGCGCGTCACGACTCCGGCCGGGCGGCGGTCAGATCATCCGCGCCTCGAAGGGCGGCAGCAGGTCCGGCGCCTCGAATTCCAGCACCCAGAGGTCGGGGTCGCGTTGCACCTGGCGGTCGACATAGGCGGTCGCCAGGGCTTCCTCGACCGGCGCGCTGCCGGTGCCGCGCAGCCAGGCGGGGCGGCCTTCGGCGTCGCGCGCCTGGGAGAGCACGACGCAGCCCTCGCGCCCCAGCAGGATGCACAGGATGCCGCCGGAATCCGGGTCCCCGCGGCGGAGCACGGCGGCCGGGCGGCCGGCCATGTCGGACAGGCGGATCGCCATCGAGACCCAGATGCCGGCCTTGACCTTCGGTTCCATGCTCAGGCCCTCAGGCGCCGGGCGCCGGCATGCGCCGGCTTGGAATTTTGTGACGCCCTCAGGCGCCGGGCGCCGGCATGCGCCGGCTTGGAATTTTGTGACGCCCTCAGGCGCCGGGCGCCGGCATGCGCCGGCTTGGCTGCGCGCCCTGCGCCGAAGCACCCGGCGTGGCGGGCGGGTGGGGCGCGGTCGCGCCTTCGCGCTCCCGGATCGCGGCAGGGCCACGATCCGCTGGTATTGGCGGGTGCGGGCGCGACCTTCGCGCGGCGGCGAGGAACTGAGGCGGTCGCCGCATGATGCCGGCGCGCGGCACGCCGCGGGCAACCGGTGCCGGTCCCGGCGGCTGCGGCATTCCGGTGGGAGCCAAGGTGCATCGTCATGGTGGCAGGGTCGCACGCCCCACCCCTTGCCGGAAGGCGCGGGGCGCGCCATTCACCGGCGCAGCGAGGGGGACACCCGGCGATGAGCGAACGGAAGATGACGGAAGCGCAGCGCGCCTACGAGGCGAAGCGCGCGGCCAAGGCGGGCATGAGCCTCGAGAAGTGGCTGACCAGCAAGGAACGGCGCGCCGCCGCCGAGGCCAAGGAAGCCGCCGCCGCCGCGCCCAAGGCGGCCGAGCCGCCGAAGAAGCCGGGCTTCTTTGGCCGGCTGCTGGAAAAGGCGCAGAAGCCGCTCTGATGGTGTAGCCTGCCGGCCATGCGGTTTGCGCTGGCCGGGATGCTCGGGCTGGTCGTGGCGGCGGCGGCGCCGGTCGCCGCGCAGGGCTACGCGCCGTCCGGCACGGTCATGCTGTTCCAGCCCGGCAGCGCGGAGATCAGCCAGGATGCGCGCGACGCCCTGCTCGCCTTCCTGCGACCGCCGCGCCCGCCGGAATTCCGCGGCCAGTGCCTGGCCGGCCATGCCGACCGCGACGCGGGCGCGGCCGCGCTGAGCCTGGCGCGCGCGCAGGCGGTGGCGGCCATGATGGTGCGCCAGGGGGTGGACCCGCGTGACATCGCGATCGAGGCGCATGGCGATGCGCATCCCGTGCGCCTGGCGCCGGCCGGGCAGCCGGAACCGATGAACGATCGCGTCCACCTGTTCCCCTGCCCCGGGCCGCGCCTGGCCGGCGTGGCGGAGGCCGAGGCGCGCGCCATGGATGCCGCGGTGGTGCCGGCCTTCATGGCCGCGCTGGCGCCGCTGGTGGCGCGATCGCTGGGCTGCCCGGAACCGGAGGTGCCGCGCGGCGCGCTGGTGGCGCCGCGCCTGGACTGCGCGCCGGGCCTGGGCGTGCCGGCGCTGAGCGTGCTGCGCATCGCCGGGTCGCGCCGCGTCGCCGTGATCCTGGAATGGCGCGACGGCCTGCCCGGCGGCTGGAATGCGCCGGCGGCGGCGGTGCTGGACCTGTTCGGCCACGCGCCGGCGGCGCCGGTGCTGGCGGCGCTGGCCGCCGGGGATGGCGCGGCCCGGCGCACGGAGTTCCTGGCTGGCGGCGTGCGCGCGGAGGTCGAGACCGGGCCGGGCGCGCTGCGCCGCCTGCGGGTGGTGCCGCAGGCCGGCGATGGGCCCTGAGCACTGGGTCGGGCGGGCTCCGCCGGGCGCGTTCGGGAGAACCGGCACCGACCAGCGAACGCCGGGCTTGGCAAGCTGGCGCCGACGGCGGCGGTCGGCCCGCGACGCCGCGCGCCGTCAGCGCCGCCCGGGCGCGGCGGGCGGTGGCGATGACGGGCGGGGCAGCGGCCGCGCCGCCGCGCAGGAACACACCACCGAGCCATCGGCGCGTTCATTCGCCATCGTCGCCTCGCCGCAATGCGGGCATTCGATCGCCTCGCGCATCACAGCATCCGCATCAGCGTGCCGTCGCGCCGGATCGCGTGGTGGAACACCGCGGCGCCGACATGCGCGCCCAGCAGCACCACGAACAGGTAGCCGCCGATGGTGTGCCCCCAGGACAGCACATTGGCGATCCCGGTCGATGCCTCCATGAATTTCGGCAGGTGCAGGAAACCCATGTAGGCGGTCTGCCCCTGCATCGGGAAGCCCCAGGCATTGGTCGCGAAGAAGCCCATGACCGGCTGCAGGACCAGCAGCGCGTACAGGCCGTGATGCGTCGCGGTGGCGGCGGCGCGCATCGGCGGCGGCAGGTCGGCGGGGTGCGGCGGCGGCGGGTTGCGCAGCTTCCAGACGATGCGCGCGAGCGCCACGATCAGGATGGTCAGCCCGGCACTTTCGTGGATGGCGTAGAAGCCCATCTTGTAGGCGCCATCCGCATCCCCGGTGATGAACTTGATGACGAAGCCGGTCGGCAGCGCGATCAGCATGAGGCCCAGCGTGATCCAGTGGAACCACTTGGCGGCGCGGCCGTATTGCCCATCCGGGTGGGCAGCGTCCTGGCCGGGCAGCGGGGCGGCGGCGGTCGCGTCCATGGTCTGGCTCCGGTCCATCGTCGCGCCAGCGTATCGCATCCGCGCGGCGTTTCGCACGTGCGGATGATCGCAGCCCATGCGGATTGGAGCATCGATCCGCGCAAGCGATGGGTCAGCATCGCGCGGCGCGACGCCGATGGCTGGCGGGCGCAGGCACCGGTGCCGGTCGGCGACCCGGCGGGGCTGGCGGCGGGGCTGATCGCCGAGGGCGCGCCGGTGGCGATCGGGCTCGACCTGCCGCTGGGTGTACCGCGCGGCTTCGCGCAGGGGCGGGCGGAGGCCGGCTTCGTGCCCTTCCTGCGCGGGCTGGCCGACCGGCCGGGCTTCTTCGCGGTGGCGGCGACGCTGGACCAGGTCTCGCGCGATCGCCCCTTCTACCCGGCGCGCGGCGTGAAGGGCATGACGCGCGCCGCACACGCCAGCGCGCTTGGCCTGGCGGATGCGCGCGGCCTGTCGCGGCTATGCGACCGCGCCACGGCCGAACGCCCCGCCGGCGCACCGGTGTTCTGGACGCTGGGGGCCAACCAATCCGGCAAGGCGGCGATCGCGGCCTGGCGGGATTGGCTGGCGCCGGGTCTGGCCGCCGGCGCGCCCTATGCGATCTGGCCTTTCGACGGCGGCATCCATGCGCTGCTGGCGCGCGGCCGCGCCGTGCTGGCCGAGGTCTATCCCGCCGAGGCGCTGCGCCACTGCGCGCTGGTGCTGCGCGGATCGAAGCGCGTGCAGGCCGACCGCGCGGCCATCGCGGACCCGGTGCTGGGCGCGATGGCGGCGCGCCGCGTGGTGCCCTGCGCCGCGCTGCGCGCCATGGTGGCGGATGGCTTCGGCGCCGATGCGGCGGGCGAGGACCGCTTCGATTCCGTGATCGGCCTGCTCGGCCTGGTCGGCGTGCTGGACGGCGCGCGGCCGGATGTCGTGCCGGCGGACGACGCGGTGCGGCGCTGGGAAGGCTGGGTGCTGGGGCAATCGGCGCTGCCTGCGTCGTAGCGCCGCGACGACGAAGCCGGGTCCAGCCGGCGGGCGCCCGCCGGCGCGGCATGCCGATCACCACGGACAGCCCCGAGGCCGCCATCGCGCTCGACGCCCCGGTGATGGCGCTGCCGGGCCAGCAGGCGGTGGCGCGGGCGCGGCCTGGCGCCGCGCGGGCGGCCGGGCATGCGCCGGCGCGCCGCGCGCCGATGCCTGGCTCTTATCCACCG
>NZ_CAKKLX010000096.1 GCF_918698155.1 Roseomonas sp. CECT 9278
CGGCTGCTGCGGGCGCGCCCGCGCGGCCCGCTGGCGGCGGCGGCGCGCGCGCGCGGCGTGGCGCCGGTGATGCTGGACGACGTCAACGCCGCGCCGGCGCGCGCGATGCTGGCGGCGGCGCGGCCCGACGTGATCGTGACCTGCCATTTCGACCAGATCCTGGGCGCGGACACGATCGCCGTGGCGCCGCGCGGCGGGCTGAACCTGCACCCGTCATTGCTGCCGCGGCATCGCGGGCCGATGCCCTGCTTCTGGGCGGCGGCGGAGGGCGGCGATGCCTTCGGCGTCAGTATCCATCGCCTGGCGCCGCGCATCGATGCGGGCGCGCTGGTGGCGCAGCGCGCGATGGCGCCGCCGGCGGGGGCCAGCGTCTCGGCCGTGGCGCGCAGGCTGCACCTGGCGGGCGCCGCGCTGCTGGCCGATGCGCTGGACCGGATCGCCGCCGGCGACGAGGGCGGGCGCGAGTTGCCGATCCTGCCCTATTGCCCCTTCCCCGATCGCGCGGCCCTGGCCGCGGCGGCAGGGCGCGGCGTGCGGCTGGCGGGGGTCGATGACCTGCGCGCGGCCCGCGCCTTGGGCGGCGTGGCAGGGTAGGGCATTGGCTGCCGGCGGCCTGCCTGCCCGACCGCCGGCATCGCCGTGTGCGTGGGCCTGGAGGGCGGGCGGTGGCCAGGCGCGGCCGCCAGGCGACGGCGTCGGGTGATCCGGGCGACGATGCGGGCGGAAGCCATGACCAGGAGCCGTTGCAGCGCGCCAGGGCGCGCGGAAGCGGATCCAGGACGCCGGGGCTATCGCCGAATCGCAGGCGGCGCTCGCCATGGGTCGAGGGCGCGCGGCGCGGGGTTGGGGATGCAGGCCGCGGCACCGGCCGTCGCCGCGGCCTGCACGGCATCGACAGGGCAGGCGGACGCGCCTGCGGATCGGTCGGGCGCATCGAGGCGAAGCGCGTCGGACTGCACGCTACGGGCCGGCAATGCCGATCGCGCGCCGCACGGCGCGATGCAGGGCGGCGGCATCGAGGTCCTGCTGCGAACCCTGCCCGGTCACGTCGCTGCGCCAGATCAGGTAGTCGGTGTCCGTCGCCGCGCGCGCGGCCGGCAACGACGGGCGATGGTCGCCGAACGCAACGAGGACGACCGGGCGTGCGCCGCGCCGCGCCGCATCCGCCACGGCGCCCAGCATCGCATCGGTCGCCGCCATCCGTGCCGCCCAGCCGGCGGCCGGGTCCGGCCCCGGCCAGGGCCCATGCGCCGCGACGCTGATCGCATAGAGGAACAACGGATCGGCCGCCGCCGCGAGTGTCGCGGCAATGCGGGCGCCGAGCGCGGCATCGGTGACCAGGCCGTGCGCGCGCGGCGCATCGGCGAAGGCGGAAGCGTCGTCGAAACGCTCGAAGCCCAGCGCGGGCAGCACGCGGTCGCGCCCGAAGAAGCGCCCGTCATACGGGTGCAGGCAGGCGGTGCCCCACCCCGCCCCGCGCAAGGCCCAGGCGAGCGATGCGACGGGCGCGCGCGCGAAGCGGAAATACGGGTTGAAGCGGTCGAGCCCGAGCGCGGCGTCGTCCAGGCCGGTCAGCACCACGAATTCCGTGCGCATGGTGTTGGCGCCGAAGCCCGGCACGGCCAGGCGCCCGCGCGCCAGGCCGCCGGCTGCCAGCGCATCCCAGCAGGGCAGCGCCTGCGCGATGCCGAGCCGCCGCGGATCGCAGAAGGATTCGAGTTGCAGCAGCACCAGGTGCGGCCGCCCCGCGCCCGGCGGCATCACCGCCGGCGCTGGCGGATGCGCGGCGCGCCGGCGCGGGCGCTCGACCGCCGCGATGCGCGCGTGCAGCGCGAAGGCGGCGAGCATCCCGAAGCGGGCGGCGTCGCGCGATGGGTCGCGCGCCAAGGACATGTCGCGCGCTGGGTCGTGCGCAGAAACCGGATCGCGCGATGTGTCGTGCGGCAGCCGCGCATCGCGCGATGGGTCGAGCGGCGGCATCGCCTCGCGCACCACCGCACCGTCGCGCAGCAGAACCAAGGGCCGCAGCACCAGCAGCGCCAGCGCGCCCGCCACGCACAGCAGCACCCCGCGCGCCGCGCCGCCCAGCGCCACCGCCGGCTCCAGCACCACCACCGCGACGAAGGCGGCAACACCCGCGCCGATGCCGCCCACCACCACCGCGCGCGGCACGAAGGGCAGGTAGAAGCGCGGATGCGCGGGCACCTGCCACAGCAGCCCGCCATCGGTGAAGGCCAGCGGTTCGCGCAGCGCCGCGCGCTTCGCGCGATCCGCCACCGCGAGGAACAGGCAGGCTCCGCCGACCAGCCCGCCCGCCAGCACCGGACGCGCGGCCACCGCCAGGATCGCGCAGAAGGCCGCCAGCAGCGGCGCCGCATCCAGCAGCATCCAGGGCGTCACGCGCGCGCCGCGGCGCAGCCACCACCAGGCGGGCAGCGGCAGCAATGCGCCGGCCAGCAGGTGCAGCGCGGCGCTCACGCCTCGGGCGCGATGCGGAAGCGCATGCGGCGCACCGCCCAGTCGGACATCCCGGCCGGCAGCGCATCCAGCACGCGCAGCAGGACAGCCAGCGGCAAGGGGAAGGCGCAGCGGCGCGCGCCGCGCAGGATGGCGGCGTGGGTGATGTCGGCAGCGCGGTCCAGCGTCATGGCCAGTGGCCGCCGGCCCTGCCAGCGCGACCCCATGGCGCTGTCGAAGAAGCCCGGCAGCACCACGGTCACCGCGATCCCGCGCGGGCCGAGCGCCGCGCGCAGCCCCTCGCCATACACCCGCAGCCCGGCCTTCGAGGCCGCATATCCCGGCGCATCCGGCAGCCCGCGATAGGCCGCGACCGAGGCGACCAGCGCGATCCGCCCGGCGCGGCGCGCGCGAAACCCCGGCAGCAGCGGTTCGATCGCGTGCATCGCGCCCAGCAGGTTCACCGCGACCTGCGCCGTCGCGCCGTCCAGCCCTTCCGCATCACCATCGGGGCCGGTGCCACGGGAAATGCCGGCATTGGCGATGATGGTGTCGAAGGGACGCTCGGCCTCCCAGGACGCCAGACGCGCCGACATCGCGGCGGCATCGCGCACGTCGATCGCGGCGGTGGCGACCTCGGCGCCACGGGCAGCGCAGCGCGCGGCGGTCACGGCAAGGCCCTCCGCCCCGCGCGCCACCAGGCGCAGCGCCACGCCGGGTGCCGCGCAGCGTTCCGCCAGCGCGGCACCCAGCCCGCGCGAGGCACCGGTGACCAGGATGCAGCGCGGCGGCATCACTGCGCCGCGGCGGCGGTCGCGGCGAAGGCCGGGCGGTCGAGCCGCTCGACGGCATTCGCGACGGCCTCGATGACCCCGGCCTCGTGGAAGAAGCCGCCGCGGATCAGGCAATGCGCGGCCAGCACGCGGCGCAGCGCATCGACCAGCGCGGGATCGGGCGGCGCGGCCTCGGTCCAGAAGCGGTCGAGCCCGTGCTGGAAGGTCAGGCCGGGCATGTCGTACAGCGCACGGCCCAGCACCACGACCGGCTTGCCCTCGCGCAGCGATTGCAGCCCGGCGGTGCTGTTGACCGTGACCACGCCGGCGGCGGGGGCGAGCACCGGGCCGAAGGGCAGTTCCGGCAGCCACAGCAGGCGGTCGCCCACCCCCGCCGCCGTCGCCGCGCGCTGCGCGACGCGCCCCCAGTCGGTCAGCCCGTTGTCGAGCGGGTGGCCCTTCACCGCCAGCAGCGCATCGCGCGGCGCATGCGCGGCGAAGGAGGCGACGATGCGCGCGATCGCATCGCGCAGGCTGGGAAAGGGCGAATGCAGCCGCAGCTGGAAATCGCCTTCGAGCTGCAGCGGCAGCACGAAGACCGGGCCGCGCCAGGCTTGCAGCGCCGCGAGCTTGCGCCGCGCCGCCGTGCGCAGCACCGGGCGGCGGGCGCCGCGCCACAGCCACCCGGCATATTCGTGGAAGGCGTTCCATTGCCGGTGCGTGCGCCAATGCGGGAACCGCCCGCGCCCGAGCAGCGTCGCGACATTGTAGCGCACGTCGTCCGAGGCACGCCGCAGGAAGGAGCCGGCCGAAAGCGTCTCGGGCGCCGCGGCCGGCAGGCCATGGGCCAGCGCGCGGATGCGCGCGGGGTCGCGCGGGAGCGGCGAATTGGCGTTCACGCCGCCCTGTTCGAGCGTGATGTAGCCGGGGCGCAGGTAGGCTTCCTCGAAGACCCAGGCCGCCAGGCCGCGCTGCCTGGCCAACGCGATCGCCGCGACATGCAGCGGGCGGCAATCGCTGAACATCACCAGGTCGGTGACGCCATGGGTGTCGATCAGCGATCCGAGCGCGGCGGGCCAGTCGGCGGGCGCGCCCGTGAAGTCGGTGGCGTTGGGGCGGCGCCAGAACAGCCGGTCGCCGGCGTTGAAGTTCACCCGGTGTACGGCATGGCCGCGCGCCGCCAGCGCGTCGCCCAGCCGCACGAAGACATGCGTCGCCAGGCCCTGCAGGAACAGGAAGGAGCGTCGCGCCATCAGGCGCGCTCGATCGGGAAGGGCGCCATCAGGCGCGCTCGATCGGGAAGGGCGCCATCAGGCGCGCTCGATCGGGAAGGGCGCCATCAGGCGCGCTCGATCGGGAAGGGCGCCATCAGGCGCGCTCGATCGGGAAGGGCGCCATCAGGCGCGCCGCTTTTCGAAGCGCGCCATCGGGCGCGGTCCTGCGCGACGGGCGCCATCGGGCGCGCTCGATCGGAAAGGGCGCCAGCAGGCGCGCTCCGGTGCGAAGCGCGCAGTCTGGCGCGCGCCGGCGCGATGGGCACCACCGGCCCGCGCCCTGCCATCGCGGCGCCGTCATCCGCGCCCCCGCAGCCAGCGCGCCATCGCGCGCCCCTGCCAGCGGCGCAGGCGCGCGATCATGCCGCCCTTCCAGGGTGCGGCCTCCGCCAGGCGGTCCAGCAGCGCTTCGGGCGGGCACGGCAGCTCGGTCACCGGGTCCTGATAGCGGGGATAGAGGATCAACGCACCTGCCACCAAATCATCGATCGTGAGCCGGCGCACGCGCCGTCCGATCGGCGCGCGGTCCTGCGTCAGCCCCCAGCCGGCATAGAAGGGCCGGCCCCAGCAGGTCACGGCGCGGCCGCGCAGCAAGGCCTCGAAGCCGGTCAGCGAGGTGATGGTATGGACCTCCTCCACCTGGTCCAGCAGCGGGGCGATGGGAACATGCGCCAGCACCACGTCGGCGAGGCCCCGCGCCTGGTCCGCCGGCACGCTGCCGCGCCGGTAGCCGGCCTCGACATCCGGGTGCGGCTTGAAGGCGATGAAGGCGTCGGGCGCCGCCGCCCGCACCGCGCGCAGCAGGTCGAGGTTGCCGCGCACCCCGCCGGCGGCGCCGCGCAGGATCGACAGGTCGTCCTCGACCTGGCCGGGCACCAGGATGCGCCGGCGGCCGGGGGCCGGCGGCAGCACGGGCGCCGCGCCGCCCAGGTTGTACTTGGTGATGCCACGCGCCACCAGCGCCGCGCGCAGCGCCGCCGCGCGGGCGACCAGGCCGGGCGGAAACGCCGCGGTGGCCAGCAGGATCTCGAGGTCGCTCGGCCCGGCCGGGTCGAAATAGGGCCGCCGCGCGTCGATCGCGAGCGACGCCGCCGGCAGGAACCCGGCCCCGAGGCCGGCGGAGCGGATGAACCCGTCCTCGACCCAGGCCACCGGCACGCCGGCGGCGGCGGCGCGCGCGCCCAGGTCGGCCGGCGCGCGGCTGGGCCAGGCGGCGATGGCACCGCCACGGGCCAGCGCCTGCGCCACCGCGTCGCGCGCATTCCGCGCGAAGCCCGGCGGCCCGGCGGCCGAGGCCAGCGCGCTGCCCATCCGCCGCCGCTTCCAGAAGGCGATGCCCAGGCAGACGGCGATGCGCCGGTTGGCGGCTTCCTCCGCCCGCCAGGCGCCGAGCAGGTCGATTGCCTGCTCCAGGGCGATGGGCTCGGCGCGGACCGGGTCGGCGCAGCGCGCCGCGGTGGCGATCGCCGCCCAGATGGCCGTGCCATCGGCGGGGTCGCCGCCGGGGCCGCGCACCTCCAGCCCCGCCAGGATGGCGGTCAGCGCGGTCGGGCCCGGCAGCGCGTGCAGGGCCGTGGCCGCCTGTGTCTCTGATACACATCTGACGCTGCCGACGATATGCAGTGGGTAGATCGCGGTGGTCGCCGGAACTTTAAATAAAAAACATCTGTAAAGGCGAAGTCGTTATACATGGATCACA
>NZ_CAKKLX010000097.1:2500-5722 GCF_918698155.1 Roseomonas sp. CECT 9278
GTGTGTGAGTGACGCACATCGTCCGGGGGCAGACTTGACCGCGCCCTGGGGATGATGCGGGCGCTGCCGACCGAGACTGAAAGCAGCCCAGGGGCGCGTCGTTTTGGCGTGTTTTGGCCCTGTGCGCGGGCGGTGGTGTGGATATGGAGTGAGAAAAGGGCATTCGGTGGATGCCTTGGCGCCAAGAGGCGATGAAGGACGTGGCACGCTGCGAAAAGCCGCGGGGAGATGCGAGCGATCGTTGATCCGCGGATGTCCGAATGGGGAAACCCACCCCTTTGGGGTATCCTGGACTGAATACATAGGTTCAGGAGGCGAACCCGGGGAACTGAAACATCTCAGTACCTGGAGGAAAAGACATCAAACGAGATTCCGCTAGTAGTGGCGAGCGAACGCGGAGTAGGCCAGTGGTTGCTGCAAGAGAAGCCGAACAACCTGGAAAGGTTGGCCGTAGTGGGTGATAGCCCCGTAGGCGTAGTGCTTGCAGTGATCCTTGAGTAGGGCGGGGCACGTGAAACCCTGTCTGAACATGGGGGGACCACCCTCCAAGCCTAAATACTCCTTGGCGACCGATAGTGCACAAGTACCGTGAGGGAAAGGTGAAAAGCACCCCGACGAGGGGAGTGAAAGAGACCTGAAACCGGATGCCTACAAGCAGTCGGAGCCCCATGTGGGTGACGGCGTACCTTTTGTATAATGGGTCCGCGAGTTCGTGTTGGCAGCAAGCTTAAGCCGAGAGGTGTAGGCGCAGCGAAAGCGAGTCTGAACAGGGCGTTCAGTTGCCGGCATGAGACCCGAAACCTGGTGATCTAGCCATGGACAGGTTGAAGGTGGGGTAACACCCACTGGAGGACCGAACCCACGCCTGTTGAAAAAGTCGGGGATGATCTGTGGTTAGGGGTGAAAGGCCAATCAAACCAGGAAATAGCTGGTTCTCCGCGAAATCTATTGAGGTAGATCGTCCACCGATCACCATCGGAGGTAGAGCACCGGAAGGGCTAGGGGGGCCCAAAGCCCTACCAAACCCTACCGAACTCCGAATGCCGATGAGTGCAGGTGGGCAGACAGACAGTGGGTGCTAAGGTCCATTGTCGAGAGGGAAACAACCCAGACCACCAGCTAAGGCCCCCAAATGATGGCTAAGTGGGAAAGCATGTGAGACGGCCAAAACAACCAGGAGGTTGGCTTAGAAGCAGCCATCCTTTAAAGAAAGCGTAATAGCTCACTGGTCTAAACAAGCTGTCTTGCGGCGAAAATGTACCGGGGCTCAAGCCATCTGCCGAAGCTGTGGGTGCGTAGCAATACGCGCGGTAGCGGAGCGTTCCCTAGGCCTGTGAAGCGGTATCCGTGAGGGGCCGTGGAGGTATGGGAAGTGCGAATGCGGACATGAGTAACGACAAACAGAGTGAGAAACTCTGTCGCCGAAAGTCCAAGGGTTCCTGCGCAAGGTTAATCCGCGCAGGGTGAGCCGGCCCCTAAGGCGAGGGCGAGAGCCGTAGCCGATGGGAACCAGGTGAATATTCCTGGGCCCGCCAGAAGTGACGGCCGTGAAACCGTGTCATTCCTTATCGGATTGGAGTGGCTCGTGGATCGGTCCGGGAAATAGCTCTGGCATATGGACCGTACCCGAAACCGACACAGGTGGACTGGATGAGTATTCCAAGGCGCTTGAGAGAACCATGCTGAAGGAACTAGGCAAATTGCCCGCGTAAGTTAGCGATAAGCGGGACCCGTCCGTGGGCAACCATGGGCGGGTGGCACAGACCAGGGGGTGGCGACTGTTTAGTAAAAACACAGGGCTCTGCGAAATCGTGAGATGACGTATAGGGTCTGACGCCTGCCCGGTGCCGGAAGGTTAAAGGGAGGAGTGCAAGCTCCGAACTGAAGCCCCGGTAAACGGCGGCCGTAACTATAACGGTCCTAAGGTAGCGAAATTCCTTGTCGGGTAAGTTCCGACCTGCACGAATGGCGTAACG
Organism: Roseomonas sp. CECT 9278; assembly: GCF_918698155.1. Classification (GTDB taxonomy): domain Bacteria; phylum Pseudomonadota; class Alphaproteobacteria; order Acetobacterales; family Acetobacteraceae; genus Neoroseomonas. The sequence continues at coordinate 4,477 of NZ_CAKKLX010000097.1, forward strand.
ACCTCCCCACTGTCTCCAGCATGGGCTCAGTGAAATTGAATTCCCCGTGAAGATGCGGGGTACCCGCGGTCAGACGGAAAGACCCTATGAACCTTTACTGCAGCTTGGCAGTGGCGCCAGGAAGGGGCTGTGTAGGATAGGTGGGAGCCATTGAAGCCGGGGCGCCAGCTCTGGTGGAGGCAACCTTGAAATACCACCCTGCGCCTTTCTGGCGTCTAACCGAACCCCGTTATCCGGGGTCGGGACCCTGCCTGGTGGGCAGTTTGACTGGGGCGGTCGCCTCCCAAAGAGTAACGGAGGCGCGCGATGGTGGGCTCAAGCCGGTCGGACATCGGCTGTTGAGTGCAAAGGCACAAGCCCGCCTGACTGCGAGCGCGACAGCGCGAGCAGGGACGAAAGTCGGCCTTAGTGATCCGGTGGTCCCGCGTGGAAGGGCCATCGCTCAACGGATAAAAGGTACTCTAGGGATAACAGGCTGATCTCCCCCAAGAGTCCACATCGACGGGGAGGTTTGGCACCTCGATGTCGGCTCATCGCATCCCGGGGCTGGAGCAGGTCCCAAGGGTTCGGCTGTTCGCCGATTAAAGCGGTACGTGAGCTGGGTTTAGAACGTCGTGAGACAGTTCGGTCCCTATCTGCCGTGGGTGTTGGAGACTTGAGAGGATCTTTCCCTAGTACGAGAGGACCGGGAAGGACGCACCTCTGGTGTACCGGTTGTGGCGCCAGCCGCATCGCCGGGTAGCCAAGTGCGGAATGGATAACCGCTGAAGGCATCTAAGCGGGAAACCAGCCTCAAGACCAGGTCTCCCTAAGGGCCGTGGTAGACCACCACGTCGATAGGTCGCAGGTGGAAGCGCCGTAAGGCGTGCAGCCGAGCGATCCTAATCGCCCAATAGAACTCCCTATCCATCACATCACCGCATGGAATGGTTCGCCATCCCACCGCGCACAGCGCCAAAACACGCATCACACACAACAACAGGTCATCCCATCCACATCCGAGGATCCGGCCCGGTGGCCTGGTGGCCATCGCGGGGTTGATACACCCGTTCCCATCCCGAACACGGCCGTGAAACACCCCAGCGCCCATGGTACTGCGTCTTAAGGCGCGGGAGAGTCGGTCGCCGCCAGGCCACCAGGCCGGATCCTCAGACCCACACTCACCACCGCGGGGTGGAGCAGCCCGGTAGCTCGTCAGGCTCATAACCTGAAGGTCACAGGTTCAAATCCTGTCCCCGCATCCAAC
>NZ_CAKKLX010000098.1 GCF_918698155.1 Roseomonas sp. CECT 9278
GCGCGCGGCCGCGGCTGCGGCGGCGTGGCCGGCGGCGAGCGCCGTGGCGGCCTGCGCGGCGGCCTGGGCGCCCAGCGTCGTCGCGCTCGCGGCCGCCTCGTGCAGTCCTTCGGCCTTGCCCTCCAGGAAGGCCACGCGCCGCGCCTCCGCGATCACCGCGGCGACCGGGTCGGGTTCGGGCGTCATCCCGGCCTCGGCGGCCTGCGCGGCCTGCGCGGCCTCGCGCCGCGCGGCATCCAGCGCGGCGATCAGGAAGGTCGGCGCGAAGCTGCCCGTCCGGGCCTCCCGCGCGATGGGTGCGAAACCGTTCGCCATGTCAGTAGACCATCTCCTCCTCGCGCCCGTCCTGCATCTGGATCTGGCCCTGCGCGGCGAGGTCCTTGGCCAGCAGCACGATCGCCGCCTGCGCCTCGTCGACCTCGCGCAGCTTGACCGGCCCCAGCCCGGCCAGGTCCTCCTTCAGCATCTTCGAGGCGCGCTCGCTCATGTTCTTGATGAACAGGTCGCGCAGCCCCTCCGACGCGCCCTTCAGCGCGAGCGTGAGCTGTTCCTTCGGCACCGCGCGCATCAGCACCTGCACGCCCGCGCCATCCATGCGCGCGAGGTCATCGAAGGTGAACATCAACCCGCGGATGCGCGAGGCCGCGTCGCGGTTGCGTTCCTCCAGCGCCGCCAGGATCCGCGTCTCGGACTGGCGGTCGAGGTTGTTGAAGATCTCGGCCATCATCTCATGCGCGTCGCGGCGCTGGGCGCGCGCCAGGTTCGACATGAACTCGGCCTTCAGCGTCTTCTCGACACCGTCCAGCGCTTCCTTCTGGACGGTTTCCATCCGCAGCATGCGCATCACCACTTCCATGGCGAAGCTCTCGGGCAGCAGCGACAGCACGCGCGCGGCGTGGTCCGACTTCACCTTGGTGAGCACGACGGCGACGGTCTGCGGGTATTCGTTCTTGAGGTAGTTCGCGAGCACCGCCTCGTTCACGTTGCCGAGCTTGTCCCACATGGTCCGCCCGGCCGGGCCGCGGATTTCCTCCATGATCTGGGAGACGCGGTCGCGCGGCAGCGTCTTCAGCAGCATGCGTTCGGTGGTCTCCCACGATCCCACCAGGTTGCCGGTCTGGCCCAGCCCCTCGGAGAATTCGCGGCACAGTTCCTCGACCGCGTTCGCCTGCACATTGCCCAGGTTCGCCATCGCCTGGGAGATGTCGCGGATCTCGTCCTCGTGCATCTTGGCGAACAGGCGCGAGGCGTGCTCCTCGCCGATCGCCAGCATGAAGGCCGCCGCCTTCTGCGCGCCGTTCAAAGTCCCTACCATCGTTCAGGCCCCCTCCGGCGTCATCCAGCGGCGCACCACGCTGAGGCTTTCGTCGGGATGGCGCTCCACAAGGTCCTGCATGCGCGTGATCGAGGAGGCGCGCATCTGCCCCTCGACCATGGCGATCGAGACCATCGCGTCCTCGCCCTCCGCACCCGGCAGGGCGGCGACGTCGCCCGCCTGGCCGGGCAGCGCGGGCGCGCCCGGCGCACCCGCGATCGCCGGCGTGGCGCCGCCGGCGATCGCCGCGGCCGACGGCCGGTTCGCCAGGGTGACCAGCCGCCCCACCGCGGGCCGGCCCACCAGCAGGATCGCGATCAGCGCCACCAGCGCGAACAGCGCGCTTTCGAGCAGCCGCGCGATGGTCGTGCTGCTGAAGGCCAGGTCGAACATCCCGCCGGCCTCGGGTGCCGCGGCGGGGGGTTCGGCGAAGCGCAGCGACACCACCTCGACCGTGTCGCCGCGGCGTTCGTCGAAGCCGATGGCGCCGCGCACCAGGGATGCGATGCGCGCCACTTCCTCCGCGCTGCGCTCGCGGAAGGTCGCGGCCGCGCCATTGGCCCCCGGTTCCCAGGCGCCATCCACCAGCACCGCCACCGACTGCCGGCGCACCACTGGATGTTCGCGCACGGTGTTGCGCGTGGTGCGGCCGATCTCGAAGTTGGTGGTTTCCTCCTGCCGGCTTTCCTGGGAGCCACCGCCGCCGGCGCCGGCGGGGTCGCCGCCGGGGACGTTGTTCTGCACGGTGGTCGGCCCGCCCTCGGCGTTGCGGCTGCTCTCCTGGACGGATTGCTGGCTGCGCGGCACCTGGTTTTCGGGGTCGAAGCGTTCCTCGGTGGTCTGCACGCGGTCGAAATCCATCTCGACCGTCGCTTCGGCGCGCACGCGGCCGGGGCCCAGGGTGCGTTCCAGCATTTCCTCGACCGCGCGGGCGATGCGCAGTTCCTGGCCGCGGCGGATTTCCTCCTGGGATTGCGCCGCCCCCGGGCCGGCCAGCGCCTGGCCGCCACGCGCCAGCAGCGCCCCGCGGGAATCGACGATGGAAACGTTCTGCGGCCGCAATCCGGGCACCGCGGTGGCGACCAGGTGCAGCACCGCCTGCACGCCCTCGCGGTCGAGCCGCTGCGCACCCTGCATGGTCAGCACGACCGAGGCCTGCGCATCGCCACGATCACGCGAGAACGCCTCGCGCCGCGGCAGCACCAGGTGCACCCGCGCCGCGCGCACCCCCGCGAGCTGGCGGATCGAGCGCGCGATCTCGCCCTCCAGCGCGCGCAGCCGGTTCACGTCCTGCTGGAACGGGGTGGTCGTGAGCGATTCACCACGGTCGAAGATCTCGTAGCCGACCGAACCGCCCTGCGGCAGACCCTCGCGCGCCAGGGTCAGGCGCAGGCGCGGGATCTGGTCCTCGGGCGCCAGGATGCGGCTGCCGCCGGCCTCGATGCGGTGCGGCACGCGGGCGCGTTCCAGCGAGGCCACCACCTGCCCGGCATCGCGCGGATCGAGGTCGGCATAGAGCAGCGCCATGGGCGGCACGCTGGCGCGCATCACCAGCCAGGCGAGCAGCCCCAGCACCGCCAGCCCCGCGCCACCCAGCAGCGCCAGGCGGACCGGCCCCAGCGCGCGCAGCTGTCCGATCAGCGCGCCCATGCGGCCCCCGCAGGACGCCGCGCGTCGTCGCCCACCTGCCGCCTTGCCCGTATCCGCCGCATCCGAGGGCCGCCTCCTGCCGCCGCGGCAGACTTTGCCGGGCCAAGGTTGCGGGGCCGTTAACGGCGGTGCCGATCGTCAGGCCTGTGGTCAGGCATCAGGCATCCGGCAGCAGGCGGCGCACCTTGTCGAAGCCGACCGCCAGCCCGCCGATCGACAGGCTGAGCCCGCTGCTGCGCTGTTCCGCGCCGGTCACGGTGCCGGCCACGGTGAAGGGCAGCGCCACCGCCTCGCCATTGCCGCCGCGCCCGTTCACCGTCACGCGATAGGCGCCGTCGGTCAGCGTGCGCCCGGCGGCATCCCGGCCGTCCCAGTTCCAGGCCGAGGCCGCGGTGCCCAGCGCGACCACCTGCTGGCGCAGCGGCCGGCCGGCGCCGTCGGTCACGGTGATCTCGGCGAAGCGGGCGGTGCCGGCGGCGGGCAGCCGCACCTCGGCACGGCTGTTCTGCAGCGCGAGCTGGTCTGCCTCGACCTCGACGCGCTGGCCCACCAGCGGCGCGGCGGCGGTCAGCTGCGCCGCCTGCTGCAGGGAGATCAGCCGTTCCAGGTTCTGGTTCATCGAGATCTGCTGCTCGACCGAGGCGAACTGCACCAGCTGGTTCGTCATCTGGTTGGCATCGAGCGGATCGGTCGGGCTCTGGTTCTGCAACTGCGTGGTGAGCAGCGTGAGGAAGGTGTTGAAGTCGCCGGCCAGGCGCGTGTTGCTGGCGGTGGCGCCGGCGGCGGCGGCGGTCGTGCCGGTGATGGATCCGGACATGCGGAAGCCTCCTGTGTCAGATGGCGAGGTCGAGCAGCGAGAGCACGTCGCGCCGGGTCGGCGTGGCGGCGGATGGCGTCGTCTCCAGGCTTTGCACGCCGCGTGCCGGGCGGCCCCCACCCGGCGTCTCGCGGTTGCGCTGGGAGTGGCCTGAACCGGCATCGCCGCCGCTCAGGCCGAAGGACAGGCCGCGCCCTTCCGCCTGAACGCCCGCCTGCGTGAGGGCGCGGTCCAGCTCGCGCTGGTCGCGCTGCAGCAGCGCGAGGGTCTCGGGCCGTTCCGCCAGGATGACCACCTGCGGCGCCTCGGCACTGCGCTCGACGCTGATCTCGACGCGGCCGAGCTCGCCCGGTTCCAGCGTGACGGTGATGCGCCCGCCGCCGCCGATCGCGACCGCGACCACCGCGGGCAGCACCTGGCGCACCGGCGCGGCCGGCGGCGGGGCGCGCGGTGGTTCGACGGCGGCGGTGTCGTTCGGTGCGGTGGGGCGGTCGATGGCCGGTGCCAGGCGCGGTTCGGGCGTCGCCTCGGCGCGCGGCGCCGCGGCGGGGTCCGGGCGCGCGGGCCGGTCGGTCCCGGCGCCGGGCAGGGCTGGCAGGGGAGATACCGGGTCGAGGCGCGGTGCGGTGTCGGGCAGGTCCGGAGCCCGGGCGGGTTCGTCGGCAGGGAGCGCCAGGGCGGCCTCGCGGGCTGCTTCGGCGGCGCGCAGGGGCGATGATGGCCGTGGCCTGGCGACGTCCTCGGTGGCCTGCGTGCCCGGGCGCGAGGTGGTCGCGGGCGGCGCCAGGCGGGCCGCCACGGCGGTGGCCGTCGCGGCTTCCGGCGTGACCGTGGGCTTGGCGCCTGCCGCGGCCGCGGCGATCCCGGCGGGCCGTGCATCGGCGCTGGCGTCGATCGGCGCCGCCGGCGCGCCGGCATCCGGCGCCGCCGCCGGCGCGACGATGCCCGGCGTTTCCGGTGCGATCGCATTGCGCGCGGGTGCGCTGACGTCCCGCCCGGTGCCGCCACCGGGCGGCGACGGTGCCGATTCACCAGGATCGGCGGCCGGTGCCGGGCCGGGTGCCGGCGCCGGGGCGCCGGGCGGCGGCGCGGCATCCGCGACCGGCACGCTGTCGCTCGGTTCCGTCCGGGGCTCCGGCGGCGCGGCGTCGGTCGCGATGGTCTCCGGGGGCGGCGGCGGATCGGTGCCGAGGATCGCGGGGGCCGCAGCCGGCGGGGCGGCCAGCGGGGCAGGGTCCTGCGCCGGCGGTGGTGCGTCGGTGACGGGCGGCGCGGGCTGCGGCGGCCGCGCTGCCACGCCGGGCGGCGGCAGCGG
>NZ_CAKKLX010000099.1 GCF_918698155.1 Roseomonas sp. CECT 9278
GCTGGCGCTGGCGCTGGCGGCGGCACCGGCGATCGCGCTGTGGCGCGCCGGGCGGCGCGGCGCGGCGCTGCTGTGGCCGGGCGCGGTGGCCGGCGCGGTGGCGGGCGTGCTGGCGGTGGTGCTGGCCGATCCCGGCCTGGCCGCCGGGCTGCGCACCGTGGAACGCCTGGCGGAGGGCGATGTCGCGCAATCCTCCGGCCGTCTCGCGCTGTGGCGCGCCGCGCTGGACCACGGCGCGGCCGCGCTGCCCTTCGGGCTGGGGACCGGCGGATTCACCATCTCGGCCGGCTTCGGCGAACGGCGCGGGATGTATCCGCACAATCATGCGCTGGAGGCGCTGGCGGAGGGCGGGCTGCCCGGCATCGTCCTGTGGCTGCTGGCCTTCGGCGGCGGCGCGGTGGTGGCGGTGCTGCTGGGGGCGCGGGCCGCCGGCTGGCGCGCCGCGCGCATCGCCGCGCTGGTGCTGCCGGTGGCGCTGTCGGTGATGGTGTCGACCGACCTGGGGAACCGCATGGCGTGGTTCGCGCTGGGCCTGGCGCTCGGGCTGGGGCTGCGGTCCGATCCGGGCGGCGGCTTCGCGTCGGACCAGACCGATGCCGGCGGCGGCGGCGCCGGCCCGCTGGCGAGGCATCGCCACCGCCTGCATGAGGAGGGCGCCGATGTACGCGCGCTTCGGCAAGCGGGCGCTTGATGCCGCCGGCGCGGCGCTGCTGCTGGCGCTGCTGGCGCCGCTGCTGCTGGGCGTGGCCGGCGCGGTGCGCGTGGCGCTCGGCGCGCCGGTGATGTTCCGCCAGCGCCGCGCCGGGCAGCACGGCCGGCCCTTCACCGTGCTCAAGTTCCGCACGCTGCGCGAGGGACCCGGCGATGACGCCGCGCGCATGACCGCCTTGGGCCGCGTGCTGCGCGCGCTGGCGCTCGATGAGCTGCCGCAGCTGGTCAATGTGCTGCGCGGGGAGATGAGCCTGGTCGGGCCGCGCCCGCTGCCGCTCGACTACGTGGCGCTCTATTCGCCGCGCCAGGCCTTGCGGCTGCGGCTGCGCCCGGGCCTGGCCGGCGCGGCGCAGGCGGCCGGGCGCAACGCGGTGGGCTGGGAGACGCGGCTCGAGCTCGATGCGCGCCATGCCGAGGCGCCGCCGCGCCTGTCGCGCGACGTCGCGCTGCTGCTGCGCTGCGGGCTGCTGGCGCTGTCCGGGCGCGGCGCCTCGGCGCCCGGCCATGCGACGATGCCGGCGTTTCGTGGCGAAAAGCGATCATAACCCCTGGTTGATTTCGAATGACTGAAATATACTAACTTCGTGAATTACCTGGTGTCGCCCCGCCCGCCGCCCAGCGCACCGGTTTCCGGCGCGGCGGCCGGCGCGGCCCGGCGCATCCACCTCTCGCCGCCGCATCTCGCGGGCACCGAGATCGACCACCTGCGCGCGGTGCTGGACAGCGGCTGGGTGGCGCCCGCGGGGCCGGCCATCGCGGCCTTCGAATGCGCTGTCGGCGCGGCCACGCGCTTCCCGCATGTGCTTGCCACCGCATCGGGCACCGCGGCGCTGCACCTGGCGTATCGCGTGCTGGACGTCGCGCCGGGCGACGAGGTCTGGGCGCCGGGCTTCACCTTCGTCGCGACGGTCGCGCCGGCCGTGCAGATGGGCGCGGTGCCGCGCTTCCTCGATGTCTGCCCGCGGTCCTGGACGCTCGACCCCGGGCTGCTGCGGGCGGAACTGCGCGCCGCCGCGCGCCGCGGGCGGCTGCCGCGCGTGGTGGTCGCGGTGGACATCTATGGCCAGGCCAGCGACCTCGATGCCATCGCGGCGGCCTGTGCGCGCTACGACGTCCCGGTGCTGAGCGACAGCGCCGAGGGGCTGGGCGCGACGCTGCGTGGCGGGGCGGCGGGCCGTGGGGCGCGGCTCGCCGCCTTCTCGTTCAACGGCAACAAGATCGTCACCGCGGGCGGCGGCGGCGCCCTGGCCTCGGACGACCCGGTGCTGGTGGCGCGCGCGCGGCACCTGGCGAGCCATGCCAAGGACCCCGCCGCGCATTACCAGCATTCCGCGACGGGCCATGCCTATGGGATGTCCTCGGTGCTGGCGGCGGTGGGGCTGGCGCAGGTCGCGGTGCTGGCCGACCGGGTGGCGGCGCGGCGCGCCATCTTCGCGCGCTATGCCGCGGCGCTGGCCGACCTGCCGGGGCTGGACCCGATGCCCGAACCGGCCTGGGGCCGTGCGACGCACTGGCTGGGCGCCATCCTGGTCGATCCCGCGCGGGCCGGCACCGACCGCGACGAGATCCGCGCCGCGCTCGAGGAGGCCGGCGTGGAAAGCCGCCCGGTCTGGAAGCCGCTGCCCGACCAGCCGGTGTTCCGCGATGCGCCCGTGGCCGGCGGCGCGGTGGCGCGCGGTCTGTTCGCGCGCGGCCTGTGCCTGCCGTCGGGCACCGCCATGACCGAGGCCGAGCAGGATCGCGTGATCGCCGCCATCCGCGCCTGCTGGCGGGGCTGATCCCGTGCGGATCCTGTACCTGCACCAGCACCATTCGGGGCCGGGCGGCAGCACCTCGACGCGCAGCGATTCGCTGGCCCGCGCGCTGGCGGCGCGCGGCCATGAGGTGACGCTGGCCTGCGGGCGCTACGACGGCGCGGTCAGCGGCCTCGACGGCCCGTTCCGGCATGGCCGGCGGGCCGGCCGCGTCGCTGGCGTGCGGGTGGTGGAATTCGACATCCCCTGCGGCAACGCGATGCCGCTGCGCGCGCGCGCCGGGGCCTTCCTGCGCTTCGCCGCGCGCGCCGCGCCGCTGGCGCTGCGGGCGGAATGCGACCTGGTGGTGGCGTCCTCCACGCCGCTCACGGTCGCGATCCCGGCGCTGGCGGCGCGGGCCGTGCGCGGCACCCCCTTCGTCTTCGAGATCCGCGACCCCTGGCCGGAGGTGCCGCGCGCCCTGGGCGGCGTGCCGCGCCCGGTGCTGGCGGCGATGGAGCGCCTTGCGGACGCCGCCTGCCGCCGTGCCGCCGCGGTGGTCGCGCTGTCCGACGGCATGGCCGAGACCGCCCGCGCGCGCGGGGCCGATCCCGACCGTGTGCATGTCGTGCCGAATGGCTGTGACCTGCACCTGTTCGGCCCGCATGTCGCGCCGTGGCGGCCGGCGGCCGCGGCGCCGTGGGAATGCCTGGCGGTCTATGCCGGGGCGCATGGCGCGGCGAACGGGCTGGGCGGGCTGCTCGACGCCGCGGCGCTGCTGCGCGCGCGCGGGGCGCGGGGGGTGCGGATCCTGCTGGTCGGCGACGGCGGGCAGAAGCGCGACCTGGTCTCCCGCGCGCTGGCCGAGGGGCTCGACAACGTCACCTTCCTCGATCCGCTGCCGCGCGCGGCGCTGGGGGCGCTGTATGCCGGCAGCCAGGTCGCGCTGCACCTGCTGGCGCCGCTGCCCGCCTTCGCCGAATGGACCGCGCCCAACAAGATCATGGACGGGCTGGCGGCCGGGCTGCCGGTGGTGACCAACCAGCCAGGCCGCGCGGCGCGCATGGTGGCGGACGGACCCTCCGGCATCGCAGTGCCGGCGGGCGATGCGGCGGCGCTGGCGGATGCGCTGGCGCGGCTGGCCGGCGATCCCGCGCTGCGCGCGCGCATGGGCACGGCGGCGCGGCGCCAGGCGGTGACCACCTGGGACCGACGGCTGCTGGCGGAACGCTTCTGCGCGGTGGTCGAGGCCGCCGGACCGCCCGCGCCGCGTCGCCGGCCGGCCTCACCGCAGCCGGGCGAGGCGCCCCGGGCCTGGCCGGCGCCGGCCAAGATCGCCCCGCGCCGCGCGGACCCGCGCTGATGCTGCCGGCGCTGCACATGGTCGCGGCCGCGCGGCCGAACCTGCCCAAGCTGGCGGCGCTGTGGCACGCGCTGGCCGAGGCGCCGCCGATCTGCGCGCCCATCCTGCTGCACACCGGCCAGCACCACGACGCGGCGATGTTCGGTGACCTGCTGGAGGACCTGGCGTTGCCCGCGCCCGCCATCGCGCTTGGCGTGAGCGGCGGCACCCATGCCGAGCTGACCGGCCGCACCATGATGGCCTGCGAGGCCGCCTGGCAGCGCGACCGTCCCGCGCTGGTGGTGGTGGCGGGCGATGTCGACGGCGCGCTGGCGGCGGGGCTCGCGGCGCGCAAGCTGGGCATCCCGGTGGCGCATCTGGAGGCCGGGCTGCGCTGCGACGATGCCGACATGCCCGAGGAGATCAACCGCCGCGCGCTGGATGCGATCAGCGACATCCTCTGGGCGCCGGACGAGGCGACCGCGGCGCGGCTGCGCGCGGCCGGCCATGGCGGCGTCTGCGCGGTCGGCAATGCCATGGTGGACAGCCTGCTGCGGCACCTGCCCGCGGCGCGCGCGCGGCCCTTGCCCGAGGGCCTGTCGCCGGGCGCCTACGGCATCGTGACGCTGCACCGCCCGGCCAATGTGGACCAGGCGCCGGTGCTGCGCGCGCTGATCGCGGCGGTGGAGGCGGCGGCGGTCGCGATGCCGCTCGCCTGGCCGCTGCATCCGCGCACGCGGGCGCGGATGGAACGCTTCGGCCTGGTGCCGCCGCGTGGGGTGCGCATGATGCCGCCGCTGCGCTACCTCGATTTCCTGGCGCTGATGGCCCATGCGCGGCTGGTCGCGACCGACAGCGGCGGCGTGCAGGAGGAAGCGGCGGCGCTTGGCCTGCCCTGCCTGACGCTGCGGCCCTCGACAGAACGCCCGGCCACGCTGGCGGCCGGCGGCAACCAGCTGGTGACGCCGGCGCAGCTGGCCGAGGCCATGCGCCACCCGCCGGGCCGCGCGGCGGCGATCCCGCTGTGGGATGGGTGCGCGGGCGCGCGGATGCGGGCGCACCTGGCCGAGGTGCTGGGGTGGTGACGACGGCGCCGAGCCTGCATCGCGGCGCGCCGCGCGGCGCCTGCCGCCGCAGCGCGTGGTGCCATCGTTGGGCGGCGCGTGCCGCCGCGCATCGCCGCGGCCAGGCCGGGGCGCCGTGGCGACGGCAGGGCGCGGCG
>NZ_CAKKLX010000100.1 GCF_918698155.1 Roseomonas sp. CECT 9278
GCCGGGGTGGTCGCGGCCTGCGGCGCGGGGGTCGCGGGGCGGGCGGCCTGGGCCGGCACGGGCGCGGCCGCGCCGCCGGTCGCGGGCGCGGTGCCCTGGGCGAAGCCGGCCCCGGCGACGAGCATCAGGCCGGTGGCGAGGAAGGCGGTGCGGGACATCTGGCGCATCAGGTTCTCCTGTGTTGGCCCGGTCTTTGGTGGTCCGGACGCAGGAAGGAGTTGACCGTGCCGTCGCGTTCGCGCCGCGGCGGCGGCGGGGTCCTTTCAAGGCGATCGCGGCGGCCGCGCGGCAGGCATGGCAAATCCGGGGCGGCACCGATCCGCGGCTGTATCGCGGGTCACCGCACAACCGTTCCGATTGTGCGACGAATGGCGGACACCAACCAAGGGAGACCGTCACATGGCTGGCAATCCACTCGCGCAGGCACGCTTCTGGGTCGATGCGATCGTCGAGGCGAATCGCCGCGACCACACCAACGCCATCGTCGGGCCGGCCGGCGACCAGCGCGGCCCCTTCGCCAGCGCCCGCGCGCTGGCCATGGCGATGATGGCGATGCACGACGCCCATGCGCGCATCACCGGCATCGGCGACCCGTATCACGAGCCGACATCCACCCCGGTGCCGGCCGGGGCGGGCCTCGCGGCGGCGGATACCGCGGCGGCGGCGGCGGCGATGATGATGCTGCGCGCGCTGTATCCGAAGCAGGAGCACCTGCTGCACGAACAGTGGCGCGACTACATCGACTGCTGGCCCGCCGACCCCGCGCATGCCGCCTATGGCCAGGCGATCGCGAACGAGATCCTGGCCTGGCGCAACCCGCCGCTCGATTGCTGCCCGCCGGCCGAGGCCCCGAAGCCGCCGCCCACCGATGCCGCGCTGCTGGCCAACCCGACGCCCTATGTCTCCTGGGGGCCCTACGACCACGGCCCGGACCCGCTCTCGCCCGGCCAGGGCTATGCCGGCGTGGATTGGGGCCGGGCGACGCCCTTCCTGGTGCCGCGCCAGCCGCTGATGCCCCCGCCGGGCAGCGCCGGTGGCCCGACCGAACCGCCCGGCATGCCCAGCGCCTATGCGCCCGGCGCCTTCTACGACGACGAATTCAGGGATGCCCGGGACCTCGGCGGGCTGCATTCCGTCAAGCGCACCGCCGACCAGGAGGAGGTCGGCATCTTCTGGGGCTATGACGGCCCGCAGCAGATCGGCACGCCGCCGCGGCTGTACATGCAGGTGGCGCTGGCGGTGCTCGATGCGCGCATGCACGCGCCGGGCGTCACGCCCTATTCGGCCTCGTCCTTCCTGCAGGTGCTGTCGGCGGCGGCGGTGGCGATGGGCGATGCCGGCATCCAGGCCTGGTACTACAAGTACAGCCCGGCCCACATGCTGTGGCGCCCGGTGCTGGGCATCCGCGAGGCCGACCGCAGCCGCCCCACCACGCCGCGCGACCCGACCTGGACGCCGCTCGGCAAGCCCGACACGAATGGCACGACGGTGGGCACCACGCCGGACTTCCCGGCCTATCCGTCCGGCCATGCCACCTTCGGCGCGGCCTGCTTCTGGGTGCTGCGGCGCTTCGTGAAGCAGCACGAGGGCCTGGCCTATGGCGACAACGACCCCGACAGCATCGCCTTCAGCTTCACCTCGGACGAATACAACGGCCGCAACATCGAACCGCGCACCGGCCAGCCGCGCCGGCTGGTGACGCGCCACTACAAGTGCCTGTGGGACGCGATCGTCGAGAACTCGGTCAGCCGCGTCTATCTGGGCGTGCACTGGCGCATGGATGGCATCTGCAAGGGCACGGCGGCGGCGCCGGTGCATGGCACGCCGGCCAACCCCGCCGAGCTCGGCCCGCTGGGCGGCGTGGCGCTGGGTGTCGCGATCGGCAAGGCGGTCGCCGCCAAGCGCGGCTTCTGACGGGGGTGGGGTGCGGGGCCGCTACAGCCCCGCATCCTGCGCCACCAGCACGCGGCCCTGGTCGTCGATGCGGTGCGGCACGGCCTCAAGTGAATCGCCCTGGCACGGGCCGGTCGTGCAGAACCCGTCCTCGACCCGGAAGCGCGCGCCATGGGTCGAGCAGATCACGTGTTCCCCCTTGCGGTCCAGGAAGCGGTCCGGCACCGGGTCCAGCGGCACGCCGATATGCGGGCAGGAATTCACATAGACCCAGACGCGATCGCCGCGCCGGATCGCGAACAGCCCGATGAAGGCCCCCGGCGCGGCCGGGAAGCCCTTCGACTGCCCATCCGGGATGTCGGTGAGCGCGCAGAGCACGCGCTCGGTCGCCGGCGCGCTCACGTGCCCTGCCATCCGCCCATCTTCGACAGGACCTTCCAGTGCCCGGGCGAGATGGGCATGACCGACAGGCGCGACATCCGCACCAGCGCGATGCCCTCGAGCGACGGCTCGGCCTTGATCGCCGCCAGCGTGACCGGCCTCGGCACCGGGCCGACCGCCTTCATGTCGACGCAGACCCAGGGCGCGCCGGCATCCGCGGAAGGATCGGGATAGGCCTCGCGGACCACCTCGACCACGCCGACGATCTCCTTGCCGATGTTCGAATGGTAGAAGAAGGCGCGGTCGCCCTTCTTCATCGCCATCAGGTTGGCCTTGGCCATGTGGTTGCGCACGCCGGTCCAGGGCTCGATGCCGTTCGCCACCTGCTGGTCCCAGGAGAAGGCGTCGGGCTCGGACTTCACCAGCCAGAAGTTTTGCGTGCCCGCGGACGGCGGGCGCCGCGTCTGCGTGGCCTCAGACGGCGGGCGCCGCGTTTGCGTGCCCTCTGCCGGCGGGCGGCCGGCATCCGCCGGCCTTGCCTTCGTGCCACGCCCTGCGGCGCCGGGGGCGGATGGCGGGTTGGGCGCGGTCGCGCCTGGCGCTACCGGCCTGCCCTTGGCAGGCCGCTTGGTGCCGGATCCGGTCATTCGGCGAGCGCCCCATCCTTGTAGACGATGCGATAGGGGTTGACCGACACCCGCGCGAAGCAGCCGGCCTGGGCGAAGGGGTCGCCCTCGGTCAGCGCATCCACCGCCGCGCGGTCGGGTGCGTCGATCACGCGCACCGAGCCGATCGAATTGCCCTGTGCATCCATGATCGGGCCGGCGATGACCAGCATCGCGCGATGGCGTTCCAGCCAATCCAGGTGGGCGGCGCGCACGGCGCGGCGCGTGGCGGCCATGCCCGGCTTGTCCTCGATGGTCACGGCGAACAGCATGTCTGGCCCCCCCTGCGCGTCAGCGAGGTAGCCCCGGCCGGCCGCCGCGACAATACGGGCCGGGCGCGGCCGAGGCAGGGTCCCGCCCCCCTTCCCCGGCGCGCGGGCGGCCTGGCCGCGCCGGTGCGGCCCGGAACGTGACAGCACGTAACGAAGCCGGCCGCGCGGCTTGAACATCCGCCGGGCTTCCCTTAATGTGTCAGCGTGGATGGACGCCTGACTGCCGGCACCGGAGCCACCGACGCCCCGCGCGCAGCGGGCGCGCGGAACCTCCATCGTTTCGCCAACCCCGGCCGCTTCCTGCGGACGACCGGGAAACTCATGCCATGGCTCTGGGCGGCGGCGCTGGTCGTGCTCGGCATCGGCCTGGCCTGGGGCCTGGTGTTCTCGCCGGCCGACTGGCAGCAGGGCGAGACCGTGCGGATCATGTACGTCCATGTGCCGATGGCCTGGCTGGCGATGGGCGGGTACACGGGCTTGGCGGTGCTGTCGGTGATGTCGCTGATCTGGCGGCATCCGCTGGCCGACCTGGCGGCGCGCGAGCTGTCGCCCGTCGGCGCCGCCGCCACCGCGCTGTGCCTGGCCACCGGCAGCCTCTGGGGCAAGCCGATGTGGGGCACCTGGTGGGTGTGGGATGCACGGCTGACCAGCGTGCTGGTGCTGTTCTTCCTGTGGCTGGGCCACGCCGCGCTGGTGCGCGCCTTCGACGACGCCGAGCGCGGTGCCCGCGCCGGCGCCATCCTGGCGCTGGTGGGCGCCGTCAACGTGCCGATCGTGAAGTTCAGCGTCGATTGGTGGAACACGCTGCACCAGCCGGCCTCGGTCACGCGGCTGAACGCGCCGGGGATGCATGTGGACATTCTGTATCCGCTGCTGGTCTGCGCGCTGGGGTTTTCCCTGCTGTTCGGCGCGGTGGTTCTGGCGCGCACCCGCGCGGCCGTGATGGAACGCCGCGTGCGCGCGCTGCAACTGGCCCGCGCGCGGCGCGAGGACGCGGTGCCTGCATGACGCTGCATTGGTGGCACATCTCGGTATCCTACGCGCTGGTGCTGGGCAGCTTCGGCGCGCTGGCGATCGGCGCCGCGCTGCGCCACCGCGCGGCGAAGCGGCTGCTGGCGGTGCTCGATCCGCGTGGAGACCGCGCGTGAGTCTTTGTGTGCCCTCAAACGCCGGGCGCGAAGAGTTTTTCGTGCCCTCAAACGCCGGGCGCGGCCATCCGGCCGCTTGGCTTGCGCGCCCTGGGCTGTCGCGCTTTGCGCCGCTGTCGGCCTGGGCGCGGTCGCGCATTCGCGCTCGCGGATCGCTGCGCGATCCGATGGGGCCGGCGCCCGGCTCACTGTCTTGCGCGCCACGATGCGGATCGCGCCCCACGCGATCCGGGAGCGCACAGCGCGACCGCGCCCAAACCGACTGCCGCGTCCAGCGCACCAGTGCATGGCGCGCAAGCCAAGCGGCCGGACGGCCGCGCCCGGCGTTTGAGGGC
>NZ_CAKKLX010000101.1 GCF_918698155.1 Roseomonas sp. CECT 9278
CTGCACGCGGCCGAAGAAGCTCTCCGTCACGCCGCCCAGCGTCACCGCGATGGTGTCGTCGCCACCATCGCCGGCGAAGAAGCCGCCATCGGCACTGTCCGTGATGCTGTCGGCACCCTCGCCGCCGCGAACCTGGTCATTGCCGGCGCCAGTGGCGATGGTGTCGTTGCCGGAGGCGGTGAAACTCTGATCGTCGCCGTAGACGACATCGTCGCCTGCGCCCGTCGTGATGCGGTCGTTGCCACCATTGCCGACGAAAAAGACGGAGCCCGCGCCGCTGGGGGTACCGTCGAGGGTGTCGTTGCCGGCGCCCGTGCGGATGGTGAAGGATTCGAAGCCTGCCGCGCTGGTGCCGTCCGTGCCGGTCAACCCGCCCGCACCGTTCACCGTGTAGCCAAGGCCCGCCGTGGCGTCGTCGCGGTCGATCGAGACGCTGTCGATGCCCGCACCGCCGACCAGCGAATCAACGCCAGCATAGGAATACACGTAGTCGTTGCCGTCCCCGGCATCGACCGTGTCGTTGCCGATGGTGTCAAAGAAGTTGTCCGCATTGATCTGGTCATCCCCGGCGCCGCCGAGGATGCTGTCATTGCCCTCGCCGCCGTTGAGCTGGTCACCGTCGAAGCCGAGCCCCGTCGCTGCATCCGACCCCACGATGGTGTCGTTGCCGGCATCGCCCGTGATCGACGCGCCGAAGCGGTAGGACGGGTCCGGCGTATACTCCACGCCGGTGCCGCTCGCGATGATCCGGTCGTCGCCCTCGCCACCGGTGATCTGCACGCGGCCGAAGAAGCTCTCCGTCACGCCGCCCAGCGTCACCGCGATGGTGTCGTCGCCACCATCGCCGGCGAAGAAGCCGCCATCGGCACTGTCCGTGATGCTGTCGGCACCCTCGCCGCCGTTAACCTGGTCGTAGCCGATACCGCCCTCCAGCGTGTCGGCGCCGTCGTTTCCACGCAGGACATCATCCCCGCCAAGCCCGTCCGCAACATCCCCGATGCTGTCGAAGCCAGCGAAGACATCGCTCTCCTCGGTCGCGCCAGGAGTGGTTTCGCCGGTCGCAGCACTGGTCCAGGACATCGAAGGCTTCTCCGGGGAAAGGCTGTCAGGTCAAGGCAAGCCGGCCGCCCAGTGCCAGACGGCACTGGCACACACGCCCGGTCCGGGCGGCGGCCAGGTTCGCGGCAAGGGCAGCGGCAGGCGGCACGGTTGCGTCCGTCGGTCAGGTGCACCGCGGCAGACATGCCACGGGACGCTCGATAGCTTTGGAATGACGCAAGTGTGAATGAAGGTTAACTGCGCCCGCATCATCAGTTGTGATGATGCCGGATGAAGTTTCGACGCGCCGCCGGACCCGTCGCGGCCCGGGTCAGGCGACCGTCCCGCCTGGCAGTTCGGGCAGCGAGGCCAGTAGCGCCTTAAGCTGCCCCAGGTTCGCGAACCCGAGCTTGTCGATCAGCCGCCGCACCTGGGTCCGCACCGTGGCGACCGACACGCCGCGATCCGCGGCGACTGACTGCACGCTGCGCGCACCGCTCAGCGCGGCCGCCACCTCGGCCTCGGTCTGCGTGACCCCGAGCATACCGGCCAGCAGCCGCGGATCATTGGACCTCCGGCGTCCCAGCAGCCGGAACATGTCCATGCCCGCGCCGGAGCATGGGCCTGATGGCGCCAGGGCACCCGGGATCCGACCCACCAGCGCCGCGAGGTTATCCGCCACGAGCGAGCCGCGCAGCATAAGGCTGGCACCCGCGCGCACCAGCCTTCGCAACCCGCCCGGCATCCGGGCGAATGGCGAGAAGGCTCTGCTCACCAACGAAGGCATTTTTGTGGGCAGGGGCAACGATCATCGCCGCCTCACCACGCGCTTTGACAAGCTCGCTCGAACCTACCTCAGCACCGTCGCTCCCGCGGCCATCTGGCTGTGGACACGTATGGAGTCCAGGACCTAAGGCGGCGCACCTGATCAGGGCGCCGCGAGCAGCGCTTCGAGCTCGCGCAGGCTTCTCACACCGGCTTTCTCGAGGATGTGGCGGACCTGCGTTCGAATGGTGGGAAGCGATACCCCACGCTCCGCGGCGATGGTCTCCGCCTGCCGCCCGCCGAGCAGCGCCTTTGCAACGGCGATTTCCGCATCCGTCAAACCAAAGAGCGCCTTCAAGACATCATTGCGAAGGGCGACCGGACGCGCGTGATCGCGGACAATCACGAGCACCCTACCGGTATCGAGCGGTCCGACGGACAACGGACGCGGCGACAGTGCGCGCGGCAGCGGCATCGCAAGCAGGATCAGTCGCTGGTCGCTCTCGGCGAAGCGCAACTGAATGGCACCGCCGGCACCAAGTTGCGCTGCCTCCTCGACCAAGCCGACGAACCGGGCCTGGTCAGCCAAATTCGTGAGCGACAGCTGGGACCTACTGCTCGGCCGGTCTAGCGCCGTATCCGGACGAAGACGCAAGGCCCCCGAACCGGCCAGACGCTCCATGGCTGCATTCACGTAAACGACCTCCCGGGCGCGATCGACGATCGCGATGCCGGATGCAAGATGCTCCAGAGCCGCAAGCCCAGCATTGGCAAGGCTTTCCGTCTCTTGCAGGCGCTGCGTCAGGAACAGCGCGTTGCGAAGATGAGGAAGCAGCGGGCGAAGTCGCGATACGTCATGCTTGGCGTAAGGTTCGCGGTCGCGCGTGCGGTGCAAGCCCATCAGAACGTGCGAACCGTCCCCCAGGTTGAAGCTCGATCCGAGCAGATGGAACGCGCCGATATGTGGCCGGGACAGATCCTGCCAAACTTCGGTTTCCTCAAATTCAGCCACGGGAACGTGCTCATGGCCAATGAAGCAGCTCAGTTCGTTCTTTTGCGGCCTGAGCCGGCGTGCGACGCGGGCCCAAGGGTCAACACGGTGAAAATGTTCCCCGTAGAGTCGCAGCGCGAGATCGGAAAACCCGGGGAACGCGATCGGCAAGATGCCGTCGTGCCGGTCCACGAAAAGCATGGCTGTTGAACCGCCGAATCTGGCACTCACGTTCGCGCAAGCATCGGTCCAGGCTTCGGGATCGGAGACGGCACGATAGAATCGTTCGGCGATATCGAGTGCGTCCCGACCTTCTTGCGTGGTTCCGTCCCATGACTGCCCCATTGCTGCCGTTCCTCGCCGCGCAAATAACGATCGAAAACAGAATTCATGATGACTTCTATCCTGTTCGGGAGTCTAGCATTCCGTTTTCGTAAAGTGTAGTCCGACAACCAACGCGCGGCGCGCATCTCGTTCGGCGCGCGTTGAATGTTCAACAAACGGATTCGCTTCCCGCTGCACAATGGAAAGCCGGCAAACATAAGCCGGTCGAACCTTTTCACGAATGCTCAGCATCAGTCATAGTAAGGCGGCTGCCAACGTGAACGCGACATAGCGTCGACAGATCCGCGGCGCCCACTTCGAGGACGCAGTGCAATCGGCCAGATATTGATCGGAATACCGAGGTGACATTGCCCCAGACCCGGCCCGCGCTGAAACGCATCATCGTCTTTGCACGTAACGCCGCCGGCATACCAGCTTGGTCGATAGTCGCGCCACCAGAGGCGCGAACCCTGGCTGCCCAAGGAGATGTGATCACACCAGAGGAGGTCGTTGCCTGGTTCAAGCAGGCTGCGCCCAACTGGCAAAATCCCGACCCAACCACTTCGGCGCTCGGGACTTTGGTCAGCGCCCTCAATTTGGTTCGTGTCACCGTTGAGAGTGGGATCAGGCAGCAGGATGGAGGTGCGCGGGCGATGAAGCTCGCCGCCGCCAACAAGGCTGTCGAGGCGCTGAATGCGGCGCTGCCCGAGCTCATCGAAGGTGCATCTGCGCACCGGAAGTCGATGCTTGACGCGGGTCGAATGCCCCTGATGAGTGCGGATGATCTGGCAGCGCTGGTCGTGTCCCATCGCGTGGTGTAGGAGCGATGATCGCTGGCGGGTTGGGCCGCCGTGTCATGCTGTCACGGCGGACAGGCTGACATGGGGAGTGTCGCTGACGGCGCCGATGGTTTCCAGGGTCAT
>NZ_CAKKLX010000102.1 GCF_918698155.1 Roseomonas sp. CECT 9278
TCCAAGGGCTTAAGGCCCTTGGAACCCTCGACTTGATCGGAGAGTTTGGGGAAGGGCATCGTCAGTGCCACCGACGCGCCGGTCACGCCATGCCCCTCCCCAAACTCTCCGAATAAAAATCCGCGGTCCAGGGGGCCGTAGCCCCCTGGTGGGGGGAGGTCCGGAGGGGGGCAAAGCCCCTCTCCGGCAGCGCGCCCCGCCCTCACGCCGCCACCGCCTCGGGTCGCGCCAGCAGCGCGGCGGCTTGCTCTGCCACATGCTTGGCCGTCAGTGCGCCCATGGGCGCGGCGCCGGCGGGCCCTTTGGCGAGGACGGCCAGCGCGCGTGCGCCGATGGGCGCGTATTCCGAGGCCGGCGTCGGGCCGAACAGGCCGATGGTGGCGCAGCCAGTGGCGGCGGACAGGTGCATCAGCCCCGAATCATTGCCGACGAACAGCGCGCAGCGGGCCAGCACGGCGGCGGCTTCCGGCAGGTCCAGCCGGCCCACCAGGTCGATCGCGCCGGGCAGCGCGTCGAGCACGGGCTGCGCCATGGCGCGTTCCTGCGCGCCGGGGCCGCCGAGCACGGCGATGCGCGCGCCTTCCAGCGCCCCGCCGGGCCCGGTCAGCAGCCCGGCAAGGGCCAGGAACCGGTCGGCCGGCCAGACCTTGCGGACCCAGTTGGCGGTGGGGCCGAGCGCCAGCACGGGCGGGCCGGGTGGCAGCAGGGTGGCGGCGCGTGCGGCTTCGGCGGCGCCGAACCAGGCGACGGGGCGCGGCGCGGGGCTGATCCCCAGCGTCTGCGCCAGGTGCAGCAGGCGATGGCCGGGGCGCCGCCCGCCGCGCATCACGGCGCGCCGGCGCGCCGGCAGCAGCCAGGCGATGGCCGACCCGCGCAGATCCACCACCAGGTCCCAGCGGGTCAGGGCCACCTGCGCCCAGAGCCCCAGCCAGTGCCGGCCATGGGGCTTCTTGTCGATCGGGATCAGCCGGTCGAGCTGGGGCATGCGGGCAAACACCCCTTCGGCGACGCGGCCGCAGGCGATGGTGAAGCGCGCCGCGGGGTGGGCGCGCATCAGGTGGTCGAGCAGCCCGGTGGACAGCACGGCGTCGCCGATTCGGGTCGATGTGATGAACAGGACACGCACGGCGCGGCTCTAACACGCCCCGCCAGCGGGGGGGAGGTTGCGCGCGCGGGGCGCCCGAACGGCTGGATCACGGCGGATCGGGCGGGCCTCGGACCGGCCGCTTCCGTCAGCGACGCGCAGGAAGGAGGTTGCGTCGCGCCCTCCGCCGGCACACCTGTTGGGCATGAGCCTTGCCCTTCTCCCCGACCGCGGCGTGCTGGAGGTGGCCGGTCCCGACCGGGTCGCCTTCCTGCAAGGCCTTGTCTCCAATGACGTGGCGGCGCTGGCGCCCGGCCAGGCCGCCTGGGCCGCGCTGCTGACGCCGCAGGGCAAGTGGCTGGCGGATTTCTTCGTCGTCGCGCAGGGCGATGCGCTGCTGCTCGATGCCGAGGCGGCGCAGGTGCCGGGCCTGGTGCAGCGGCTGTCGCGGTTCCGGCTGCGATCGAAGGTGGAGCTGCGCGACGCCTCGGCGGATTGGCGCGTGCATGCGGCCTGGGGCGCGCCGCCGGATGCGGAGGGCATCGTGGCGGCCGATCCGCGCCTGCCCGGCGCCGGCTGGCGCGTGCTTTCGCGCACGGTGCTCGCCGCGGATTCATCGGAGGCGGCGTATGACAGCCATCGCCTGGCGCTCGGCCTGCCCGATGGGTCGAAGGACATGGACAGCGAGAAATCGGTGCTGCTGGAAGCCGGCTTCGACGAGCTGCACGGCGTGTCCTGGTCGAAGGGCTGCTACATGGGGCAGGAGCTGACCGCGCGCACGCGCTACCGCGGCCTGCTCAAGCGCCGGCTGGTGCCGGTCGAGGTGACCGGCCCGCTGCCGCCGCGCGGCACGCCGGTGACCGACGCGGCGGGGCTGGAGGTCGGCGAGATGCGCTCGGGCATCGACACGCTGGGGCTGGCGCTGCTGCGGATCGATGCGCTGGACCGTGCGCCCTTCGCGGCGGCCGGCGCGGCCCTCGCGCCCCGCATCCCCGCCTGGATGGCCCTGCCGTCGCGGCAGGAAGCATGAGCCCCCCCGACCACGGCCCGGGCGTGCGCATTCCGCCGCCGGTGATGGTGGCGGGGCTGCTGGCGGTGGCCTGGCTGCTGCGGCAGGCCGTGCCGGTACCGATCGGCCCGCCGCTGCCGGGCCTGGGGGCGCTGGTCATCTTCGGCGCGCTGGCGCTGATCGGCTGGGCGGTGGCGGTGATGGTGCGGGCGGGCGTGGACCCGCGCCCCGACAAGCCGGACGCCGCGATGGTGGAGGCCGGGCCGTTCCGCTTCAGCCGCAACCCGATCTACCTGGGCTTCCTGCTGGCGGTGGCGGGCTTCGCGCTGCGCTGGGGGGACCTGTGGGCGTGGATCGCGCTGGCGGCGTCGCACCTGGTGCTGGACCGGCTGGTGGTCGCGAAGGAGGAAGCCTACCTCGCGACGCGCTTCGGGCCGGCCTACGACGCCTATCGGGGGCGGGTGCGGCGCTGGGTATAGCCTTGCGACCGACGCCCGCCCTACCCTCGGGCGCATGAGCCAGACACGCTACCGCCTGCACTACTTCCCGGAATCCGGGAACAGCTACAAGCTGGCCTTGATGCTGACCCTGTGTGGCCAGCCCTTCGAACCCGTCTGGACCGATTTCGGCGCCGGCGTGACGCGCACGGCGCAATGGCGCGCGCAGGTCAACCCGATGGGCGAGATCCCGGTGCTGGAGGAGGATGGTGAGCGCCTGACCCAGACCGCGCCGATCCTGCTGCGCCTGGCCGAACGCCACGGCCGCCTGGGTGGTACGAACGACCGCGAGCACTTCGAGCTGCTGCGCTGGCTGTTCTGGGACAACCACAAGCTGACCGCGACCATGGCGACCTACCGCTTCCGCCGCGCCTTCACCCGCGCGCCGGACGAACGGGTGCAGGACTTCCTGCGCGCCCGGCTGGATGACTACCTCGGCATCCTCGCGAACGAAGTGGCGCAGCGGCCCTTCATCATCGGCGACCGGCCGACCGTGGCCGACCTGTCGCTGTGCGCCTACCTGTCCTTCCCGCCCGACGAAAGCGGCTACGACCTGGCGGCGACGCACCCGGCGATCCACGCCTGGCTGGGGCGCATCGCGGCACTGCCGGGCTGGCGGGCGCCCTACGACCTGCTGCCGGGCCAACGCCTGCCCCGCATGGCGTGACGGCCCGGTTCACCTGTTCTTGACCTTCACCCGGCAGGATGTGCCGGCATGACCAGCCCGACCGCCCCCCGCCCGGCCGGCCAGCCCCCGGCGCCCGCCGCTGCGCCGCGCCGCGCGCCGAAACACCGCGACTTCAAGCCCGAGCTCGCGCGGGCCACGCCACCCGCCCGCCCGGGGCCCGCGGCCACGCCCCGGCCCGCCGCCCAGCCC
>NZ_CAKKLX010000103.1 GCF_918698155.1 Roseomonas sp. CECT 9278
GCTGTGTATAAGAGACGGGCGGCGGGCGGCGGGCGCGGCGCGGCCGGGCGTTGCGCCAGCGCCGGCGTCGCGGACAGCAGCAGCGCCAGCAGCGCGCCGCCGATGCGCGGCGCCAGCACTTCCGACCGCCGTTCGACGGCGACGGGCGCGACCGGCGCGCGCACCGAATCGCGGCGTGCGCGCCGCGCGCGCCACCAGGCGAAGGACAATTGCGACCGGCCGGTGAAGACCGCGCCCACCGTCGCCACCACTTCCAGCAGCGAGCGCAGCGGGCGGTCGGGGCGATGCTGGTCCCAGGCGAGCCAGGCATCGGCGCGGCCGAACACGGCGCGCACCACGGCGGTCTCCTCCGCGATGGTGCGGGCCAGGAAGGCGAGCTGCACCTCGTCGCCGACGATGCGCAGGAAGCTCGCGGCGATGACGATGGTCTCCTCGCCCATCGGCATCTCGACCCGCAGCTCGGTGTTCTCGGGAAGCTCCGGCATGCGGGCCACGACCAGCCCGGCGCCGCCCAGCGAAAGGTCGTGCGTGCGGGCATCCACGCGCCGCCCGTCAGGCAGCACCAGCACGGCGGGCAGCGCGACCTCGATGCGTGCGCGCGCGCGCAACTGCCGCCGTTCGCGCCCCGCGGCGACCGAGGCCAGCACCGGCACCAGGCACAGCAGCGCCCAGATGCCGTTCAGCAAGAAGGCCTGGCCCTCGATGCTGCCCCAGGGGTTGGTCGCGACGCCGTGGATGCCGGCGCCGACGCCCAGCGCGAGCAGCACCCCGAGCACCAGGCTCGGCCACACCGCGCGGTAGTCGAAATAGCCGTCGGGCAGCAGCCCGCCTTTCTCGGTCACGTTGAACTTTCCCTTGCGCGGGTCGAGCAGCGTCGCGAGCGTCACCGGCACCAGCCACAGCGCGAGCACGGTCTCGTAGATTTCCGACCAGAAGGAATGCCGCACGCCGCCCGCCACGCGCGACCCGGTGGCGACCGCGTGGAAGATGTGCGGCCCGGCATAGGCGATGATCGCGAGCGGCGAGGCCGCGATGACGCTGTGCCCCAGCAGCAGGAAGGCCAGCGGCGCGGTGAGGAACACCACGCGCGGGATGGCGAACATGAAGTGGAACATCGCGCTGAAGTAGCAAAGCCGCTGCCACAGGTTCAGCCCGCGCCCGGTCAGCGGATTGTCGATCCGCAGGATCTGTAGCATGCCGCGCGCCCAGCGCATGCGCTGGCCGATGTGGATCATCAGCCGGTCGGTGGCCAGGCCCGCGGCCAGCGGCACGCGCAGATACGCCGTGTTCCAGCCCAGCCGCTGCATCTTCAGCGAGGCGTGGCAATCCTCGGTCACCGTCTCGGTCGGCACGCCGCCGGCCTGTTCGATGGCGCTACGCCGCAGCACCGCGCAGGAGCCGCAGAAGAAGGTCGCGTTCCACAGGTCGTTGCCCGGCTGCACCAGGCCGTAGAACATCAGGCCTTCATTGGGCACGTCGCGGCCGTTCGAAAGGTTCCTCTCGAACGGGTCGAGCGAATAGAAATGATGCGGCGTCTGCAGCATGCCGAGC
This sequence comes from Roseomonas sp. CECT 9278, assembly GCF_918698155.1. Classification (GTDB taxonomy): domain Bacteria; phylum Pseudomonadota; class Alphaproteobacteria; order Acetobacterales; family Acetobacteraceae; genus Neoroseomonas. The sequence goes on from NZ_CAKKLX010000103.1 coordinate 1,552, forward strand.
TTCGGGTCGCGCAGCATCCAGCCCATCGTCATCTGCAGGAAGGCGCGCGTCGGCGCGTGGTCGCAGTCGAAGATGGCGATGTATTCGCCCTCGGTGTGCTTCATCGCGTGGTTCAGGTTGCCGGCCTTGGCCCCCTTGTTGTCGGGGCGGATGATGTAGCCGGCGCCGCATTGTTCGGCGAAGTCGCGGAATTCGGGGCGGCGGCCGTCATCCAGGATCCATACGCGCAGCTTGTCGGCCGGCCAGTCCATGGTCAGCGCCGCCAGCACGGTGGAGCGCACCAGCTCCAGGTCCTCGTTGTAGGTCGGGATATAGACGTCCACGCTCGGCCAGGTGGACGGGTCGTCGGGCAGCGGCACCGGCTTGCGGTCGAGCGGCCAGAGCGTCTGCAGGTAGCCCAGCAGCAGCGCCATGACGGCATAGAGTTCCGCCAGCACCAGCCCGACCATGAAGAAGCCCTGCCAGAAGCCTTCGGGCTCGACGGTGTCGGCGATGCGCCAATGGATGTAGCGCAGCGACACCAGGCAGGAGATCACCGCGAGCAGGATGGTCACCTGCCGCGACTTGAAGCGGTTCAGCACCAGGAAGGCGACGATGCCCCCGATCGCCAGCAGCGCCTGGTCCTCGGCCGCGAGCGGCGCGACCATCACCGCCCAGGCGACGACCAGCCCGACCAGTACGAAGGCCGTGCGCAGGATCAGCGTGCCGGTCATGTCCGCATCCACGGGAACAGGGGCGAGGCGATCGGCGCCGCCGCGGCGGGCGCCGGCGGCGGCAGGTCGCGCAGGATGGTGGCGGCAAGGTCGGCCACATCGCGCGCGGCGGGGCTGGAGGGCGCATGGGTGACCACCGGGCGCTGGCAGGCCAGGGCCTCGGCCACCGCGTCGTCGCGCGCCACGGCGCCGACCAGCCGGGGGCCGAGATGCCCCGCAAGCCCCTCCGCCGCGGCGAGCGACAGCCGCGAATGGCGGTCGACCTGGTTGAGCACGATGCGCAGGCGCGGCCCGGTCAGGCTGCCCAGCGTGCCGCCGCCGAGGAAGCGCCCGCTTTCGATGTCGGGCAGCAGGGCGGTGCTGGCGGCATCGGCCAGCAGCACTACCAGCAGCATCGCGGCCTGCGGCGCCAGCGCCTGCAGCGCGCCGGAGGCCCCGGGCGGCGTATCCGCCAGCACCAGCACGGACGGGTCGGCCAACATGGCGCGGATCGGCGCGCCCAGCAGGTCCGGGTCGGCGGCGAGGGCGGCGGCGGCGGCCAGCGCGCCGCGCAGGTCGGTCTCCCCATGCGGCAGCAATTCGGGCCCGGCGGGCGTGGCGCGCAGCGCGCTGCGCCAATCCGGGCGTTCGGCGATGCGTGCGAGGAAGCCGGCGGTATCGTGCAGCGGCAGGCCCAGGTGCAGCCGCAGCGCGTTCTGCGGGTCGCAGTCGATGGCGATGACGCGCCGGCCGGTGCGGCGCAGCGCGTCGCTCAGGGCGGCGACGAGGGAGGTTTTGCCGACACCGCCCTTGGGCGAGGCGACACAGATCAGGGCCATGCCGGTCAGCGCCCCTGCGCGGCGCGCAGGCCGAGGAAGGCGAGCGTCGGCGCCGGCGCCGCTGCGGCATCCGGCGCGGCGGCCCGGCCGAGCGCGGCGGCGATCAGCGGGAACTCCATCGGGCGCGGCGCGTGCGGCGGCGGCGGCACCGCGGCCGGCACCGGCTGCGGCTGCTGGGCGCTGGCCGGCAGGGGCAGCGGGATGGCGGCTGTCCCTTG
>NZ_CAKKLX010000104.1 GCF_918698155.1 Roseomonas sp. CECT 9278
CGCACCACCCGCCTTGGCCAGAACCTTGGTGATCGCCGCCGTCAGCGACGTCTTGCCATGGTCCACATGCCCGATCGTGCCGATGTTCACATGCGGCTTGTTACGCTCGAATTTCGCCTTCGCCATGGTGTCCCGCGTCCTCGTTCCGAACGATGTCTGCCAACCAGGGGACGCCGCCGCTGCGACGACGCCCGGAAACCCAATCCACGCTTCGCTGGAGCGGGTGACGGGAATCGAACCCGCACAACCAGCTTGGAAGGCTGGGGCTCTACCATTGAGCTACACCCGCGCCGCGAGGCGCTGACCTGCCAAAACCCAGCCCCGCGCCCGGCATATGGAGGCCCCGGGCGGCGGTATGGAGGGGGTTGGATTCGAACCAACGTAGGCGTACGCCAGCGGATTTACAGTCCGCCCCCTTTAGCCACTCGGGCACCCCTCCGCAGCCGCTTGGCTTTTGATGGCCGGCGGAAGCGCGCGGGGTTAACCGCATGGGACGCGCGCTGTCAACGATCGGCGCGGCGCCGGGCCCTGCCCCGCCGCCGCGCCTGCCGTCAGGCCAGCATGCGCAGGCCCGGCTCGCGGTCCCACTGGCGCCCGGCGGCCAGGCGGATGAAGGCGTCATCCGCCTCGTCGATCGCGACGATCCGCTCGTCGTCGCGCACATTGGCCTTGTCCAGCAGCGGGCGCGCCGCCGCCGTGAAGCCGATCGCCTTCAGGTGGGCGAAGGCGGCCGCCACGAAGTCGACCGCCGCGGCCTCGGCCAGCAGCGATTCCACGCCCTTGGCCGAGACCACCAACGCCACCGCGTCGAACAGCACCGAGGGCGTCCCGGCGAGCTGCCCATCAGCCTTCAGCAGCCGGTTGCCCTTGAGCTTCACGCCGCCGATCCGCGGCGCGACGATCTTCGCCGAGGCCCCCGCCGCCTGGGCGGCCGCCACCACGGCATCGACCACCGCGCCATCCGCGCCGTCGGTCACCAGCACGCCGATCGCGCGGCCCTCCAGCGTCTCGGGATACTTGCCGATGATCCGCAGCGCGGCGGATGGCTCCATGTCCAGCACCGGCGCCGCCGGGGGGCTGGCCTTGGGCAGCGGGGCGTTCAGCCCATCCGCGACGCGCGCGGCCAGCGCCGGGTTCACGTTGACCAGGTTCGCCAGCACGCGGGTGCGGACATGCTCCAGCGTGACCTTCGACAATTCGAAGACCAGGGCGCTGGCAAGATGCGCCTGCTCGACCTCGGATTGCGAGCGGTAGAACAGCCGCGCCTGGCTGTAGTGGTCGGCGAAGCTCTCGGCGCGCAGCCGCGCCTTGGCGTGCTCGACAGGGGCGCGGAAGCTGCGGAAGCCGCCCTTGGGGTCCTCGCGCGGGCCGCCGTCCTCGCCCGCTTCCGCCAGGCTGTTGGGCTCGTAGTTGGCGCGGCCCTGGAAGACCTGGGTCTGCACCTGCCCGTCGCGCTGGAAGTTCTGGAAGGGGCACCCCTTGGCGCGGTTGATCGGGATCTGGTGGAAATTCACCGTGCCCAGGCGGGAGAGCTGCGTGTCCTGGTAGGAGAACAGCCGCCCCTGCAACAGCGGGTCCTCCGACACATCGATGCCCGGCGGCAGGTTGGACGGCAGGAAGGCCACCTGCTCGGTCTCGGCGAAGAAATTGTCCGGGTTGCGATCCAGCACCATGCGCCCGATCACGCGCAGCGGGTGCGTCTCCTCCGGGATCAGCTTGGTCGCGTCCAGGATGTCGAAGGGCAGCGCGTCCGCTTCCTCCTGCGTCAGCAGCTGCACCGCCAGGGTCCATTCCGGGAAGTCGCCGGCGGCGATCGATTCGTACAGGTCGCGGCGGTGGTAGTCGGGATCGGCGCCGGCGATCTTCACCGCCTCGTCCCAGCAGGTGGACTGGGTGCCGAGCTTCGGGCGCCAATGGAACTTCACGAAGGTGGCGCGGCCCTCGGCGCCGATCAGCCGGAAGCTGTGCACGCCGAAGCCCTCGATCATGCGCAGCGATCGCGGGATGGTGCGATCGGACATCGCCCACATGATCATGTGCATCGATTCCGGCATCAGGCCCACGAAATCCCAGAAGGTGTCGTGCGCGCTGGCGGCCTGCGGGTAGCCGCGATCGGCCTCCATCTTCACCGCATGCACCAGGTCGGGGAACTTGATGGCGTCCTGGATGAAGAAGACCGGGATGTTGTTGCCGACCAGGTCCCAGTTGCCCTCGGTGGTGTAGAATTTCACCGCGAAGCCACGCACGTCACGTGGCGTGTCCACCGACCCCGCGCCGCCCGCGACGGTCGAGAAGCGCACGAAGACCTCGGTGCGCTGGCCGACCTCGGTCAGGATGCGCGCGGTGGTGACGTCCGCCAGGCTGTCGGTCAGCTCGAAATAGCCATGCGCGGCCGACCCGCGCGCATGGACGATGCGCTCGGGAATGCGCTCGTGGTCGAAGTGCTGGATCTTCTCCCGCAGCACGAAGTCTTCCAGCAGCGTCGGCCCGCGCGCGCCGGCCTTCAGCGAGTTCTGGTTGTCGCTGACCGGCACGCCATGATTCGTCGTGATGCGCTGGTCGGGGGCGCTGGCGGTCTGGTGCAGTTCGCCGGCCGCGCCGGTCTCCGCGCCGACCACCCGGGCGGCGCCCGCGCGCGCCTGCTTGTCCGATTTTGCCATGACCAAACCCTTTGTTTCGGCGCCGGCACCCCGGCGCGGTGTGCGCGGGACGCCCTCGCGCCGGCCCGAAGGCGGCGCGCCTGGGTCGCCCGCAGGGGTTGGAACGCCGGCCACGCGCCTTGGTTGCCGGACGCAGGCTGGACAGATGCCCCGCGAGACGCAGGATGCGCCCATGCCACGCCCCCCGCGGCGGCCCGATGGCCGCACACCGAACCGCCCCAAGGGCGCCCCGCCCCCGGGCGGCCGCAAGCCCCGACGCCCCGCCGGGGACGCTCCCGCGCCGACGCCGCGCGATGAGCCACGCCCGCCCCGCCGCCCCGCCACGAAGCCCGGCCGCACCGAGGGCCCGCGCGCGCCCGCGCCGCCAC
>NZ_CAKKLX010000105.1 GCF_918698155.1 Roseomonas sp. CECT 9278
GCCGCCGGCGCTGCCGCGGCAATGCCCGCTGCCGATGCCGCCTGCGCACCCTGCCCACCGCCCGCGCCCCCGGCCCAGCGCACCGCCGCCGCCAGCGCCTGCGCATACCGCACCCGACCCCGCAGGTGCCCCGCCCAATGCTCCCCCCAGTCATACGCCGTCGGGTCAGACCCCGCCCCCACCACCGCACCGCTCCAGCTCGACACCAGCGCCACCTCCGCCGCCCGGTGCGCCACACCCCGCGCCAACGCCGCCAGCCCCGCCATCGCCGGCTCCACCAGCGGCGAGTGATACCCCTGCCCGCCCGCCAGCCGCTCGCTCGCATGACCGCGCGCCAGCAGCGCATCGCACAGCGCACCCAGCGCCGCCTCGCTCCCCGCCACCGTGCTGCCCGCGACACCATGGTCCGCCGCCACCGACGCCTGCCCCGCCAGCACTCCCGGCAGCCCCGCCAGCACCGCCTCCACCTCCTCAGCACCCGCCGTCGTCGCCGCCATGCCGCCCGGCGCCAGCCCCTCGCACAGCGCACCACGCCCCGCCACCAGCCGCGCCAGACCATCCAGATCCAGCACGCCCGCCACATGCGCCGCCACGTATTCGCCCAGCGAATGCCCCAGCACCACCAACGGCACCACGCCCCGCCCACGCCACAGCCGCGCCAGCGCCACGCCCAGCCCCACATGCGCCGGCTGCGCCAGCGACGCACGCTCCAGCCACCGCGCCGCATCCGGCCCGTGCAGCACCGCCTCCAGCCCCGGCGTCCCCGCCGGCAGATACGGCGCGAAGGCCGCGCACACCTCCCGCCACGCCCTCGCGAATGCCGGTTCCGCCGCCACCAGCCCCAGCCCCGCGCCAGGCCGCAGCGCACCCTGCCCAGTGAACAGCCAGACCAGCCCCGGCCCGTCCTGCGCCACCGCGGCCACGCCCCATGCATCCTCGCGCGCCTGCCCGCGCAGCACCGCCGCCGCCGCCAGCCCATCGCGCGCCACCACCGCCCGCCGATGCACCAGCGCCGCCCGCCCCCGCACCGACGTCCCGCACGCCGCCAGCCAGCACCCCGCGCCACCCGCCGCCGCATCCGCCGCACCCAGCACCGACAGCCGCTGCGCGCTTGCCTCCGACAGCCCCGCCAGCGACACCTCGCTGCGCGCCGAGACCACGTACACGCCCGGACGCTTCGCCGCCCCCTGGCGCGCCCCATGGGCCGCCAGCACCGCCTCCGGCACCCGCCCCAGCCCCGCCGGCGCCGGGCCGATCACCGCATGCGCATTCGTCCCCGAGAACCCAAAGGAACTCACACCAACCAGCGCCTCCGCCCCCAGCGGCTCCACCTCCGCCGGCAGCCGCAGCCCGCTGCCCGCCCAGTCCACATGCTCGCTCGGCGTGCCCGCATACGGATGCGGCGGCACCTCCCCGTGGTGGCGCATCAGCACCGCCTTGACCACGCCCAGCAGCCCCGCCGCACCCTCCGCATGACCCAGGTTCGCCTTGGCCGAGCCGATCGGCACACCCGCCCCCGGCCCCGCCCCGAACACCGTCGCCAGCGCACCCGCCTCGATCGGGTCGCCCAGCGCCGTGCCCGTGCCATGCGCCTCGATGTAGCCCACCGACCCCGCATCCGCGCCCGCATCCGCCAGCGCCGCCCGGATCACCTCCGCCTGCGCCGGACCGTTCGGCACCGTCAGCCCGCCCGACGCACCATCCTGCCCCACCGCACTGCCCCGCAGCACCGCCCAGGCACGCCCCGCCGGCACCTCGCCCTGCCGCCCCAGCACCACCACCGCGCAGCCTTCCGCACGGCCATACCCGTCCGCACCCGACGAAAACGCCTTGCACCGACCATCCGCCGACAGCATCCCCGCCCGCGAGAACCCCACCGAATGCAGCGGCGTCAGGATCAGGTTCACACCACCCACGATCGCCAGGTCGCACTCGCCGTTCCGCAACGCCCGCGACGCCAGATGCAGCGCCACCAGCGACGACGAGCACGCCGTGTCCACCGACACCGCACCACCCCGCAGCCCCAGCGCATACGCTATCCGCCCCGACGCCACCGAATGCTGCGTGCCCGACGCATGATACGCGTCGATCCCTCCCAGCCCCCCCGACGCCACCATCTGCGCGTAGTCCGACGCGCAGATGCCAACATACACTCCAACCCGCCGGCCCCTCAGCCGCTCCGCCGCAAGCCCCGCATCCTCCAGCGCCTCCCACGCGCATTCCAGCAGCAGCCGCTGCTGCGGATCCATCCCCGCCGCCTCCCGCGGGCTGATGCCCCAGAACGCCGCATCAAACCCTTCCACACGACCCAGCCACCCTCCGCGCAGCGTCCGGACCAACCCCTCCCCTGCACCAGAACCCACCACCCCAGGCCGCTCCACACCCCACCGGTACTCCGGCACCTCGCTCGTCACATCCACACCAGACCGCAACACTCCCCAGTACCCAACCGCATCCACAACACCACCAGGAACACGCACCGATAAACCAAGGATCACCAGCGGCACTCTGGCC
>NZ_CAKKLX010000106.1 GCF_918698155.1 Roseomonas sp. CECT 9278
GTCGGCGTCCTCGCCACCATCCAGCGTCTCGCTGCCAGCACCGCCCACCAGGCTGTCATTGCCCAGGCCGCCCAGGATGCTGTCGGCACCGCCACCACCCACGATGGTGTCGGCGCCCGCGCCGGCGGTGATCGTCTCCGCCCCGCCCGTGCCGGTCACCTGGTCGTCGCCAGTACCGGTGTTCACCACCTCGAAGCCGGTCACGCTGTCCGTGCCGATGCCCGTGCCCGTCGCGCTGTTCGTCGCGAGGTTCACCGTCACCGCCGCCGTCTCGCCCGCATAGCCCAGCACGTCCGTGCCAGACCCGCCGATCAGCGTGTCATTGCCCGCCGAGCCGATGATCGTGTCGGCGTCCTCGCCACCATCCAGCGTCTCGCTGCCAGCACCGCCCACCAGGCTGTCATTGCCCAGGCCGCCCAGGATGCTGTCGGCACCGCCACCACCCACGATGGTGTCGGCGCCCGCGCCACCCAGCAGGATGTTCGCGCCCGAACCGCCCAGGATCGAATCGGCGCCGTCGCCGCCCAGGATGTTCTCGATGCCCGACAAGCTGTCGATGCCACCGCCACCAGACGAGCTCCCGTTGCCCAGCGCATCGATCGACACCGTGACCCCGCCCAACCCGGCGTAGGAGGCCCAGTCGAGGCCCGTGCCGCCGACCAGCGTGTCGTTGCCGCCGCCACCGGTCAGGGTGTCCGCGCCGATGCCGCCGTCGAAGAGGTTCGCGCCGCCGCCGATCGCGCCGGTGATCGAATCGTCACCCGACCCACCGATGACGTTCTCAATGCCAGTCAGGCTGTCCCCGCCCGCGGCCGTGCCGCCGCCGGCGCCGTTGCCGCTGGAATCGAGCGTGACCGTGACGCCCGCGGTGTCGCCCGCATAGTCCGCCGTGTCGGTGTCCGCGCCGCCGATCAGGCTGTCATTGCCCGTGCCGCCGACAAGCGTGTCGTTGCCGCCGCCGCCCGTCAGCGTGTCGTTGGCGGCGCCACCGACGAAGCGGTTCGCGTCGGTTGCTCCGGAACTGAACAGCGAATCCGCACCCGTGCCGCCAACCAGGTTCTCGATGCTGGTGAGGGTGTCTGCACCGGCGTCGAGGCCGCTGCTGCTGCCGCTGCCACCGCCTATCAGCGCGACCGTCACGCCCGCGGTGTCGCTGCTGTAGTCGGCGGTATCGATGTCGGCCCCGCCGAACAGGCTGTCATTGCCGCCGGAGCCGGCCAGCGTATCGTTGCCCGCACCGCCTTCGAAGCGGTTCACGGAGGTGCCCGCGGTGCTCGCGATGGAATCGGCGCCGGAGCCGCCGAACACGTTCTCGATGCCAGTCAGGCTGTCGTTGCCGATGCCGCTGCCCGTCGCGCTGCCGTTGCCGCTGGCGTTGAGCATGACCGTGACGCCCGCCGTATCCGCGCTGTAGTCCGCATGGTCGGTGTTGCTGCCACCCAGCAGGCTGTCATCTCCCACCCCGCCCACCAGCGTGTCGTTGCCGTTGCCGCCCGACAGGGTGTCGTTGCCCGCCCCGCCTTCGAAGCGGTTGGCGATGCTGCCCGCGGTGCTGACGATGGAATCATTGCCGGCGCCGCCGACCACGTTCTCGATGGAGAGCAGGGCGTCCGTCCCGGCCACCGTGCTGATGCCGGTCCCGTTGCCGCTGCCGTCGAGCGCGACCGTGACTGCTGCGGTCTCGGCGGAGTAGTCAGCGGTGTCGGTGTTGGCACCGCCGTCCATGTTGTCGTCACCACGGCCGCCGACCAGGCGGTCATTGCCATCGCCGCCGTAAATCAGGTCCGCGCCATAGGACGGATCAGCGGCATCGCTGCCGATAATGGTGTCGTTGCCTTCGTCGCCGTAGATGATCGCGGGCAGGATGGCGCCCTCGACACCCACGAATTCCGTGCCTGGGCCAGTCACGCTGATGCTGTCGTTGCCCTGACCGCCATAGACGTAGGTGTAGTTGTTGCTGGCGCCATCGAGCGTGACAACGATGGTGTCGTTGCCGCCATCGCCGTACAGGCTGCCACCGTCAGCAGAGTCGGAGAGACTGTCGCTGCCGTCGCCGCCATAAATGTAGTCGTAGCCGTCGCCGCCCGTCAGCGTGTCGTTGCCGACCGTGATCCCCGACACATCATCGCCATAGATGAAGTCATCGCCACCGCCGCCACCGATGCTGTCGTTGCCGCCGTTACCGGTGAACTGGTCGGCCCCAGCACTGCCTCCGATCGTGTCGTTGCCGGCGCCCGTCCTGATCGTGAAAGATTCAAAGCCGGCCGCGGTGGTGCCATCGTTGCCCGACAGGTTGTCCGCGCCGTCGACAGTGTAGCGGAGGCCCGCCGTCGCGTCATCGCGGTCGATCGAGACGCTGTCGATGCCCGCACCGCCGACCAGCGAATCAACGCCAGCATAGGAATACACGTAGTCGTTGCCGTCCCCGGCATCGACCGTGTCGTTGCCGATGGTGTCAAAGAAGT
>NZ_CAKKLX010000107.1 GCF_918698155.1 Roseomonas sp. CECT 9278
CGGCCGCCGCGCGCATCGCCCCGGTCGCCGGGCGCGTCATCCGCGCCTATGGCGACGCTGCCGAGGCCGGGCCCGCCCGCGGCCAGACCATCCAGGCCGCGGCCGGCGCCCGCGTGGTCAGCCCCTGCCCCGGCCGCGCCGCGTTCAGCGGTCCTTTCCGAAGTTATGGCCTGCTGCTGATTGTCGAGTGCACCGACGGCCACCATGTGGTTCTGGCCGGGCTCGGCCGACTGGACGCGGCCACCGGGGCGCGCCTGCTGGCCGGCGAACCGGTCGGCGTGGTGGCCGAGGGCGAGGGCGGGCGCGGGCGCCTCTACCTCGAATTGCGGCGGGACGGGCAGGCGGTGGACCCGCGCGCCTGGCTCGGCGGCGGGCGGCCCGGGGCCGGATGAACGGTAACGGGTGCGTATCTGCGCGGATTGAGGCTGCACGCCGGCCCGTGATCCGCTGTATTGTTGGGACTCGCGCCGGGGGCTGGGTCCCGCGGCGGTGCGGAAGGAAGGATCTCTGATGCGGCGCAGGACCGGAACCATCGCGGCTGTCGGCGCCGCCTTCGTCGCAGGCGTCGTCATCGGCCCCATCATGGGTGCCGGCGCGCAGGAAGGCGGGCGGGCGGAAACCTACCGCCTGCTCAACCTGTTCGGTGATGTGTTCGAACGCATCCGCGCCGAATACGTGGAACCCGTGAACGACCGCGACGCCATCGAGAACGCCATCCAGGGCATGCTCTCGGGCCTCGACCCGCATTCGTCCTACATGAACCCGCGCATGTACCGCGACATGCAGGTGCAGACGCGCGGCGAGTTCGGCGGCCTCGGCATCGAGGTGTCGCAGGAAGGCGGCTACATCAAGGTCATCTCCCCGATCGACGAGACGCCGGCGGCGCGCGCGGGCGTGCGGCCGGGCGACCTCATCACGCATCTCAACGGCAATTCCGTGCAGGGGCTCAGCCTCCAGGAAGCGGTCGAGCAGATGCGCGGCGAACGCGGCACCGCCATCCGCATCACCATCCGCCGCGAAGGTGCGGAACGGCCGATCGAACTGTCGATCACGCGCGACGTCATCCGCCCGCAGGTGGTGCGCTTCCGCATGGAAGGCGGTGACATCGGCTATATCCGCCTGTCGTCCTTCAACGAACAGACCGAGGCCGCGCTGCGCCGCGCGATGCAGCAGCTGCGCCAGCAGGCCGGCGCCAACCTCAAGGGCATCGTGCTCGACCTGCGAAACAACCCGGGCGGGCTGCTCGACCAGGCGGTGCAGGTCTCGGACGACTTCCTCGAACAGGGGGAGATCGTCAGCACCCGCGCGCGCCGCCAGGAAGACGCGCAGCGCTGGAACGCGCGGGCGGGCGACATCGCCCAGGGCCTGCCCATCGTGGTGCTGATCAATGCCGGTTCGGCCTCCGCCAGCGAGATCGTCGCCGGCGCGCTGCAGGACCACCGCCGCGCCGTCGTCATGGGCGTGAAGTCCTTCGGCAAGGGCAGCGTGCAAACCGTCATGCCCATCCCGGGCAATGGCGCCATGCGCCTGACCACGGCGCGCTACTACACGCCGTCGGGGCGTTCGATCCAGGCGACCGGCATCGAGCCCGACATCGAGGTGCTGGCGACGCGCGAGGACGCGACGCAGCAGGCCGCCGCGCGCCGCGACCGCGAGGCCGACCTGCGCCGCGCGCTGCGCAACGACAATGCCGGCCAGCAGGCCCAGCAGCCGGCCCCGCCGTTGCCGCCGCTGAACCTTCCCGCCGGGCTGCTCGAACGCGTGCAGCGCCAGCCGGCCGAGGGCGCCGCCGCCTTCGACCCGACCAGGCCGGAGACCGACCACCAGCTCCAGCAGGCGCTCCAGCTGCTGCGCGGCATCGCCGCGGCGCCGAACCCGCAGCGCCGCGCGGCGCGCTGAGCCCGGACCGCCCGATGCGCGTGCCGGGCTGGCGGGCGCTTGGGCTGTTCTGGGCGGCGGTGGCGCTGGTCACCGGCGGCAGTGCCGCCTGGCTGGCCCAGCTCGGCCCGCCGGCGCGGGTCGCGCCGGGCATCGAGGCCACCGAAACACCCCCCGAAGGACCGCCGGCGGCCGGTGCGCCCGGCGCCGCTGCTGGCGCGCCCCCGGAATCGCCCGGCGCGGCGACAGCCGAAACGCCGGGCGGGCAGGGCACCGTCGCCACCGCCCCGGCCAGCCCGCCCGCCGCCACCCCGCCGGCCCAGCC
>NZ_CAKKLX010000108.1 GCF_918698155.1 Roseomonas sp. CECT 9278
GCCCGACCAGCCGCCGGCCGATGCGCCCGCGGCCGAGGGCGCCGCGCCGGCCGAAGGTGCCGAGGCCCCGCGCCCGCCGCGCCAGGACCCCCGCCCGCCCCGGCCCGACAACCGGCCGCCGCGCGACCAGAACCGCCAGGGCAAGGGCGGCGGCTACCAGGGCGACCGGGATCGTGACCGCGGCCCCCGCCGCCCGCGGGAGGACCGGCCTTCCCTGCCCTCCATGCCGCGTCCGGACAGCCCCTTCGCGGTGCTGGCCAACCTGCTCAAGAAGGACTGAGGGCCGGCCGTGACCCTCCGGCCCGCACCGCGACGCCGCGATTCGGACCGGGCGCCGGGCCGGGCATCGTCCGGATGGCGCGCGTCGTCCCCCGGCGGCGCCCACGACCGGCGCTGACGCGGCGCCGTGGACCAGGCCGACCGCGACGCCCAGCGAATCGACCTGTGGCTGTGGTGCGCGCGGTTGCGCAAGACCCGCGCCGATTGCGCCCGCCTGGTCGAGGCCGGCGCGGTGCGCATCAACCGCCAGCCGACCGACAAGTCCCATGCCCGCGTCCGCCCGGGCGACGTGCTGACCATCGCCCAGGGCCAGGGCGAGCGCGGGCGCATCGCGGTATGGCGCGTTCTGGGCCTGGCCGCCCGGCGCGGCCCGCCCGAAGCGGCGCGCGCGCTGTACGAGGACATGACCGAGGGCATGGCGCGGGACTGAGCCATGTCCTGCGGGTGGCTTGCGGGACCGCCGCCGCCCCGCCATTTTGCAGGCGCCGCAACGTCCTGCCCCGGGGGGCCGACCACCCGTGACCTATGTCGTCACCGAGAACTGCATCAAGTGCAAGTACATGGACTGCGTCGAGGTCTGTCCGGTGGACTGCTTCTACGTCGGCGAGAACATGCTGGTCATCCATCCGGATGAATGCATCGATTGCGGCGTCTGCGAGCCGGAATGCCCCGCCGAGGCCATCGTGCCCGACAGCGACGACAAGGGCACCGCCTGGCTGGAACTGAACCGCACCTATGCCGCGCAATGGCCCAACATCACCCGCAAGGGCGAGGCGCCGGCCGATGCCGATGAGTGGAAGGACAAGCCGGGCAAGAAGGACCTGTTCAGCCCGAATCCCGGCTGACGGCCGCGGCCGGGCGTGCCGGCCGCGCGGCGCCGGAACCGCTGGTGGTTGGAGGTATCGTGCCGGAGGCGCGTCGCCGCTTGATCGCGGGCCGGAGGCACGTCGCCGGTTGATCGCGTGCCGGAGGCACGTCGCCGCTTGATCGCGTGCCGACGGCGCGCGACGACCCAGACGCCGACCGAAGGCGCGCGACGACATCGCGCCGCATCAGCGCCCCCCTGACGCGCCGGCGGCCCGCCATTCCGGCCGGGCGCCGCCAACCCACACGCCTCGCCCCCGGTCACCGCTGCTTCACCGCTGTCCCATGGGGTGACGGGCGGGTATTTTTCTGCTATTGTTTCAAGCAGATGGCCGGGGTGGGCCCCGGCCGGGCGTGATGCGTGACGATGGTCGCTCGGCCTCTGCGCCGGCCGCGGGGCGGTCGTGGGCGCCGCAGGACCACGCGGCGGAAATGGGAGCATACCTGCATGAAGGCTACCGCCCGCGCCAAGGCGCAAAGCAAGTCCCGCGCGGCCACCAAGGGCAAGGCTGCCACCAAGCCCAAGGCGCCGGCGCGCCCCAAGGCGATCGCGAAATCCGCCAAGACCCCGACCCGCTCCGCCGCCAAGCCGAAGCCGGCCAGCAAGGCGAAGCCCGCCGCCAAGCCGAAGGCTGCGGCGAAGCCCAAGACCGCTGCCGTGAAGTCGGTGGCCAAGCCGAAGGTCGCGGCGAAGCCGGCCACGGCGCCGAAGCCGAAGACCCAGGCGGTCGCGGCCAAGTCGGCAGCGAGCCGCCCCGCCGGCAAGTCCGCCGCCCCCCCGCCCAAGCCCGCGGCAGCGGCCGCGCCTGCCGCGGCGCCAGCCAAGGCCCCGGCCGCGAAGGCCGCGGCCCCGAAGGCGGCCGCCGCCGCGCCGAAG
>NZ_CAKKLX010000109.1 GCF_918698155.1 Roseomonas sp. CECT 9278
TTGCTGCGCGGTCGGCGGCGCGGTGCGGGGCGGCGCGTCCTCGCTGGCATCGGCGGCCGCGCGCCGTGGCGCGGCGGGCGGCGCCGCAGCGCGTGGCGACGCCTCCTCCGCGCCGCCGTCCATCACGTCGAGCACGATGCGGTTGCCCAGGCGGAAGTGACGTGTCCGCGCGCCGGGCGCCAGGCGCACGACCACCGCGCCATCCGCCTGGTCGACCGCCAGCACGTTGCGCGGCGGGCGGCGCGCGGCGGCCAGGTCGATCGATGCCGGCGCGTCGAAGCGCAGCACCACCTGCCCGTCCTGCGCGTCCGCCGTGTAGCCCACGCGCGACGGCCAGTCGAAGACCAGCCGGCCGTGATCGGCATGGCTGCCGGCGCGCAGCGGCACGCGCGGCACCTCCTGCGCGGCCAGCGGCGCGCCGAACAGCACCAGCAGCACCGCCGCGACGCGCAGCATCAGTCGAAGCTCGCGAGCAGCCGGTCGATCTCGGCCTGCGAGGTGCCTCCGCCCGGAAGCTGCGGGCCATTCGCGAGTTCCTGCCCCTCGGTGCGCGCCGCCGCGGGCGGCTCGGGCGCCGGCGCCGCGCGGCCGGCGGCATTGGCCACCGCCGCCTCGACGCGCGATTCGATCGCCTTCAGCGCGTTCACCACCTTGCCGATGCGCTGGCCGGTGATGTCCTGGAAGGAGCATGCCTCGTAGATGCGGGTCACCGCGCCCTGCAGCGCGGTCGCAGCGGCCTCGGGCACGTCCGCCTGCAGGCGTTCGAGCACCTCGCAGCAGTCGAGGATCTCGTTGGTCGCCTGCGCGGTGTGGCCGACGATGGCGTCCAGCTCATCGGTGGCCGAGGGGATGTGCGCGCCGGTGATGTCGTCCACCGACAGCGCGGCGATCTCGGCCTTGGCGCGCGCAATGGTGCGGCCCAAGCCCTCCAGCTCGGCGAGCAGCGTCGCCTCCTTGGCGGTCAGGTCGCCGGACATGGTGCCGAGCACGGCGCGCACCGCCGCCTCGATCCGGTCGTCGGGGGCGCTGCCGTCAGGCATGGACCATCACCTTCTCGATCTTCTCCTTCAGCGTCTCGGCGTTGAACGGCTTCACGATGTAGTTCGACACGCCCGCCTGCTTGGCCGCGACCACGTTCTCGGTCTTGCTCTCGGCGGTGATCATGATGAAGGGCATGTTCTTCAGCCGCGCATCGGCCCGCACTTCCTTCAGCAGGTCGAGCCCCGTCATCGGCGCCATGTTCCAGTCGCTGATCACCAGCCCGAAATTGCCCGCGCGCAGCTTGGCCAGCGCCTCCTGCCCGTCGGTCGCCTCATCGACATTGTTGAAGTCGAGCTGCTTCAACAGGTTGCGGATGATGCGCAGCATCGTGCGATAGTCGTCCACGATGAGAACGTTCATGTTTTTGTCCATCGGCCCCTGTGCCTCCTGTGCTGTGGGTCAATTCGCCGCGGTACGCCGCGCGCGGTGGCGCACCAGTTCCGCCGTCACCAGCCGCGCCTGCTCGGCACGCATGGCGCCGATCACGGGTGCGGCCTTGCGTTCGCCCATGCGGTCGATGATCTCGACCAGCACCGGCATCTCGAGGTCGTTGAAGATCGCCGCGGCGTCGCGCGGGCGCATCGCCTCGTAGGTGCGCACCAGGCCGCGCCAGCCGGCCTCCTCGCGGTCGGTGCGGGCGCGGTCGAGCGCCTCCAGGCGCTGCTGCAGCGCCGCCAGTTCCTCGACGCGGCGCGCCAGGCGGCGCTCGGTCGCCTGCAGCACGATTTCCTGCGCGACCACCGCCTGCTCGCGGGCCTCGATCTCGGTGCGCCGCGCGCGCAGTTGTTCCAGCAGCGCGCGCTCGGCGGCGGTGGCGGGGTCCGGCGCGCTGACCGGGATGGCTTGCGGCGCGGCCGGCGCGGGGGCCGGGCGCGCGGCACTGACCGGCGCCGGCGCGGGGGCTGGCGCAGGGG
>NZ_CAKKLX010000110.1 GCF_918698155.1 Roseomonas sp. CECT 9278
GGTCGTGTCCCATCGCGTGGTGTAGGAGCGATGATCGCTGGCGGGTTGGGCCGCCGTGTCATGCTGTCACGGCGGACAGGCTGACATGGGGAGTGTCGCTGACGGCGCCGATGGTTTCCAGGGTCATGTAGCGGGCGCGCTGGGTGGCCCATTCGTCGGACTGCTCGAGGAGAATGGCGCCGACCAGGCGGATGACGGCGGCCTCGTTGGGAAAGATGCCGACGACATCGGTGCGGCGCTTGATCTCGCCGTTGAGCCGCTCGATCGGGTTGGTGCTGTGCAGTTTGGTCCGGTGCGCGGCGGGGAAGTGCATGTAGGCCAGCACGTCCTCCTCGGCTGCGTCCATCAGGGTGGCGAGCTTGGGCACCTTGGGGCGCAGCTGGTCGGCGACGGTGCGCCACTGGGCGTGCGCGGCCGCGGCATCCTCCTGGGCATAGGCGGTGCCGATCCAGGCCGAGACGATGCGCCGCTGCGCCTTGCCGGCGTGTGCCAAGGCATTGCGGGCGAAATGGACGCGGCAGCGCTGCCAGGTGGCGCGCAGCACCTTCGTCACGGCCGCCTTCAAGCCCTCATGGGCGTCGGAGACGACCAGCTTCACGCCAGCCAGGCCGCGCCGCTGGAGGGTGCGCAGGAAGTCGAGCCAGAAGGGTTCCGCCTCCGAACTGCCGATGGCCATGCCGAGCACCTCGCGCCGGCCGTCGGCGTTCACACCCACCGCGATGGTCACGGCGACGGGGACGATGCGGCCGGCCTCGCGGACCTTCACGTAGGTGGCGTCGAGCCAGAGATAGGGCCAGTCGCCCTCGATCGGCCGGGCGAGGAAGTCGCGCACCCGATCGTCGATCTCGGCGCACAGGCGGCTGACCTGGCTGCGGCTGATCCCCTCCATGCCCATGGCTCGGACGAGGTCGTCCACCGAGCGGGTGGAGATGCCCTGGACATAGGCCTCCTGGATCACCGCCGTCAGCGCCTTCTCGGCGGTCCGGCGCGGCTCGAGGAAGGCGGGGAAGTAGCTACCCTTGCGCAGCTTGGGGATGCGCAACTCGACGGTGCCCGCACGGGTCTGCCAGTCGCGGTCGCGGTAGCCGTTGCGCTGCACCAGCCGGTCCGGACTGCGTTCGCCATGGGCAGCGCCAGTCACATCGCCGACTTCCAGTTCCATCAGGCGCTGGGCGGCGAAGCCGATCATCTCGCGCAGGAAGCTGGCGTCAGAGCCCTTTTCCAGCATCTCGCGCAGGGCGATCTTGTCGTCGGTCATCGTGGTCGATCCAAGGTCAGGGGTTGCAGGTCTCAGCAACCCAACCCTAGCCAGGGATCACCGCGATGGCCGCCTGGGGCGCTCCGCTTCGCTCAGCCACAGGCTTCGCTTCGCGCCCCAGGCTCTGGATGTCCTACACCACCACTGGGGACGCGACC
>NZ_CAKKLX010000111.1 GCF_918698155.1 Roseomonas sp. CECT 9278
CCCCGATCAGGTATTGGTGTCCAGAGCGACCGTCTTGCGGGTCAAGCGTTTTGCCATGGACGTTGCGCCTTGATGATCGCGTTGAGGATGGTGAGCAGGCGGCGCAGGCAGGCGATGAGGGCGACTTTCTTGGGGCGGCCGCGCTGAAGCAACTGTTGGTAGTGTGCCCTGAGAACGGGGTTCCATCGGACCGCGGACAGGGTTGCCATGAACAAAGTGTTGCGCACGGAGGTGCGGCCGCCGGCGATGGCGCGATGGCCGCGCGATTGGCCGCTGTCGCGATTGAAGGGGGCGACGCCGACCAGGGCGGCGGCGGCGCGGCGATCGACCTGGCCGAGTTCGGACATCTCGGCGATCAGCGTGCGCGAAGCGACCGGGCCGATGCCGGGGACCGATTGCAGCAGGTCATCGGCGGCGCGCCAGGCGGGGGTGTCGCGGATGGCGCCGTCGATGTCGTCGTCGATCTGGGTGAGTTGCGCTTCGAGCACGCGCAGCGTGGCCTCGATGGTGCGCACGACATGCCTGGCGCGGGCCTGGCGGCGGCGGTTGTGCTCCATGCCGATCATCTCGATGATCTGACGGCGGCGGGCGACCAGTTCGGCCAGGGCCTGAGCATCGGCATCGGGGACCGAGCGGGGCTCGGGGCGGATGCGTTCGGCGAACAGGGCGATGACTTCGGCATCGAGGCGGTCGGTCTTGGCGAGCCGTCCGGTGGCGCGGGCGAAGTCGCGGATCTGGCGTGGGTTGACCACCGCCAGCGGCAGGCCGGCGCCGGCGATGGCCGCGGCGACGGTGAGTTCGAAGCCGCCGGTGGCTTCCATCACCACCAGGGCGGGCGGGGTGTCGCGCAGACGGCCGAGCAAGTGCTCGATCCCGGCACCATTGCGCGGCACGGCGAAGGTCTGTCCCGATGGGCGCAGATGCACATCGAGGCGGTCCTTGGCGACGTCGATCCCGGCGAAGACCGGGGTGGAGGCTGGCTGATCCATCATCACCCGTCCTTGCAAATGCGGGCTCACCAGCGATTTGCGGCGGCCCTGCCGACCGTTCGGGTTCCCGGATGGGACGATGGACGGGGTCCCTTGCTCTGGAGCGGGCTCGATCACCCAAGGCCTGCGCGGGCTCCCGTCCACCTCCAGCCTCGCCGTCTCAGGCCGTGACGGCAAGGGGAAGATACAAGGCC
>NZ_CAKKLX010000112.1 GCF_918698155.1 Roseomonas sp. CECT 9278
TACTTCGAAATCGACGCGACGACGCCGGCGCCGACGGTGCGCCCACCCTCGCGGATGGCGAAGCGCAGCCCCTCGTCCATCGCGATCGGCGCGATCAGCTCCACATCCATCGACACGTTGTCGCCCGGCATCACCATCTCGACACCCTCGGGCAGCGAGACCACGCCGGTCACGTCCGTCGTGCGGAAGTAGAACTGCGGACGGTAGTTCGTGAAGAACGGCGTGTGACGGCCGCCTTCTTCCTTCGTCAGCACATACGCCTCGGCCTTGAACTTGGTGTGCGGCGTGATCGACCCCGGCGCGGCCAGCACCTGCCCGCGCTCCACATCCTCGCGCTTCGTGCCACGCAGCAGCGCACCGATGTTGTCGCCCGCCTGGCCCTGGTCCAGCAGCTTGCGGAACATCTCAACGCCCGTGACCGTCGTCTTCACCGTGGCCTTCAGGCCCACGATCTCGACTTCCTCACCCACCTTCACGATGCCGCGCTCCACGCGACCCGTCACCACCGTGCCGCGGCCCGAGATCGAGAACACGTCCTCGACCGGCATCAGGAACGGCTTGTCGACCTCGCGCTGCGGCTGCGGGATGTACGCATCCACCGCCGCCATCAGCTCCATGATCGCGTTCTCGCCCAGCTCCGGCGACTTGTCCTCGAGCGCCATCAGCGCCGAGCCCTTGATGATCGGGATGTCGTCGCCCGGGAACTGGTAGCTGCTCAGCAGCTCGCGCACTTCCATCTCGACCAGCTCCAGCAGGTCGGGGTCCGCCATGTCGCACTTGTTCAGGAACACCACCAGCGCCGGCACGCCCACCTGGCGCGCCAGCAGGATGTGCTCGCGCGTCTGCGGCATCGGGCC
>NZ_CAKKLX010000113.1 GCF_918698155.1 Roseomonas sp. CECT 9278
GCGACGCTGCTGTCGCTGCCGATGGCCGCGACCGCGCAGGCGCAGAGCTGGGATCCGCGGGTGCAGGGCATCTACGTGGGTGCCGGCGCCGGCTTCAACTACCTGATGGGCAGCTCGGACACGATCGCGAACCGTTCGGTCGATGTCGGGTTCGAATGGGGCTATGTCGGCGTGCTCAGCGTCGGCTACGGCTTCGGCAACGGCCTGCGCCTGGAACTCGAGGGCAGCTACCGCTCGAACGACGTCGACACCATCAAGGCCTCGGGCATCGGCCGCCTGCCGCGCACCGGCGGCACGGCCAGCAGCTACGGCGTGATGTTCAACGCGCTGTACGACTTCCGCCTCGGCCCGGTGGTCCCGTATGTCGGCGTCGGCGCCGGCTACCAGTGGCACGACTATGACGATGTCGGGTTCGGCCAGAACTCCGGCACCGCCAATGGCCGCCTGACCTTCGGTGGCAACGAGGGCGCCTTCGCCTACCAGGCCATCCTGGGCATGGCGCTGCCGATCGACAGCGTGCCGGGCCTGGCCCTGACCGCCGAATACCGCTTCATGGGCACCATCGGCCACGACATCAACGGCCGCGCCAATGGCGTGGTGCAGTATGGCGGCCAGCGCCTGGCGGA